>NZ_JBIVKZ010000022.1:0-182451 GCF_044751025.1 Streptomyces sp. NPDC088747
CTTCGGCGGTGGTCGGGGGCGGGGCGGGTTTGCACACCCTCGGCGCCCCGGGGCGCCGGGCGGGGGGGGGGGCCCCCCGCCGCGCCCCCCGGCTGGGGGGGTGGGGGGCGCCCCCGGGCGCGCCCCCCCCCACTACCGCACCGGATCAGCGACGGTCCCTCCGAAGAGGCCGGTTCACAGCCAGCCCCGCTGCTTGAACTTGCCGTACAGGCCGACCTCCAACCCCACCATCAGCAGGATCACCGCCGGATACGCCCACACCCAGTGCAGCTCGGGCATGTGGTCGAAGTTCATGCCGTAGATGCCCGCGATCAGGGTGGGGACCGCGGCCATGGCCGCGAACGCGGAGATCTTCCGCATGTCGTCGTTCTGCCGCACGCTCATCTGCGCCAGGTGCGCCGAGAGGATGTCCGAGACGAGCCGGTCCAGACTCTCGACGGATTCGTTCACGCGCATCAGGTGGTCGTTGACGTCGCGGAAGAAGGGCTGTGCCCGCTCGTTCACGAAGGGCACGGCCGCCCCGTAGGGTCCCGTGCCCGCGAGCCTGGTCAGCGGGAGCGCCAGGGGGACGGTGGCCCTGCGGAACTCCAGGACCTGCCGCTTGAAGGTGTAGATCCGCGAGGCGGTCGTCCGCGAGCCGCCGAGATTCGGCGAGAAGACCTCCGTCTCCAGCTCCTCCAGGTCCGTCCCCAGTTCGGTCGCCACGTCCAGATAGTGGTCGACGACGGCGTCGGCGATCGCGTAGAGCACCGTCGTGGGCCCGTGCCGAAGCTGCTCGGGGTCGCTCTCCAGGAGACGCCGTACCGCCGCCAGGGGCGATCCCTCGCCGTGCCTGACGGTGACCACGAAGGAGTCGCCGATGAAGATCATGACCTCGCCGGTGGAGACCCGGTCGCTCTTCGGCTCGTACACGACCGGCTTGAGGACCACGAACAGTGAATCGTCGTACACCTCCAGCTTGGGACGCTGGTGCGCCTTCAGGGCGTCCTCGACGGCCAGCGGGTGCAGCCCGAACTCGTCGGTGACGAGATCGAACTCCCGTTCCGTCGGCTCGTGCAGCCCGATCCAGAGGAACGCGTCACCCTCGGCACGGGCTTCGGCCAGCGCGTCGGAGAGGTCGTCCGGCCCCTCGGTCCGGCGCCCGTCACGGTAGATGGCGAAGTCGACGATCACGGAGCGTATTCTCCCGTCGTGGTGGCCGGGGCGCACGCCGGGTACCGGGTGCCACCGCCCCGGCCGGGTCCCCGTGGCACCCGTTTACGCTGGGCCGCATGCCCACTCTGATCCTCGTACGGCACGGACGCTCCACCGCCAACACCTCCGGCCTGCTCGCCGGCTGGACGCCCGGCGTCGCCCTGGACGAGCGGGGCGCCCAGCAGGCCGCCGCACTGCCCGGACGGCTCGCGGCGCTGCCGATCTCCGAGGTCGTCGCAAGCCCCCTGCAACGCTGCCAGGAGACCGTTCAGCCGCTCCTGGACGCGCGGCCGGAACTCCGGGCGCACACCGAGGAGCGGATCGGGGAGGCCCACTACGGCGACTGGACCGGCCGCAAGCTCGCCGAACTCATGGACGAGCCGTTGATGGAGGTCGTCCAGACGCATCCGTCGGCGGTTGCTTTCCCGGGCGGGGAGTCGATGCGGTCCATGCAGACGAGGGCCGCGGAGGCGGTACGCGAGTGGAACGCGCGCGTGGAGCGCGATCACGGCGCCGACGCCGTGTACCTCATGTGCTCGCACGGCGACATCATCAAATCCCTTGTTGCGGAAGCACTCGGACTTCATCTTGACCTCTTCCAGCGGATCTCTGTCGAACCGTGTTCCATCACCGCGATCCGCTACACACGAATGCGACCCTTTCTCGTGCGCCTCGGGGACACCGGTGATTTCGCGTCCCTGGCGCCGCGCGAGGAACCCCCGAGCGGTGACGCCACGGTCGGGGGCGGTGCGGGCGCACCGTGATCGTCGGCCGCAGTAGGGTGAAGCGGTCGAAGCAGCGCAGTAGTTGTCATCCGTAGTGCATTCGTAGTTGTCAGCAGTCGATGCGGGCCGCGCCGTCAGCCGGTCCTCATGCCGAATCAATGGAGACAGGACGTGTCCCGTCAGGTGTTCCTCTACGACCCCCCGGACCGTTTCGTGGCCGGTACGGTCGGGTTGCCCGGGCGCCGTACCTTCTTCCTGCAGGCCACCTCGGGCCCCCGGGTGACCAGCGTGGCTCTGGAGAAGACGCAGGTGGCGGCGCTCGCCGAGCGGATGGACGAGCTCCTCGACGAGGTCGTACGGCGTACGGGGGGCAGCGCGCCCGTCCCGGCCGTGGCCCCCACCGAGGTGTCCGACACCGCTCCCCTCGACGCCCCCGTCGAGGAGGAGTTCCGGGTCGGCACCATGGCGCTGGCCTGGGACGGCGACGAGCAGCGCATGATCGTCGAGGCGCAGGCCCTCGTGGAGCTCGACGCGGACTCAGAGGAGGACCTCGCCGACGCCGAGGAGCGACTGCTCCAGGACGAGGAGAACGGCCCGCCGATGCTCCGGGTCCGCCTCACCGGCGCGCAGGCCCGTGCCTTCGCCAAGCGAGCCCTCGACGTCGTCAACGCGGGCCGGCCGCCCTGCCCGCTGTGCAGCCTCCCGCTCGACCCGGAAGGACACGTATGTCCGCGCCAGAACGGATACCGCCGCGGAGCGTGACCACGGCCGAGCTGCTCGCCAAGGGCGAGCTGAAGGTGCGCGGACGCATCCGCGAGGCCTCGAACGCGGTGCTCTACTGCTCCGTGTCCTACGAGGGCCGGGAAGCGTTCTGCGTCTACAAGCCCGTCGCCGGGGAGCAGCCCCTGTGGGACTTCCCGGACGGGAACCTGGCGCGCCGCGAGGTCGCCGCGTACGAGGTGTCCCAGGCGACGGGATGGGGGCTCGTGCCGACCACCGTGCTGCGCGACGGGCCGTACGGCGAGGGTATGTGCCAGCTCTGGATCGAGGCGGCGCCCGACGCGGAACTGCTGGCCCTGGTGGACGCCGAGGAGCCGGCGGAAGGCTGGAAGGCGATCGGGTTCGCCGAGGTCGAGGAGGGGAAGACGGCGCTGCTCGTGCACGCCGACGACGCGCGGCTGCGGAAACTCGCCGTCCTCGACGCCGTGATCAACAACGCGGACCGCAAGGGCGGCCATCTGCTGCCCGGCGGCGAGGGACGGCTGTACGGCATCGACCACGGCGTCACCTTCAACACCGAGAACAAACTGCGGACCCTGCTGTGGGGCTGGGCGGGGGAGTCGCTGACCGACGAGGCGCTCTCCGTACTGGCCGGCCTGCGGGACGCGCTGGCGCCCGGCGAGCCGCTCGCCACCCGGCTGGCCGAACTCGTCACGGCCGCCGAACTCGACGCCACGCGCGCGCGGGTCGAGGCGATGCTGGCGTCCGGGAAACATCCGGAACCGGGCGGGGAGTGGCCCGCGATTCCCTGGCCGCCGGTCTGACGGCACCCGGGGAGGCACACGACCCCGGTGACCCCGGCGCACATCGTCACGGGTCGCGCAAGAAGGCCTTCCCTGCCATCGGACCTGGTCCGGTTCGTATACGTAACTTCCGGCCGGTTACGCTCATGGCATGTATGCCTGGCCCGCTTCCGATGTCCCCGCCCTGCCTGGTGAGGGCCGCGACCTCCGGATCCACGACACCGCGACCGGGGGGCTCGTCCGTCTTGACCCCGGTCCCGTCGCCCGAATCTATGTGTGCGGCATCACGCCGTACGACGCGACCCATCTGGGACACGCGGCGACCTACAACGCGTTCGACCTCGTTCAGCGCGTGTGGCTCGACACCAAGCGGCAGGTTCACTACGTCCAGAACGTGACCGATGTCGACGATCCGTTGCTGGAGCGCGCGGAGCGGGACGGCGTCGACTGGGCGGCGCTGGCCGAGAAGGAGACCACTCTCTTCCGCGAGGACATGACCGCCCTGCGGATGCTGCCCCCGAAGCACTACATCGGCGCCGTCGAGGCGATACCGGGGATCGTTCCGCTCGTCGAGCGGCTGCGCGACGCCGGGGCGGCGTACGAGCTCGAAGGGGACGTCTACTTCTCCGTCGAGTCGGATCCGAACTTCGGCAAGGTCTCCAACCTGGACGCCGCCGCCATGCGCCTGCTGTCCGCCGAGCGCGGTGGCGACCCGGACCGTCCGGGCAAGAAGAACCCCCTCGACCCGATGCTCTGGATGGCAGCCCGTGAGGGTGAGCCCAGCTGGGACGGCGGCTCGCTCGGGCAGGGCCGTCCCGGATGGCACATCGAGTGTGTCGCCATCGCCCTCGACCACCTCGGAATGGGCTTCGACGTCCAGGGCGGCGGCTCCGACCTCGCTTTCCCGCACCACGAGATGGGCGCCTCGCACGCCCAGGTGCTGACCGGCGAGTTCCCCATGGCCAAGGCGTACGTCCACGCCGGCATGGTCGCGCTGCACGGCGAGAAGATGTCGAAGTCCAAGGGCAACCTCGTCTTCGTCTCCACGCTCCGGCGCGACGGGGTCGACCCGGCCGCCATCCGGCTCGCGCTGCTCGCGCACCACTACCGGGCCGACTGGGAGTGGACGGACTCGGTCCTCGAACAGGCCCTCGCGCGGCTGGAGGACTGGCGGGCCGCGGTCTCCCGCCCGGACGGGCCGTCCGCGGACGCCCTGGTCGAGGAGATCCGGGCCGCCCTCGCGGACGACCTGGACGCGCCGACCGCGCTCGCCGCGGTCGACCGCTGGGCCGCGCTCCAGCACGAGCGCGGCGGCACGGACGAGGGCGCCCCCGGCGTCGTGTCGCGCGCCGTGGACGCCCTCCTCGGAGTGGCCCTCTAGCAACGGACCGGCGCCGGGCGGGACTCGGGAACTGCTGAGGGGCGGTGCGCGTTGTGCGCACCGCCCCTCAGCCGTTCAGCTGTCGTCCTGGAGTCCTCGGCGGTCAGTCGTCCGAGGGGTCCGTGGGTCCCGTGGTACCCGAGGCATCCGTGGTACCCGAGGGCCCCGCGGAATCCGGAGAGTCCGTGGAACCCGGAGACTTCTTGGGCTTGTCGTCGGCGCTCTTGTCCGAGCCCTCATCGGCAGGCCCAGGCCCAGGCCCGGACTCCGCTTCCGGTTCCGCTTCCGGCAGTTGCGGCTTCCCCGGCCAGGGCCGGGGAGCGGGGCCGTCCCGGAGGAAGGAGGCGGCGTCGCCGCTCTCGGTCGCGTGGCCCCCGGGCTGGGTGGCCGGACCGCCGCCGTCCCGTCTGCGCAGATAGCGCTCGAACTCACGGGCGATCGCCTCGCCGGACGCCTCCGGCAGATCGGCGGTGTCCCGGGCCTCCTCCAACGACTGCACGTACTCGGCGACTTCGCTGTCCTCGGCGGCCAGCTGGTCGACGCCCAGCTGCCAGGCCCGCGCGTCCTCGGGCAGTTCGCCCAGCGGAATGCGCAGGTCGATCAGGTCCTCCAGACGGTTGAGGAGGGCCAGTGTCGCCTTCGGGTTCGGCGGCTGCGACACGTAGTGCGGTACGGCCGCCCACAGCGACACCGCCGGTACGCCCGCGTGCGTGCACGCCTCCTGGAGGATGCCGACGATGCCCGTGGGCCCTTCGTACTTGGTCTCCTCCAGGTCCATGGTGCGAGCGAGGTCCGCGTCGGACGTCACCCCGCTGACCGGCACCGGACGTGTGTGCGGGGTGTCACCGAGCAGGGCGCCCAGGATCACCACCAGTTCCACGCCGAGCTCGTGCGCGAAGCCGAGCAGTTCGTTGCAGAACGAGCGCCATCGCATCGACGGCTCGATACCCCGGACCAGCACCAGGTCACGCGGTTTCTCGCCGCCGACCCTGACGACCGACAGCCTGGTCGTCGGCCATGTGATCTTGCGTACACCGCCGTCCAGCCACACGGTGGGGCGGTTCACCTGGAAGTCGTAGTAGTCCTCGGCGTCCAGCGCCGCGAACACCTCGCCCTTCCATTCCTTGTCCAGATGCGCGACCGCGGTGGAGGCTGCGTCGCCGGCGTCGTTCCAGCCTTCGAACGCGGCCACCATGACCGGGTCGACCAGCTCGGGAACCCCCTCGAGCTCGATCACCCAGTGCCTCCTTCCGACGTGCCCTCACGTACGCCCCAACCTTACGGCGTGCGAAGGGGGCCTCCGCAGCCCCCTTGCACGGGGGAGTGAACGGATCACTGCCCCACCGGGGCACCGGAAACACGCGTGATCGTCACCGGGCGGCATCCTCGGGTCATCGGATGAGTCGCTCCGGGGGGCCGCCTGGATGACCGGGACTCCCTTCCGGCCGGGCCGGAGGGGCGGTTCACAGGGTCGAGCGCAGCCACTGTTCCACGCTCGCGATGTGCACCGTCGCCCACGACCGGGCCGCCTCCGCGTCGCGGTCGCGCAGGGCCGTGAGGATCGCGCGGTGCTCGCGCAGGGTGCGGCCGACCGCGTCCTCCTGGGTGAGGCCTCGCCAGACGCGGGCCCTGGTGGTGGGCCCGGAGAGGCCGTCGAGGAGGGAGCAGAGCACCGAGTTCCCGGAGCTGCGCACGATGCCGCGGTGGAACTCCAGGTCGCAGGCGACGAGTTCCTCCACCGAGGGTGTTTCGCCCAGTACGTCCAACTGGGCGGTCAGCGCGTCCAGTTGCTGTTCGCTGATGCGCGAGGCCGCCATCGCCGTGGCGGCCGGCTCCAGGATGCGGCGGACCGCGAGGAACTCGAGGACGGTGTCGTCGCGGTGGAAGTCGACGACGAAGCTCAGTGCCTCCAGCAGGAGTTGGGGATCCAGGCTGGTGACGTACGTGCCGTCGCCCTGCCGGACGTCCAGGATGCGGATGAGCGACAGGGCGCGCACCGCCTCGCGCAGGGAGTTGCGGGACAGCCCCAGTTCCGCGGCGAGTTCGCTCTCCTTGGGAAGCCGGTCGCCGGGGCGCAGCGAGCCGGAGACGATCATTCCCTTGATCTTCTCGATCGCCTCGTCGGTGACTGCCATGGCGGCCTCCCAGTCGTTCGCGATGCCTTCCGGGATGTCGCCAGGGCATCCGTTCAGAGATCCGATGTCTCGGCCCATTATGTGGGTCAGCGGGCTGAACAGGGGCCGGAATCCCCTGTCGGCTCAGGCGAGGGCCTCCAGGTCCGCCAGCGCGCCGGCCTCGTCCAGGGTGGTGAGCGCGCGGTCCCGCATCAGGATCCTGCCGTCGACGACCGTGTCCCGTACGTCCGCGCAGTGGGCGGCGTAGGCGAGCGTGGACCAGGGGTCGTGCAGGGGCCGCAGATGCGGCGCGGCGAGGTCGAGCACGATCAGGTCGGCGCGCTTGCCGGCCTCCAGCGAACCCAGGTGGTCGCCGAGGCCCAGCGCGCGGGCGCCCTCGATCGTGGCCATCCGCACGGCCTGTTCGGCACCGACCGCGGTGGGATCCCCGGCCGCCTTGTGGACGAGGGCCGCCTGCCGCACGGCACCCAGCATGTCCAGGGTGTTGGAGCTGACCGCGCCGTCCGTGCCGAGGCCGACGGTCACCCCGGCGCTGAGCAGCCGCGGAACCGGCGCGATCCCGCAGCCGAGCTTGAGGTTGGAGACCGGGCAGTGCGCGACCGACGTGCCGGTGCGGGCCAGGGCCGCGATCTCGGGGCCGGTCAGATCCACCGCGTGGGCGAGCAGCAGGTCGGGGCCGAGCAGTCCGAGCGAGTCGAGCAGCTCCACCGGGCGCCTGCCGTGGGCGACCTCGACGGTGGCGACCTCGGTGGCGTTCTCCGCCGCGTGGATGTGCAGCAGCGCGCCGAACTCCCTTGCCAGCGCTGCGATCTCGACGAGCTGGGCGGGCGAGAGCGTGTACGTCGAGTGCGCGAACAGGACCGGCCGGGCACCCGGCCGGGCCGTCACTCGGTCGGCCAGGTCGCGGCGTGCCCACTCCAGCCGGTCCTCGTACGCGATGCCGTCCGCGGGGCCGGGGACGTCCATGAAGGTCGGCCCGGTGTGCAGCCGCCAGCCCGCCTCACGCGCCGCCCGCTCGGCGGCCTCGTGGAACCAGTACATGTCGAGCGCGGAGGTCACCCCGGCCCGTACGCTCTCGGCGACCGCGACCCGGACGGCCGCCGCGACGTTCTTCGGCGACAGCAACTCCGCTTCCCAGCGCAGTACCCGCTCCAGGAATCCCTGGAGGGTGACGTCGTCGGCCCGGCCGCGCAGCAGCGTCATCGCCAGGTGGGTATGGGTGTTGACGAGTCCCGGCAGCACGAGGCAGCCGCTCGCGTCCAGGGTGTCCGTGGCCGCGTACCGCTCGCGGAGTTCCGCGGCGGGCCCGACCGCGAGGATCTCGCCGTCCCGGACGGCGACCGTGCCGGACCGTACGAAGGTCCCGGCCTGGTCGACGGTCAGTACGTCCCCGCCCTCGACCAGCAGGTCGGCCGGCTCGCTCATGCCGTCGGCTCCGCGTGCTCCTCGGCCAGCAGCCGCAATGCCTCCAGGGACACCACCGCGCCCCGCTCCACACCCTCCGCCACGACGTCGCGGTGCGGGTCGTAGCCGCCGGTGCTCTCCTCGTCGACCAGTTCGTCCGCGTTCGCGCCGTCGACGACGAGCACCCCGCCCGCCACGAGACCGCGCAGGGAGGCGGTGACCAGCAGCGCGGACAGCTCCATCTCGATCGCTGCGAGGCCCGCGTTGTCGTAGGCGTTGAGCGGGATCAGTCCGGGCTGGAACGCCGCCCGGGTCCACACGAGGCCACGGTGGTGCGGGGCGCCGGCCGCGCGGGCCGCGCGCTGGAGTGCGAGGACCGCCTCGGGGGCGGACACCGCCGGGTACTCCGGCGGCAGCAACTGCTGCGTCACACCGTCGTCCCGTACGGCCGCCTCCGCGATGACGAGGTCCCCGTCGCCGATACCGGGACGCATCGACCCGGCCGTGCCGAAGCGCAGGAAGGTCGTGACGCCCGCGTCGGCCAGCTCCTGGAAGAGCAGGATCGCGCCGGGCGCGCCCACCCCGTGCGAGGCGACGGTGACCGGCAGACCCTTCCAACTCCCGCTGAACACACGGTACTCGCGGTGGTACGACACTTCCTCGGCGGCGTCGAGCAGTGCGGCGACGGCCGCCGCGCGGGCCGGGTCGCCGACGACGAGGGCGTACGGCGCGAGGCCTGTGCGCGGTATGCGGGTGACGGGCAGCAGGTCCTGGGTCATGTGGCGGCTCCGGCGGGTTCGGTGGGGCGGGTACGGCGACGGCGGTGGGCCGTCGTGAGGAAGAGGGCGCCGAGCGTGACGACGTACGGCGCGGCGTCGGTCGCCTGCTGCGGCAGACCGAGGCCCTGGAGACGGAAGCCCGCGGCCTCCGCGAGGCCGAAGAGCAGCGCGGCGAGCAGCACACCGAGGGGCAGCGCGCGGCCGAGCATCACCGCGACGACGGCGATCCAGCCGCGCCCCGCCGTCATGTTTTCGGAGAACAACGTGACGTTGCCGAGCGCGAGTTGGGCCCCGGCCAGGCCGCACAGCACGCCGGAGACGAGCACGGCCGCGTACCGGTACCTCGCCGGGCTCACCCCGAGAGTGGCCGCCGCCTCGGGTGCCTCGCCGACCCCGCGCAGCCTGAGTCCCCACACGTGCCGGGACAGCATCAGCGCGGCGACACCGACCGAGGCCCACGCCAGGTAGGCGAGCGGCGAGAAGCCACCGACCAGTGGCAGCCCGGCGAGTGACGGATCGTCAAAAGTGCCCTGTACGCCGAAGACCGTACGCAGCAGGAAGCTGGTCAGACCCACGGCGAGGAGGTTCATGGCGATGCCCAGCACCACCGCGTCGCCGCGCAGGGTCACCGTGCCGACGGCGAGGATCAGCGAGTACGCGGCGGCGGCGAGCGCGGCGGCGAGGACGCCGAGCCAGGGGCTGCCGGTGAACCAGCTGGTGGTGACGGCGGTGAAGCAGCCCATCAGCATCATGCCTTCGAGGCCGATGTTGAAGACACCCGCGCGTTCGCAGACGGCGCCGCCCAGCGCCGCCAGCAGGATCGGGGTGAGTGCCCGCAGCGCGGACATGAGGAGATCGGAGTCGAAGAACATCACACGGCCTCCTTCCGCCGGAACCGGCGCAGCCACTTGTCCGGGAAGGTCAGCCGGGCGGCCAGGAACACGATGACGATGGCCTGGAGCACCTGCGTGAGTTCGCGCGGCACCTCGGTCGTGCGTTCCATGGAGAGCCCGCCGACCTCAAGTACGGCGAAGAAGAACGAGGCCAGGACCGTGCCCAGCGGGCCCGCCGCCGCGAGCAGCGCGGCCGTCAGGCCCGTCCAGGTGTATCCGGGGGCGGTGAGCGCGCCGTCGAGGAAGCGGTACGGGAAGCTCAACACCCCGATGGCGCCCACGAGTCCGGCGAGCGAGCCCGACACGGCCATCAGCCGGAGCGTCAGACCCTTGCGCTCGACGCCCGCGTACGCGGCGAAGCGGGAGTTGAGGCCGGTCATCCGGATCTCGTACCCCACCGCCGTACGGGAGTCCGCGAACCAGTACGCCGCCGCGGCGGCCACGATCAGCAGCAGGCCGACCGTCACGGTGGTGTCGCCGAAGGCGGGCAGGGCCACGCCGTCCGGGAGTTGACGGGTCTGGGGAAGGCTGGAGCCGGGTTCCTTGAGCGGATAGCGCACCAGGTAGGAGGCGAGCGAGGACGCCGGGTAGCTGAGCAGCAGGCTGCTCACCAGGAGCGGTACGCCGAGGTGGTTCTCGCAGAGCGCGGCCAGGGCCGCGTACCCGGCGCCCGCCGCCATGCCGGCGAGCAGCGCGAGGACGACGGTGAGCGGGGCGGGCAGCGGCGAGTAGAGGCCGGTGACCGCCGCCGCGATGCCGCCGAGCACCAACTGCCCGTCGCCGCCCAGGTTGATGAGCCCGGCGCGCAGCGGGATCGCCAGCGCGAGGGCCATGCCGAGCACGCTGGTGGTGGTGCTCAGCGTCGAGCCGATGCCGTCGGCGCCGAGGGAGCCGCTGATGACGGCGCCGTAGGCGGTGACCGGATCGGCGCCGGTGCCCACCAGGAAGAGCGCGCCGATGACGACTCCGGCGAGGACGGAGAAGGTGACGGGGGAGCGGAGGGCACCGGCGACGCGGGAAAGCCCGGTTCTCCGGGAGGCCTCCGCGGTCCGGGCCTCCGCGGTCCGGGCCTTCTCGGGTCCCTCTGTTTCGGTCTGGGCCATGTCAGTCTCCGGCCTTCGCCGACGAGGTGCCGCCCGCCATCGCCAGGCCCAGCGTCCGCTCGTCCGCCTCGTCCCTGGTGTACGTCGCCGTCACGCGGCCCTCGTACATCACGAGCACGCGGTCCGCGAGCCCGCGGATCTCGCTCAGCTCGGCCGAGACGAGCAGCACGGCGTGGCCGGCGTCGCGATAGGCGACCAGTTCGTCGTGGATGTTCTGGATGGCGCCGATGTCGACGCCCCGGGTCGGCTGCTCCACGAGCAACAGCGGTGCGTCGTGCGCCAGTTCGCGGCCGATCAGCAGCTTCTGGAGGTTGCCGCCGGACAGTGCGGAGGCGGCCACCTCGGGCGAGGACGCCTTGATGCCGAAGCGCTCGACGAGACGCCGTGCGTGATCCCGTACGGCCGAGGGCGCCAGCAGTCCGTACCGTGCGGACAGCGACGTGCGGTGGTGGCCCATTGCGAGGTTGTCGGCGACGGACGCGGCCGGCGCGGTACCGACCGCGTGCCGGTCCTCGGGCACATAGGCCAGGCCCCGGGCGCGCCGTTCGGTCGCCGAGGCGTGCGTGATGTCCTGCCCGCGCAGGGTCACTCGGCCGTCGGTGACCGGCCGCAGCCCGGCCAGCGCCTCGATCAGCTCGCTCTGCCCGTTGCCCGCGACCCCCGCGATCCCGACGATCTCGCCCGCGCGGACGGTGAGTTGGACGTCACGCACGGCGGCCGTGCCGAGACCCGACACCTCCAGTACCACGTCACCCGGGGTGCCCGTGGCGTGCACGCGGTCCAGGTCGACCGCGCGGCCCGTCATCGCCGCGGCGATCTCGTCGGCGCTCGTCGCGGCGGTGCGCAGCCCGGCGACGACCCGGCCGTCGCGCAACACCGTGACGTTGTCGCTGCCTTCGAGGACCTCGCGCAGCTTGTGCGTGACAAGGATCACCGTACGGCCCTGCGCGGTGAGCGACTTGAGTACCGCGAACAGTGCGTCGGCCTCGGCCGGGGTGAGCACCGCGGTCGGCTCGTCGAGGATGAGCGTACGGGCGCCGCGGTGCAGCAGCTTCAGGATCTCCACGCGCTGCCGAAGGCCGACCGGCAGGTCACCGACCCGGGCGTCCGGGTCCACGGCGAGGCCGTGCTCCTCGGCGAGTTCGCGCACTCGCCGCCGCGCCGCCGCCCGGTCGACAAGGCCGAAGCGGCGCGGCTCGGCGGCGAACACGACGTTCTCGGCGACGGTCAGCGAGTCGAACAGCTTGAAGCTCTGGTGCACCATGCCGAGCCCGGCGGCCATCGCGGCGCCGGGATCCGCGAAGGACACCTCACGCCCCTCGATCAGCACCGAACCGGCGTCGGGCCGTTCCATCCCGTACAGGACGGACATCAGGGTGGACTTGCCCGCGCCGTTCTCACCCATCAGGGCGTGGATCTCGCCGCGCCGGACCGTCAGGTCGACGGCGTCGTTGGCGAGCGTGCCGGGGAACCGCTTGGTGATTCCCCGGAGTTCGACGACGACCTCGGCCTGCGCCGTGACGGGACCGCTCTCAACCGGCTGCGGGGTCATCGACCTTCAGCTCTCCGGACACGATCTGGTCGCGCAGCGCCTCGACCTTCGTCAGGACGTCCTTGTGGTCGGCGATCACGCACTTGGAGGTGTCGACGCCGGACTCCAGGCCGGTGAGGCTGATGCCGCCCTCCTTGAGGCCGTACGAGATCGTCTTGCCGGTGTTGCCGTCGAGGACCTGCTTGACGCCCTCCTCCACCGCGACGTCCGTCTTCTTGATGACGTTGTCGACGACCGTGCCCGGCGCGGAGGTGCACTGGTTGACGTCGACGCCGTACGCGTAGGCGCCCTTGGCCTTCGCCGCCTCGAAGACGCCGTAGTTGCCGGCCGCTGCCGCCGCCATGATCTGGTCGGTGCCCTTGGCGAGGAGGGCGTTCGCCTGCTCCTTGGCGCGGGCGGAGTCGTCGAACGGGGACTGGCCGCCGACGAACCGCGTCGAGGCGCTGGTCTTGGGAGCGACCTTCTTGGCACCGGCCGCGAACGGGTCGCTGTAGCGCCGGAACTGGGGCGTGTCCAGGACGTCCACCGCGCCGACCTTGCCGCTCTCGCTGAGCAGTCCGGCCTCGGCGCCCGCCAGGTACACGCCCTCGTGCTCACGGAACGTCGCGCAACTCACGTTCGCGTACGTCTTCGTCGTGCACGCGTCGACCATCAGGAACTGCTGCTTCGGGTGGGCCTCGGCCTGCTGCGCGACCAGGTCGGCGAACTCGAAGCCGACCAGCACGATGACGTCGGGCTCGGCCTCCACGGCGGCGGCCACGTTCTGCTGCTCGGACGCGGTGTCCGAGGACTGGTACACCTTCTGGGTTCCGTCGTGCGCCTTGGCCGCCGCCTCCACACCGGAGACCGCCAGCTTCAGGAACTCGTTCTGCCCCACGGGGTCGGGGGTGACGAGCGTGAAGGACCTGCCGCTGCTCGCTGAGCTGTCGGACGCGCTGTCCTTGGCCGCCGCGTTGCAGGCCGTGGCGAGCAGTGCGGTGCCCGCCGCGAGAGCGGCGAACTGGAGGGAGCGGCGGTTTCTGCGGTACATCGGGATGACCTTCCGGAGGGTGCGGCAGGGCACGCTGTGCGGGAGCGCGGAGGAGGTGACACGTGACAGTCACGGCGGGAGCTGAACTGCGGGTCAGCTACAACAGCCGTTGGCGGCGCACCGGCCGAAGTCGAGGAAGCGACGCCTGGTGAGCAGCATGGATCCCTCCTTCGCGACGGTCTCGGGCCTGCGGGAGCTGGACTGTAACACCGGTTTCCGGACACCTGCCCGACTGTCTCGAACTGTGGTTCGCACAGGTCATGTACGGTGTCGCGCACTGTCGGAACTTCAGGAGTGCCCCGTTATGCCCCAGGAACTGCGCGCTGTCGACTGGACCGGAAGCAGCCTCGCCCTCATCGACCAGACCGTGCTTCCGCACCGCACGGAGACCCGCGAAGTCCGCGATGTGGACGGTCTGGTGGACGCGATCAAGAGGCTCGTCGTCCGGGGCGCGCCGGCCATCGGGGCGGCCGGGGCGTACGGCGTCGCGATCGCGCTGCTCCAGGGGGAGCGGGAGGGCTGGGACCGCACGCGGGTGCTCGCCGAGATCGCCCGAGTCCGGGACGCCCGGCCCACCGCCGTCAACCTCATGGTCTGCGTCGACCGCGTGCTGACCCGGTTCGACGAAGGGCTGGAGGCGGTCCTCGCGGAGGCCGCCGCCGTCCAGCGCGAGGACGTCGAGGCGAACCGGGCGATGGGCGCGTTCGGCGCCGACTGGCTCCTGAAGCGCACCGACGTGGGCCGTCCGCTCCGGGTCCTGACCCACTGCAACACCGGCGCGCTCGCCACCGCGGGCTGGGGCACGGCCCTCGGCGTCATACGCGAACTGCACGCGCGCGGCCTCGTCGAGGTCGTGTACGCCGACGAGACGCGCCCCCTGCTCCAGGGATCCCGCCTGACCGCCTGGGAGTTGGTCCAGGAAGGCATACCGCACTATGTCCAGGCCGACGGCGCCGCCGCGGGCACGATCCTGCGCGGCGAGGTCGACGCGGCGATAGTGGGTGCCGACCGCATCGCCGCGAACGGCGACACCGCCAACAAGGTCGGCACCGTGGGCGTCGCACTGGCCTGCGCCTACGCCGGCGTGCCGTTCCTGGTGGCCGCCCCCACCACGACCGTGGACCTGTCGACCCCCTCGGGCGACGACATCCACATCGAACTCCGGGGCGAGGAAGAGGTGTTGGAGTGGTCCGGGATACGGACCGCTCCCACCGCGTCCCGCGGGCACAACCCGGCGTTCGACGTCACGCCAGGGCGGCTGGTGACCGGGCTGGTCACCGAGCGCGGAGTACTGGAGGTGGCGGCGGGAGAGCTGCCGGGGGAGCACCTGAGGTAGGGCCTGTCTGACAATTCCCGTCTGCCCCGCGACGCCATGCACGCACTCTCGCCGCACCGGGCGCAGACCCAAGTACGTCCAGTACGAGGGTCCACGCCCGGCCCTCCCCCAGCCTCCGGCCGGGGGGACCCCCAGAGCACGCACCTGACGCCGCGAGGCCGCCCTCCGGGCGACGACGGGAACTGTCAGACAGGCCCGAGGGGTGTCGTTTGGATCAGCCCGGGTCCGCGGCGCCTGGCACGGCACCTCGCCGCGTTGTCGCATCACCCGAGTACGCCCGGTACGCGGATGACGCTCCGCCTTGCGATGCACCGCACCAGCCGCCGCGGCCTCATCCGGCCTGATCCGAACACACCCCCTGACCCGCCCACTGCCATCAGCGCGCGAGAAGCCGCGCTCCGGTGCTGTCGCCGGAGCGCGGCTTCGTGTCGGTTCAGCGCTGGGACAGCTCCAACTCGAGGAGCCACTCGACCACTTCGGCGTGGTGGCGGGCCTGGCGGGGATCGGCGCCCCAGACGTAGAGGCCGTGACCGGCGACGACGACGGCCGGCATCCGGGGATCCCGGGCCGCCTCCAGCCGGTCGCCCAGCACCTTCATGTCCTGGCTGTTGGCGATGACGGGGAGGGTCACCTCGACGTCATGCGCGGGCTGGCCGATGCCCTTGAGCATCTCGATGTCCTTGAAGGCGATGCCGCCGGGTTCGCGGCGGCCCATCGCCACGGACGCCACCGTGTGGACGTGCACGACGGCGCCGGCACCGGTCAGCGCGGCCACCCGGGCATGCAGCTCGGCCTCGGCCGACGGCCTGCCGCCCGACACCGCCGCGCCCGCTCCGTCCACCAACACCACGTCGGCGGGGGTCAGTTCACCCTTGTCGTGCCCACTCGCCGTCACCGCGAGGCGGAGCGGGTCACGGGACAGGACCACCGACAGGTTCCCCGACGTGCCGCGCATCCAGCCGAAGGAGGCGAAACGGGCCGACTCGGCGGCCAGCACCGCGCCCGCCTCCTCCAGGTCCAGTGCTGAGGTCTCGACGGTCATGCGGTGCTCCTCGCGATGGTGATCTCGTCGAACGTCCCCGCCTCGGGGTGATCGCCGACGCCCTGTTCGTAGTACGGCTCTCCGGGGCGGCGTACGCCCACGGCCCGCCAGCCCGCGGCACGCGCCGCGTCCAGTTCGCCGGGCCGGTCGGAGAGGAAGAGGATCCGGCCCGGGGCCTCGCCCAGATCGGCCGCGATCGTCGCGTACGACTCCGGTTCCTGCTTGGGTCCCGCGTTCTCCGTGTCGTACAAGCCCTCGACGAGCGGCAGCAGATCGCCCTCGGGGGCGGCCCGGAACCAGGCGCGTTGCGCGGCCACGGAGCCGGACGAGTACACGTGCAGGCGGACGCCCGCCGCGTGCCAGCGGCGCAGCGCCGGGACGACGTCGTCGTAGAAGTGCGAGACGAGGTCGCCGCGCGCGAAGCCCTCGGCCCAGATGAGGCCCTGGAGGGTTTTCAGGGGGGTCGCCTTGCGGTCCTCGTCGAGCCACTCGCCGAGGGCCTTCTCGACGCGTACGGCGTCGGCGTCTGGCTCGCCGATCAGCTCACGTACCTGCGCGAGGGCCCGGACCACGTCCGGATCACCGCTCCGTTCCGAGAGCACCGCTCCGAAACGAGAGCGCGAGTACGGGTAGAGCACGTCAACGACGAACCCCGTGGCGCTCGTGGTGCCCTCGATGTCGAGCACCACGGAGTCGATGTCGAAGTGCTGGGTCACGCGGCGGCCTTGTCCTTCGCGTACCCGGCGTCGATCGTGTCGTAGTCCGGGAAGCGGGACGCGATGGGGGAGCCGGTGAAGCTGCCGATCCAGCCGTCCTCCTCGTGGAAGAAGCGGATCGCGGTGAAGGCGGGCCTCGTGCCCATGTCGAACCAGTGGGTCGTGCCGCGCGGCACCCCGAGCAGGTCGCCCTTCTCGCAGTACACGGCGTGCACCTCGCCGTTCACGTGCAGGTAGAAGATCCCGGACCCCGAGACGAAGAAGCGCACCTCGTCATCGTCGTCGTGCGTGTGCTCCTGGAGGAACTTCTCGCGCGCGGCCTTCGCCTTCACCGGGTACTCGGGGTCCTCGCTCGGGTGCAGGCCGAGCACGTCGACCGTGGTGAAGCCCTCCTCGGCGTTCAGCTTCTCGATCTCCTGGCCGTAGGCGGCGAACACGGTGTCGCTGTCGGCGTCGGCGGGCACGTCCTCGCGGATCGGCCACTGCTCGTAGCGCACCCCTATCGGCGCGAGCGCGGCGGCGATCTCGACGGGGTCGGACGTACGGCGCACCACCGTCTCCGAGCCGGACTCGGGCCAGGTCGTCAGCAGGGTCATGGGAGCAACTCCAGGGACTGGGAGGGATGTCCGAATGCTGGACAGGCATCCGGACGGGGGAGGGGAGGAAACAGGGGGCGCGGCACACCCGGGCGCGGTGGGCGGACGGGGGGTGTGGGGCCGGTCGTCAGCCGCGACACGCCGCGCCGGTACAGCGTCGCATCGCTGTCGCGCGTGGTGTCGTCATCGGAGCCTCACTGTCCCGGGTTCGGGTGCCGGTCCCGAGATGGTAACTCCAGGCGGGCGGTCGGCCGAGTGTGACGAAGTTGTTGTCTCAACTATTGAGAAAGGTTGTCCACGGCTTTGACGCCTGGCTGGAAACGTTCACATGATTCGCCTATGAAGACGCTGCTGCTCGTAAGGCGGCTGTACGTGGACTTGCTCCGGTCGACCACAGCCAGCTGTCGCTGACCTGTCCCGGAGCCTCAACGCCCGCGCCCCGCACGGCACTCCCGTGAGGAAGGGCCTCCCTCCCCTCGTACGGGACGTACGAGTCGGATGAGGAGGAGGTACCACGCCCGCGCGGCCGTGGCGTGATTTCTCCCTCCGGCGCTCCGGACCGGCACTTCCCCTCCTCCTCGCCACCCTCCCTCGCACCGCCCTCTGGAGCCCTCGTGTCCCGTATCCGTGTCCCCCTCGCCGCCCTCTCGCTGGCCTCCGTCTCGGCCCTCCTTCTCGCGGGCTGCTCCCAGTCCACGAACGCCTCGGAGAGCACCGGCGACAAGGCCGCCCCGGCCTCCGCCGCGACCGGCACGAAGCCCGCGCCCTTCAGCAAGGGCGGGGTCAAGGTGGCCCTGGTCCGGCAGAGCGGCGCCGGCGACTACTTCGAGCAGTGGGGCAACGGCGCCAAGGCGCAGGCCAAGGCCCTCGGCATCGACCTGACCGTGTACGACGCCCAGGCCGACAACGCCAAGCAGGCCACCGACCTGTCCTCGGCCATCAACTCCGGCGCGCAGGCGATCATCGTCGACCACGGCTTCCCGGCCACCATCCAGCCGGAGATCGACAAGGCGGTGAAGAAGGGCATCAAGGTCGTCGTCTACGACGTCGAGCAGACCAACAAGTCGGTCGTCAGCACCAAGCAGGACGACGCCAGCATGGCGCAGGCCGTCCTCGACGTGATGGGCACGGAGCTCGGCAAGGACGCCAAGGTCGGCTACGTCAACGTCGCCGGATACGCCGCACTCGACAAGCGCGACAGCGTGTGGAAGAAGACCGCCGACGCCAACGGCTGGCAGCAGGCGTTCAAGGTGGGCAAGGTCACCGACTCCACGGCCACCGACAACGTCCCCCTCGTCTCCGCCGCGCTCACCCAGCACTCGGACGTGACCGGCGTCTTCGCCCCGTACGACGAGCTGGCCAAGGGCACCGTCCTCGCCGTCCAGAACAAGAAGCTCCAGGACAAGGTGAAGGTCTTCGGCGCGGACGTCTCCAACGCCGACATCCAGAACATGACCGCCGCGGACAGCCCGTGGGTCGCCACCGCGGGCACCGACCCGTCGGCGGTCGGCGCCGCCGTCGTCCGCACCACCGCCCTGGAGCTCGCCGGCCAACTGAACAAGACCTCGGTCGAGTTCCCGGCCGTCGCCATCACCCAGGACTTCCTGCGCGAGAAGAAGATCGCCAACATGGACCAGCTCCGCGCGGCGCTGCCCGCGCTGAACCTGTCCAAGGTGAGCACGGCGGACTGGATCGCCAATGTCGCCCACTGACAGTCCTTCCGGTACCGGAACCGGCGGCTCTGCCGGGCCGGACGGCACCGGCGGCCCTTCCGGTTCCACCGGCGCCGACAGCCGAACCGGTACCGCCGGTACCGCCGGCGCCGCCGTGCGCCTCCGTGAGGTCAGCATGGCCTTCGGCGGCAGGACGGTCCTGGAGTCGGTCTCGCTGGACATCGCGCCGGGCAGCGTCGTCGCGCTGCTCGGCGCGAACGGCGCCGGCAAGTCCACGCTGATCAAGATCCTGTCCGGCGTGCACACCGACCACGGCGGGGAGGTGAGCGTGAACGGTGAGACCGCCGCGCTCAACTCCCCGCTCGCCGCACGCCAGTTGGGCATCCAGACCGTGCACCAGCGGATCAGCGAGGGCATCGTGCCCGGCCTCACGGTCGCCGAGAACCTGGTCTTCGAGGAGCTCGCCCAGAGCCGGGGCAACCCCTTCCTGAACGGGCGCAGGCTGCTCGCCCGCGCCCGCGAGATCCAGTCCGCCCTCGATCTGGGCTGGAGCGACACCGTCCTGAGGCGCGATGTCACCGAACTCGGCATCTCCGACCGCCAGTTGCTCATCCTGGCCCGCGCCCTCGCCACCCGCCCCCGGCTGCTGATCCTCGACGAGCCGACCTCCGCGCTCTCCGCCACCGAGGCTGAGCGCCTCTTCGCGCTCGTCGGACGGATGCGCGCGGAGGGCATCGCGGTCCTGTACGTCTCCCACCGGCTCGGCGAGATCGACGCGCTCGCCGACCGCCTGGTCGTCCTGCGGGACGGCCGTCTCACGGAGGACCAGGTCAGGCCCTTCGACTGGGACAGCGCCCTGCGCGCCATGCTCGCCCAGGCCCACGAGGCGACGAGCGCCCGCCCCCAGCGCCTCGGGCAGCAGGGCGAGGTGGTGCTCTCGCTGCGCGGAGTCCCGCTCCTGGCCGGCCGCACGCCCCAGGACCTCGACATCCGGTCCGGCGAAGTCACCGGCGTGGTCGGCCTGCTGGGGGCGGGCAAGACGGAACTCGCCCGCGGACTGTTCGGCGCCGACCGCTTCACCGGCGGAGCGGTCGAGCTGAACGGCAGGCCGTACGCGCCGCGCCGCCCCGCCGACGCCATCGGCAGCGGCGTACACCTCGTACCGGAGGACCGGCACGCGGACGCCCTGGTGCCCGGCTGGTCGCTGGCGCAGAACATCTCGCTGCCGTTCCTCAAGTCCCTCTCCACGGCCGGGCTCGTGAGCCGCGGCAGGGAGGACGCCCTCGGCCGCGCCACCATCGAGCGGCTCGGTGTCGTCGCCCGCGACGAGCACAGCACCGTGGAGGAACTGTCCGGCGGCAACCAGCAGAAGGTCGTGGTGGGCCGCTGGCTCGCCGAGACCCCCCGTGTCCTCATCCTGGACGAGCCGTTCCGGGGTGTGGACATCGGAGCGCGCCGTGACATCGGCCGCCGCGCCCGCGCCCTGGCCGCCGAAGGCGCCGCGGTCCTCGTCCTGTCCGCCGACGTCGACGAGATCCTGGAGGTCGCCGACCGGGTCGTCGTCCTCGCCGCGGGCGAGATCCGCCTCGACGCGTACGGCGAGGACGCGGAGCGCGACCGCGTGATCCAGTCCATCTCGGCGTCCCTCTGATGCCGGGCACAGCCGTCGGCGTCCGCCCGATTCCGGTCACACCAGGAAGTACGCCATGACCACCACACAGAGCGTCCCCACGAAGACGGCCGCCCCCTCGCCGCTCGCCGCCGCCGGCCCGCGGGTCCAGAGCGCCGTCATCAAGTACGGCTTCATCTTCGTCACCGTCACGCTCTTCGCGTACTTCGCGATCAGCGAGCCGTCCTTCCGCGACTCGGCGACACTCCTGGACACCCTCAGGTACGTCTCCGTCGCCGCGATCCTCGGACTCGGCGTCACGCTCACCATGGCGGTGGGCGGGATGGACATGTCGGTAGGCGCGGTGGCCGGACTCGGCGTGACGGTCGCCGCCAAGACGATGGTCTCCTACAACCAGGTCGGCGTGGTCGCGATCCTCGCGGTCATCGCGGCGGGCGCCCTGGCCGGGCTGCTGAACGCCCTGCTGATCGTCGTCCTCAAGATCCCCGACATGCTCGCCACGCTCGGCACCATGTTCGTGATCCAGGGCACCAAACTCATCCTGGTCGACGGCCAGTCCATCACCCCCGGCATGACGCAGTCCGACGGCACCACCGCCCCCGGCAGGTTCACCGAGGGCTTCCTGCGCATCGACCGCGGCACCTTCCTCGGCATACCCGTCTCCGTGCTGATCTTCGGCGGACTGACGGTGATCGCCTGGGTGTTCCTGGCCCGCACCCGCTGGGGCCGGGTCCTCTACGCGATCGGCGCCAACCCCGAGGCGGCGCGCCTAGCCGGCATCCGCGTCGGCGCCTACCGGGCCCTGGCGTACGTCCTCTCCGGCGTGCTGGCCTCCATCGGCGGCCTGATCCTGGCCGCCCGGATCGGCCAGGGCGACGTCTCGGCCGGTACCTCCCAGCTCCTGGAGGCCGTCGCGGTGGCGCTGGTCGGCACCTCCGTCCTCGGCCGGGGCCGCCCGAACGTCTGGGGCACGGCACTCGGCGCCGTCCTGATCGGCATCATCACCACCGGCCTGACCATCAAGGGCCTGCCGTACTACACCCAGGACGTCGTCGAGGGCGCGGTCCTCATCCTCGCCCTGGTCTTCAGTTTCACCCTGTCCAAGCGCCGCACCGCATAAGGGAGTTCACGATGGGCTACCGCATCCTGGAGACCGAGGACGTCGCCGGCTACCTGCGCGAGCGCGGCCACTGGGACCTCACCGACCCCGAGGTCCGCGAGGTCTCCGACGGCAACATGAACCGCGTCTTCCTCGCCACCTCCAAGGACGGGACCCGCAGCCTCGCCGTCAAGCAGGCGCTGCCCTGGGTCCGGGTCGCCGGACCCTCCTGGCCGATGAGCCCCGAACGCGCCGACGCGGAGGCCCGCGCCTACGAGCGGGTCGCCGCCGTCGCCCCGGACAAGATCCCGGTGATCCACGGCTACGACCCGGAGAACTACGCGCTCGTCATGGAGGACATGTCCGACCTGGAGGTCCTGCGCACGGTCCTCAACGAGGGCGCGCCGTACGGCCCCGAAACCTCCGCGAGGATCGGCGAGTTCGTCGCCCAGCTCTCCTTCACCACCAGCGACTTCGGCCTGGCCTCCGCCGACCGCAAGGCGCTGATCGCCGCCTCCGTCAGCCCCGAGCTGTGCGAGATCACCGAGGACGTCGTCCTCTCCGAGCCGTACATCGAGCACGAGCACAACCACTGGCTCCCCGAACTCGACGACCTCGCCGCCGAGTTCCGTGCCGACATCCGGTTGCGCACCGAGGTCGCGGAGCTCCGCCATGTCTTCATGACGAGCGCCCAGGCCCTGCTCCACGGCGACCTGCACACCGGCAGCGTCATGGTCGGGGTGCGCGAAGGCGCCCCGGTGGTACGGGTCTTCGACCCCGAGTTCTCCTTCGTCGGGCCGATCGGTTTCGACCTCGGCCTGTACTGGGCCAACACGCTCGTGTCCCGGGTGCGTGCCGCCGCCCTGGGGACCGAGAGCGACCACGCGGACCAACTCCGGCTCTCCTGGGAGGCGTTCGAGGCCGAGTTCCGCCGCCTCTGGCGAGGCCGCGTCGACACCTTCTTCGACGACGCCTACCTCGACCGCTTTCTGGCCCGCGTCTTCACGGAGTCGGTCGGTTTCGCCGGCACGGAGATCGTCCGCCGCGTCATCGGCTTCGCCCACCTCACCGACCTGACGACGCTGCCGGATCCGGTGCCCGCGTCCCGGCGGTCCCTGCTGCTCGGGCGTGAACTGATTCTCAGGCGTGCGGAGCTGACCTCACCCGAGGACGTCGAGGCGCTCCTCCACTGAGGAAGCGCCCGCGGGCACGGCACCGGCGAGCCGCCGTTGCAGCCGCTGGTGGCGGAACTCGTAGTACGCCCCCGACTGGCGCAGCACGCCCCGCCGGTGGGCCTCGTCGAGGAAGGCCATCAGCCGCCAGGGAGCGCGCCCCGTCGCGGCCAGCCAGACGCGGGTGACCAGGAAGCGGCCCCAGGCGCTCAGCGCCAGCGCGGTGGCGCCGACCGGAACCCACAACTGTGCCCCGGCGGTGGCGACTCCGCCCCAGTCGTGGGACAGCAGGACGACGGGGAGACAGACGACCGCGGCGAGCAGGGCCGCGATGCCGCCGCGCGCCAGGGACGCGGTCCGGTCGGTGCGCAGCGTGCTGCGGGGCCCCGCGGCACGCACGACGTCGGACGGCGCGCTCAGCGCCCGGTAGACACCGCAGACGCACCCGCCGACCAGACCGACCAGCAGCCCCGAGGCGAGGATCGGCGGCAGACAGCGCGCGACGAGTCCCAGCACCGGTCCGTCGGTGAGCCAGGCACGGGCCGGTTCCGGCAGCACGGACCGCATGTTCGCCGCGTACGCCCTCCTGTCCGCCCCCGGCGCCGTGGTGTCGCCCGGGGTGAGGCGCACCGTCACCGAACCCGCGCGGGACTCGAACACCGTGTGCCAGGAGCTGAACGCGGCGCACCTGCGCCCGGGAAGCAGCGGGATCTCACAGCTCGGCGGCGTCGTACCGGCCGGATAGGCGACCGCGAGCTTTCCGCGGTCCGGTACCAGCAGCGTGCCCTTCAGCCGGCGGTGCGTGGTCGCCGTCCTGAGCCCGTTCCGTTCCAGGAACCGCCACTCGCCGATGCGCTGTCCGTCGAGATCCACCCGGGTACCGGACTTGAGGACGGTCACCGCGACGGCGGCCGTCCCCGCGACCGAACTCGCGACCACGCCGATGAGCAGCGTGGCCGCCAGCCCGCGCGCCAGCCCCGCCGTGAAGTCGCGGGAGATCCGGCTTCTGCCGGGAAGGGACGGGCTGTCCCGCACGGCCCGCCGCGTACCGCCCAGCAGCAGGGCGGTGCCGGCCACCGCGCACATGGCTCCGGCGAGCGCGGTCCACTGGGTGACGGCCACTCCCAGGAGCACGGCCCCCACCAGGTCCACCCCGCACGCCAGCAGCACGGCCCCGCAGACCAGGACCGTGGCGCGGCCCTGGTGTCCCGTCCAGGGCAGACCCAGCGGCACCGGCCGGCGGGGCAGCCCGGCGACTCCGAAGAACATGGTCAGCAGCAGCGCGAAGAGGCAGCTGCCGAACAGGTCGGGCAGCAGACCGTCGGTGACGGCGCCGAAGCGGAAGCCGAACCGCAGGTCGTCGGTGAGCGCGAAGCCGGTCCACAGAGCCGTGGCGACCACCGTGGTGATGACCAGCCGCTTGGACAGGGAGTCCCGCCGGCCGAGCGGACCCCTCCGCCTGGGCAGCAGGAAGGCGGCCCCGAACGCGTATCCGAGGGTCTGGCCCGCCATGGCGACGAGGACCGACGCGGAGTCCTGGGCCCCGGCCCCGTGGTCGGAGGCGCGGGCCAGCGCGACGGCCGGGAGGATCGCGAGGGTCGCGGCGAGAGCCACCAGACCGGTGGCGTACGCCCGTACCAGCCCCGGCAGTGCCGAGTCGAGCTCCCACCAGGCGAGCCGGCCCGTGCCGCGCCGCTCCAGGTTCCTGGCCAGCAGCGCGAGCCGGCGCCGTGCCTCGGCTCCCCGTTCGGGCCCGCAGTCCGCGAAGGCGGCGGGCACGAACGCGTCCAGCAGGTGCTCCTCGATGTCCCCGGCCGTCGGGAAGCGGCCCGGGTCGAGGAGTTCGACCGGGTCGCGCGAGGTGTCGCCGTACACGGTGCGGGCCAGCGCCACCATCAGGGGGACCCTCAGCACGTCGGCCAGCGGACCGGGTTCCCGCGCGAGGCGGCGCAGCACCGGTGTCCACACCGTCTCGCCATGAGCGCCGTCGCGGGCCCCGGGGCGGGCCGTCCGCTCCAGGTAGGAACCGGCCTGCTCCTCGTCCAGCGGCAGCAGTTCGACGACCTCGGCGGCGGTCAGCACGTCGCCCGCGCGCACCGTGGCGGCCCAGGCCTCGGTGCGGCTGGTGAGCAGCAGCGGGAGGTCGTCGTCGAGTTCGGAGTTGATGTGCCGTACGGCCTCCGCGTACGCCGACCGGGGCAGTTCGTCGAAGCCGTCGAGGACGGGAAGGATCAGCCCGGTGTCGAGCAGGGCGCGGGCCAGGGTGGGCCGGCCGTCGGCGGACGCGGCCAGCAGCCGGTGGTCGGCGGCGAGGCGCTCGGCGAGCCAGTCGCGCAGCCGGCTGCCCCGCGGATCCCAGCTCGCCAGCGGGAAGATGACCGGGACGGGCCCGCCGGGTTCGCGTACGGCCAGTTGTCCGAGGGTGAATCGCAGGGCCAGCACGCTCTTGCCCGAGCCGGGACCGCCGAGCACCACCAGCCGCCGGCGCGGCAGGGCCGCGAAGGCGCCCGCGATGCCGTCGGCCCAGGGGCCGGCGTTCCGGGGCGCGGGGAGGGGCACACCGGGCCGGATGTTCTCCGGGTGGTCCACGAGCCACCGGTCGGCCGGGGCCCAGCACACCTCCAGCGGCCCCGGATCCTGGAGCCTGCGCAGCCGGGACTCGGCCGCCCACTGCTCCCGTACCGCCAAGGCCAGCGCGTCGGCCGTCTGCCGCCGTACGTCCTCGGCGGGCCGCTGCGGCTCGGCGCCGTCACGCAGCGCGTCGGCGAGGAACGCGGCGACCGACACCACGGCCGCGATCACGGAGACGAGCACACCCGCGGTGTTCTTGTCCCGGGAGTCGTGGAGTACGACGGCGAGCGCAACGAGCGCCGTGCCGCACACCCCGAAGACCGCGCGTCGCCGCGTGCGCGCATTCCGCCACCAGCCGCTCATCACGCGCGATCTCCCTCTGCTCCGATCCGCGCGGCCACCGTTGTGTCCGTCACGCGTAGTGACAACGCGGGACAGCGGAGGGAGGGGAGGGGCGCGTGAGGCATTCAGGGGGCTGTCGGTTGTTCGACGGGGCGGACAGGGGCGCACGGCAGAGGGGTGGCTCCCCCCGTGGGAGCCGCCCCTCGATCCGGCCGGTGTACTCCTACTTCTTGTCGAGCAGGTCCTGCACCCTGCCGCGGACCTCGTCCGTGGCGAGGCCCCGGATCGTCAGCGTGGTGCGGCGGCGCAGCACATCGTCCGCCGTCTCGGCCCACTCGTTGTCCCGGGCGTAGACGACCTGCGCCCAGATCTCCGGGGCGTCCGGGTGGACGCGCTCGGCGAGCCGCGGGTCCTCGTTGGCGAGGCGCGCGATGTCGAAGGCCAGCGAACCGTAGTGGGTGCCCAGGTGCCTGGCGGTGTCGGCCGCCATGCGCGGGCCGGTCCCCGGACTGTCGATGAGCAGGCGGTGCGCGACGGCCCGCGGGTTGGCGACGCCCGGCAGGGGCATCTTCCTGGGCAGCTCGGAGACCGGCTCGAAGCCGTCACCGAGCGGGTGGCCGGGCAGCGACTCCAGCTTCTTCATGACGGTGCGGCCGATGTGCCGGAAGGTGGTCCACTTGCCGCCCGCCACGGACAGCATCCCGCCGGGCCCTTCGGTGACGACCGTCTCCCGCTTGGCCTTCGACGTGTCGCCTGGCCCGCCCGGCAGCACCCGCAGACCGGCGAAGGAGTACGTGATCAGGTCACGGGAGAGCTGCTGGTCGCGGATGGAGAACGCGGCCTCGTCCAGGATCTGCGCTATGTCCTTCTCGTTGACCGCGACGTCCCCCGGGTCGCCCTCGTACTCCTCGTCGGTCGTACCGAGCAGCAGCATGTCCTCCCAGGGGAGGGCGAAGGTGATGCGGTACTTGTCGATGGGGGTGGCGAGCGCGGCCTTCCAGGGGGCGGTGCGCTTGAGGACCAGGTGCGCGCCCTTCGACAGGCGGATGGACGGCGCCGCGTTCGGGTTCTCCAGCCTGCGCAGGTGGTCGACCCACGGGCCGGTCGCGTTCAGCACCAGACGGGCGGTCACGCCGAACTCGTCGCCGGAGAGCCGGTCCCTGAGCTGGGCACCGGTAACCCGGCCCTGGGTGAAGCGCAGCTCGGTGACCTCGGCGTGGTTGAGGACGACGGCGCCCGACTCGACGGCCGCGCGGACCGTCATCAGGGCCATCCGGGAGTCGTTCATCTGGTCGTCGCCGTACACGGCCACGGCCTTGAGGTTGTCGGTGCGCAGCTCGGGCACGTCCTGCGCGGCCTTGGCGGGGCTCAGCAGGTGCCCGACGCCGTCGCCGAAGGCGGACAGCGCCGAGTACGCGAACACACCGGCACCGAGCTTCGCGGCGCCGTGCGGGCCGCCCTTGTACACGGGGAGGTAGAAGGTCAGCGGGTTCGCCAGGTGGGGTGCCACCTGGCGGGAGACCGCACGGCGCTCGAAGTGGTTCTCCGCCACCAGCTTCACCGCGCCGGTCTGTAGGTAGCGCAGACCGCCGTGGAGAAGCTTGGAGGAGGCGGAGGAGGTGGCGCCGGCGAAGTCACCGGCGTCCACCACGGCCACCCGCAGCCCGGACTGCGCCGCATGCCAGGCGGTGGAGATGCCCAGGATGCCGCCGCCGATCACGAGAAGGTCGTACGTCGCCTTGGAGAGCTGCTCCCGGGTCTCGGCCCGGCTCGGATTCGAGCCGGAGACCGGGCGCGTACCGAGGGCAGGTACGGACTGCAGGGTGGACTGGGTGCTCATGCGGGTTCTTACTCCTCGCCAGAGTTGTCGTCGAGCCAGCCCATGGACCGTTCGACGGCCTTGAGCCAGCTCTTGTACTCACGGTCGCGGGTCTCCGCGGCCATGTTGGGGGTCCATTCCGCGGCCCTGCGCCAGTTGGCGCGCAGGTCCTCGGTGTTGGTCCAGAAGCCGACGGCGAGGCCGGCGGCGTAGGCGGCGCCGAGGCAGGTGGTCTCGGCGACCATCGGGCGCACCACGGGGGCGTCCAGGACGTCGGCCAGGGTCTGCATCAGCAGGTTGTTGGAGGTCATGCCGCCGTCGACCTTGAGCGCGGTGAGCTCGACACCGGAGTCCTTGGTCATGGCGTCGCTGACGTCACGGGTCTGCCAGGCGGTGGCCTCAAGGACGGCGCGCGCTATGTGCGCCTTGGTGACGTAGCGGGTCAGGCCGGTGATGACACCGCGGGCGTCCGGGCGCCAGTGCGGGGCGAACAGGCCGGAGAAGGCCGGCACGAAGTAGGCGCCGCCGTTGTCCTCGACCGACGAGGCGAGCGTCTCGATCTCGGCGGCGGACTTGATCAGGCCCATCTGGTCGCGCATCCACTGCACCAGCGAACCGGTGACGGCGATGGAGCCCTCAAGGGCGTAGACCGGCTTCTGGTCGCCGATCTGGTAGCCCACGGTGGTCAGCAGCCCGCTGTAGGAGTTGATGATCTTGCTGCCGGTGTTCATCAGCATGAAGGTGCCGGTGCCGTACGTGGACTTGGCCTCGCCCTCGGCGAAACAGGTCTGGCCGAACAGGGCCGCCTGCTGGTCGCCGAGCGCGGAGGCGACGGGGATGCCGCCGAGCAAGTCGCCGAGCCTGCCGCCGGTGATCTCGCCGTAGACCTCGGCGGAGGAGCGGATCTCGGGGAGCATCGCCAGCGGAACGCCGATCGACTCGGCGATCTTCGGGTCCCACTGCATGGTGTGCAGGTTCATCAGCATGGTGCGCGAGGCGTTGGTGACGTCGGTGACGTGCCGGCCGCCGTTCACGCCGCCCGTGAGGTTCCAGATGACCCAGCTGTCCATCGTGCCGAAGAGGATGTCGCCGGCCTCGGCGCGCTCGCGCAGGCCCTCGACGTTGTCGAGCAGCCAGCGGGCCTTGGGACCGGCGAAGTACGAGGCGAGCGGCAGGCCCGTCTCCCGGCGGAAGCGGTCCGGGCCGACGTTGCGGCCGAGTTCCCGGCAGAGGGCGTCGGTGCGGGTGTCCTGCCAGACGAGCGCGTTGTGCACGGGCTCGCCGGTGTTCTTGTCCCAGAGCAGCGTGGTCTCACGCTGGTTGGTTATGCCGATGGCCTTGATGTCGTCGCGGGTGATGCCGGCCTTCTCGATGGCCGAGGCGACGACCTCCTCGACGTTGGTCCAGATCTCGGCGGCGTTGTGCTCGACCCATCCCGGCTTCGGGAAGATCTGCTCGTGCTCCTTCTGGTCGACGGAGACGATCCTGCCGTCCCGGTCGAAGACGATGCAGCGGCTGGACGTGGTGCCCTGGTCGATCGCGGCGATGAAGGGCCCTGCGCCGTGGGAGAGGGTGCCAGTGGTGGATTCGTCGGTCACGGTGTGCTCCTGAAGGTTCCGTGTGGAAGGGCGGTATCTACGGCGCGTCGCTGTGCGGCGGTGCTGTGTGAAGCGGTGCGGTCGAAGCGTGCGGCTCTTGGGCGGTGCTCACAAGCGGTGCTCTAAGCAAAGGCGAGGTTGTAGATGCCCGCAGCGATCGCGCCGCCGATCAGTGGACCGACGACCGGGATCCAGGCGTAGCTCCAGTCGGAACCGCCCTTGTTGGGCAGCGGGAGCAGGGCGTGCACGATGCGCGGACCGAGGTCACGTGCCGGGTTGATCGCGTAGCCGGTCGGGCCGCCGAGGGAGAGGCCGATGCTCACCACGACGAGCGCGGTGATCAGGGCGCCCAGGGTGCCGAGGCCGTCGCCGTCGCCGTTCAGGCCCTGCGTGAGGATCGCGAGGATGAGCACGAAGGTGCCGATGATCTCGGTGGCGAGGTTCTGCACGACGTTGCGGACCTCGGGGCCGGTGGAGAAGATGCCGAGCACGGGGCCCGCGCCCTTCTCCTCGGCCTCGACCGACTTGGTCCTGGCCTTCTCGCCCGGATCGCCGACGATCTCGCGGTCCGTGAGGTGCGCCTGGAACTGTCCGTAGTACGCGACCCAGACCAGCGTGGCGCCGATCAGGGCGCCCAGCAGCTGGCCGGCCCAGTAGACGGGGAGGTCGTCCCATCCACCGTCCTTGATCGCCAGCGCCAGGGTCACGGCCGGGTTGAGGTGCGCGCCGGACAGGGGCGCGGAGATGTAGACCGCGGTCATGACCGCGAAGCCCCATCCGAACGCGATGGCGAGCCAGCCGGCGTTGCGTGCCTTGGAGGCCTTCAGCGTGACGGCGGCGCACACGCCACCGCCCAGCAGGATGAGAACGGCGGTACCTATGGTCTCGCCGATGAAGATGTCGGAGCTGGACACCCGCGACTCCTTTGTCCTTCGTCCAGGGGAAGCCGAACCCCGGGTCCCTCCGGTGGTTCGTGCTCTCAGGAGAGAGAGCGATGCGGTCCTTGGCGTTGTCACACTGTAACTCGTATTGCCGTTAAGCGTTCGACAATGCCGACCGATGGACGGGAGTCTTGCTCCCGCGTTACCGGCACGTCAAGAGTTCGGTTATCGAAAACGCGATCGTTATTGATCGCTGTGGGCTATCGATCTTGGAAGCGCGTGACGAAGGCCGGGACGCCCATGGCATCCCGGCCTTCTCTCGTACGAACCTCAGAACTTCGCCGGCCCGGCCCGTCCGAACCGTCCCGCTACGTCCCCGGGCCTCAGAACCGTCCCGCGCCCAGGTCCCGCGAGACCGCGCGGGCGCAGTCCCGCACCGCCGCGATCAGCTCGGGACGCAGCTCCCCGTCCTTGCAGACCCGCTCGACGGCCCCGGTGACGCCCACCGCGCCGACCGGCATGCGCCGCCGGTTGTGGATCGGGGCGGCGACCGAGGCGACTCCTGTCCAGGTCTCCTCGACGTCGTCCGCGTACCCCCGCGCGCGGGTCAGGTCGAGGACGCCCTCGAACTGGTCCAGTTCGCTCACGGTGCGCACGGTGAAGGCCTTGCGCTCGGCCTCCAGGACCTCGCTGTGCGCGACCGGATCGTAGGCGGACAGGACCTTGCCCAGCGCTGTGGAGTGCAGCGGCTGCATGGCCCCGACCTCCAGCACCTGGCGGCTGTCGTCGGGCCGGAACACGTGGTGGACGATCAGGACCCCCTGCTGGTGCAGGACGCCCAGATAGACGCTCTCGCCGCTGGAGCGGGCCAGGTCGTCCGTCCAGACCAGGGCGCGCGCCCGCAGTTCGTGCACGTCGAGATAGGTGGTGCCGAGCCGCAGCAGCTCGGCGCCCAGCTGATAGCGCCCGGAGACACCGTCCTGCTCGACGAAGCCCTCCTGCTGGAGGGTGCGGAGGATGCCGTGGGCCGTACCCTTGGCCAGACCGAGCGAGGAGGCGATGTCCGAGAGGCCGAGCTGACGCTCGCCGCCCGCGAGGAGCCGCAGCATCGCTGCTGCCCGTTCGAGCGACTGGATGTGCCGTGCCATCGCCGTGCTGCCTCCGTCCCCTTCGACCGACGGCGGACGATTCGCTGCCACCGTTCGGCAATGTCGAACACTACCGGTCCTTGCCGACCTCCCGCTATCGGACGGTCGCCACATGTTGCGTCCATCCGGGCACCGCCGTCGCGCACGTCACGACGTTCCGTCCCGTGGACTCCCCGACCCTATGGCCGCGCTCCGGGCTAACCTGACTCCGTGCGCGTTCCATGGGAAGCGCAAAGCCGACAGCCGTCGCACTCCAGGGAGCACTTTCATGGCCTCGTTGCCGAATCCGTCCCTCACGTCCGAGCTTGCCGAGAGCCGGACACGCGCCGAAGAGCTCCGCCAGGCCCTCGCCACCCGTGTCGTGGTGGCCGACGGGGCGATGGGCACGATGCTTCAGGCGCAGGACCCGACGCTGGAGGACTTCCAGAATCTCGAGGGCTGCAACGAGATCCTGAACGTCACCCGCCCCGACATCGTCCGCTCGGTCCACGAGGAGTACTTCTCCGTGGGCGTCGACTGTGTCGAGACCAACACCTTCGGCGCCAACCACTCGGCGGCGACCGAGTACGAGATCGCCGACCGCATCCACGAGCTGTCCGAGTCGGGCGCCCGGATCGCCCGCGAGGTCGCCGACGAGTTCGCCGCCCGGGACGGCCGCCGTCGCTGGGTCCTCGGCTCGATCGGCCCCGGCACCAAGCTGCCCTCGCTCGGCCACATCACCTACGACGTGCTGCGCGACGGCTACCAGAAGAACGCCGAGGGCCTGCTGGCCGGCGGCGCGGACGCCCTGATCGTGGAGACCACGCAGGACCTGCTCCAGACCAAGTCCAGCCTGGTCGGCGCGCGGCGCGCGATGGAGGCCCTGGGCCTGGAGGTGCCGCTGATCTGTTCGCTCGCCTTCGAGACCACCGGCGTCATGCTGCTCGGCTCGGAGATCGGCGCGGCCCTCACCGCGCTGGAACCGCTCGGCATCGACCTCATCGGCCTGAACTGCTCGACCGGGCCCGCCGAGATGAGCGAACACCTCCGCTACCTGGCCCGCCACTCGCGCACGCCGCTGATGTGCATGCCGAACGCCGGCCTGCCCGTCCTGACCAAGGACGGCGCGTACTTCCCGCTGACCGCGCCCGAGATGGCCGACGCGCAGGAGAACTTCGTACGCGACTACGGCCTCCAACTGGTCGGCGGCTGCTGCGGATCGACGCCCGAGCACCTGCGCCAGGTCGTCGAGCGCGTCCGCGACATGACACCCGAGACCCGCGACCCGCGCCCCGAGCCCGGCGCCGCCTCCCTCTACCAGACCGTGCCGTTCCGCCAGGACACCGCCTACATGGCGATCGGCGAGCGGACGAACGCCAACGGCTCGAAGAAGTTCCGTGAGGCGATGCTGGAGGCCCGCTGGGACGACTGCGTGGAGATGGCCCGCGACCAGATCCGCGAGGGCGCCCACATGCTCGACCTCTGCGTCGACTACGTCGGCCGGGACGGCGTCGCCGACATGAAGGAGCTGGCCGGCCGTTTCGCCACCGCCTCCACGCTGCCCCTCGTGCTCGACTCCACCGAGGTCGAGGTGCTCCGCGCGGGCCTGGAGAAGCTCGGCGGCCGGGCGGTCATCAACTCCGTCAACTACGAGGACGGCGACGGCCCCGAGTCCCGCTTCGCGAAGGTCACCGCCCTCGCCCAGGAGCACGGCGCCGCCCTCATCGCCCTGACCATCGACGAGGAGGGCCAGGCCCGCACCGTCGAGCACAAGGTCGCCATCGCCGAGCGGCTCATCGAGGACCTGACGACGAACTGGGGCATCCAGGAGTCGGACATCCTCATCGACACCCTGACCTTCACCATCTGCACCGGTCAGGAGGAGTCCCGCAAGGACGGCGTCGCGACCATCGAGGCCATCCGCGAACTCAAGCGCCGCCGCCCGGACGTACAGACCACCCTGGGCCTCTCCAACATCTCCTTCGGCCTCAACCCGGCCGCCCGCATCCTGCTCAACTCCGTCTTCCTCGACGAGTGCGTCAAGGCCGGCCTGGACTCGGCGATCGTGCACGCGTCGAAGATCCTGCCGATCGCCCGCTTCGACGACGAGCAGGTCCGGACGGCCCTGGACCTGATCTACGACCGCCGCGCCGAGGGCTACGACCCGCTCCAGAAGCTGATGGCGCTGTTCGAGGGCGCCACCACCAAGTCGCTCAAGGCGGGCCGCGCCGAGGAACTGGCCGCGCTCCCGCTGAACGAGCGGCTCAAGCGGCGCATCATCGACGGCGAGAAGAACGGCCTCGAACAGGACCTCGCCGACGCCCTGGAGACCCGCCCCGCCCTCGACATCGTCAACGAGACGCTCCTGGACGGCATGAAGGTCGTCGGTGAGCTCTTCGGCTCCGGCCAGATGCAGCTGCCGTTCGTGCTCCAGTCCGCCGAGGTGATGAAGACCGCGGTGGCCTACCTGGAGCCGCACATGGAGAAGTCCGACGCGGAGGGCAAGGGCACCATCGTCCTGGCCACGGTGCGCGGCGACGTCCACGACATCGGCAAGAACCTCGTCGACATCATCCTGTCCAACAACGGCTACAACGTCGTCAACCTCGGCATCAAGCAGCCGGTCTCCGCGATCCTGGACGCCGCCGAGGAGCACCGGGCCGACGTCATCGGCATGTCCGGCCTCCTGGTCAAATCCACCGTGATCATGAAGGAGAACCTCCAGGAGCTCAACCAGCGCGGCATGTCCGCCGACTACCCCGTCATCCTCGGCGGGGCCGCGCTGACCAGGGCCTACGTCGAGCAGGACCTGTACGAGATCTACCAGGGCGAGGTCCGCTACGCCCGCGACGCCTTCGAGGGCCTGCGCCTGATGGACGCGCTGATCGGGGTGAAGCGCGGGGTGCCCGGAGCCGTGCTGCCCGAGCTGAAGCAGCGCAGGGTGCGCCCCGCGGCGGCGGCCCCCGAGGTCGAGGAGCGCCCCGAGGAGGGGCACGTCCGCTCCGACGTCGCGATCGACAACCCCGTGCCCACTCCGCCCTTCGCGGGCACCCGCGTCATCAAGGGCATCCAGCTCAAGGAGTACGCCTCCTGGCTGGACGAGGGCGCGCTCTTCAAGGGCCAGTGGGGCCTGAAGCAGGCGCGCACGGGCGACGGACCGACGTACGAGGAACTGGTCGAGACCGAGGGCAGGCCCCGGCTGCGCGGCCTGCTGGACAAGCTCCAGACCGACAACCTGCTGGAAGCGGCCGTCGTCTACGGCTACTTCCCGTGTGTCTCCAAGGACGACGACCTGATCATCCTGGACGAGCAGGGCAACGAGCGCACCCGCTTCACCTTCCCGCGCCAGAGCCGCGGCCGACGCCTCTGCCTGGCCGACTTCTTCCGCCCGGAGGAGTCGGGGGAGACGGACGTGGTCGGCCTCCAGGTCGTCACCATGGGCTCGCGGATCGGCGAGGAGACCGCCAAGCTCTTCGAGTCCAACTCCTACCGCGACTACCTCGAACTGCACGGCCTGTCCGTCCAGTTGGCCGAGGCGCTGGCCGAGTACTGGCACGCCCGGGTACGCGCCGAACTCGGTTTCGGCGGTCAGGACCCGGACGCGATGGAGGACATGTTCGCCCTGAAGTACCGGGGCGCCCGCTTCTCCCTCGGCTACGGCGCCTGCCCGAACCTGGAGGACCGCGCCAAGATCGCGCAGCTCCTCGAGCCGGAGCGCATCGGGGTCGTCCTCTCCGAGGAGTTCCAGCTCCACCCCGAGCAGTCCACGGACGCGATCATGATCCACCACCCGGAGGCGAAGTACTTCAACGCGCGCTGATCGGACACGACGTACACTGGTCGGTCCACCGCAGGCCGGTTGCCCCCTTGGTACAGAGGGGCGACCGGCCTGGTTGTCCCTCAAGGAGGTGCGCCAGGATGACCAGTACGGTCCCCGCGCTCGGTACCCGTACGGCCGAAGGCTCCGCCCTGGAAGCCGTGCTCCTCGACATGGACGGCACCCTGGTGGACACCGAGGGCTTCTGGTGGGACGTCGAGGCCGCGGTGTTCGCCTCCCTGGGCCATGTGCTCGACGAGGCCTGGCGCCATGTCGTCGTCGGCGGTCCGATGACCCGCAGCGCCGGTTTCCTGATCGAGGCCACCGGCGCCGACATCACCCTCGCCGAGCTGACCGTCCTGCTGAACGACGGCTTCGAGGCCCGGATCGGCAACACCCTGCCGCTGATGCCGGGGGCGGCCAGACTGCTCGCCGAACTGGCGGCCCACGAGATCCCCACCGCCCTGGTCTCCGCCTCGCACCGGCGCATCATCGACCGCGTCCTGGCCTCGCTCGGACCGCAGTACTTCGCGCTCACCGTGGCGGGCGACGAGGTGGCGCGGACCAAGCCGTTCCCCGACCCGTATCTGCTGGCCGCCGAGGGGCTCGGCGCCGCACCGGCCCGGTGCGCGGTCATCGAGGACACCGCGACGGGCGTCGCCGCGGCCGAGGCCGCCGGCTGCCGGGTGGTCGCGGTTCCCTCGATCGCCCCCATCGCGCCCGCCGACCGGCGCACGGTCGTCACCTCGCTGGAAGAGGTCGACCTGCCCTTTCTCCGCGGCCTGATGACGGAAATGCGCTAAGCGTTCACCCAGCGTGCGGAACTGAAATGCGGGAAAGGCCCAGGGCGCCCCTCCCGGGGGTACTGGCGGACGGCCGCCGGAACCCCCGGGGGAATTCGGTCCCGGACGGGATGGCCGAATTCCGGTACGTGTCAGGCGAGTTACCAATGTGACGTTCGCCACTCGACAGAGGGTCGACATCGGGTCTGGTGTATGCGGTCAACCCCCTTTCCCGGGTGGTCGACGTGCCCTTGTGTCCTGATTGGTGAAGAGCTGCACGAATCCTTCCGCTGTCGGGTTATCGGTGCGTCCACGCCCGGTTTCACAGCGTGATGGAAGCTCAACTCCGGCCGCTGAGGGCCCCGGTGACAGCGCGGACTAATGTCATCGCGAGAACATCGCCGTATCCCCGTGACCCGCAGCACCACCCCTGCATGCCGGCTCGCGGAATCTACAGCTCTGGAGAAACTCGAGCATGAACCGCAAGACTTTGGTGCTGCCGGCCATAATCGGCCTGCTCACCCCGGTGCTCGCCGCGTGTGGGGGGTCCGACGGCGGAAGCGACGGTGGAGACCCGATCGTCGTCGGTACCACCGACCGGTTCATCGCATCGAAGGATGCCCCGGCGCCCCTCGACCCGGCATACGCCTACGACGTCGGCAGCTGGAACATCCTCCGTCAGACCGTGCAGACGCTGATGATCATTCCGCGCGGTGACGGCGACCCCCAGCCCGAGGCCGCCGAGCAGTGCGGCTTCACCGACACGGGCAACGAGCGCTACGCCTGCACCCTGCGCAAGGACCTGAAGTTCTCCGACGGCAGCACCGTCACCGCGAAGGACGTCAAGTACTCCATCGAGCGCGCCCTGGACATCGAGGCCGACAGTGGTGTGTTCGCGCTGCTGTCCACCGTCGACACGGTCGAGACCCAGGGTGACCGCGAGGTGATCTTCCACCTCAAGACCGCGGACGCCACCTTCCCGTTCAAGCTGACGACCCCGGTCGCCGGCATCGTCAACCCCGACGACTACGAGAAGAACAAGCTGCGCGACGGCTTCAGCATCGACGGCTCCGGCCCGTACTCCTTCAAGGCCGAGACGAAGGACGGCGAGCTCGTCAACGCCGTCTTCACCAAGAACCCCAACTACAAGGGCGTTCTGACGGTCAAGAACAGCCAGGTCCAGATGCGCTCCTTCGCGGACGCCAAGACCATGGGCACGGCGCTCGACGACGGCGACATCGACATGATGACCCGCTCCATGACGCCGGAGCAGATCAACAAGCTCGGCAGCGCCACCGACAGCGACATCGACCTGATCGAGATGCCCGGTCTGGAGATCCGCTACCTGGCCTTCAACACCGACGGCCCGGCGGTGAAGAACACGGCGGTGCGCCAGGCGATGGCCCAGGTCATCAACCGCAGCGAGCTCGTCTCCAAGGTCTACGGCACCGCGGCCGACCCGCTCTACTCGCTGGTCCCGGCCACCATCACCGGCCACTCGAACGCGTTCTTCAACAAGTACGGGGACCCCAGCGTCGCCAAGGCCACGGCGCTGCTGACCGCGGCCGACATCACGACGCCGGTCAAGCTGACCCTGAACTACACGACCGACCACTACGGCTCGGTCACCAAGGAAGAGTTCGAGCAGCTCAAGAAGCAGCTCAACGACAGCGGCCTGTTCCAGGTCGACATCAAGGGCACGCCCTGGGACACCTTCGTACCCGCCGAGCGCAAGGGCGACTACGAGGTCTACGGCATGGGTTGGTTCCCCGACTTCCCCGACGCCGACAGCTTCCTGGCGCCGTTCCTCGACAAGGACAACTTCCTCAAGTCGCCCTACGCGAACAGCACGATCATCGACAACCTCATCCCGCAGTCCCGGCGCGAGGCGGACAGGCTCACCGCCTCGAAGAGCTTCAACGAGATCCAGGACATCGTGGCGAAGGACGTACCGGTGCTGCCGCTCTGGCAGGGCAAGCAGTACATCGCCGCGCGGGACGACATCACCGGCGCGGAGTGGGCGCTCAACTCCTCCTCCACGCTGCAGCTCTGGGAACTCGGCCGCGGAGTCAGCGGCTGACGGACCCGTACGGCCGGGCCCGCCGACGGGCCCGGCACCGGAGGGACCCCACTCCTCCGGAGAACCAACGACAAGGCACAGCAGTGAACATGCGTAACCCATGGCCAGTCCTGTCCGTCACGACGGGACTGGCCATCGGCCTGCTCTCCGGCTGCGGCTCCCAGCAGGGCGGCACCGGGAGCACCGGCTCCTCCATCGTGATGGGGATGTCCGACGACGTCCTCGCCACCGACCCCGCGTCCGGCTACGACCCGGGGTCCTGGCTGCTCTTCAACAACGTCTTCCAGTCGTTGCTGAGCTTCCCCAAGGGCGGCACGGAGCCGCAGCCCGAAGCCGCCGAGGAATGCTCGTTCACGGGCACCGGCACGACCGTTTACTCGTGTACGTTGCGCGGCGGCCTGAAGTTCAGCAACGGTGACGCGCTCACCTCCGAGGACGTCAAGTTCTCCTTCGACCGCATCCTGAAGATCAACGACACCGCAGGCCCCGCGATCATGTTCCCGATGCTGGACAAGGTCGAGACACCGGACGCCAGGACCGTCGTCTTCAGGCTCAAGTACGCCGACGCCACCTTCCCGAGCAAGATCGCCTCCGGCGCCGGCTCGATCGTGGACCACCGGCAGTACGCCGACAACGGACTGCGCAAGGACGACGAGGCGGTCGGCTCCGGCCCGTACAAGCTGGACTCGTTCGGCCGGGACGAGGCCGTCTTCTCCGTCAACGAGAACTACCGCGGCACCGCGAAGGCCAAGAACTCCGGCTTGACGCTGAAGTTCTTCCACGGCGACCAGACGGCGCTGAAGACCGCGCTGGAGAACAACGAGATCGACATCGCCTACCGGGGCCTGGCCGCCGACGACATCGCGGACATCGAGAACGACACCTCGACCGGCAGGGGCGTCAACGTCGTCGAGGGCAGCAGCGCCGAGGTGCAGCACCTGGTCCTCAACACGGACGACCCGGTGACGGGCAAGCTCTCGGTACGCAGGGCCATCGCCTACCTGCTTGACCGTCAGGCCCTGGTCGACGAGGTCTACCAGGACACGGCGACCCCGCTCTACTCGGTCGTCCCGGCCGGTATCGCGGGCCACAACACGGCCTTCTTCGACACCTACGGCGCCGGCCCCTCCCAGGCCGAGGCCGAGGCCGCGCTGCGCGCCGACGGCATCACCGAGAAGGTCAAGCTGACCCTCTGGTCGACGCCCTCACGCTACGGGCCGTCCACCGACCGGGAGTTCAAGGCGATCGCCGAGCAGCTCAACGCCGGCGGCCTCTTCGAGGCGACCGTCAGGTCCGTACCCTTCGACCAGTACGAGAAGGACATCGCCAAGGGCAGGTACGGCGTGTACGTGAAGGGCTGGGTGCCCGACTACCCGGACCCGGACAACTTCACGGCCCCCTTCTTCGGCGAGGGCAACGTGCTCGGCAACAACTACACCAACAGCACGATCACCGGTGAACTCATCCCGGAGACCGCCGCCGCGAGCAGCCGCTCCTCGACCGAGGCCGCCTACGGCGAGCTCCAGGACATCGTGGCCGACGAACTGCCGCTCATCCCGCTCTGGCAGGCCAAGCAGTACGCGGTCGTCCGCGACAACGTCTACGGCCTGGAGTACTGCCTCGACGCCTCGACGGTCTTCCGTTTCTGGGAGATCAGCAAGGACTGACCAGGACCACGTACACGGAGGGCGGCCACTTCCCCGGGGAAGTGGCCGCCCTCCGTGCGCTGTCGCGTGCCGGCTTCTACTGCGCGCCGGGGCGCACCAACCCGCTCTCGTACGCGTACACCGCGGCCTGCACCCGGTCGCGCAGCCCCAGCTTGGTCAGGACGTGGCCGACGTGCGTCTTGACTGTGGTCTCGCTGACGAAGAGGTCCGCCGCGATCTCGGCGTTGGACAGCCCGCGCGCCACCAGCTTCAGCACCTCGACCTCGCGGTCGGTCAGCGTGTGCAGGGTGTCCGGCACCGGCTCGTCGCCGGACGGCAGATGGCTCGCGTACTTGTCGAGCAGACGGCGGGTGATGCTCGGCGCGAGCATCGCCTCGCCGGAGGCGACCACCCGGATGGCCTGCACCAGTTCGTTGGCCGGCGCGTCCTTGAGCAGGAAACCGCTGGCGCCCGCGCGCAGCGCCTCCACCACGTACTCGTCGAGGTCGAAGGTGGTCAGCACCAGCACCTTGGCCGGACCGTCCCGGCCGGGGCCGGTGATCTGCCGGGTCGCCTCGACACCGTCCATCCGGGGCATACGGATGTCCATCAGAACCACATCGGGCTGCAGGGCACGGACCTGGTCGAGTGCCTGGAGACCGTCACCGGCCTCGCCGACGACCGCCAGATCCTGCTCGGCTTCCAGGATCATCCGGAAGCCGGTGCGCAGCAGCGGCTGGTCGTCGACCAGTAGGACGCGGATGGCCACGTGAGTCTCCTTCGCTAGTCCGGCCCCATTCTGCCCTGCTCGGTGTCGGCGGACTCCGGCGCCCTGACCGGCAGAGGGTAGGGCGGGGGAGTACCGCCGAATTCCGGACAGGACGCCTGGTGGTCGCACCAGCCGCAGAGCTTGGTGGGCCGGGGCCGCCAGTCACCGGTCTCGGTGGCCTCCCGGATCGCCTCCCACAGCGAGTGCAGCTTCCGCTCGACCCGCTCCAGGTCCGCGATCACCGGGTCGTACGTCAGTACGTCGCCGCTGCCGAGGTAGACGAGCTGGAGCCGGCGCGGGACCACCTGCTTCAGCCGCCACACCACCAGGGCGTAGAACTTCATCTGGAACAGGGCACCCTCGGCGTACTCCGGCCTCGGCGCCTTGCCCGTCTTGTAGTCGACGATCCGCACCTCGCCCGTCGGCGCCACGTCGACGCGGTCGATGATGCCGCGCAGCTTGAGGCCGGAGTCGAGGCTCGCCTCGACGAACAGCTCCCGCTCGGCGGGCTCCAGCCGGGTCGGGTCCTCCAGGGTGAACCAGCGCTCCACCAGCCGCTCGGCGTCACCGAGCCAGCGCGCCAGCCGCTCGCCGCCGGGGTCGTCGGCGAACAGCTCCACGACCTCCGGCCGGCTCTCGCGCAGCCGGTCCCACTGACCGGGGATCAGGGACTTGGCGCGCGGGGCCGTACGCTCCGTCGCCGGCGCGTCGAAGAGCCGCTCCAGGACCGCGTGCACCAGCGTGCCGCGGGTGGCCGCCTCGCTCGGCTTCTCGGGGAGCTTGTCGATCACCCGGAAGCGGTAGAGCAGCGGGCACTGCATGAAGTCGTTCGCGCGCGAGGGCGACAGGGACGCGGGCGGCAGGGCGGTCGGCCTCACCACCGCCGCGACCGCCGCCACCGCCGGGACGTCGGCCGCGGTTTCGACGGGCGCGTCCGCGGTGCCGGTCCCGACCATGCCGCCGGTGCCGGTGTCCGTCCCGGTCCCGGTCCCGGCCGTGACCTCGGCTTCGGTCCCGGCCACGTCCTCCGTGCTGGTTTCCATGACGACAGACCTTACGGCTCACCACTGACAGCGATACGGCCGCGGCCGCGGCTACGGCGCGGAAAACAGAGGGGGTGCCGGGGCGGAACGCGTCGCGACGGACGCATACCATCGACCACAGACCTCCTGCTCCGCGTGACCGGGAGCGAGGGACGCTTCGAACGAGGGGACATCGTGGACGAGAGCGGCGGGAGCGGGCAGCCGCGCTCCGGTACCGACGAGGCGACCGAGCGCCACGAGGGGCCCCAGGCCCCCGGGAGCCCGGCCGCGGACGCCACGCGCCCCGAACAGGAGGGGCCCGAGCGCCCCACCGGGCCCACCACCCCCGCCGCCCCCACGGAACCGGAAAGCGACTCCGAGACCCCCCGGCCCGCGGACGGGACCGGACCCGGCACCGACCTCTCCAAGGAACCCCAGGCCCGCCCCGACGCCACCCCGCCGTACACCAGTGCGCCGGGTGAGAGCGGGACCGCCGACGCCCCGAGGTCACACGCCGCCTCCGGTTCCGGCAAGGGACGCCCGCCGCGGCGCGAGAAGGGCCCCGGCGGCGGACTGCTCATGGGCCGCCCCTTCGGCGTACCCGTGTACGTCGCTCCCAGCTGGTTCCTCGTCGCCGCTCTGATCACCTGGGTGTTCGGCGGCCAGCTCGACCGCGTGCTGCCCGAGCTCGGCGCCCTGCGCTACCTCGTCTCCCTCTTCTTCGCGGTCGCCTTCTACGCCTCCGTGCTCGTCCACGAACTGGCCCACACGGTCGCCGCCCTGCGCTTCAAGCTGCCGGTGCGCCGGATCCAGCTCCAGTTCTTCGGCGGGGTGTCGGAGATCGAGAAGGAGTCGGAGACCCCGGGCCGGGAGTTCGTGCTCGCCTTCGTCGGCCCGCTGCTCTCCCTCGTCCTGTCCGGCGTCTTCTACCTCGCCATGCAGACCGTCGACCCGGGCACCGTGCCGGGCGTCCTGCTGGGCGGCCTGATGATCTCCAACCTCATCGTCGCCGTCTTCAACCTGCTGCCCGGACTGCCCCTGGACGGCGGCCGCATGCTCCGCGCCGTCGTCTGGAAGATCACCGGCAAGCCGATGAGCGGCACGATCGCCGCCGCCTGGGTGGGCCGCGCCCTCGCCGTCTCCGTACTCATCGGACTGCCCCTGCTCACCCAGACCGGAGCGTTCGGCGAGGCCCCCGAGGACATCGGCGGCATGGACACCGTCACCGACGCCCTGCTCGCCGCCATCCTCGCCGCGATCATCTGGACCGGCGCCGGCAACAGCCTCCGGATGGCCCGCCTGCGCGAACACCTCCCGGAACTGCGCGCCCGCGCACTCACCCGGCGCGCGGTCCCGGTCGAGACGAGCACCCCGCTCTCCGAAGCGCTCCGCCGCGCCAACGACGCCGGCGCCCGCGCCCTGGTCGTCGTCGACGCCGACGGCCAGCCGCTCTCCCTGGTCCGCGAGGCCGCCATCGTCGGCGTACCCGAGCACCGCCGCCCCTGGGTCGCGGTCAGCGGCCTCGCCCAGGACCTCACCGACGGCATGCGGGTCTCCGCCGAGCTCGCGGGCGAGGACCTCCTCGACGCGCTGCGCGCCAACCCCGCCACCGAGTACCTGGTCGTCGAGGAGTCCGGCGAGATCTACGGCGTGCTCTCCGCCGCCGACGTGGAACGCGCCTTCGTCAAGGCCATGGCCCGCCCCTCCTAGGACCGCCCCGCACGATGGTCCGCGCCCTCTTCCAGGACCGGTAGGCTGGTCACATGTCCGAACCGACCGGTGCCGCCCGCAGGCGCGGGCCCTTCAAGGTCGGGGACCAGGTTCAGCTGACCGACCCCAAGGGCCGCCACTACACGTTCACGCTCGAAGCCGGAAAGAACTTTCACACCCACAAAGGTTCCTTCCCGCACGACGAGCTGATCGGTGCTCCCGAGGGCAGCGTCGTCCGCACCACGGGGAACGTCGCCTATCTCGCGCTGCGCCCCCTGCTCCCCGACTACGTCCTGTCCATGCCCCGCGGCGCCGCCGTGGTCTACCCCAAGGACGCGGGGCAGATCCTGGCCTTCGCCGACATCTTCCCCGGCGCGCGCGTCGTGGAGGCGGGCGTCGGCTCCGGCTCGCTCAGTGCCTTCCTGCTGCGCGCCATCGGCGACCAGGGAATGCTGCACTCCTACGAGCGCCGCGAGGACTTCGCCGAGATCGCCCAGCAGAACGTGGAGCGCTACTTCGGGGAACAGCACCCCGCCTGGCAGCTCACCGTCGGCGACCTCCAGGACAACCTGTCGGACACCGAGGTCGACCGGGTCATCCTCGACATGCTCGCCCCCTGGGAGTGCCTGGAGGCCGTCTCCAAGGCGCTCGTCCCCGGCGGCATCCTCTGCTGCTACGTCGCCACCACCACCCAGCTCGCGCGGACCGTCGAGTCCATCCGCGAGATCGGCTCCTTCAACGAGCCGACCTCCTGGGAGTCGATGATCCGCAACTGGCACGTCGAGGGCCTGGCCGTCCGCCCCGACCACCGGATGATCGGCCACACCGGCTTCCTGCTCACCGCCCGCCGCCTCGCGGACGGCGTCGAGCCGCCCATGCGCCGCCGCCGCCCCTCCAAGGGCGCCTACGGCGACGACTACACCGGTCCGAACGCCGACGGCGGCATGGGCCGCTGACGTAACCAACGCACCACGACTGTGGCCGAGTTCCCCGGACAGCCCGGGAACTCGGCCACAGCGCTCTGTCGTTGACGCGCCGCCGAAATACCCGTCAGGAACTCCCGACCCCGCCGTTCCACCACACTGTGACGTGTGGCACCATGCGGGACACCCCCACCGGCACAGCCCTCACGGGAGACACTCCTAGTGCAGCAATCCGCCGTCCCGGAACTGGCACACACGCACACCAGCCCCATCCAGTGGGTCGCCACGGCCACGGCCATCGCCGGAGTCGTCGCGTTCTCCTCCGTACTCCAGCCCGACCCGGCGACGGCGGCCCAGCCCGGTCCCGGCGCGAAGCCGGCCAGGACCGCGGTGGCGGCCCCCGATCCCTCCGGCGTCGACTTCCCGATCGAGTGCGGGCCCGCCAAGGTCCTCGTCCAGAAGAAGGCCTCCGGAGACCTCGACGGAGACGGCCGGCCGGAGACCGTGGCCGTGGTCCGGTGCGACGCCGGCTCGGGCACCCCGCCCAACGGCGTCTACGTCCTCACCCGGGCCGCGGACGAGTCCGAGCCCCGCGTGGTGGCCACCCTGGTCGACCCCAAGGACCGACTGAGCGTCACCGACTTCGCGCTGAGTGACGCCGCCGTCACCGCCACCCTCCTCGGATACTCCTCCGCCGACGTGCCGAGCTGCTGCCCGGACGTGAAGGACCTCGCCAAGTGGCAGTGGAAGAACGGCGCGTTCGTCCGCTCGACACCCTCCGGCGCCCAGAGCGTCTGAACGCCCCGCGAAGCCCGGGGCACGCGAAAACACCCTCCGCGCCGCGGAGGGTGTGAGAAAGCAGACAAGCGTGACAGAGGGCGCCTCACGCCTCACTCCGCGTCAGGACCGTAGACCTCGACCTTGTCCGAAACCCGACGCACGTGGATGCAGTCGCCCGGACACTCCTTCGCGGAGTCCGTCACGTCGGTCAGGAGCGGCAGTGGTACGGGCGTTGTGGCGCCCGGGGCCTGGAGCAGTTCGTCGCCCGCGCCCCTCACGTACGCCAGGCCGTCGATGTCCAGCTCAAAGACCTCGGGCGCGTACTGGACGCAGATCCCGTCGCCGGTACAGAGATCCTGGTCGATCCAGACCTCGAGCGCCTCGCCGTCGACTCCTGCCTCCTGCTGCACGGTCGTTTCTCCTGCCGTTTCCTGTGCCGAGCGAACCGATATCCCTGCAAGTCGGGCCAGCTCTGACGGGTGTTGAACACTTCGACCCTACCTCCGGCCGCTTCCCAATCACGTTGGGTGGGTATTCCACTGGCGTGAGGGAGAGCGCAAGGGTGAAGATCGGACACACCCCGACAGTCTTTGTGATCTAGGGGTTTCAATCGACACCCACCCAGGTAGGGTCTGGAAGCGTCCAGCTCCCCTTGGAGGAGGTGAGGACCGTGGCAGCCCACGACGACGACATGAACCGCGGCATCCGCCCGGGAAGAGGGTCCGATGACCCCGCCGGGCAGGTTGCCTACCTTGAGCAGGAGATCGCCGTCCTGCGACGCAAGCTCGCCGACTCTCCGCGGCACACGAGGATTCTCGAAGAGCGGATCGTCGAGTTGCAGACGAACCTGGCCGGCGTGTCCGCCCAGAACGAGCGGCTCGCCAACACGCTCCGTGAGGCCCGCGACCAGATCGTGGCCCTCAAGGAAGAGGTCGACCGGCTCGCACAGCCGCCGGCCGGCTTCGGAGTCTTCCTCGTGGCGAACGAGGACGGCACGGCGGACATCTTCACCGGGGGCCGCAAGCTCCGGGTGAACGTCAGCCCCAGCGTGGAGCTCGAAGAGCTCAGGCGTGGCCAGGAAGTGATGCTCAACGAAGCCCTCAACGTGGTCGAGGCCATGGAGTACGAGAGCGTCGGTGAGATCGTCACCCTCAAGGAGATCCTCGAGGACGGCGAACGCGCCCTCGTGCAGGGGCACACCGACGAGGAACGGGTGGTACGGCTCGCCGAGCCGCTCCTGGACGTCGTCATCCGCCCCGGCGACGCCCTGCTTCTCGAACCCCGTTCCGGCTATGTCTACGAAGTCGTACCGAAGAGCGAGGTCGAGGAACTCGTCCTCGAAGAGGTCCCGGACATCGGCTACGAGCAGATCGGCGGTCTGGGCAACCAGATCGAGCTGATCCGCGACGCGGTCGAGCTCCCGTATCTCTACCCCGACCTCTTCAAGGAGCACGAACTGCGGCCGCCCAAGGGCGTCCTGCTGTACGGGCCTCCCGGATGCGGCAAGACGCTCATCGCCAAGGCGGTCGCCAATTCGCTGGCCAAGAAGGTCGCCGAGGTGACCGGTCAGTCGACCGGCAAGAGCTTCTTCCTCAACATCAAGGGCCCCGAGCTCCTGAACAAGTACGTCGGCGAGACCGAGCGGCAGATCCGCCTGGTGTTCCAGCGTGCGCGTGAGAAGGCCAGCGAGGGCACGCCCGTCATCGTCTTCTTCGACGAGATGGAGTCCCTGTTCCGCACTCGTGGATCGGGCGTCAGCTCGGACGTGGAGAACACCATCGTCCCCCAGCTGCTCGCCGAGATCGACGGCGTGGAGGGCCTGGAGAACGTGGTCGTGATCGGCGCCTCGAACCGCGAGGACATGATCGACCCCGCGATCCTGCGCCCCGGCCGGCTCGACGTGAAGATCAAGATCGAGCGCCCGGACGCCGAGGCCGCGAAGGACATCTTCGCGAAGTACCTGACGGAGCGCCTGCCGCTCCACTCGGACGACCTCGGTGAACACGGCGGCGACAGGGCGGCCACGGTCACCAACATGATCCAGACCGCCGTGGAGCACATGTACGACGAGTCCGAGGAGAACCGCTTCCTCGAGGTCACGTACGCCAACGGCGACAAGGAGGTCCTGTACTTCAAGGACTTCAACTCCGGCGCCATGATCGAGAACATCGTCGGCCGCGCCAAGAAGGCGGCCATCAAGGCCTTCCTCGACCAGAACCAGAAGGGTATTCGGGTCTCCCACCTCCTCCAGGCATGCGTGGACGAGTTCAAGGAGAACGAGGACCTGCCGAACACCACCAACCCGGACGACTGGGCCCGAATCTCCGGCAAGAAGGGCGAACGGATCGTGTACATCCGTACGCTCGTCACCGGAAAGCAGGGCGCGGACACCGGCCGCTCCATCGACACAGTGGCCAACACCGGTCAGTACCTGTAAAAGACAGGGCGGCTGCGGGTGCCCTACGTGGGTACCCGCAGCCGACTGCTTTCCGGGTCACGGCTGGAGCGAGGCAATGACGCAAATGATCTCCCCACCAGGGCAAAGGCGTTCTAGGCTCTTTCGTACCGCCGAGTCGCGCAGTGCGGGGACGGGCACCGCACATACGCCGGAGAAACAGCGGTACTTGAGCAGTGCTCCCGACCGAGAGCACTGCCGGGCAAGGAGGGCCGCATGACCGTACGGCGAGTAATGGGCATCGAGACGGAGTACGGGATCTCCGTCCCCGGCCACCCGAACGCCAATGCCATGCTCACCTCGTCCCAGATCGTCAACGCGTATGCCGCGGCGATGCACCGGGCGCGCCGCGCCCGCTGGGACTTCGAGGAGGAGAATCCGCTGCGGGACGCACGGGGCTTCGACCTCGCCCGTGAGTCCGCGGACTCCAGCCAGCTCACCGACGAGGACATCGGGCTGGCCAACGTCATCCTCACCAACGGGGCGCGACTGTACGTCGACCACGCACACCCGGAGTACAGCTCCCCGGAGGTCACCAACCCGCTGGACGCCGTCCTGTGGGACAAGGCCGGCGAGCGCATCATGGCGGAGGCCGCCGAGCGCGCGGCCCAGCTCCCGGGCGCCCAGCCGATCCACCTCTACAAGAACAACACCGACAACAAGGGCGCCTCCTACGGCACGCACGAGAACTACCTGATGAAGCGGGAGACCCCCTTCTCGGACATCGTGCGCCACCTCACGCCGTTCTTCGTCTCACGTCAGGTCGTCACCGGAGCGGGCCGCGTCGGTATCGGGCAGGACGGGCACGAGCACGGCTTCCAGCTCAGCCAGCGCTCCGACTACTTCGAGGTCGAGGTGGGGCTGGAGACCACCCTGAAGCGCCCGATCATCAACACGCGCGACGAACCGCACGCGGACGCGGAGAAGTACCGCAGGCTGCATGTGATCATCGGCGACGCGAACCTCTCCGAGATCTCGACCTACCTGAAGCTGGGCACGACGGCCCTGGTCCTCTCGATGATCGAGGACGGCTTCATCGCCGTGGACCTGGCGGTCGACCAGCCCGTGCGCACCCTTCACCAGGTGTCGCACGATCCCACGCTCAAGCGCCTGGTCACGCTCCGTAGCGGTCGGACACTCACCGCTGTCCAGCTCCAGATGGAGTACTTCGAGCTGGCCCGCAAATATGTGGAGGAGCGGTTCGGGTCGGACGCCGACGAGCAGACCGTGGACGTCCTGCTCCGCTGGGAGGACACCCTGAACCGCCTGGAGAACGACCCGATGAGCCTCTCCGGAGAGCTCGACTGGGTCGCCAAGCTGGAGGTCATGGAGGGCTACAAGCGCCGCGACGACCTCGACTGGGACGCCGCCAGGCTGCACCTGGTCGACCTCCAGTACGCCGACGTACGGGCCGAGAAGGGCATCTACAACCGTCTCGCGGCGCGCGGAAGGATGAAGCGCCTCCTGGACGAGCAGGACGTCGAGCGGGCCCGTACGAAGCCGCCCGAGGACACCCGTGCGTACTTCCGCGGGCGCTGCCTGGAGCAGTACGCCGACGACGTCGCGGCGGCCTCCTGGGACTCGGTGATCTTCGATCTGCCGGGCAGGGACTCGCTCCAGCGCGTCCCAACCCTGGAGCCGCTTCGCGGAACGCGTAATCACGTCAAGGAGCTCCTGGACCGCTGCCGGACCGCCGAAGACCTGGTCAAGGTCCTGTCGGGCGGCTGAGCGGGCCACTGCGGCTCTCGAGGCCCAACGGGCCGGACGGGGTGGAAACAGGCGCCGTCCGGGAATCATCGGGGTGGCACCCGGACGTTGTAGCAACTGTGGGGCCGATGTCGGACCCTGCTTGTAGGGTCTGATCAAGAACGTCGAACCGAGCGGGGTGAGGGTTTATGGCGACCAAGGACACCGGCGGCGGACAGCAGAAGGCGACGCGCAACACCGAGGAGGTCGAGGAGCAGGCGCAGGACGCGCAGGCCACGGACGACCTCAAGGAGCGCCAGGAGAAGCTGAGCGACGACGTGGACTCCGTCCTCGACGAGATCGATGACGTACTCGAAGAGAACGCCGAGGACTTCGTTCGGTCATTTGTTCAAAAGGGCGGACAATAGCGACTGTGCCGTCTTCGCTCCTCGCGAAGCGGTGCACCGAACGCGAGCGGGATCTCGCCGCTCGCTTCGCCGGCTGTCCACACGGACCGGCATGACGGCCCCAGCGCGATGCCGGTAGTGCGAGGCGGAGGTATTCCGGCCACGCATTACCGGCGACGCGGTGAAGCGCTCGCCATGACGGTGCGCGAGAAGTCGGGCATCCCCGAGTCGTCGGAGAGCCTTCAGCGGTCGAGAGACCGTGTGCTGCGCCATTACGGCTTCTCCGAAGCTGAACAGCGTGCGCTGGTCGCCTCACGACGAGGCTCTCCGTGATCCCTTCGAAAGCTCCGGCCATTCATGTGGATCACTGCCACGGGACGGGTAGGGTCCGTGGCGTACTGTGCTTCAACTGCAATTCGGCCATCGGCAAGTTGGGAGATGATCCCGACGCTGTTCGTCGGGCTGCCGCCTACTTGGAAGGATCCCCGTGGAAGCCAACACTCGTAGCACCGGGCGTCTACCGGCTGCCTTCCTGACGCCCGGGTCGTCGTCCTTCATGGACTTCCTGTCCGCGCACCAGCCGGAGATGCTCCCGGGCAGGCGGCAACTGCCGCCCACCCAGGGTGTGATCGAGGCACCGCACGGCACGACCATCGTCGCCGTCACGTTCCCCGGCGGTGTCGTCCTCGCCGGTGACCGGCGCGCGACCATGGGCAACGTCATCGCGCAGCGGGACATCGAGAAGGTGTTCCCGGCGGACGAGTACTCGGCCGTCGGTATCGCAGGCACGGCCGGTCTCGCCGTCGAGATGGTCAAGCTGTTCCAGCTCGAACTGGAGCACTTCGAGAAGGTGGAGGGCGCCACCCTCTCCCTGGAGGGCAAGGCCAACCGCCTGTCCACGATGATCCGTTCGAACCTCGGCATGGCCATGCAGGGCCTCGCCGTCGTCCCCCTCTTCGCGGGCTACGACGTGGACCGTGAGCGGGGCCGCATCTTCTCCTACGACGTCACCGGCGGCCGCTCCGAGGAGCACGGGTTCGCCGCCACCGGCTCCGGCTCGGTCTTCGCGCGCGGTGCCATGAAGAAGCTCTTCCGCAAGGACCTGGCCGAGTCCGAGGCCACCACCCTCGTCGTCCAGGCCCTGTACGACGCGGCCGACGACGACTCGGCGACCGGTGGTCCCGATGTCGCCCGCCGGATCTACCCGATCGTCACCGTGATCACCGAGGACGGATTCCGCCGTCTCGACGACGAGGAGTCCTCCGAGATCGCCCGCTCGATCCTGGAGCGGCGCCTCGAGCAGCCCGACGGACCGCGGGCAGCGCTGCTCTGACAGCGGTTTCTTGACTGCTGCTATGACGGCGGCCTCTTCGACGGCGTCTTCCTGGCGGCTGCTTCTTGGCAAGTGATCCAGTGACTTCCACAGAAAGGGACGGATAACCGGTGTCGACGCCGTTCTATGTCTCACCCCAGCAGGCGATGGCCGACCGGGCGGAATACGCCCGCAAGGGCATCGCCCGTGGTCGCAGCCTCGTTGTGCTGCAATACGCCGACGGCATCGTGTTCGTCGGCGAGAACCCGTCCCGCGCGCTGCACAAGTTCAGCGAGATCTACGACCGGATCGGCTTCGCGGCCGCCGGCAAGTACAACGAGTACGAGAACCTGCGGATCGGTGGTGTGCGCTACGCCGATCTGCGGGGTTACACCTACGACCGCGACGACGTGACCGCCCGCGGTCTCGCCAACGTCTACGCCCAGACGCTGGGCACGATCTTCTCCAGCGCGGCCGAGAAGCCGTACGAGGTGGAGCTGGTCGTCGCCGAGGTGGGGGACACCCCCGAGGGTGACCAGATCTACCGGCTGCCGCACGACGGGTCGATCGTGGACGAACACGGGTCGGTCGCGGTGGGTGGCAGCGCCGAGCAGATCAGCAGCTATCTCGACCAGCGCCACGAGGACGGCATGTCGCTGGCCGAGGCGTTGAAGCTGGCCGTGCAGGCGCTGTCGCGCGAGGCGAACGGCGGGGAGCGGGAGATTCCGGCGGAGCGGCTGGAGGTCGCGATCCTGGACCGTACGCGGCCGCAGCAGCGCAAGTTCAAGCGGATTGTCGGGCGGCAGCTGGCTCGGTTGCTGGAGGCGGACGGGGCGTCGACCGCCACCGAGGCGGAGGATCCCGACGACGACGAGTGAGTTTGCTTCGTCTTGTCGCTGCGCGTGCCCCGGGCCTTGTCGGCCGGGGCTCGCGGCGGTTCTGGGGGCGGCGGTGCGGGGCGGTGGGGGGCGGTGCGTTGTGGTGCTGCGGTGCGTTGTGGGTCGGGGCCGGGGGGCCGGTACATCCGCCCGTCGCCGATGGGCACCTTGGTTTGTTGTGGGGCTTGGCGGCGGTGTGACCACGTACGCGACGGGCATTTGATGTACCGGCCCCCCGGCCCCTTCCGTGGGATTCCGGCCGGCGGTGCGTGGAGCCGCGGGGTGCCTACGCAGTCGCGGCGGCCGGTGGGGCTGTGGAGCCTCGTACCACCAGGGTGACCGGGATGTCGTCCTGGGGGGGTGTGCGGCCTTCCAGGACGGCCAGGAGGGCTTGCATGCCCTGTTCGCCGAAGAGTTCGGCGTCGAGGCGGACGGTGGTGAGTTCGGGGTCGATGGCTCTGGCCAGGGCCAGGTCGTCGAGGCCGGTGACCGAGAGGTCGTCGGGGATGCGGAGGCCCAGGCGGCGGGCCGCCTTGTAGGCGCCGGCGGCCAGTTTGTCGTCGTCGCAGACCAGGGCGGTGGGGCGGGGGCCGGGAGCCGCCAGGGCCGTTTCGGCGGCTTCGAGGGCGCCTTCCATGGAGATGGGGGCGCGGGCTGTACGGAGGTGAGTGCCGGGGATCTCGGAAAGGCGGGTGGCGAGTTCTTGGGCGCGTACCTCGAAGGTCCAGGAGGGGATGTCGGCCGCCAGGTGCAGGAAGTGGCGGTGGCCCAGGGCCAGGAGATGTTCGGCGACCTGGCGTACGCCGTCCCTGATGTCGAGGTTGACGGTCGCCGCGCCCAGACTGCCCTCCGGGTCGCTGTCGAGCATGACCAGGGGGAGCTGGTCGCCGCGGATCGCGGTGAGGGCGTCGGCGGCCATCGAGGAGGCGATCACGCCGTCCAGGGCGGCGCGAGCCGAGCCGAAGGGGTCGCGGGCCGGGCCGATGCCCTCGGGGGAGGGGTAGAGGACGACTCCGAAGCCGTGTTCGGCCGCCACTCGGGCGGCGCCCGTGTAGACGCCGGCGAAGAACTCCGTGGTCAGGGCGGGGACCACGAGGAGGACCGTACGGGTGCGGCCCAGACGCAGGTTGCGGGCGGCCAGGTTCGGCCGGTAGCCGAGCTCCTGGGCGGCCTCTCTCACCCGTCCGGCCGTCGCCTCGGAGACCCGGCCGCGCCACTTGTCGCCCAGCACCAGCGAGACGGCGGCCTGGGAGACGCCGGCGGCCTGGGCGACGTCCCGGCTCGTGGGGCGCGTGCTACCTCGTGCCACCGTCGACCTGCTCCCTCGTATGGACTCGCGGACTGCGCACATGGTACGTATGGGAGAGGAGGTTATACGTAAAACCTCCACTGCTTCGGGATTACGGAAGGGCGCGTCATGGCCGCGGGATATCTGGAGATCCTCCGGGCGAGGCATGCCGCGAGGCTGCTCGTCGGCACGCTCACGGGGCGGCTGCCGAACGCGACCGCCGCCATCGCCGTCGTCCTCTTCGTGCGCGCGGAGGGCGGCACGTACAGCCTGGCCGGTGGACTGGCCGCCGTGTACGGGATCGCCAACGCCGTGGGGCAACCGCTGCTCGGGCGGCTCGTGGACCTCTACGGGCAGCCGCGTGTCCAGTTGCCCGCCGCGCTCGTCTCGGCCCTCGGGATGGCGCTCTTCGCCTTCTCGGGCACGGACCCGCTGGCGCTCGCGTACGCCGCCATGGTGGTCGCCGGGCTCTTCACGCCCCCTCTGGAGGGCGGCCTCAGGGCGCTGTGGCCCTCCGTCCTGCGCAAGGAGGGGCAGGTGCACACCGCGTACGCGATGGACGCCGTGGCGCAGGAAATCATGTTCACCGTCGGGCCGCTGCTCGTGACGCTGTGCGTGGCGCTCTGGTCCGCCGAGGCCGCGCTGCTTGTCCTGAACGTCATCGGCGTCCTGGGCGCCCTCTCCGTGGTCGTGTCGGCGCCCTCGCGCGCGTGGCGCTCGGCTCCGCGGGAGGCGCACTGGCTCGGGGCCCTGCGTTCGGCGGGGCTCGTGGCCCTGCTCGGCGCCTTCCTGTTCGTCGGGATCGCGCTCGGCTCGATCACCGTCGCCGCGGTGTCGTACTCCGACGGGCACGGCGGGGACGCGGTCTACGGATGGCTGATGGCGGGCATCGGCCTAGGGGCGCTCGTCGGCGGCACGGTGTACGGCGCGCGGCAGTGGACCGGCGCGCCCGAACGGCGACTGCGGCTGCTCGTGGCGCTCCTGGCGGTGTGTTACGTGCCACTGACGCTGGTGCCGAGTCCGGTGGCCATGACGGCCCTCACCGCGCTCGCCGGGGTCTTCCTGGCGCCGTGCATCGCCTGCGCGTTCGTGCTGGTCGACCGGCACGCCCCCAAGGGCACCGTCACCGAGGCGTTCTCCTGGCTTGTGACCACGTTCACCGTGGGAGCGTCCGTCGGAACGGGGCTCGCGGGCCCTGTCGTCGAGTGGGGCGGAGCGGTGTGGGGCTACGCCGTACCGGGGGCCGCGGGAGCCGCCGCACTGGTGGTTCTGCTGGCCACGGGGCGGGTCCTCGCAGCTACCGGGAACACGGCGGTCGTCGCGGTCTCATCGGAAAATGATCCAAACCGTGCCGTCGAACCCCGTTTGCGCTCAGGGGATCGGGCGTAATGTTCAGTCATGGACCGCCGCATTTTCGGGCTGGAGAACGAGTACGGCGTCACGTGTACGTTCAGGGGACAGCGCCGCCTGTCTCCCGACGAGGTGGCGCGGTACCTCTTCCGCCGTGTCGTGTCATGGGGCCGCAGCAGCAATGTCTTTCTGCGGAACGGTGCCCGCCTCTATCTCGACGTGGGATCACATCCGGAATACGCGACTCCCGAATGTGACAACGTGACCGAACTGGTCACCCACGACAAGGCCGGCGAGCGCATTCTCGAAGGACTCCTTGTAGACGCAGAACGACGCCTGCACGAGGAAGGAATCGCGGGCGACGTCTACCTGTTCAAGAACAACACCGACTCTGCGGGCAACTCGTACGGGTGCCACGAGAACTATCTGGTGGCCCGGCACGGGGAGTTCTCCCGGCTCGCGGACATTCTCATCCCGTTCCTCGTCACGAGGCAGCTCCTCTGCGGCGCCGGCAAGGTGCTGCAGACTCCGCGCGGCGCCGTGTACTGCGTCAGCCAGCGCGCCGAGCACATCTGGGAGGGCGTCAGCTCCGCGACGACCCGCTCCCGGCCGATCATCAACACCCGCGACGAACCGCACGCGGACGCCGAGCGCTACCGCAGGCTGCACGTCATCGTCGGCGACTCGAACATGTCCGAGACGACCATGCTCCTCAAGGTCGGTGCCACCGACCTCGTGCTGCGCATGATCGAGGCGGGCACGGTGATGCGCGACCTGACCCTGGAGAACCCGATCCGGGCGATCCGCGAGGTCAGCCACGACATCACGGGCCGGCGCAAGGTGCGCCTGGCCAGCGGCCGTGAGGCCTCCGCCCTCGACGTGCAGCGCGAGTACTACGAGAAGGCCGTGGACTTCGTCGAGCGCCGCGGCATCCGCACCGGAACCGTCGAGCAGGTCCTCGAACTGTGGGGCCGCACGCTCGACGCGATCGAGGCCGAGGACCTCGACCGGATCGGCACCGAGATCGACTGGGTCATGAAGTACCAGCTCATCGAGCGCTACCGAGCGAAGCACAACATGACCATGTCCAACCCGCGCGTCGCGCAGATAGACCTCGCCTACCACGACATCCACCGTCGGCGCGGCCTTTACTACCTCCTGGAGAGGAAGGGCCAAGCCGCCCGGATCTGCAACGACTTGAAGATCTTCGAGGGCAAGTCCGTGCCCCCGCAGACCACTCGGGCACGATTGCGCGGCGACTTCATCCGGCGCGCTCAGGAACAGCGCCGGGATTTCACGGTCGACTGGGTGCACCTCAAGCTCAACGACCAGGCGCAGCGCACCGTGTTGTGCAAGGACCCGTTCCGCAGTGTCGACGACCGGGTGGAGAAGTTGATCGCCGGAATGTGAGCGAAGTGTTCCGGGTCCGATCCGGAACACGAAGAGGGCGTCGTACGTTTTTCCGTACGGCGCCCTTCTCATGTCGAAAGTGCTGTTCGGGGGGACAACCCCCGGACCTCCGGCCGGAATCCGGGGCGGGCCGGAACCCCGGACGCCGGCCAAACGTCAGTAAGGTAGCGCGCACGCCATCAACCAAGATCGACCGAACGAGGGCCCCCACCGTGCGCCGACGCTCACTTCTTCTAGCCGTACCCGCTGGACTCGTCACACTCGCCGCGTGCAGTGACGACAAGTCGGACACGGCTGAGTCCAGCAGCAGCCCGTCGGCCTCGGCCTCCGCCGGCGCCTCGGCCGCGCCGCCGCCGAAGATCGTCGACGGTCCGCTGCCGGCCATCACGGCGGGCGCGAAGTTCGGCGAGAAGCCCACCGTCGCCAAGGGCAGCGGCGACCCGTCGAAGGACCTGGCCGTCAAGACGGTCATCGCGGGCAACGGCAAGGCGGTCGCGGAGAACGACTACGTCCAGGCGCACTACCTGGGCCAGGTCTGGGCGACGGCGAAGGTCTTCGACAACTCCTACGACCGCAAGACGCCGCTGCTCATCCAGCTCGCCCAGGGCAGCATCATCGACGGCTGGCGCTACGGCCTGGCGGGCAAGAAGGTCGGCAGCCGCGTCGAGATGGCCGTGCCGCCGACCTGGGGCTACGGCACGGAGGGGAACACGCAGGCGGGCATCAAGGGCACCGACACCCTGGTGTTCGTCGTCGACATCCAGGACACCTTCAACTCCAAGAGCTCCGCCAAGGGCAAGACGGTCGCACAGGACGACGCCGCCCTGCCGAAGGTGGGCACGAACACCGACGGCAAGGCCCCCTCCATCGACGTACCGAAGTCGGACGCCCCGACGAAGCTCGTGGCGAACTACGTCATCGAGGGCGACGGCGCGGAACTCGCGGCGGACAGCACGGTCCTGGTGCAGTACGAGGGCGTTCTCTGGGACACCGGCAAGGAGTTCGACTCGACGTACGGCAGGGACGCTCTGACGTCGTTCTCGCTCACCCAGGTCGTCAAGGGCTGGGCGCAGGGTCTGACGGGCAAGAAGGTCGGCAGCCGCGTCCTGATCGTCGTCCCGCCGAGCCTGGGATACGGCGACAGCCCGCCGGAGGGAAGCGGTATCAGCAAGGACTCCACGCTGGTGTTCTCGGTCGACATCCTGGCGAAGATGTAACGCCCTCGGGGATGTGAGACTGTCGGTACTGCCTTAAGGCCTTTACGCGAACAAGCAGGAGCTAGAGACGTGAGCATCGAGAAGCCCGAGATTGACTTCCCGGGCGGCGAGCCCCCGGCGGACCTCGAGATCAAGGACATCTGGGAGGGCGACGGGGCGGTGGCCAAGGCCGGCGACTTCGTCAAGGTCCACTACGTGGGCGTTGCCTTCTCCACCGGCGAGGAGTTCGACGCCTCCTGGAACCGCGGCACCCCGCTCGAGTTCCAGCTCGGCGTCGGCCAGGTCATCAGTGGCTGGGACAAGGGCGTGCAGGGCATGAAGGTCGGCGGCCGTCGCCAGCTGGTCATCCCCGCGCACCTCGCGTACGGCGACCGCGGCGCCGGTGGCCGCATCGGTCCCGGCGAGACGCTGATCTTCGTCTGCGATCTCGTCGCCGTCTGATCGACCAGGTCGCGGTCTGATCTTCGTGCGTCTTCCGGCGAGGTCTGACCGAACTTGATCATTTGGGGCCCATGCCTGTTCGGGCATGGGCCCTCGGCTTTTGTCCGGACACGTCGGAGCGGTACGGTCATCGGTCGGAAGCATCATAGGAAGGGCGTCGATGGCCATTGCCAAGGCCGAGCGGCTGATGAACCTCGCGCTGTGTCTGCTGGGGACACGGCGGCCGCTCAGCAAGCGCGAACTCCGCGAGTCCATCGAGGCCTATCTGGAGGCGAGCTCGGACGACTCCTTCAACAGGATGTTCGAGCGGGACAAGGACGATCTGCGCGAACTCGGCCTGGTCATCGAGACGGTGGAGAACCTCGACGGTGAGGTCGGCTATCTCGCGCGCCGCGACAGCAACCGCCTGCCCGCCATCACGCTCGACGCCGAGGAGGCCGCCGCCCTCGGACTCGCCGCCAAGGTCTGGCAGCAGGCCCGCCTCGCCGGCGCGGCGAGCGGCGCCCTCCAGAAACTGCGCGCCGCAGGCCTGCCCGAGGACGTCGACCCCTACGAGCCGCACGGCGCGCTCGAACCGCACATCCCCGTGCACGAGGCGGCCTTCGAACCACTGATGCTGGCCTGCCGCGACCGCCGCCCGGTCGCCTTCGACTACCGCAAGGCCACCGCCGCACGCCCCGAACCCCGCAATGTCGAGCCCTGGGCCCTCGAATGCTGGCGCGGCCACTGGTACCTGGCGGGCTGGGACCGCGACCGCGGGGCCGAGCGTGTCTTCCGGCTCTCGCGGATCACCGGCAAGGTCCGCACCAGGTCGGGCCGCTACACGGCCGAGGTGCCCGACGTCGTCACCGTCCGCGAGACCGTCGCCGGCTGGGCGGGCGAGATCGCCGACCGTTCCGCGCTGATCCGGCTGCGCACCGGCGCCGGCTACCCGCTGCGGGCCAAGGCCGTCTCCGTACGGGAACTGGACGGCGGCTGGGACGAGTTGGAGATTCCGTACGGGCACGGTCTGGACGCCTGGCTGGTCGAGTTCGGGCCCGACGTGGTGGTCCTGGAACCGGCCGAGCTGCGGGCGGATGTCGTGGACCGGCTGCGCGCCGTGGCCAAGGGCTGAGGGGGACGTAGGAAAGTGGCAGGAAAACCGGCCAGGCCCACGAACGCGATCGACCAGACCCGGCGGATGCTCTCCCTGGTGACCTATCTGCGCGAGCGCCCCGGCGCCCGCGTCAGCGACGTCGCGCGGGCCTTCGGGATCACCGAGGACGAGCTGATCTCCGACCTCGACGTGCTGCCGCTGTGCGGGACCAGCTTCCGCGGCGGCGACCTGCTCGACATCGACACCGACGGCGACCGGATCTGGTGGCGCAACCCGGGCGCGCTCGGCGCGGACGCGGCCGAGCCGCTGCGGATCGCCGCCGACGAGGCGACCGCGCTGCTCGTGGCCGCCCGCGCGGTGTCCACCCTGCCCGGACTGCGCGAGGGCGACCGGCAGGCGCTGCTGCGCGCCACCGCCAAGGTGGAGGCCGCCTCGGGGGAGGCGGCCGGAGCCTCCTCCCGGCTCTCGGTCACCTTCGAGTCCGAGGGCGGCGTCTTCGCGGACGTCGACCGGGCCATCTCCGAGCGCCGCCGACTCTGGATCCGCTACTACTCTCCCTCGCGCGACGAGCTCAGTGAGCGCGAGATCGACCCGATCCGGCTGGTCAGCGTCGGCCACACCTACGTCGAGGCCTGGTGCCGCCGCTCCGAGGCGCGCCGCACCTTCCGGCTGGACCGGGTCGCCGAGATCCGCATCCTGGACGAGCCGTCCGCCCCGCCCGAGATCGAGATGCGGGACCTCTCCGAAGGGCTGGTGCAGCCGGCGGCGGAGGATCCCGAGGTGGTCGTGGAGGTGGGTCCCGGCGGGCGCTGGGTCGCGGAGTACTACCCGCACGACAGTGCGGATGAACTCGCGGACGGCGGGCTGCGTATCACCTTGCGGACTCCCGATCCCACCTCGCTGCGACGGCTGGCACTGCGGCTGGGCCGGGACGGCCGGATCGTGTCACCGCAGGCTCTCGCGGACAGCGCCCAGCTGGCGGCCCGCGAGGCCCTCGCGGCCTACGACGGGCTTCAGGGAGTACAGGACGGGCCGTACGACAGGCAGGAGCAGGGGCTTTGAGCACGTCGACGTCGACAATGTCCGGTGCGATGTCCGGGGCATCGGAGAACGCTGGTGCGGCGGGGGCCGCCGGTGGGGCGGGGACGGCCGGTGCGGTAGGGACGGCAGGGGCGGCGGGGACTGCCGGTGCTTCGGGCCGGGCCGTCGCGTCCGCGTCCCCGGGCGGCCCCGAGATGTCCGTCGTCACGGCCTTCGCCGGTATGAGGAGGGTGGTCGAGACGGTCTTCCGGGCCGGCTGCCCGGACTGCGGAGCCGAGTTCGAGCTCGGCGCGAGCGCCCTGATGCTGGCCATCGGCGGATCGAGCCGTACCACCTTCTACTCCTTCACCTGCCCGGAGTGCGACGCCGCCGTGCGCAAGCCCGCCGGTGAACGCATCGTCGAACTCCTCACCGGGGGCGGAGTGCGGACACTGCGTCTGCACTCGACGGTCTGAGGGTCTGAGGCTCTGCGTGTCCGAGGGCCCGCGGGTCCGCGGGTCCTGAAGGAGTGACCGGGGCGGTGCCCGGGCGACGTCGGCGTCGTCTAGGGTCGGCGTCATGTTCTGGCCGATGTTCGCTGTCGCTGTGGGTTTCCTGGGAATCGCCGTCATCGGCGTGCTCGCTGTCCGTGTCTTCCTCGAAGCGGAGCGTCTGGGCAGGCAGGTCGCCGATTCCGCAGACCGCATAGGCAGGGCCGCCGAGGACCTGGAGCGCTCGGCCGTGACCACGGCTCGCTCTGTGGACGCGCTGTGAGTCGGGGGTCCACCGCGCTCCGAGTGGCTTTCGCCCTGTCACCTTTCCGGTATCGGCAGGTACGCTGCTGGTCGCGGCCCCGATAAACGAGGCGCGGGTCGCGAACTGGGAGTACGCACAGGGATTGCCTCGCGTTTACCCCTGAGCGTTACGATCGCTGTCAGCGCGACGATCGGACACATGTCCGACCGATCGGACAGCCCCCATTCCATGCCGCCTCGGTGAGAAGGTAAAGAATTATGTTCGGAAGGCTCGGAGCTCCCGAGATCATTCTCATCCTCGTCGTCATCATCCTGCTGTTCGGCGCGAAGAAGCTTCCGGACATGGCGCGCTCGCTCGGCAAGTCCGCGCGCATCCTGAAGAGCGAGGCCAAGGCCATGAAGACGGAGGGCCAGGACACGGCCGCCGCCCCGGCCGCCCCGCCGGCCACCGACGAGCAGCCCCCGGCTCAGCGCACCATCCAGGCCGCGCCCGGCGACGTGACCAGCTCCCGCCCGGTCACCGAGCCGACGGACTCGACGACCAAGCGCTGACGCAGGGCCGGTGACCTCCGGCCCTCCGCACGAGATGGGAACGTGGGTTGCTGAAGCCTGCCCGCCAGAAGGAGAAGGATCCCGAGGGGCGGATGCCCCTCGCGGAGCACCTTCGCGAGCTCCGCAACCGGCTTGCGAAGGCGATGCTGGCCATCGTCGCGATCACCGTCGTCGCCGCCTTCTTCTACAACGACATCATCAATCTCATCACCAGACCGATCCTCGACTCGGTCGGCTGTGACCAGAGCTTCGAGCAACTGGCGAAGTCGACGTCCACCGAACCGTGCGCGCAGATCACCATCAACGGTCTGCTCACCCCCTTCACGCTCGCGCTGAAGGTGTCGCTGATGGCCGGTGTCGTGCTGGCCTCGCCGGTCTGGCTCTACCAGCTCTGGGGCTTCGTCGCCCCCGGACTGCACCGGCACGAGAAGAAGTACGCCTACGCGTTCGTCGGCACCGGCGCCCCGCTCTTCCTGGGCGGCGCCTACTTCGCCTACACCGTGCTGCCCACCACGGCGAAGGTGCTGCTCGACTTCACACCGTCCGGCACGTCCAACCTGCTGCCGCTGGACGATCTGCTCGACCTCGTCACGCGCATGGTGCTCGTCTTCGGACTCTCCTTCGAGCTGCCGCTGCTGCTGGTCTTCCTCAACCTCACCGGAGCGATCACCGGCAGGCGGATGCTCAGCTGGTGGCGCGCCATGATCATGGGCATCACGGTCTTCGCGGCCGTGGCCACCCCCAGCACCGACCCGCTGACCATGCTGGCGCTCGCCGGGCCGATCTGGATCCTGTACTTCGGCGCGGTCGCCTTCTCGCTGCTGAACGACCGGCGCAGGCGCCGGCGCGACGCCTCGGGACCAGCCGACGACGAGGCCTCCGAGCTGGACCTCACTCCCGAGGCCATCGGCGAGGTCGAGACGGTGTCGGCCAGCCGGGCCGCGCTGCCGGAGCAGGCGAGCAAGGACCGGGTCAACGGTTATGACGACGTGACCTGAGGAACCGCGAAGAGATCATAGGGTCGGGCTCGTGACCAGCGAGATCACCCTCTTCGTCAATCCCACCGCGGGACGCGGCCGGGGCGCCCACGCGGCGCAGCCGGCCGCTTCCGCATTGCGGGCGGCGGGATTCTCCGTCCGTACGGTCGTCGGGGAGAACGCCGAGGACGCCCTCACGCGCGCGCGTGCCGCAGTGGCGGAGGGGACGGGCGCCCTGGTCGCCGTCGGCGGGGACGGCATGGCGAACCTCGCCCTCCAGGCCGTCGCGGAGACCCGGACGCCGCTCGGCCTGGTCGCCGTGGGCACCGGGAACGACTTCGCGCGTGCCCTGGGCCTGCCCGTACGCGATCCGGCGGCGGCGGGGCGGGTGATCGCCGAGGCTCTCAAGACGGAACGGCTGCGTGCGGTGGACCTCGGCCGGGTGGGCGGCCGCTGGTTCGGCACCGTCCTCGCCTCCGGCTTCGACTCCCGGGTCAACGACCGGGGCAACCGGATGCGCTGGCCCGTCGGCCGTATCAAGTACGACCTCGCGATGCTCGCCGAACTGGCCGCCTTCAGGCCCCTCTCGTACCGGATCACGCTGGACGACGGCGAGGTCCGGGAGATCGAGGCGACGCTCGTCGCGGTCGGCAACGGACCGTCGTACGGCGGAGGCATGAAGATCTGCGCGGGCGCGGAACTGGACGACGGCCTGTTCGACGTGACGGTGGTCGGGGACTGCGGCCGCATGACCCTGCTGAAGGTGTTCCCGAAGGTCTACCGGGGCACGCATCTCGACCACCCCAAGGTCACCGTGTACCGGGCGGCGAGGGTCGCGCTGGCCGCCGACGGCGTCACGGGGTACGCGGACGGGGAGCCGCTGGGGCCGCTGCCGCTGACGGCTGAGTGTGTGCGTGGCGCGGTGCGGGTGGCGATTCCCTGAGCTGCGGGGACCCTCGGGTTTCGCGGGTGTGGATCCGGATATTGATCGTTGTGTTGTCAGTGGCTGCCGGTAGTCTCGAAAGCACGATGACAGAGGAACTCTCCCCGGCCGAGCGGTACGCGGCAGCACGGAAGCGCGCTGTCGAGCAGGCCACCGCACTCGCCGGCTTCCGCGAGATGTACGACTTCGGCCTCGACCCCTTCCAGATCGAGGCCTGCAAGGCGCTCGAGGCGGGCAAGGGTGTGCTGGTGGCCGCGCCCACCGGATCGGGCAAGACGATCGTCGGTGAGTTCGCCGTGCACCTCGCCCTCCAGCAGGGCAAGAAGTGCTTCTACACGACGCCCATCAAGGCGCTCTCCAACCAGAAGTACGCCGACCTCTGCCGCCGGTACGGCGCGGACAAGGTCGGCCTGCTCACCGGTGACAACAGCGTCAACTCCGAGGCTCCGGTGGTCGTGATGACCACCGAGGTGCTGCGCAACATGCTGTACGCGGGCTCGCAGACCCTCCTCGGTCTCGGCTACGTCGTGATGGACGAGGTGCACTACCTCTCCGACCGGTTCCGGGGCGCCGTCTGGGAAGAAGTGATCATCCACCTCCCCGAGTCGGTGACCCTGGTGTCACTCTCGGCGACGGTGTCGAACGCGGAGGAGTTCGGCGACTGGCTGGACACCGTCCGCGGCGACACCCAGGTGATCGTCTCCGAGCACCGGCCCGTGCCGCTGTTCCAGCACGTGCTCGCCGGGCGCCGGATGTACGACCTGTTCGAGGAGGGGGAGGGCCACAAGAAGGCCGTCAACCCCGACCTCACGCGGCTGGCGCGGATGGAGGCGAGCCGCCCGTCCTACCAGGACCGCAAGCGGGGCCGTGCGATGCGCGAGGCGGACCGGGAGCGCGAGCGCAGACAGCGCTCGCGGGTGTGGACGCCGAGCAGGCCCGAGGTCATCGAACGCCTGGACGCCGAAGGGCTGCTGCCCGCCATCACGTTCATCTTCAGCCGCGCGGCCTGCGAGGCCGCCGTCCAGCAGTGCCTGTACGCGGGTCTGCGGCTGAACGACGACGAGGCGCGCGTCAGAGTGCGCGAACTCGTCGAGGAGCGCACGGCGACGATCCCGAGCGAGGACCTGCACGTCCTTGGCTACTACGAGTTCCTGGAAGGCCTGGAGCGCGGCATCGCGGCCCACCACGCGGGCATGCTGCCGACGTTCAAGGAGATCGTCGAGGAGCTGTTCGTACGCGGCCTGGTCAAGGCCGTGTTCGCCACCGAGACCCTCGCGCTGGGCATCAACATGCCCGCCCGCTCGGTGGTGCTGGAGAAGCTCGTCAAGTGGAACGGCGAACAGCACGCCGACATCACCCCCGGCGAGTACACCCAGCTGACCGGTCGCGCCGGACGCCGTGGCATCGATGTCGAGGGCCACGCGGTGGTGCTGTGGCAGCGTGGCATCAGCCCCGACCACCTCGCGGGACTCGCGGGCACCCGCACCTATCCGCTGCGCTCCAGCTTCAAGCCGTCGTACAACATGGCGGTGAACCTGGTCGAGCAGTTCGGCAGGCACCGCTCGCGCGAACTGCTCGAAACGTCCTTCGCGCAGTTCCAGGCCGACAAGTCGGTCGTCGGGATCTCCCGGCAGGTGCAGCGCAACGAGGAGGGGCTCGACGGCTACAAGGAGTCCATGACCTGCCACCTCGGGGACTTCGAGGAGTACATGGCGCTGCGCCGCGAGCTCAAGGACCGGGAGACCGACCTGGCCAAGCAGGGAGCGGCACAGCGGCGTGCCGAGGCGGCCGTCGCGCTGGAGAAGCTCAAGCCCGGCGACGTCATCCACGTCCCGACCGGCAAGTACGCGGGGCTCGCGCTGGTGCTGGACCCCGGACTGCCGGCCGGGAGGTCGAACGGCCATCGGGGTTTCGAGCAGCACGACGGGCCGCGCCCGCTGGTGCTCACCGCCGAGCGCCAGGTGAAGCGGCTCGCGTCGATGGACTTCCCGGTGCCCGTCGAGGCGCTGGAGCGGATGCGGATCCCGAAGTCCTTCAACCCGCGCTCGCCGCAGTCGCGCCGCGATCTGGCGTCCGCGCTGCGCACCAAGGCCGGGCACATCGTCACCGACCGGCATCGCAAGAAGCGGGCCGAGGCCGCCGACGACCGTGAGATCGCCCGGCTGCGCACGGCGATCAGGGCTCATCCCTGCCACGGGTGCAACGACCGTGAGGACCACGCCCGTTGGGCCGAGCGCTACCACCGGCTGCTGCGGGACACCTCGCAGCTGGAGCGCCGTATCGAGGGCCGGACGAACACCATCGCCCGTACCTTCGACCGGATCGTCGCGCTCCTCACCGAGCTCGACTACCTGCGCGGCAACGAGGTCACCGAGCACGGCAAGCGGCTCGCCCGGCTGTACGGCGAACTCGACCTGCTCGCCAGCGAATGCCTGCGTGCCGGTGTCTGGGAGGGCCTGACCCCGCCCGAACTCGCGGCGTGCGTCTCGGCTCTGGTGTACGAGTCGCGGGTCGCCGACGACGCGATGGCGCCGAAGGTGCCGTCCGGCAAGGCGAAGGCCGCGCTCGGTGAGATGGTGCGGATCTGGGGGCGGCTGGACGCGCTGGAGGAGGACTTCGGGATCACCCAGACCGAGGGTGTCGGTCAGCGTGAGCCGGATCTCGGGTTCGCGTGGGCGGCGTACGAGTGGGCTTCCGGCAAGGGGCTCGACGCGGTGCTGCGTGAGGCGGAGATGCCGGCGGGGGACTTCGTGCGGTGGTGCAAGCAGGTGATCGATGTGCTTGGGCAGATCTCGGCGGCGGCGCCGGTGGCCGGGGCGGCGGACTCCACGGTCGCGAAGAACGCGCGCAAGGCGGTTGACGGGCTGTTGCGGGGGGTTGTGGCGTATTCGTCGGTGGGGTGAGTGCTGGTGGGGGGCTTGGGTGGGGTGGCGGGAGTTTTCGCCCCCTCCGCCCCTACCCTGCCCGTCTTTCTGGGGCTCCGCCCCAGGCCCCGCTCCTCAAACGCCGGAGGGGCTGATTGTTCTCAGGCGTCGGAGGGGCTGACGTCTCCACGGATCCTGTCGCGCTTCGCGACCTCCTCGCGGACGATCGGGATGACGTGGCGGCCGAAGTCGATGGCGTCGTCGAGGAGGTCGTAGCCGCGGGCGGAGAGGATGTCGACGCCCAGGTCGTAGTAGTCGAGGAGGGCCTGGGCGACCGTTTCGGGGGTGCCGACCAAGGCGTTGGAGTTGCCCGCGCCGCCTGTCTCCGCCGCGGTCGGGCTCCACAGGGCGCGGTCGTGGCGGTCGCCCTCGGCGGCCACCGCCAGCAGACGCTGGGAGCCGGTGTTCTCCGGGTTCCGCACGGGGTAGCGGCGGTTGAGGAGTCCACCGGACCTACGGGACTTGATCCTCGCGAGGGTGTCGTACGCCTTCTCCCAGGCCAGTTCCTCGGTCGGCGCGATGATCGGGCGGAACGCGACCTGGATCCTGGGCACGTCCGTGCGGCCCGCCGCCTTGGCCGCGGTCCTCACCGACTCGATCTGCTCGGCGGTCTGGGCCAGCGGCTCGCCCCAGAGGCAGTAGATGTCCGCCTCGGCGCCACCGGCCTCGTACGCCGCGGGGGACGAGCCGCCGAACGAGACGAGCGGGTGCGGTTGTTGGACGGGGAAGGTGTCGCTGACGAAGTCGTTGAAGCGGTAGTGCGTGCCCTCGTGGTCGAAGGGCTCGTGCGAGGTCCACGCCTTCTTGATGATCTGGATGGCCTCGCGGGTGCGGGCGTACCGCTCGTCCTTGGTGAGGAAGTCGCCCTCGCGCTGCTGCTCGTGGTCGTTGCCGCCGGTGATGAAGTGCACCGCGAGGCGGCCGTCGCTGATGTGGTCCAGCGTCGCGAAGGTCTTGGCCGCGAACGTGGGGTACGAGACGTTCGGGCGGTGGGCGACCAGGATCTGCAGCTTCTCCGTACGCGCGGCGATGTACGCGGCGGCCGGGGACGGATCGGGGGATCCCGAACCGTACGCGAACAGGACCCGGTCCCAGCCGTGGTCCTCGTGGGCGCGGGCGAGCCGGAGCGTGTACTCCCTGTCGAAGGAGACGCCACTGCGCGCGGTGACTTCGGAGCCATCGTTGGTTGCGGCTATGCCGAGGAACTCGACGGGCATGGGAATGCGGCCTCGATTCAGCTGTGCGGAGGTGTCGTGCGGTGACGGAGAAGGCGTGGGTTCTCGTCAGGCACTACACGCCGCCGACCACACACGACCGAAGTCGATGTGGTCGCGGGTGACCAGCCGCGGCTGAGGGCGCATGGCTTCAGTGGAACAGGCTATCCTGGACCGAGTCAACCGGGCCTCGCCCGGACGCGCCCGGACCCGAACTGCCTTGTTTGCGAGGCGCGTTCACGATCGGGTACGGAGGTAGGCGCGCCAGCCGCCGTACTCGGTGATGTCCCTTGCTCCTTCGAGCGCGGCCGGTTCGCACAGGAAGCCCGGCACGTGGGTGCCGTCCGCCAGGTCGACGCGGCCCAGAGTCATCGGGCGGGGGAGTCCGGCGAGCAGGCCGCCGAGGCCCTCGGCGGGGAGCTGCCAGACCTCGGCCTCGACCGCGGCTCCGTCGGCTCCCGCGTGGACGAGACCCGGCTTCGGGGGAGTGGTGGACAGCGCGTGCAACCGGTAGACGGGCGCCGTGCTGGTGGCTCGCTCGAACTCGGCTCCCAATGCGAGGAGTTGGCCGTTGAGCGGCTCGCCCGACAGGTGGGCGCCGACCACGGCGACGCGCAGCCGCGGCTGGAGTAGGCGGGCGACACGGGCGAGGCGCTCGTCGGTGAACGCCGGGCCGATCAGCATCACGCCGAAGGGCAGCCCGGACACGGTTCCCGCGGGCACCGCGACCGCCGCCAGGTCGAAGAGGTTCGTGGAGTTGGTGAAGCGGCCCAGGCGCGCGTTGGCGCCCAGCGGGTCGGCGGCGACCTCGGCGAGGGTGGGATGCCCCGGGGTCGTCGGCAGCAACAGGGCGTCCGCGTCACCGAGTTGGGCGAGGGCGTCGGCCCGGAGGACGGCCAGGCGCTCCTGGTCGGCGTAGAGCTGGTGGGCCGGGATGTCCCGGGCGCGGGTGATGATCCCGGCGACGGTCGGGTCGAGTCCGGCGCCGCCCTCGCTGATCAACTTGTCGACAAAGCCTCCTACCGCGGTGTAACGCTCGGCGACGAACGCGCCCTCGTAGAGCATCGCGGCGGCCTCGGTGAAGGGGCTGAGGTCGAGAGTGCGCAACTCGGCTCCCGCCGAGCGGAGGTGGTCGACCGCCGCCTCGTACGCCGCCGCCCAGCCCTCGTCCAGCTCGCCGAGCTGCGCCGGGGAGGCGACCGCCACGCGCCATGGGCCGGGCGTTCGCTGGGGGAGGGGTGGAAGGGCGCGGCCCGGCGGAGCGGCCATGTGCGCGAGGGCCTGTTCGGCTTCCGGGAGTGTGCGGGCGAAGACGGTCACGCAGTCGAGGGAGGCGCAGGCGGGAACGACGCCGGCCGTCGGGACCAGGCCGCGGGTCGGCTTGAGGCCGACGATGCCGTTGAAGGCGGCGGGCACGCGGCCCGAGCCCGCCGTGTCGGTGCCGAGGGCGAGGTCGACGATTCCCAGGGCCACGGCGACGGCCGATCCCGAGCTGGAGCCGCCGCTGATCCTGGCCGGGTCGAGGGCGTTCCGTACGGCGCCGTGCGGGGAGCGGGTGCCGACCAGGCCGGTGGCGAACTGGTCCAGGTTCGTGGTGCCGAGGACGATCGCGCCGGCCGCGCGGAGGCGGGCGACCACGGGGGCGTCTTCCTCGGGGGTGTACGCGTACGCCGGGCAGCCGGCGGTGGTCGGCAGGCCCGCGACGTCGATGTTGCCCTTCGCGGCGAGGAGTCTGCCGGCGAGGGGGAGGTGTTCGCCCGCGGCGACCCGAGCGTCGATGGCGCGCGCCTCCTGCTCGACCTCCGCCCGGGGGCGCAGGTCGATCCAGACCTCGGGGCGGCCGACCTCCTCGATGCGGGCGTACGCCCTTCGAGCGCGGGTCAGGGTGGGGGTCAGGGTGCGGGACGACATCTGTACTCCTCGCGCGGGGTCTCGTGCGTGCTCGACTGCGGACCGGCCGGTGGGACTCAAGGGACGGGGGCCAGCACGATCAGTGCGGTGCCCGCCTCCACCTGGTCGCCGGGTTTCGCGAGGATCTCGGTCACCACGCCGTGCATGGGGGCGGGCACCCTGGACTCCATCTTCATGGCCTCCAGGGCGAGGAGGGGCTGTCCGAGGGTCACCTCGTCGCCGGGTCGGACATTCAACTGCCATACAGAGGCGGCGAACTCGGCCTCTATCAGGCGACCGCCCGCCGGGACGGTCACCTCGGCCGCGGGAGCCGTGGACGCCGGGACTGCCTCCGCCCGGGTGAACTCGCCCGCCGCCTCCCACGCGTCGCGCTCCGCGGCGAACGCGTCGCCCTGCCGGGCCCGGAACTCCCCGATGGAGTCGGCGTTCTCGGCGAGGAAGGACTCGTACGCGGCGAGGGAGAACTCACCCTCCTCGATCCGCGGGACGAAGCGGCCGGAGATGATGTCGGCCCGCAGATCGAGCAGTTCACCGGGTTCGACGGGATACCACCTGACGCGGTCGAAGAAGCGAAGCAGCCAGGGTGAGCCGGGCTGGAACGCGCCCCGCTGCTGCCAGGGCGACCACACCTGGGTCGTACGGCCGACGAACTGGTAGCCGCCGGGGCCCTCCATGCCGTAGACGCAGAGGTAGGCGCCGCCGATGCCCACCGAGTTCTCGGCGGTCCAGGTGCGCGCCGGGTTGTACTTGGTGGTCACCAGGCGGTGGCGCGGGTCCAGCGGTGTCGCCACCGGAGCGCCCAAGTAGACGTCGCCCAGGCCCAGTACGAGGTACTCCGCGTCGAAGACCGTGCGGTAGACGTCGTCCACCGAGCCGAGGCCGTTGACGCGGCGGATGAACTCGATGTTCCACGGGCACCAGGGCGCGTCGTCGCGGACGCCCGCCATGTAGCGGGCGATCGCCTCACGGGTGGCCGGGTCGTCCCAGGAGAGCGGGAGGTGGACCGTGCGGGAGGGCACGACCAGTTGGTCGCTCGGGGGAAGTGCCAGGACGATCTGCCGTACGGACGCGAGGAGTTCGCGCTGTGGCAGCCGGCCTGGGTCCGTCTGGATCTGGAGGGAACGGATGCCGGGGGTGAGGTCGGTGACGCCGGCGATCGCCGCGTCGGCGACCGCCTCCATCAGCGCGTGCACCCGCATGCGCAGCGCCAGATCCAGCTGCATGGGGCCGAATTCGACCAGCAGGTTGTCGTCGCCGCTGCGCCGGTACGTCACGTCGCCGTCCCGGGCGAGGACGCCGCCGTCGACGATCGCGGCCCGCGGCGAGCCGTCCTCGGCGACCGGCGTGAAGCGGACCGTGTCACCGGGGCGCAGCTGGCCCAGCTTCCAGCGCTCCGAGCTGACCACCGTCGCCGGGCAGACGAAGCCGCCGAGCGAGGGGCCGTCCGGGCCGAGCAGCACCGGCATGTCGCCCGTGTAGTCGACGGCGCCGACCGAGTAGGGCGTGTCGTGGATGTTGGAGGGATGCAGTCCCGCCTCGCCGCCGTCCTTGCGGGCCCAGCGGGGCTTCGGACCGACCAGTCGTACGCCCGTGCGCGCCGAGTTGAAGTGGACCTTCCAGTCGGCGGCGTAGAAGTCGTGGATGTCCTCCTCGGTGAAGAACTCCGGTGCCGCGTGCGGGCCTTCGAGGGCCCCGACGTGCCAGCGCGCGCCGAGGACCGGCCGGTCCTCGGCGGGGACGGGAGCGGTGGGATGCGTGCCCGGGGACGCCGATCCGCCGTGCAGCACGTCACCCGTCCGCAGTGTCCGTCCGCCGTGGCCGCCGAACCGGCCGAGGGTGAAGGTGGCGGCGCTGCCGAGGAACGCGGGCACGTCCAGGCCGCCGCCCGCGAAGAGGACGTAGGTGCGCAGGCCGTGTTCGGCGGGGGCGCCGATCTCCAGAACGGCCCCCGCGGGCACCGTGACCGGCTCCCACTGCGCGACCGCCGTGCCGTCCACGGCGACCGGGGCCGGAGCGCCCGTCACGCACACGGTGGTGGCGTGGGTGAAGCGCAGGGCCGGTCCCTGGAGCGTGCACTCCAGGCCGGGGGCTCCCTCGTCGTTGCCGAGGGCCCGGTTGCCGAGGCGGAAGGACAGGTCGTCCATCGGGCCGCACGGCGGCACCCCGACCTGCCAGTAGCCGGTGCGGCCCGGCCAGTCCTGGACCGTGGTGAGCGTCCCGCCGGTCACGACCTCCACGCGCGGCGTCGGGTCCACGACCCCGGCGAGCGTCGCCGTCGTGTGTTCGGCCGCCCTGAACGACCGCTCCGAGAGCGCCGCGCGGACCAGCCCGAGGTTTGTCTCGATGCCGTCGACCCGGGTGCCGGCCAGTGCCGCGCCGAGCCGCTCCAGCGCCTGCGCCCGGTCCGTCCCGTACGCGATGACCTTGGCGAGCATCGGGTCGTACGAGGTGGTGACCTCCGTGCCCGTCTCCACCCAGCCGTCGACGCGGACGTCCGGGGGGAACTCGACGCGGGTCAACAGGCCCGCGCTGGGCCGGTGTTCGCGCGAGGGGTCCTCGGCGTACACCCGGGCCTCGACGGCGTGACCTCGCGGCGTCCCCGGGTCCCGTACGACCTCCGACTCCCCGCGGGCCAGGCGCAGCATCCAGGCGACCAGGTCGACCCCGTAGATCTCCTCGGTGACCGGATGCTCCACCTGGAGACGGGTGTTGACCTCCAGGAAGTACGCCTCCTCGCGGGCGGCGTCGTACACGAACTCGACGGTTCCGGCCGAGCGGTAGTCGACCGACTCGCACAGGTCGCGTGCCGCCGTGGTGAGTTGCTCGCGAACGGCGGGCGGGAGACCGGGTGCGGGGGCCTCCTCCAGCACTTTCTGGTTGCGGCGCTGGAGCGAGCAGTCACGGTCGCCGAAGGTGACGACGCGGCCCCGGCCGTCTCCGAAGACCTGCACCTCGACATGGCGGGCGCGTTCCACGAGCCTTTCCAGGAACACCCCCGCCGAGGAGAACGAGGCCGCGGCGACCCGCTGCACGCTCTCCCAGGCACCGGTCAGTTCGTCGGCGGACCGACAGGCCGACATGCCGATACCGCCGCCACCGCCCGTCGCCTTCAGCATCACGGGATAGCCGATCCGCCCGGCCTCGGACAGGGCCTCCTCCAGGCCGGAGAGGAGCCCGGTGCCCGGCGCCATCGGTACCCCCGCCGCCTCCGCCGCGGCCCGCGCCGTGTGCTTGGCCCCGAACAGCTCCAACTGCTCCGGTGTCGGGCCCACGAAGACGATCCCCGCCTCCTCGCAGCGGCGTGCGAAGGCCGCGTCCTCGGAGAGGAAGCCGTAGCCGGGGTGGATCGCCCCGGCGCCGGTGTCCTTCGCCGCCTTGAGGACCAGGTCGGCGTCGAGGTAGGACTCCTTGGCGGGTGCCGGGCCCAGACGCACCGCCTCGTCGGCGAGCCGGACGTGGGGTGCGGAGCGGTCGGGGTCCGCGTACACGGCGACCGTGCGCAGGCCGAGTTCGCGGGCCGTCCGGATGATCCGCACCGCGATCTCGCCCCGGTTGGCGACGAGCAGCGTGTCGAAGGTCATGCGCGGGGACCTCCCATCGTGGAGGCGGATCCGTCGGTCTCGAAGGCAGGCCCGGCGATCGTCATCTCCACCGCCGTCGGCTCGAAGCCGTTGCAAGGGTTGTTGATCTGGGGGCAGTTGGAGACCAGCACGAGGACATCGCGTTCGGCGCGCAGCGTCAGGCTCAGCCCCGGTGCGGAGATGCCGTCGACGATCCCGAGGGCGCCGTCCTTCTCGACCGGCACGTTCATGTACCAGTTGATGTTCGAGACCAGGTCCCGCTTGCCCAGGCCGTACCGGGCGCCCTCCGCGAGGAAGTTGTCCACGCAGGCGTGCTGCGACCAGGTGTGATGGCCGTACCGGAGGGTGTTGGACTCCTTGGAACAGGCGCCGCCGACCGTGTCGTGCCGGCCGACCTGGTCCTCGGTGACCGTCATCAGCGGGGTGTGTTCGTTGGACATGAGCACGCTGCCCGTGGTGAGGAAGAGGCCGCCCCGCGCCTGGATCGTGTCGGGCGCGCTGTAGCGGACGGCCGTGTCGTGGGCGTCGTACACGAGGAAGTCGACGGCCTGGTTGCCGTACAGGTCGGTGATGGTGAGCGTGCCGCCCTCGGGTACGACGGCCGACCAGGCGGCGCGGGCGGGAACGGTGACCGTGCGCGTGCTCATGCGAGCCCCCTCGCGGCGAGGAATTCGGCGGTGTTCAGGAAGGCGCGGCGGCCCTCGGGCGTGGCCTCCCACAGCGGATCGCCCGGCCCGGTCGCCGCGGAGCGCCAGGCGAGCACCTCCAGCGGTGAACTCACGTACTCCGCACGGAGATCGGCCGGATGTGGCACGTTCGCGATCAGCACGATGACGTCCTGCTCGGCGCGCAGGGTCACGCTGCCGCCCGCGCCGGCCGAGCCGGTGAAGTCGAGCACGCCGTCGTCGCGTACCTCCACACCCTGGAAGAAGGAGAGCGAGGGCGGCAGATCGCGCGGCCCGAGCCCGTTCTTGGCCGCGGCCAGCTTGAACAGCTCGCGGCCGGCCGGGGACGCGGACTGCGGCGTCCCGTCCCCGTACCGCTCGGTGTTCCGTACGAGGGTGGAGGTGCCGCACAGCGTGTCGTGCCGCCCGGAGGTGTCGGCGATCAGCGAGGCGAGCACGCGGCCCTGGTCGGACAGCAGGAGCCGCCCCTCGCCCAGGTAGGCGTTCCACTGGACCTTGACGGTGTCCGCCACGTTCAGCCGCTCCCACGGGCGGTCGGCGACGTGCAGGAGCAGGTGCGCGCAGGCGTCGCCGGTCAGGTCGGTGAGGCGCAGTTCGGTGCCGCGGGCCAGCACCCGGTGGGTGTAGTTGCCGCCCGCCACCGTCTCCGCCCACACCAGGTGGCCGGCCTCGCAGGGCGGCGCGGGCCAGTCGCTCGCCGGGACGACGGGCATGGCCCCGGCGCGGGTGCCGTCCTGGGAGCGGGCGTGAGCGCGAGCTCCGTACGGGGTTGCTGTCGCCATCGCGGGACCTCCGGCTCCGGGTGATTTCTGTCGCCCGACAGAAATTAGGAGCGGGGAGGGTCGAAGCCGTGTCCCGTGCGTTGCCGTCCGGTTACCGATCCCTCACGGTGATCGTCGCGTGACCCCGTGTGCGAGGATCGAACACATGGGAACCGGTGGTGGACGACGGGTCGGCCGGCCGCGGGCGGATCAGCGGCCGGACAGTGGTCTGTCGCCGCGCGAGGAACTGCTCGACGCCGCCGCCGAGTTGTTCACCACCCGGGGGTACGCCGCCACCACGACCCGCGCCGTCGCCGAGCGGGCGGGCATGCGCCAGGCGTCGATGTACCACTACGTCTCCGGCAAGGAGGAGCTGCTCGCCGAGCTCCTGGAGTCCACGGTCACGCCCTCGCTCACCCTCGCCCGGGAACTCCTCGCGGACGACACGGCCCCGGCCGAGAAGCGGCTCTGGGAGCTGTGCCGCAAGGACGTCGAGCTGCTCTGCGGCGGGCCGCACAATCTGGGCGGGCTCTATCTGCTGCCCGAGGTGCGCACCGAGCGCTTCGCGGGGTTCCACGCCGTACGGGCCGAACTCAAGGACACCTACCGCCAGTTGCTCGCGGCGACGGGCGCGGGTGGCGCGCTCGCCAAGGGTGAGCTGGCGCTGCGCACGGACCTGCTGTTCAGTCTCATCGAGGGAGTGATCCTCGTGCACCGCTCCGATCCGGAACGGCCGGTGTCGGCGTTCGCCGAGGCCACCGCGGACGCGGCGCTGCGCATCGCCGGGATCTGACCGCTCCGGGCTCGCTCGGGACACGGGTTTCGCACGCCCGTACGCCATTACGCACCGTGTGCGAACGACATCACAGCGTATAAATGGGCAGAGGGTACTCCTGTCGCCTGGGCGATTTCAGGTGCTTGCTGAATATGACACGGCGATGATCCGGTCGGACTAAGCTCGCCCGCAGCGCACCGAGTTGAGATGTATTCGTGCGCTTGTTCCCAAAAGTTCCGAAGATTCAGTTTGATCCATGCCGTTTCCCCGCAAAACTCCCCGATCCCCCAGTCGATTTGTCTTAGAGGGCATACATGGTGAGTGTTCAATCGCCTCCCGGTGGCCGCGAACTTCCCTACGCGCGCGTGCTGTTGCTGCCGGCCATAGCGATGGCCGCGGTGACCGGAGCCGCCGTCGCCGTGGTGACGGACCCGGCCCGGGCCGCCGTCGGCTGGTGCGGAACCATCGCGACGCTCCTGATCATCGCGGTCGGCGCCGAAGCCGTACGACGCGGTCGCGTCGCCCGCGATCTGCGCCTCGATCTGGCGCACCGCACCACATATCTCGAACAGCGCGTCGCCTCCCACGACCAGGAGATCCTCTACTTCACCCACGAGATCCTCCCTGTCGCGCTCGACCGGCTGCACGCCGGAGCGTCTCCGGCGGAAGTGATCCGCACCCTCCCCGAGACGGATCCCGACCTGCCCGAACTGTCCGCTCCGCAGCGCGAGTTGCTGAAGAGCGTGCTCAAGATGATCGACCGCGAGGAAGCGATGCGCGACTCCGCGCAGCGTGCCTTCGTCAACATCGCCCGGCGCGTCCAGGCGATCGTCCACCAGCAGAACAAGGAACTCCGTGAGATGGAGGAGGACCACGGGCGCAACCCGGAGGTCTTCGACGACCTCCTGCGCATCGACCACGGCACCGCGCTGATCGGCCGTCTCGCCGACTCCATCGCGGTGCTCGGCGGCGGCCGTCCCGGACGTCAGTGGCCCGAGCCCGTACCGCTGTTCAGCGTGCTGCGCGGCGCGATGTCCCGCATCCTGGAGTACCGCCGCATCGAGCTGCACAACGTCGTCGAGGTCGCCGTCAACGGCGTGTCCGTCGAACCGCTCATCCACGCCGTCGCCGAACTCCTCGACAACGCCACGCGCTACTCGCCGCCGCACACCAAGGTGCACGTCACCGCCATCGAGGTGCAGACCGGCATCGCCGTCGAGATCGAGGACGGCGGCGTCAGCCTCAGCGACGAGGCCCGCGACAAGGCCGAGGACCTGCTCAGGCAGGCCGCCCTCGGTGTCGACATGGACGCGCTCGGCGCCAACCCGCGGCTCGGCATGGCCGTCGTCGGCCGGCTCTCGAAGATGTACAACCTCCAGGTCTCGCTGCGGCAGTCCGCGTACGGCGGTGTCCGCGCCGTCCTGGTCGCGCCGCGCGCCATGCTCACCACCGACGACGCACCCGGTCTCGCGCACGGCATCGGCATCGCCTCCGTCCCGACCATGGACACCGACGGCGTGGAGGGCCCCAACCGCAAGCCCAAGAAGCGCCGCCCGACCACCGGCCCGCGGGTCCCCACCCCTCTCGGCGCCATGGAGGACGACGTCCCCCAGGTCACCGAGTGGACGGCCAACGGCCTGCCGCAGCGCCGCAGTCGCGTCAAGGTCTCCTTCAGCCAGCGGATCGCCGAGGCCCGCGCGGACGCGGCCGCCGCGGAGGCCGCCGAGGCCGCGGCGCCCACGTGGTCGCCCGAACCCGTGCCGGAGGAGAAGGAGCCCGAACCCGGCCTGTGGGTCGAGGCGTTCATGGAAGGGCTCAAGGGCGATCCGGATCCGGCCGCCGCCGCGACCGGCACCGACACCAGGCCGGCCCCTGTGGAGGCCGACGACGAAGGGGACCTCAAGTGATCCAGCAGCGCGCCAACTTCGACTGGATGCTGAAGGAACTCGCCGACGGCGTACCGGGAGTCCAGCAGATCGTGGTTCTCTCCGCCGACGGACTGCGCATCGCCAGGTACGGCGGCGACCCGGACGCCGCCGACCGTGTCGCCGCCGCCTGCGCGGGCCTGCAGAGCCTGGCCGGAGCCGTCGCGAGCGAGATCCCCAACAGCGACGGCCGGATGCGCATGGTGATCATCGAGATCAACGGCGGCTACTTCTACCTGATGTCGGCGGGGCCCAACGCCTACCTCGCGGTCCTCGCCAACCAGACCGCCGAACCCGGCCTGATGAGCAACCGCATGCGTGACCTCGTCGTGCGGATCGGAGCCCATCTGACGAGTCCGCCGAGGCGCAACGGGCAGACCGTATGACTCCTCCGCAACGCCGACGGCGCTATCCCAAGGAAGAACCGGCGGGACCTCCCGTCGAGGGTCCGCCCAGTGAAGAACCCTCTCAGGGGGGACCCCCGAACGAGGGATCTCCGAACGAGGGATCTCAGAAAGAGGGCCAGGACCCGAAGAACCCCGAGCGGCTGTATCTGCTCACCGGCGGGGCCGAGGGCGGCGACCGGGCCGCCCTCGACCTGGTCACGTTGATCGTGGCCCGCGCCGAGGCGCCGCCGCCCAACGCCCAGCCGGAGAAGTCGGCCCTGGTCCGGCTCTGCACGGCCCCCCTGTCCGTGGCCGAACTCTCGGCCTATCTCAACCTGCCGGTCAGCGTGGTGACCGTCCTGCTCACCGAGTTGCTGGCGGCCGAACTGGTACAGGCGCGCGCCCCGATCGTCCGCTCGGCGCTCCCCGACCGTTCCCTCCTCGAAGCGGTGATGCATGGACTTCAAAAGCTCTGACACCATCACGGGCCCTCGCGCCGAGGACCATCTGCCGCACACCACCCAGGCAGCCGTGAAGATCGTCATCGTCGGCGGCTTCGGAGTGGGCAAGACGACCATGGTGGGCTCCGTCAGCGAGATCAAACCGCTGACCACGGAGGAGACCATGACGCAGGCCGGGATCGGGGTCGACGACAACTACGGCTCCGAGACCAAGACGGCCACCACCGTGGCCATGGACTTCGGCCGGATCTCGATCACCGAGCAACTGGTGCTCTACCTGTTCGGCACACCGGGCCAGGAGCGCTTCTGGTTCCTGTGGAACGGCCTCTTCGAGGGGGCGCTCGGCGCGGTCGTGCTCATCGACACCCGCCGCCTGGAGGTCAGCTTCGACGTCATCGGCCGCCTGGAGGAACGCGGTGTGCCGTTCGTCGTCGCCATAAACACCTTCCCGGACGCGCCCGACTACCCGATCGAGGACCTGCGGGCCGCGCTCGACCTGGCCGACGAGATCCCGATCGTGCAGTGCGACGCACGCCGCCGCGCCTCCAGCCGCGACGTCCTGATGACGCTGATGCGCTTCCTGCACTCGCTGGCGATGGCCCCGTCGGGCGCCTGAGCCCCGTACGGAACGACGAACGACCGGCCCCTCACCGGCAGAAACCCCCCAAGACACCAGTTTCGGAGCGATCACCGTGACGCCTGAATCCCCCTCCCCGACCGGTATGAACGACCTCACGCTCGAGCCGCCGCCCGGCTGCCCCGCCCACGGCTCGGGCCCCGGCGGGCTGCGCCGGCTGTACGGACCCGAGGCCGAGGACCTGGAAGCCCTCTACGACAAACTCCGCGCCGAACACGGCGCCGTCGCCCCCGTGCTGCTCCACGACGACGTGCCGATCTGGGTGGTGCTCGGCCACGGCGAGAACCTGCACATGGTGAGCACCCCCTCGCACTACGCGCGCGACAGCCGCCTGTGGACCGCGGTCCAGGACGGCACGGCGGGCCCCGAACACCCGCTCGCACCGCACATCGCCTGGCAGCCCATCTGCTCCCACGCCGAGGGCGACGAGCACCTGCGGCTGCGTGGGGCGGTGACCGGAGCCATGTCGACGATCGACCACCGCAGCCTGCGGCGGCACATCAACCGTGCCACCCAGCGCCTGGTCAACGAGTTCTGCGAGCAGGGCAGGGCCGACCTGGTCGGCCAGTTCGCCGAGCACCTGCCGATGGCCGTGCTGTGCGAGATCCTCGGCATGCCCGAGGAGTACAACGACCGCATCGTGCAGGCCACCCGCGACCTGCTCAAGGGCACCGAGACCGCGATCGCCAGCAACGAGTACGTCCAGGGCGTCCTGTCCCGGCTGACGGCCCGCCGCCGTGCCCAGCCCGAGGAGGACTTCACCAGCCACCTCATCAACCACCCCGCCCGCCTCACCGACGACGAGGTCACCCAGCACCTGTGGCTGGTGCTGCTCGCCTCCTACGAGGCCACCGCCAACCTGATCGCCAACGTGCTGCGCATGGTCCTCACCGACCCGCGCTTCCGCGCCCAGCTCAACGGCGGCCAGATGACGGTCCCCGAGGCGGTCGAGCAGTCCCTGTGGGACGAGCCGCCGTTCAGCGCGGTCCTCGGCTACTTCGCCAAGCAGGACACGGAGTTGGGCGGCAGGCGCATCCGCAAGGGCGACGGACTGCTCTTCGGGATCGCGCCGGGCAACGTCGACCCGAAGGTACGACCGGACCTCGCCGCCAACATGCAGGGCAACCGGTCCCACCTCGCCTTCGGGGGCGGCCCCCACGAGTGTCCGGGCCAGGACATCGGCCGTGCCATCGCCGACGTCGGTGTCGACGCCCTGCTGATGCGGGTGCCCGATGTGCAACTGAACTGCGAGGAGAGCGAGTTGCGCTGGCGGGCGTCGATGTCGTCACGCCACCTGGTGGAGCTGCCGGTGCGGTTCGAGCCGAAACCCCTCCAGGACGTCACGCAGTTGCCCGCCCTCCACGCGATGCCGCGCCAGCGTCCCACCTGGCAGGTCACGACCGAGCGCACGGAGCCGGTCGCGCCCGCCCCGCGGCCGGTGGCGCCGGAGCCCGCCCCGACGCCGGAGCCCGCCCCGACGCCGGAGCCCGCCCACCGGCTCGGCGCCTGGCAGCGGTTCGTGCGCTGGTGGCGCGGCTACTGAGCCGTCTCCGCCAGGAGGCCCGGCGACGCCCAGGTGTCGTACGAGTCCCAGGCCTCCAGCACCCGCCCGCTGACGAACCGGTGCTCGTGCCCCGTGACCGGGTCGGTGAACTCCAGTCTCCGCGCCAGTAGTTGGAGCGGACGCCGGAAGTCACCGGCCGGCACGGGCCCGGTCACCACCGGGTACAGCGGATCGCCGAGGATCGGCACGCCCAACGCGTTCATATGGACCCGGAGTTGATGGGTCTGCCCGGTGCCGGGTGTCAGCCGGTAACGCCCGAGGCCCTCGCGGCGGTCGGTCAACTCGACCAGGCTGACGGCGTTCGGCTCGCCCTCGACCTCCCGGGCGGCCATCACGCCGCGCTCCTTGACGATCCGGCTGCGGACGGTGCTGGGGCGCGCGAGGCCCGGGGAGTACGGGGCGATGGCCTCGTACTCCTTCGTCACCAGCCTGGCGCCGAACAGCGACTGGTACGCGCCGCGTTCCTCGGGCCGCACCGTGAACAACAGGAGCCCGGCCGTGAGCCGGTCGAGGCGGTGCGCGGCGCCGAGCGCCGGGATGCCGAGGTCCCGCCGCAGCCGGGCGAGGGCGGTCTCGGTGACGTGGCTGCCGCGCGGGGTGGTGGCGAGGAAGTGCGGCTTGTCGGCCACCACGATGTGCTCGTCGCGGTACACGACGTCGAGCGCGAACGGCACCCGCTCCTCGTCCGGCGGCTCCCGGTGGAACCACACGAACGCCCCCGGCGCGTACGCCGTGTCGGACGCCACCGGCCGCCCGTCCGCCCCGACGATCAGTCCGTCGGCGATCATCCCGTCGATCATCTCGGCCGGCGGCGCCAGCCGCTCCACCAGGTGCTCCCGCACGGTGGCCCAGCCCCCGCCCTCGGGCAGCCTGATCCGCACGGGGTCGACCCCGTCACGCTGCGGCAGGGGAGAGGGCGGGATCCGGGATTTGCGTCTCACCTGGTCAAGCGTACGAGGCCGGAACCGCCTCGGCGGTCTCCGGGACCGCGGTACGTGACTTGTACGCCCGGTAGGCCACTCCCAGGACGAGCGTCGCGCCGAGGAAGAGCAGCGTGAACCACTGGAAGTACCAGTGCCCGCCCGCCGGGTCGTACACCGCGGCGCGCGGCCAGGCCAGGTTGACCGTCATGAAGAGGCCGTACAGGAGGGCGACCACGTTGACCGGGACGCCCCAGCGGCCGAGGGAGAAGAGCGGGCGGCCCTCCTCGTCGACGCCGTCGGGGCCGGGGAACTGCCCGCGCAGTCGTCGGACCAGGAGCGGCCCGGTGACCATCGCGTACGCCAGGTACAGCATCACGATGCAGGTGGTTCCGATGGCCAGGAAGGCTTCCGGGGAGGCGAAGTTGAGGAGCAGTACGGCGGCGGCGAGTACGCCGACGACCAGGGCCGGGGCGTTCGGCATGCCGGTGCGCGGATTGACCTTGGCGAGGCGGCCGGAGAAGGGGAGCCGTCTGTCGCGGGCCATCGAGAAGAGCATGCGGGAGGCGGCGGTCTGGATCGCCAGGGTCGCCACCGCGATGGCCACCACCACGTCGGCGAGGAGCGCGCGGCCCACTCCGTCGCCGAGGGTGCTGGTCAGCACATAGCTCAGGCCCTCAAGGCCGAGGCGTCCGTCGGTGAGGCTCGGGGCCGCGAGCAGGCCGCCCATGACGATCAGCCCGCCGAGCAGGCCCGCAGCGCCGAGCGCCGTGAGGATCGTCCGGGGCGCGGTGCGGCGCGGATAGCGGGTCTCCTCGCTCATCTCGCCGGCGCTGTCGAAGCCGATCATGACGTACGCCGCCATGAAGGAGCCCACCATCAGCGCTCCGAGGAGGCCGGTGCTGCCCTCGGCGGTGTGGAAGGTGATGCCGGGGGTGCGCTCGGAGTGGGTGAGCAGCAGCACGATGATCAGAACGGCGCCGATGATCTCGGCGGTCACTCCGACCCGGTTGATCAGGGACATCACCCGGTTGTCGAGGACGTTCACCAGCGTGGTCAGGACGAGCAGGATCACCCCGAAGACCGCGGCGTTGGCCGCGCCGTCGGCGCTGGTGGGTGCCGGGTCGCTGCCCACGAGCTGGAAGCCGGACCAGATCGCGGGGAGCACCATCTGGAGCGCGAGGGCCGCAGCCGCGACCACCACGATCTGTCCGATCACCATGATCCAGCCCGCGAACCAGCCGAAGGAGAGGTTCGAGAGCCGGGAGGACCACTGGTAGATCGCGCCGGAGATCGGATAGCGCGCGGCCAGTTCCGCGAAGCACGCGGCGACCGTCAACTGGCCCACCAGGACGGCCGGCCAGGTCCAGAAGAAGACGGGGCCGCCGAACGCGTACCCGAAGGCGAAGAACTGGAAGACGGTCGTCAGTACGGAGATGAAGGAGAAGCCGGCGGCGAACGAGGCGTACCGGCCGAGGCTGCGGTGCAGTTCCTGGCGGTAGCCGAACTCGGCGAGGGAGTGGTCGCCGGGGGAGTCCGGGGGGTCGGGGCGTACTTTGGACGGGGCGGTGGTCGTCACGGTGGCACCTGCCTTCGGCGCGGAGGGCGAGCGGATTCCTGTCGGGTGACAGAAATTAGGGAGGGGCTGTTTCGCTCGCGTGACGCGGCCATGTCTGCGACGGGCCTAAGTCCTCACGCCCTTGCCGACGGAGACGGATCGCGATACATCGCGTGTATGGGTACTGGTCCAGGAGCTTGAGTCGATCACCGGCGTCAACGCGGTCCCGCTGCTGCCGGCGGCCTTCCTGGCGGTTCCATTTATGGCGCCGTCCGGGATGACGGGCTGGGTGCGGTACGCCGACGACGTAGGTTCGCTCAACTGGGCGGTGACCGTGGGGTGGGGTGCTGTCTGCGGACCCTGGGCGGGATGATGTGCTCGGCCGCGGCGGTGCGCTGCTCGCGTCGGCGATCACCGCGGGCACCTCCCGGGCCTGCTGAGCGGCGCGGGCTACGGCGACAGCCTCACCCTGCGTGCCCTGCTCACCCACACCAGCGGCCTGTACGACTGTGGCTGGCGATCCGGATGTGCGGGGGCGTACCGGGGGACGGTGTGGCCCGGCGGCGGGCCGGTGTGGGTCCCCGTCCGACGGGGTGGGGCCCCGCCCCGTCGGACGTCCGGGGGCGGCCCGCGTCAGGCGCGGGTGCCCTTCGGGAGCGGCGGGTACTTTTCGGGACCGGCTGGGCGCCTTTCGGGACCGGAGCGCGCCCTGGGGGACCAGGGTCGCCTCGTCCCGGGTCGGGGCCAGCGCTTCCGAGTTCCCGGTCCCGCGCGCCTGGCTCTCGGGCGAGGGTGTCGTGGGTAAGCGAGGGTGTGTTTCAGGAACCGGCTCCGCGCCTGCCGGCGTCCGGGTGTGCGCTGGGTCAGGGAGGGTGTCTCGGGAAGCGGCCCCGCGCCGCTCGGCGTCCGGGCGGGCGCGTCTCCGGACCCGGGCCGGTGCTACTCGGGGGCCCGGGTCGATGCTGGTCGGTATCGCGGCGGGACCGCCTCAGGCGGACGCCTCCTGCTCCGCCTCCACCTGCGCGTTCCACTCCCGCTTCGACGCCTGCCAGCCGTCCTCGTTGTGCCCGAGGCGCCAGTAGCCGGAGATCGACAGGTCCTCGCGGGGGAACTCGTGCTCGACCCGGAGCTTCCGGCGCAGCTCCTTCACGAAGCCGGCCTCGCCGTGGACGAAGGCGTGCACCCTGCCCTCGGGGAACTCCAGGGCGCGTACGGCCTCGACGAGCGCCTCACCGGCGGGCCGGTCGCCGCGGTGCAGCCAGACGACGTCCACCACCGAGTTGATCTTCTGCTCTTCTTCGGGTCCCGAGATCTCCACGAAGGCGTGCGCCACGGCACCGTCGGGCAGCGCCTCCAGAGCGGCGGCGATCGCCGGCAGCGCGCTCTCGTCACCGGCCAGCAGATGCCAGTCCGCGGTCGGGTCCGGCGCGTAGGCACCGCCGGGGCCCATGAACCGTACGACCTCGCCCGGCTGGACGTTCGCCGCCCAGGGGCCGGCGAGGCCCTCGTCGCCATGCACCACGAAGTCGAGGGTCAGCTCGCGGTGTTCGGGGTCCCAGTGCCGCACCGTGTACGTGCGCGTCACGGGCCACTGGTCACGCGGGAACTCCGCGCGGATGACCTTCATGTCGAACGGCTCCGGGTAGGTGACACCCTCGGCGCCGAACAGCAGCTTCACATAGTGGTCGGTGCAGGTGTCGGCGCTGAAATCCGCGAGGCCGTCGCCGCCGAGTACGACCCGCTGCATGTGCGGGGTGAGCCGCTCGGTCCGCACGACGTGCGCGGAGTGCGGTGCGGGGGTCCTGCGTTCCGGACGCTCTGCCATGACGGCCTCCCAGTTCACGAGCTAAGGCTTACCTAAGTTAGCACCTCCCCTTAGTTAACACGTCAAACCTGAAGAGTCGAGAGCAACCTGTGCAACGACCCGCCCAAACCCCAGCGTACGGCCAGCTCGTCCAGCACGGCCGGGGCGCGCGGTACGCGGGGCAGCGCCACGTCCACGTCGGGCAGCGGCACGTCACCCGCGACCTTGACCACCGTGGGCGCCACCGCGACGTACGGCCGTGACTCGTCGAGGCGCTTGCGCTGCGACGGGGTCAGCTTCGCCTTCGGGTCGTCCACCGCCGCCATGATCCCGGCCAGGTCGCCGAACTCGGCGAGCAGCTTGGCCGCCGTCTTCTCCCCGATGCCGGGAACTCCGGGCAGTCCGTCGCTGGGGTCGCCGCGCAGCAGCGCCAGGTCGGCGTATCCCGGGCCGTCGACGCCGTACCTCTCGCGCAGCCATGCCTCGTCGGTGATTTGGAGCAGGCCGACGCCCTTGATGGGGTAGAGGACGCGGATCTCCCGCTTGTCGTCGACCAGTTGGTAGAGGTCGCGGTCGCCGGTGACGATGTCGACCGGGCCGGTGGCGCGTCCGGTGAACGTGCCGATCACGTCGTCCGCCTCGTAACCCGCCACTCCCACACGGGCGATGCCCAGCGCGTCGAGGACGGCCTCGATCACGGGCACCTGCGGGGAGAGCGTGTCGGGCACCTCCTCCTCGTCCGGGCCGGTCTCGGCCTCCGCGGCGACGCGGTGCGCCTTGTAGGACGGGATCAGGTCGACCCGCCACTGCGGGCGCCAGTCCGCGTCCATGCAGGCCACCAGGTCGTCGGGCCGGTGGTCCTTGACGAGGCGGTCGATGAACTCCAGCAGCCCGCGCACGGCGTTGACCGGCATGCCGTCCGGGGCTTTCACCGAATCGGGAACCCCGAAATAGGCCCGGAAGTACAGGGAGGCGGTGTCGAGCAGCATCAGGCGTCTGGTCACGCCTCGCATCATGCCGTACGGCACTGACAGCGAAGGCCATCGACAGTGACCTGGGCCACTCTTGCGTTTGCCTCGAACGCTCGGGGGCAGGCGCCGCCTCTGAACGACGCCGGGCGCGTCGTTCGACTGTCGTTCAACCGACGTTCACGCGCTCCACCGTCGAAGCGCTCACACCCTCCGGACGAGAGGCACACGTGTCATCCAGGCTAGAGGCCGAGCATCTGTATAAGGTGTTCGGCAGACGACCCGAAGAGGCGATGGAGCGACTCCGGCAGGGGGCGGACCGTGAGGACCTGCGCGCCGAAGGAACCACCGCCGCGGTGATCGACGCCTCGTTCACGGTGGAGCCCGGCCAGATCTTCGTCGTGATGGGCCTGTCCGGTTCCGGCAAGTCGACGCTGCTGCGCATGCTCAACGGGCTGCTGGAGCCGACCGGGGGCCAGGTGCGCTTCGACGGCCAGAACCTGACCGGGCTCAGCGGCCGCGAACTGCGCGAGGTCCGGGCGAAGAAGATCAGCATGGTCTTCCAGCACTTCGCGCTCTTCCCGCACCGCAGTGTCCTGGAGAACGCCGCGTACGGCCTGGGCGTACAGGGCGTGCCGCGCGCCGAGCGTGACGAGCGCGCCGCCAAGGCCCTGGAGCTGGCCGGTCTCGGCGGCTGGGAGAAGTCCTGGCCCGACGAGCTGTCCGGCGGTATGCAGCAGCGCGTGGGGCTGGCCCGCGCGCTCGCCACCGACGCCGACCTGCTGCTGATGGACGAGTCGTTCAGCGCACTCGACCCGCTGATCCGCCGTGACATGCAGGACCAGCTGATCGAGCTCCAGAAGAAGCTGAAGAAGACCATCGTCTTCATCACGCACGACCTCAACGAGGCCATGCGGCTCGGCGACCGGATCGCCGTCATGCGCGACGGCCGCATCGTCCAGATCGGCACCGCCGAGGACATCCTCGTGCGCCCCGCGGACGACTACGTCGCCTCCTTCACCCAGGACGTCGACCGTTCCCGCGTGCTGACCGCGGAGTCCGTCATGGACACCGACCTCCGCGGCGACGAGGCGGACTGCGCCTGCGACACGGTCATGCCCGACACGTCCTTCAACGACGTGTGCGCGATCAGCGCGCGCCTCACGCACCCGGTCGCCGTGCTCGACACGAGACGGAAACTCGTCGGCGTCATACCCCGGCAGCGGCTGATCAGCTTCCTCGGTGACGAGCAGGCCGAGCCCACGCCCTGCGCGGCTCCGCGCGACGAGTCCGCGAAGGCGGTGGGCGCCGGTGCCTAGGATTCCCTTCGGTGACTGGGTCAACGACACCGTCGACTGGCTGCTCAATCACATGGCGTGGCTCTTCGACTTCCTGAAGACCGTGTTCGACGGCGCCTACGACGGCATCAACGCCGTCCTCCAGGCCCCGCAGCCGCTGCTCCTGGCCGGCATCTTCGCCGTGATCGCGTTCTGGCTGCGCGGCACGTCCGCCGGTGTCCTCACCTTCCTGGGATTCGCGTTCATCGACTCCCTCGAACTGTGGGAGGACGCGATGGTGACCCTCTCGCTCGTCCTGGTGGCGACCATCATCGCGCTCGTCATCTCGGTGCCCGTGGGCATCTGGGCGGCGCGCTCCGACCGGGTCAGCAGCGTCGTACGCCCCGTTCTCGACTTCATGCAGACGCTGCCCGCGATGATCTACCTCATCCCGGCCATCCTGTTCTTCGGCACCGGCGCCCCCGCGGGCATGGTCGCCACCCTGATCTTCGCGCTCGCCCCCGGCGTCCGCATGACCGAGCTGGGCATCCGCCAGGTCGACAAGGAACTGGTCGAGGCCGCCGACGCGTTCGGCACCAGCCCCCGCGACACCCTGCTGCGCATCCAGCTCCCGCTGGCCCTGCCCAGCGTCATGGCGGGCGTCAACCAGGTCATCATGCTGGGCCTGTCCATGGCCGCCATCGCCGGCATGGTCGGCACCGGCGGCCTCGGCGGCGACGTGAACCAGGCCATCGGCCAGCTGAACGTCGGCCTCGGCTCCGAGGCGGGCGTCGCCATCGTCATCCTGGCGATCTACCTCGACCGGATGACCAGCGCCCTGGGCACCCAGGTCTCCCCGCTCGGCCGCCGTGCCGCGGCCAGGCTGCGCGCCGCCCAGGGCCTGAAGATCTGGTCCTACCGGCCCCGCCCGTCCGTGGCTGTCATCGGTGTCGTCGTGCTCGCGCTGGTCGCGGGCGGCATGGGAATCTTCGGCGGCACGGACTCCACCTCCACCGCCGCCGACGGCAAGGACGTCGGCCAGGGCAAGAAGATCAGCATCGGCTACATCCCCTGGGACGAGGGCATCGCCTCCACCTTCCTGTGGCAGGAGATCCTGGAGCAGCGCGGCTACGAGGTCGAGACGAAGCAGCTCGACGCGGGCCCCCTCTACACCTCCCTCGCCCAGGGCGACATCGACTTCCAGACGGACGCCTGGCTGCCGACGACCCACGCGGAGTACTGGAAGAAGTACGGCAAGGACCTCGACGACCTGGGCTCCTGGTACGGCCCGACGTCGCTGGAGCTGAGCGTCCCCTCGTACATGAAGGACGTCGACTCCCTGGACGACCTCAAGGGCAAGGCGGCCGAGTTCGGCGGCAAGATCACCGGCATCGAGTCCAGCGCCGGAATGATGGGCCTGCTCAAGACCAAGGTCCTCAAGGAGTACGGGCTCGACAAGGAGTACGAGGTCGTCGACAGCTCCACGCCCGCGATGCTGGCCGAACTGAAGCGCGCCTACGCCAAGCAGGAGCCGATCGTCACGACGCTGTGGTCGCCGCACTGGGCGTACAGTGACTACGACCTGAAGAAGCTCAAGGACCCGAAGGGTGCCTGGGGTTCGGGGGACGGCGTGCACACGCTCTCCCGCACGGGCTTCGCCAAGGAGAACCCGGTCGTCGGCGAGTGGCTCAAGAACTTCAAGATGACCGAGAAGCAGCTCACCGGCCTGGAGTCGGAGATCAACAAGGCCGGCCAGGGCAAGCAGCAGGCCGCCGTGCGCGCCTGGCTGAAGAAGAACCCCGGCGTCGTCGACAAGCTCGCCCCCGTCGAGTCCGGCAAGGCCGCCGCCGAGACGAAGCGCGCGCTGGACGTCGCCTGGTTCCCCTGGGACGAGGACGTCGCCGTCACCTACCTGTGGAAGAACGTCCTGGCACGGCGCGGCTACACGCTGAACCTGAAGCAGATGGATGTCGGCCCCGTCTACACGGGCCTCGCCTCCGGTGATCTCGACCTCAACTTCGACGCCTGGCTGCCGTACGCCCAGGCCAACTACTGGGATCAGCACAAGAACGACCTGAGAGACCTCGGCACCTGGTACGAACCGACCTCTCTGGAGATCGCCGTCCCCGGCTACGTGAAGGACGTCAAGTCCCTCGCGGACCTCAAGGGCAAGGGTGACACCTTCGGAGGGAAGATCATCGGCATCGAGCCGGGCACGGGCGAGATGAACCTGCTCAAGACGAAGGTGCTGCCGGGCTACGGCCTGGACAAGGAGTACAAGGTCGTCGACGGCTCCACGCCCGCGATGCTGGCCGAGCTGAAGCGCGCGTACGCCAAGAAGGAGCCTGTCGCGGTCGTCCTGTGGTCGCCGCACTGGGCGTACAGCGAGTACGAGCTGACCAAGCTCGCGGACGACAAGAAGCTGTTCGGCGAGGGCAACACGATCCGGACCATCTCCAGCAGGAAGTTCCCCGAGCAGTATCCGCAGCTCACCGAGTGGATCAAGAACTTCACCATGAGCGAGGACGAACTCGGCAGCCTGGAGGCCGAGATCAAGGACCGTGGTCAGGGGCAGGAGGAGGACGCCGTCGCCGCCTGGCTGAAGGAGCACCCCGACATGGTGGAGCGGATGACTCCGCAGTAGTCCGGGCGGCGGTGCACCGTCGCCTTCCTCGACGCCGGCGGGCGCCGGTGGTTCGCCGAGGGGTGGACCTTCGTCGCGCGGGGCCTGTGCCCCGTGTGGCGAAGGCCACCCCTCGCGGAGTTCCCGGGGCCCGCCACGGGTCCGTACGCTCGGCTCCCCCTCTCCCGCGTTCCTGTGAGACCCCGTGCGATCCCTGCTCCGCGCCCGCCTCCTCGGCGCCCTCCTCCTGGTGACGGTGACGACCGCGCTGCCGAGGGCCGAACCGGCGCCCGCCTCCGCCGCCATGACGCGGCTCGTGTCCCTGGCCGGCGACGTGCGCGACGCCGACGGCCACGCGTACGGGGTGCGCGACGACTCGGGGCGCACCATGGACACCGCGGAGATCACCCAGGCGCCGGACGGCACCTATCTCGCCGTCTACCACTCGACCCTCGCCGACGGCCGCTTCCACTCGGCCCTCGCCACCTCCACGGATCTGCGGACCTGGACCCGCCGCCACGACTTCGGCGCGGGCACCAGCCAGCCCACCCTCGCCCTCGACGGCGCCGGTGGCTACGTACTGGCGTACGAGAAGGATCCGGACAACCACATCGCGGTACGCGGCTACGCCGATCTCGGCGCCCTGCTGGCCGGACACGCCGACCGTGCCTACGACGCCCCGCGCACTCTCTCGCCGTGCGCCGAGGGCACGCCGGACATCACCGCCGTGCGGAACGGCACGGTCTCACTCACCGGCCACTACCGGGCGGACTGCGACACCGACCGCCAACTCCGCGCCGTACTCACGGACTTCACGACCTGGCACGCCGAGTCCGACCAGCGCCTGGACCGGGCACTGGAGGCGTGGGGCACGAGCGGCAACATAGGCGACCGCTCGACCGTCCAACTCGCCGGAACGAGGCTGGTGTTGATAGAGGGACAGCGGTGGCGCGAGGACTTCGGAAGCTGGCGGACGTATGCCTACGATCCGGTGACGGGAAGGGCGGACCCGCTGACGGTGCGCACCCACGGCGGCAGCCGGGCCTTCGCCAACCCCTCCACGACGCTGCTCACCGACCCGGACGGGCATCCGGCCCTGCTGGTCAGCCTTTTCGTGCCGAGCGAGGGCGCGGCACCCGGCGAAACGGGCCAGCTCCTCTATTGGCGCGAACTGTAGCCCCCACCCACCTTCCACGTGTCGGCGATGTGACGGGTGCGTGAAACGGTTTGCCGAACATGCGTAGGGTGCAAACAACTCTTCAGAAGCGGTGCGCCGAAGCACTGACCGTAGAAGCGACCGACGACGCGAGGGAGGGAGCCGAAACGATGGGCGACCACAAAGAACAGCCCCTGCGGGTGGGCGCGGCAGTGCGGCGGCGGCGCCGCACGCTCGACCTCACCCTCGCCGTCGTGGCCGAACGCAGCGGCCTGTCGGTGCCCTTTCTCAGCCAGGTCGAGAACGAGCGCGCCCGCCCCAGCAGGACGTCCCTGGAGAGGGTCGCCGACGCGCTCGGCACCACCGCCGTCGAACTGCTCGCCGCGGCCGACCCGGCGTGCAGCGTGGACGTCGTGCGCGCCGAAGCCGCCGTGTACGCCCACGAGGCGCGCGTACGCCCCCTGGTGCGCGGTCACCACCAGTTGCACGCCACCGAGTTCACCGGCGACCACGACGAGGGCCGCGAACTCCAGCTCCGCAACGACAAGTTGATGTACGTCGTCGACGGAGCCGTGGAGGTCGAGGCGGAGGGCCGCGCCCATCGCCTGGGGCGCGGCGACACCATGTACCTGACGGGCGGCGTGCGGCACCGGTGGCGGGCCACCGTGCCGGACACCCGGGTGATCGTGGTCGAGCTCGCCGACCACATCGACGCGGTGGAGGACCGGCACAACGTTGGCAGGCACTGACCCGGGCCGTGCCGCCCCGCGCGTCGTGTCCCTCGTACCCTCGCTCACCGAGGCCGTCGCGCTCTCGCTGCCCGGCGTCCTGGTCGGCGCGACCGACTGGTGCACCCACCCGGCGGACCTCGACGTCGTGCGGATCGGCGGCACCAAGAACCCCGATGTCGACGCCGTCCTGCGGCTCGCCCCCGACCTGGTCGTCGCCAACGAGGAGGAGAACCGCGAGCCCGACCTGACCGCCCTGCGCGCGGCCGGCGCCGAGGTCCTGGTCACCGAGGTACGGGACCTGCCGGGAGCCTTCCGCGAGCTGGAGCGGGTGCTGCGGGCGTGCGGGGCGCGGGACCGGCCGCGCTGGCTGGACGAGGCGGAGGCGGCGTGGGCGGAGCCGGTGCCCACCGGCCGTCGCACGAGCGCGGTCGTACCGATCTGGCGCCGGCCCTGGATGGTGCTCGGCCGGGACACCTTCGCCGGGGACCTGCTGGACCGCCTCGGTGTCGACAACGTGTACGCGCGGCACGAGGACCGCTATCCGCGCGTCCCGTTGCCCGACCTCAGGGCCGCGGCCCCCGCACTCGTGGTCCTCCCCGACGAGCCGTACCGCTTCACCGCCGACGACGGACCCGAGGCGTTCGAAGGCGTGCCCTGCGCACTCGTCGACGGACGCATGCTCACCTGGTACGGGCCGTCACTGGCGCGGGCTCCGCGGGTTCTGGGCGAGGCGCTGCGAGCAGCTCGCCGCTGAGCAGGCCGCGGACCGTGCCGACGCCGGCCACCGCCCAGGCCGCCACCAGCAGGGCGTACAGCGCGACCGCGAGCACGTCGAGGGCGACCAGACCGGTGTGCCGGGCCAGCCCCTCCGTGCCGGTGACGCAGGTCCCCACCGGGAAGGTGAACGCCCACCACGTCATCGCGAAGCCCATGCCCCGCCGCCGGGCACGCAGCACCAGCGCGCCGGCGAGAGCGAGCCAGAGCAGCGCGAAGCCCATCACGGAGACGCCGTAGAGGACGGCGAGCGCGCCGAAACCCTGGTCGTACGGGGCGGGCACCACGCCGGGTGCGAGGTCGGCGAACTTACCCACCGCGGTCGTGGACTGGCCGAGCGGGCCGAGCACCAGGAACAGCGTCGGGGTCAGGGCGAGCGGCAGCGGGTCACCCGCGACCATCCGGGCGAAGATCAGCGGCAGCATCAGCGAGGTCGCCAGCAGGCTCAGCCCGAACATCGCGAAGCACCCGAGGAAGAGGGCCTCCCGCGCCTGGCCGGGCGGCAGATACGGGACGAGGAGCGGGCCGAGAGCGGCGGACACCATCGGCGCGACGACCGGGAGCAGCCACACCGGGCTCGCCCGGCCGGGCTCGATCCGGTGCCGGGTCACCATGAGGTACGGGACGGCCACGGCGCAGGCGAGACCGATGACCGTACCGGCGACGAACAGCACGGCGTCCAGCGCGACCGCCGCCTCCAGGCCGATCCAGTCCCTGCCCACGACCAGGGCGCCGCCGCCCACCGCCAGCAGGGCCATGGAGAGGCAGCCGTAGAAGGGGGCGGTGGCCGGGTCGAGGAAACCGGCGCGGGCCCGGTCGCGGTGGTGCGTCCAGTGCAGGGCCCGCGCGACCAGCAGGACCACAAGCATCGCCAGCGACAGCGCCCAGACCGCGGCGCAGCCGGTCCGCAGGCCGGGAACCGCCCCGGGGAGCCCGGCACCCGCCGTGGCCACGATCGCGGTGCCCATCACCGAGGCGTACCAGTTGGGGCCGAGATGGCGGAGAGCCGCGGTGTGCCGGGTTCCGGCCTTGGCGAACGGTGTGACGGGGTGGGCTGCGGCGACCATGACTCCACGGTCCTGCCGCCGGGCGCTCCCCACCAGGGAGTACTGCGCTATGAGGGCATAAGCTGGCTTTATGAGTGGGAGTGCTGGGTCCGGCGGACGGACGGGGGTCGCGCACCGGGTGCCTGATCTGGGGGCGATGGAGCTGCTGCTCGCGGTGGCCCGGCTGGGCAGCCTCGGGCGGGCCGCACGGGAGCTGGGCATCACGCAGCCGGCGGCCAGTGGCCGGATCCGCTCGATGGAACGGCAACTGGGCGTGGCCCTCGTCGACCGCTCGCCGCGCGGATCGCGTCTCACGGACGCCGGCGCGCTGGTCACGGACTGGGCGCGGCGGGTCGTCGAGGCGGCCGAGGCGTTCGACGCGGGGGCGCAGGCGCTGCGGGACCGGCGGGACTCCCGGCTGCGGGTCGCGGCGAGCATGACGATCGCCGAGTACCTGCTGCCAGGCTGGCTGATCGCGCTCCGCGCCCAGCGTCCGGACACCGCGGTGTCCCTCCTCGCCGGGAACTCGACGGTGGTCGCCGAACGCCTCCTCGCCGGGGAGGCCGATCTCGGCTTCGTCGAGGGACTGGCCGTGCCGCCCGGACTCGACTCGGCGGTCGTCGCGCACGACCGGCTGATCGTGGTGACCGCGCCGGACCATCCGTGGGCGCGGCGGCGATCGCCGCTGGGTGCGGCGGAGTTGGCTGCGACACCGCTGATCCTCCGCGAGGAGGGGTCCGGTACCCGGCAGGTCCTCGACGCGGCCCTCGGCGGCCTTGCGCGGCCCCTCATCGAGCTGTCCTCCACGACGGCGGTCAAGGCGTCCGTCGTCAGTGGTGCGGGTCCCGCCGTCCTCAGCGAGCTGGCCCTCGGCGAGGAGCTCTCCGCCCACCGGCTGGTGAGCGTTCCGCTCGCGGACGTCCAGCTGCGGCGGGCCCTCCGGGCGGTCTGGCCGACCGGACACCGCCCGACGGGCCCGGCCCGGGACCTCCTGTCGCTGACGCGGGGGTTTTCCTCGCCCCCTCCGCCCCTACCCGTCCCGTCCCTGGGGGCTGCGCCCCCAGACCCCCCTTCGCGCTGACGCGCTCGTCCTCAATCGCCGGACGGGCTAAGAAATAGCCCCTCCGGCGTTTGAGGAGCGGGGGTTCGGGGGCGGAGCCCCCGAGAGACGGGACGGGAAGGGGCGGAGGGGGCGAAAAACTCCCCGGCGTTCACGACGCGGCGTTCACCAGGCCCCCCATGACCCGCACGTCGTCCCCCATCTCCGGATGCCACTGCACGGCCAACGCCCAGGCGCCGCCGGGAAGTTCGACGGCCTCCACCGTCCCGTCCGCCGCGCGCGCGGAGACCCGCAACCCCTCCCCGAGCCGATCCACCGCCTGATGGTGGTACGTCGGCACGGCGGACACCTCGGGTACGAGAGAGGCGTACAGACTCCCCGCCACGGGGATCACGTCGTGGTGCCCGACCACCCCGACGTCCTTCACATGCCCGTCGAGATGCTGGACGAGCGTGCCTCCCAGGGCGACGTTGAGGAGCTGCATACCCCGGCAGATGCCCAGGAGCGGCGTGCCGGAGGCCAACGCGGCGTCGATCAGGGCGAGTTCCCAGGCATCGCGCTCGTGCGCGGGCGGCCCGGTACGCGGCGAACGCTCGGCCCCGTAGCGGGCGGGATCGACGTCCGGGCCACCCGCGACGACCACCCCGTCGAGGCGGGCGACGACCGCCGCCGCGCGGGACGGACCGTCCGGCGGCAGCATCACGGCGAGCCCCCCGGCCCGCTGCACGAGCCGCGGATAGCCGGCCGGCAGCAGCGCCGCCTCCAGCTCCCACACGCCCCAGCGCGCCGCGGACTCCAGATACGTACTCACACCGATCAGCGGTCTGGCCACCCTGTCTCCTCCGAGCTCATTGGAACGCGCCCATACCTTTGCGGTGCGGGCGGCGGGAAAGCAAGCCCCCGCGGCCTCACGTCAGGAACCCCCGCAGCAGCGCCGCCGTCCCCCCGCAGTGCTCCCGCATCACTTCCCGCGCCCCGTCCGCGTCCCCGTCGAGCACCGCCTCGACCAGCGCGCCGTGCTGGTGCTGGGAGTGCTCCAGGTTGCGCACGAGGAGCGGGATGCAGTCGAGGAGATCGTTCACCCGGGCGCGTACGGCCGCGTACTGGGCGGTGAGCGAGGGGGAGCCGGACAGTTCGGCGAGGGTGAGGTGGAGCAGGGTGTCCAGCCGGCGGTAGTCGGCCAGCGGGGCGTCCCGGGTGCCGGCGAGAGCCTCGCGCAGCCGGCCGGCCTGCCCGTCGTCGAGGCCGTGGGCCGCGCAGAGACCGGCCGCACCCACCTCCAGCACCTCGCGGAAGCGCAGTACGTCCTCGATGTCGACCTCGGCGACCCGGCGCCGCAGTTCGTGCTCACCGGGCGCCTCCGTCCTCGCCAGCACGAACGTGCCGCCGTACCGTCCGCGGCGCGACTCGACCAGCCGCTGGTCCTGCAACACCTTCAGCACCTCGCGCAGCGTCACCCGGCTGATGCCGAGCCGCTCGGCCAGGTCCCGCTCGGCGGGCAGCCGTTCACCGCCCGGGACCAGGCCGAGCCGGAGGATCTGCAGGATCTGCTCCAGCGCCTCCTCGAAACCGTTGCCCGCCCGCACCGGCCGCAGCACCGACGTCAGCCGGTCGTCCGCCCCGCCGTCGGATTCCGTCCGCGTCATCCGGTCGTGCCCCCTTCCCAAGCAATGGTTCTCAGCAATACCTTATGACTCTCGGCTGACCCAAGGAGGCTTTTCCGGTGGCAGACCGCACACCCCCGCTCACCGTCGAGGAACTGCGCGACCTGGTCGCGGGCGGCGAGATCGACACGGTCGTCCTGGCCTTCCCCGACATGCAGGGACGGCTCCAGGGCAAGCGGTTCGCCGCGCGATTCTTCCTCGACGAGGTCCTCGAACACGGCACGGAGGGCTGCAACTACCTGCTCGCCGTCGACACCGAGATGAACACCGTCGACGGTTACGAGATGTCCTCCTGGGACCGGGGATACGGCGACTTCGCCATGCACCCCGACCTGAGCACCCTGCGCCGGGTTCCCTGGAACGAGGGCACGGCCCTGGTCGTCGCCGACCTCGCGTGGAACGACGGCTCCCCGGTGGTGGCCGCGCCCCGCCAGATCCTGCGCCGCCAGCTCGACCGGCTCGCCGAACTCGGTCTCACCGCCCAGGTCGGCACGGAGCTGGAGTTCATCGTCTTCAAGGACACCTACGAACAGGCCTGGGACGCCGGGTACAAGGGGCTCACCCCGGCCAACCAGTACAACATCGACTACTCGGTGCTGGGGACGGGACGGATCGAGCCGCTGCTGCGCCGCGTCCGCAACGAGATGCAGGCCGCCGGCCTCACCGTCGAGTCCGCCAAGGGCGAGTGCAATCCCGGCCAGCACGAGATCGTCTTCAAGTACGACGAGGCCCTGGTCACCTGCGACCAGCACGCGGTCTACAAGACCGGAGCCAAGGAGATCGCCTCCCAGGAGGGCGTCTCGCTCACCTTCATGGCGAAGTACAACGAGCGCGAGGGCAACTCCTGCCACATCCACCTCTCGCTCACCGACAAGGACGGCACGAACGTCATGGCCGGCGACGGACCGGGCGGCATGTCGGACGTCATGCGGCACTTCCTCGCAGGACAGCTCGCCGCGCTCCGCGACTTCTCGCTCCTCTACGCCCCGAACATCAACTCCTACAAGCGGTTCCAGCCGGGCTCCTTCGCCCCGACCGCCGTCGCCTGGGGCCAGGACAACCGCACCTGCGCCCTCCGGGTGGTCGGCCACGGCCGCTCCATGCGCTTCGAGAACCGGCTCCCCGGCGGCGACGTCAACCCGCACCTGGCCGTCGCCGGGCTCGTCGCGGCCGGGCTTTACGGCATCGAGAAGAAGCTGGAACTGCCGGACGCGTGCACCGGCAACGCCTACACCGCCGGGTACGACCACGTCCCCACCACCCTGCGCGAGGCCGCCGAGCTCTGGGAGAACAGCCCCGTCGCCCGAGCCGCCTTCGGTGACGAGGTGGTCGCGCACTACCGCAACATGGCGCGCGTCGAACTGGACGCCTTCGACGCCGTGGTGACCGACTGGGAGCTCCGCCGCTCCTTCGAACGCATGTGAGGCCGAACGTGTCCCGACCCTACGAACTGGAAGTCCTCGACCCGGCGACCGAGGAGATCGTCGCCACCGTCCCCGGGGCCACCGAGGCCGACGTCGACGCCGCCGTCGTACGGGCGGGAAAGGCACAGGTCCGGTGGGCCGCCCTGGCCCCGGGCGAACGCGCCCGGCTGCTGCGCCGGTTCGCCGTCGTCGTCGACGAACACCTGGAGGAGCTCGCCCGTCTCGAGGTCCGCGAGGCCGGGCACGTGATCGGCAACGCCCGCTGGGAGGTGGGCAACGTCCGTGACCTGCTGGACTACGCGGCCGGTGGAGTGGAGCGGCTCACCGGCCACCAGATCCCGGTCGCCGGCGGTCTGGACATCACGATCCTCGAACCGCTCGGCGTCGTCGGGATCATCGCTCCGTGGAACTTCCCGCTGCCGATCGCCGCCTGGGGCACCGCCCCGGCGCTCGCGGCGGGCAACGCGGTCGTCCTCAAGCCCGCCGAGACGACCCCGCTCACCGCCCTGCGACTGGCCGAACTCGCCCTGGAGGCAGGCCTTCCCGAGCACCTCTTCCAAGTTCTCCCCGGCGCGGGTCCCGTCGCGGGCAACGCACTCGTCGAACACCCCGGTGTCGCGAAGATCGTCTTCACGGGGTCGACCGCCGTCGGTAAACAGGTGTTGGCGAAGGGCTCGGCCCTCCTCAAGCGCGTCACCCTCGAACTCGGCGGCAAGAGCCCGAACATCGTCTTCGCCGACGCGGACGTCGAGGCCGCCGCCGCGGCGGCTCCCATGGCCTTCCTCGACAACTCCGGCCAGGACTGCTGCGCCCGCACCCGCATCCTCGTCCAGCGCTCCGCCTACGACCGCTTCCTCGAACTCCTCGCCCCCGCCGTCGAGTCCGTCGTCGTCGGCGACCCGTCCGACGAGCGCACCCAGATGGGGCCGCTGATCTCCAGGGCGCAACTGGAACGCGTGCGTTCGTACGTCGCCGCCGACGCGCCGGGCATCCACGGCAAGGCGCCCGAAGGCCCCGGCTTCTGGTTCCCGCCCACCGTCCTCACCGAGGTCGAACCCCACGCTCGCGTCGCCGTCGAGGAGGTCTTCGGCCCGGTCGCGGTCGTCCTCCCCTTCGACGACGAGGCCGACGCGATCAGGCTGGCCAACGCCACCGACTACGGCCTGTCCGGCTCCATCTGGACCCGTGACGTCGGCCGCGCCCTGCGCGTCTCCGCGGCCGTCCGCGCCGGGAACCTGTCCGTCAACTCCCACTCCAGCGTCCGCTACTGGACCCCCTTCGGCGGGTTCAAGCAGTCGGGGATCGGCCGCGAACTCGGCCCGGACGCCCTCACCGCCTTCACCGAGACCAAGAACGTCTTCATCAGCACGGAGGGTCCCGCACAGTGACGTCACAGACCTCAGAGACCATCTGCCGCCGGCTGGTCGGCCGTACCGCCGTCATCACCGGCGCGGGCAGCGGCATCGGGCTCGCCACCGCGCGACGGCTCGCGTCCGAGGGCGCGCACGTCGTCTGCGGCGACGTCGACGACACGAGCGGCAAGGCCGCCGCCGAGGAGGCCGGCGGAATCTTCGTCAAGGTCGACGTCACCGACCCCGAGCAGGTCGAGGCGCTCTTCGGGACGGCGTACGACACCTACGGCTCCGTCGACATCGCCTTCAACAACGCGGGTATCTCACCCCCCGACGACGACTCGATCCTGGAGACCGGCCTGGAGGCCTGGAAGCGGGTCCAGGAGGTCAACCTCACCTCGGTCTACCTGTGCTGCAAGTCCGCGATCCCCTACATGCGGCGCCAGGGCAAGGGCTCCATCATCAACACCGCTTCCTTCGTGGCCCGGATGGGCGCGGCGACCTCGCAGATCTCGTACACGGCCTCCAAGGGCGGTGTCCTGGCCATGTCCCGTGAACTGGGCGTGCAGTTCGCCCGGGAGGGCATCCGGGTCAACGCGCTGTGCCCCGGACCGGTCAACACCCCCTTGCTCCGGGAGCTGTTCGCCAAGGACCCCGAGCGGGCCGCGCGCCGGCTCGTGCACATTCCGGTCGGCCGGTTCGCCGAGGCGGACGAGATCGCCGCGGCGGTCGCGTTCCTGGCCAGCGACGACTCCTCCTTCGTCAACGCCAGTGACTTCCTGGTGGACGGCGGAATCTCGGGCGCGTACGTCACGCCGATGTAGCGGGGCCCGGTGCCTGTCACGGCACTAGGGTGCCGGGATGAGCATGACGCCGCCGCCCGGTTGGTACCGCGACCCGTCGTACCCGCTCGCCGAGCGCTGGTGGGACGGGACCGCGTGGACCGAACACCGACGCCAGACGTCCCAACAGCTCCCGGCCGGGCCGGAGTTCCCCGACGGGGGCTCCGGCCGCGCCAGAGCCGTCGCCCTCGTCGTCGCCGTCACCGTGCTGGTCGCCTCGATCGTCACCGGCGCCGTGCTCCTCGACCGGGGCGACGACCCCGGCGCCGTCGCGACGAACCCCGAGCCGCCGTTCGCGTCCTCCTCCAGGCCGTCCCCCTCCACCACCCTCACGCCCGCCCCGCCCCCGTCCGAGGATGCCGGCGTCGTCGTGGACGAACTCAACGGCATCACCTTCCCGTTGCTCGACGGCTGGGTGCGGCCCGAGAACGTCACCGAGGACGACGTCGTACTGACGACGCCGGGCACCTACGACTGCCCCGGCGACCCCGGTCTCTGCCACCACGGACGGGTCATCTCGCGCACGGTCACCGGGAACGACGAGAAGTCCCCGAAAGCCCTGGCCGAGCGGGACATCGCGGAGGCCGCGGACAGCGCGTACGACCGTGACATCCTCGACCGGCGCCCCTACGACGGCATCGACTCCCACAAGCGGGTCAAGGCCGGGCCGGTCGCCGTCGCGGGGCGGGCCGGGTACTTCGTGCGCTGGCAGGTCAGGACCGCCGCGGGGCCCGGGGGTTACGTCCAGTCGCTGGCGTTCCCGGCGGGCGTGGGCTCGCAGGCGCTGGTCATCGTGCGGTTCGCCTTCGACGCGGGCGCGGCCGGGCCGCCGCCGGCCGACATGGACCGGATCACCAAGGGGATTCGGCCGGTCGGCGACGCGGACACCGGCGGCGGTGTGGGGAGCAGCATCGGCCCGTCCCGGTAGGCCGGGGAGGGCGTGCGTCAGAGGAAGGTGTGGCCTTCCCCGCGGTACGTCGGGACGGACTCCGTCACCGAGTCGCCCGCCACCAGGTGGAGCGTGTCGAACCGCTCGCACAGCTCACCGGCCTTGGCGTGCCGGAACCACACCTTGTCGCCGATCAGCAGGTCGTCCGCGGGGGCGCCGATCAGCGGTGTCTGCACCTCGCCGGGGCCCTCCTGGGGGTCGTACCTCAGCCCTTCCGGGAGGTAGGGCACCGGCAGCCGGTCGGGGCCCGCGGCGCCCGACGCCGGGTAGCCGCCGCCGAGCACGGTCACGATCCCGACGCCCGGGCGGCGGACCACGGGCTGGGCGAAGAGCGCGGCCGGACGCCCGCTGAACGAGGTGTAGTTGTCGAAGAGCCGCGGCACGTACAGTCCCGACCCCGCGGCGATCTCCGTGACCGAGTCCTCGGCGGCGGTGTGCTGCACGCTGCCGGTGCCGCCGCCGTTGACGAACTCCAGGTCGGGCTCCACGGCCCGTACGGCACGGACGACGTCGGCGCGCCGCTGGACGAGCTCCTTGCGGGCGGTGGCCTGCATCAGGCGGACCGCCCGCGAGCGCAGCGGCCGTCCCTCGACCGCGTCACCGACACCCGCGATGTGGCCCTCGTACGCCATGATCCCGACGAGTTTGAACCCTGGGCGCCGGGCCACCGAGCGCGCCAGCTCGGCGAGTTGGGCGGCGGAGCGGAGCGGTGAACGCAGGGCGCCGATCCGGACCCGGCCGCCGAGCAGCTGGAGGGAGGTGTCCAACTCCAGGCAGACGCGCACGACTTCGGTGCCGCCCTGGCGTGCCTCGTCGATGAAACGCAGCTGGGCCGGGTCGTCGACCATGACCGTCACGGCGGCGGCGAGCTTGGGGTCCGAGGCCAGCTCGGCGAAACCGCGGGTGTCGGCGGACGGGTAGGCGAGCAGGATGTCGTCGAAGCCGGAGCGGGCCAGCCAGATCGATTCGGCGAGGGTGAAGGACATGATCCCGGCGAAGCCGTCCCGGGCGAGGACGCGTTCGAGGAGGGTGCGGCAGCGGACGGATTTGCTGGCGACGCGGACCGGTTTGCCCCCGGCCCTGCGGACGAGGTCGTCCGCGTTCGTGTCGAAGGCCTCCAGGTCCACGATCGCGAGTGGGGCGTCGAGGTGAGCGGTGGCCCGGTCGTAACGGGCCCGGTCTGCGGCGCGGGCAGTCATGACCGAAGCCTGCCAGACAGGATTACCGCAGGGTAGGGGGACGATCCGGGCAGATGCCCCGGGCCTGCCGACTGGTTCCCTCCGGGCCCGTGTCAACCCGTAGAGTGACGCGCACGCAGGGAGGAACGACCTTGCCCGGGCGGGGCGCGCCCGGGGTGACGGCCCCCCGGCGCGGGTATGCGTGCCCGTGGCGGGCGACCCGTCCGGACGCCCTCCCGCAACTGCAGCTACGGCCCGGCAGAGCTCCGAGACGAGCCGACTGCCCGGTTCGAGGAAACGGGGGGTGCATGAGCACGGAAGCGCGCCGGGCCTCGATCCCCCCACGCCCACCGACCCCACCCCACCCACCGACTCCGCCGCCCCCGGACCAGCCCCCCACCCCGGACACCCCACCACCCCCGGACCACCCCCCGAGGCCGAGCCGGCCCCCGACACCGGACCGACAGCCGCCCGCGGACCAGCACCCGACGTCAGGCCGACAGCCGCTTTCGGACCCACGCCCGACGCCGGACCGACAGCCGGTTGGGGACCAACGCCCGGCGTCAGGCCGACAGCCGCTTTCGGACCAACGCCCGGCGTCAGGCCGACAGCCGCTTTCGGACCAACGCCCGGCATCCGGCCAACCACCGCTCGCCGCCCAGCCGTCGGCAGCGAACTGGCCCCCGATCGCGGGCCAACCATGGCCCCCGACCCGCCCTCCGACCTCGGAACAGCCCCCGAGCCCAGCTCAGCCGCCGGCCCCGAACCAGCCCCCGGGGTCGGGCCGTTCGCCGTTCCTGGACGAGGGGCGGAGTCCGGAACAGCCTGCGGTGCCGGGTCAGTCCCCGCCGCCGACCCGGCCGTCGGAGCCGGACCGACCGCGCTTCTCGGACCGCCTGTCGGCCCCGCTCCGCCCAACGAGCGAGGAGCAGCCCGCGAGGCCGGGTCAGTCGGCACCCTCGGCACCCCCGAACCAGTCGTCGGCCTCAGCCCGTTCGCCTTTCGTGGATGAGCGCCGGAGCCCGGAGCAGTCGTCAGGGCGGGCCCAGTCGGCACCGCAGGACCGCCCGTCGGCTTCGGCCCGTTCGCCGTTCCCGGACGCGTCACGAGGCCGGGATCAGCCTGCTGGGCCAGGTCGGTCGGTGCCCCCGAACCAGTCACCGTCCTCTACCCGTTCGCCGTTCCCCGACGGGCCGCGAACCCCGGAGCAGCCTTCGCGGGCCGCCCAGCCGACGCCACAGGACCGCCCATCGGGGCCGAGCCGTCCGCCGTTGTCGGATCAGTCCGCGGTGCCGGGTCAGTCGGCGCCCTCGAACCAGCCGTCGGCCTCAGCCCGTTCGCCTTTCGTGGACGAGCGCCGGAGCCCGGAGCGGCTTTCAGGGCGGGACCAATCGGCGCCGCAGGACCGCCACCCGTCCGTTTCGGGCCGTCCGCGGACTTCGGAGCGGTCGGCGGCGCCGGGACGTGCGGTGGCGTCGAACGGGGCTTCCGTTACGGACGGTTCGCGGACTCCGTTCCGGTCCATGTCGCCGGGGCGGACCGACGTGCCCGGGCGGAGCCCCGCGAGTGGAAGCTCCCCGGCCAGGGGGGCGGTCCCGCCGCCCCCGCCACAGAGCCCGCCGCCGGGACAGGACCCGACGAGTGGACCCCGGCCGACGCGGTCCGGGGCTGCTCCGTCGCGTCCGCCCGGGGCCCAGGACGTGCCGTCGAACGACGCCCCGCTTCGGTTCAGGCCCGCGGAAGCGTGGGACGGCGACGCCGAGTCGCGCCGTACCGGTGAGCTGTCGGCGGGGCGGTCTTCCACCGCTGGACCCCGGACGGGGTCGCCGCAGCGGCCCGGCACCGCCGGGCCGGCTCGGCCCGCAGGGCCGCCCGCGGAGCGGATCGGTACCGGGCCGGCTCCGGGAGCGCGGTCCGGGGAGGGTGACGGCGGTCCCCGTACGTCGGGGGCGGACGCGGGTGGTGGACGTGGTCCTCGCGTGCCGGCGCCGCCGAGTTCGTTCGACTTCTTCGACTTCTCCACCGACGCGGAGGCTCCGGTTCCGGAGGCGCCCCCGGTGCGGCCGGCCGGTACGGCTCCGCGCCCCGGGCAGGGCGCCCGTCGCTTCCCGGGCCTGCGCCCGTCGCGCAGGCCCGACCAGACATCGCCGCCCCCGCCACCCGCCTCCGCGCGGTTCCCCGACGCACCCCCCGTGCCCGAGAGTCCCGCCCCCCGGCCCACGCCCATACCCGAACCCCCGGTCGTGGAGCGCCCGTTCGTCTTCTTCGGACGGCCGGAGGCGTTCGACGACAACGTTCGCGTACGCCGCCGAGGGACCCGCACCCGCCCCAGGGCACTGGCCGCCGCGGCCTGTGTCGTGCTGGGATTCGGCCTCATCGGCGGTGCGGTGACCGGGAGTTGGCTGACGGGTGAGAGCTCGGCGGGCGACGACGCGCGGACCGAGTTCGCCGCGGCGGGCGAACTCTGGCACAGCGTGCCCGTGGACCAGCTCTTCCCGCCCACCGTGCAGGGCGACGGCGCGGGCCCCGGCGGCGCCGACCGCGTCTGGACACGGGTGGCCGTCGCCCCGGACACCGGCTGCGCGAACGCCTTCGACCCCCTCCTGCGCAAGGCCCTCGCCCCGGCCGGCTGCCTGCGGGTGCTGCGCGCCACCTACACGGACGCGACCCGCAGCCTGGTCACCACCGTCGGCCTGCTGTTCACCAAGGCGGACGCGAGGGCCATGACCTCGCTGAAGGCCCGCTTCGAGAAGGACGGCCTGGACCGGCGTACCGACCTGATGCCCCGCCCGTACGCGGTCGGGAACACCGCCGCGGCCGGCTTCGGCGACGACCAGCGCGCCTCCTGGACGGTGTCGGTCCTCACCGACGCCCCCGTAGTCGTCTACGCAGTCTCCGGCTTCGCCGACGGCCGCGACGTCACCGCCCCGCAGCCCGCCGAGGACGCCATGAAGCCCGGCGCGACCACGGACCCGGCGCAGGCCGGACTCGGCCACGACGCCCAGGGTCTCGCCGACCGCGTGGAGCGGGGTTTCCGCAAGACCGTCCCCTCGGCCACGGAGAAGCCGTCATGACCCACCCGGCACCCCGGTCCGGCGCCCGGGGACGGCGCGGAGCCGGACTCCTCACCGTCCTGCTCGCCGCCTCCCTCGCCCTCGTCCCCGCCACCACCGCCCACGCCGACGGCATCCGCGCCCAGCAGTGGGCGCTCGACGCGATGCACACACAGGAGGCCTGGCAGACCACGAAGGGCCGGGGTATCACCGTCGCCGTCCTCGACACGGGCGTCGACGACCAACACCCGGACCTGGAGGGCAACGTCCTCACCGGCAAGGACATGGTCGGCTTCGGAGCGTCCCGCGGCGACCGGGCCTGGGCCAGGCACGGGACCGCCATGGCGGGGATCATCGCCGGCCACGGACACGGTCTCGACGACGCCGACGGCGTGATGGGCATCGCCCCCGAGTCCCGGATCCTCCCCGTCCGCGTCATCCTCGAAGACGGCGACTCCTCCCGTACGAAGGCCCGCAACACCCGCGGAAACGCCCTCGCCGACGGCATCCGCTGGGCCGCCGACAACGGCGCCGACGTCATCAACCTCTCCCTGGGCGACGACTCCGCGTCCGCCCACCCCGAACCCGCCGAGGACGAGGCCGTCCAGTACGCCCTGAAGAAGGGCGCCGTCGTCGTGGCCTCGGCCGGCAACGGCGGCGAGAAGGGCGACCACATCTCCTACCCCGCGGCCTACCCGGGCGTGATCGCCGCGACCGCCGTCGACAGCAACGGCACCCGCGCCTCGTTCTCCACCCGCCGCTGGTACGCCACGGTCAGCGCCCCCGGCGTCGACGTCGTGATCGCCGACCCGGACGAGCGGTACTACGAGGGCTGGGGCACCAGCGCCGCCTCCGCGTTCGTCTCCGGCGCCGTGGCGCTCATCAAGGCGGCCCACCCCGGCCTCTCCCCGGCCCAGATCAAGCAGCTCCTGGAGGACACCGCCCGCAACGCCCCCACGGGCGGCCGGGACGACTCCCGCGGCTACGGCTTCATCGACCCCGCCGCCGCCATCAAGGAGGGCGGCCGGCTCAAGCCCGAGGGGATCAAGACGCAGTACGGCCAGAAGTACTTCGGCTCCGGTCCCGACACCCCCCAGGACGACACGGACTCCATCGGCTGGGCGGGCCCGCTCGCGGGCGGCATCGGCGCGGTGCTCCTCGCCGCGGCCGTCGTCCTGTGGCGAGGCCGCAGGGAACCCCGCGAGTACGACGGCTTCTGACGAACCCCGGCCTAGTCCGAGGCCGAAGCCGTACCGCTGGACGCCCCCTGGAGCGCGGCCACCGCCGCCTTCGCCGCCGCCTCGACCAGCGAGATCCCCTTCGCCTTCGTCGTGGTGCCGTTCGACAGCACCGCGACCAGGTAGTCGTGACCGTCGGCGGTGACGCGTCCGATGCTGTTGATGTCCCACAGCCCGGTCGTGCTGCGTGCCAGCCAGCCGTTCTTCAGGGCCCACTCGGAGCCGTCGGCCGCGGCGGACACCCCCCAGTGCTGGTCGACGGCGATCTCACCCATGAGCCCGCGCACGTACGTCCGCGAGGTCTCGTCGAGCTTCGAGTCGTCCCCGAACACCTGCCGCAGCAGGGTGAGCTGGTCGGCGGACGTGGTCTGCGTCAGACCCCACAGGGCGCCGTCGCCGCCGGTCGTGGACGTCAGCCCGAAGGTCTGGTTCGCGGTGTCGAGACCGTCCGCCTGCCCGATCGCGTCCCAGAGGGTGCTGGCGGCCGTGTTGTCGCTGTTCTCGATCATCAGGGTGGCCTGGGCCTTCTCCGCCGCGGTCAGCTCCCGGCCCGCGTCCTGCGCCTGGAGCAGCAGCGTGGCCAGGATGTCGACCTTGACGATGCTCGCCGTGTCGAAGGCCCCCTCGCCGTAGGCGGCGCTCTCGCCGGAGTCGACGTCGAGCACGGACACCGACACCGCGGCACCGTCCTGGACGGACACGGACGTCATCCCCTCGGCCAGGAGCGCGTCCGGGGACACCTCGGGCGCGGGCGCTGTCACGGGTTCCACCGGTGCCTCCTCGTCGGCGCTCGGTGACGCCGATGCCGCGGAGGCCGACGATACGAGGTCCGGGCCGGTGTGCGCCTGGGCCCTCATGTATGCGGTCCCGGCCGCCGTACCCCCGACGAGAACGACGGAGGCCACCGCGGCGTAGACGAAGTGCCTGCGCAGGGGCGGTCGAGTGCGACGGCGGCCGGATCTTTCTCGGTCCATTCCGCGATGCTGGGCGCCGGGCCTGTGCCCGTGGTTAGACCCGTGTGAAATGTGCGTCAGGGGCCGATGAGAATCCCCTGAGACGTGTCACCCCGGGGTTTCGGGGGCCGCACAAGCCCAGCAGCATCCCCCCGATAGGGTCGGGGACCGTGGCGAACAAGAACATTCCCGACCCCGGCTTCTCCGACGACGACGGCTCCGCCGATCCCCGGCTGGCCGCGGCGCTCGCCGCCTGGGCCGAGGACCGCACCGCCGTACGGCCGGTCCTGGAGGCGCTCAAGGGGGCCCGGCTGCTCGTGCCCGTCGTGGCCGTGCTCGGCGAGGTCGAGGAGGACGAGAACGGACTGCGCCACGAGAAGACCAGCGACATGGCGGTCCCCACCCTCAAGGCGGGCGGGCGCACCGCCCTGCCCGCCTTCACGTCCACGGGGTCACTGGCCCGCTGGGACCCCGAGGCCCGCCCCGTCGCCGTACCCCTGCACCAGGCCCTCCAGGCCGCCGCGCACGAGCGGGCCGACACCGTCGTACTCGACCTGGCGGGGCCGGTGCCCTACGAGCTGACGGGTCCCGCGCTGCTCGCGCTCGCGGAGGGGCGTACGGACCCGGATCCGCTCGCCGACCCGGCCGTCACCGAGGCCGTACGCGCGGCCGTCGCCGCCGAGACCGCGGTGCTCAGCGCCCACCTCGGCCCCGGGCAGGCGGACGGCACCCTGGCGCTCGTACTGGATCCGTCCGCGCCCGCGGCCGAGACCGCCCGCGCGATCGCCGGACGGCTGGCCGCCGACGAGACACTGCGCGGGCGCCTGGTGCGCGGCCTCGACCTGGCGCTCATGCCGGCCGGAGCAACGCCACCGGGCTCGCCCCTTTACGTACGGCAGTAATGCGCCCCCTTGCGTACGGCCGTAGCGGGGCGCCGCACGTACGGCGATAGCAGAGCGCCTTACGTACGGCGGCGGTAGCGGGCGCCGCCTCCGTCAGCCGTAGATCGGGCCGGTGTACTTCTCGCCCGGGCCCTGGCCCGGCTCGTCCGGGACGATCGAGGCCTCGCGGAAGGCGAGCTGGAGCGACTTCAGTCCGTCGCGCAGCGGCGCGGCGTGGAAGGAGCTGATCTCGGTGGCGCTCGCGTCGAGCAGCCCGGCGAGCGCGTGCACCAGCTTGCGCGCCTCGTCCAGGTCCTTGTGCTCGTCGACCTCCCCTTCCTCTTGCGGGGCCAGGCCGAGCTTGACGGCGGCGGCACTCATCAGGTTGACGGCGACCGTCACGATCACCTCGACCGCCGGGACCTCGGCGATGTCGCGGGTCATGGTGTCGTAGTCGGGCGTCTGGGGAGGGGTGTCACTCATGAACCCCACGATAGGGGCCTGGCGCGCGAAGGCCCCGATCGGCCTCGGTTAGCCGTTCCCCGTCCGAGCTGCTAACCTTGTGTAACGACCGGCCGGACACTTATGTGCTCGGCCCACAAGTGGAGGCTCCGATCTCCCACCTGACTGTCCTCCGGGACGGCGGGTCACCCGGTCAGGCGGTCACCATCGTTCCGTACGGACGATGGAGTCGCCCGAAGTGCGCCCCGCGGATCACCGCGGCGGTGCTCCGGTAATCCTTGGAGCCCCGCCTGTGTCCCGTCCGGGGCATTTTTCATGCCCCGCGGTGGTTGGTCCAACTGTCATCAGAGACATACGCGGCTGTCCGCCAGACCGCCGTGTGGTGCTACCGAGGAGGATCCATCAGCACCGAGCCCCGCATCAACGACCGGATTCGCGTTCCCGAGGTGCGACTTGTCGGTCCCAGCGGCGAGCAGGTCGGGATTGTTCCGCTTGCCAAGGCCCTGGAGCTTGCGCAGGAGTACGACCTCGACCTGGTCGAGGTGGCGGCGAGCGCTCGCCCGCCCGTCTGCAAGCTCATGGACTACGGGAAGTTCAAGTACGAGTCGGCCATGAAGGCCCGTGAGGCGCGCAAGAACCAGGCGCACACGGTCATCAAGGAAATGAAGCTCCGGCCGAAGATCGACCCGCACGACTACGACACCAAAAAGGGTCACGTCGTCCGGTTCCTCAAGCAGGGCGACAAGGTCAAGATCACGATCATGTTCCGTGGTCGCGAGCAGTCCAGGCCGGAGCTCGGCTACCGACTGCTCCAGCGGCTCGCGACGGACGTCGAGGATCTCGGGTTCATCGAGTCGAACCCGAAGCAGGACGGCCGAAACATGATCATGGTTCTCGGTCCGCACAAGAAGAAGACCGAGGCGATGGCCGAGGCCCGTGAGGCCCAGGCGGCTCGCAAGGCGGAAGCGAAGGCCAACCCGGGCAAGTCGCAGAACCACGCGGGCGACGACATCCCGGACGCCGACGAGGCCGACGACGTCGAGACCGCCGAGGCTCCGGCCGAGGCGTCCGCGGAGGTCTAGATCCCAGGGCGAACGCCCCGGGAGCCCGGGACGAGAGTCCAGGGAGTCCCGGGACAGCCGTCCAGGGATGCAAACCGACATATATGACGTTCCACCGTGCCCGGTTTAACGACCGGGCACCGGAACGCCACTGACGAGGAGAGAACGGCGCTATGCCGAAGAACAAGTCGCACAGCGGTGCCAGCAAGCGCTTCAAGATCACCGGCTCCGGCAAGGTGCTCCGTGAGCGCGCCGGCAAGCGCCACCTGCTCGAGCACAAGTCGTCCCGCCTGACGCGCCGCCTCACCGGCAACGCCGAGATGGCCCCGGGCGACGCCAAGAAGATCAAGAAGCTTCTCGGCAAGTGACGTCTCGGCGCCTGATCCCTCGATCACCGCGCGCCGTACGTCAGGACCGGGACCCCATCGATTTCGGGCCGTGTGAGTCCCACCACGGCCCCGCTGCAAGGAGTTAACAAGTGGCACGCGTCAAGCGGGCAGTCAACGCCCACAAGAAGCGCCGGGCAATCCTCGAAGCCGCCAGCGGCTACCGCGGTCAGCGCTCGCGCCTGTACCGCAAGGCCAAGGAGCAGGTCACCCACTCCCTGGTCTACAACTACAACGACCGCAAGAAGCGCAAGGGCGACTTCCGCCGGCTGTGGATCCAGCGCATCAACGCCGCTGCCCGCGCCAACGGCATCACCTACAACCGCTTCATCCAGGGTCTGAACGCGGCCAACATCGAGGTCGACCGCAAGATCCTCGCCGAGCTGGCCGTCAACGACGCGGGCGCGTTCGCCGCGCTCGTCGAGGTCGCCCAGAAGGCGCTGCCGTCGGACGTCAACGCGCCGAAGGCCGCGTGACGCTGACGCTGGCCTGAGCCGATACAGCCGGCCTGAGTCGTGTGCTCAGGCCGTGTGCTGAGCCGGTCAACCGGACCCGTAGGCCCTGCCGGCCTACGGGTCCGCTTGCGTCCGCCGTCGTCCGTTGTTCGTCGTCCGTCGGTGGCGGTGGGTTGCTCGCGCAGTTCCCCGCGCCCCTGGGCTTCCTCCCTGAAGGTGAGTTGCTTGGTTGCCGCTCCTGAACTCATTTCCCCCAAGTCGCCCCGTGTCCTGGCCGCGCGGCGGCTGGCCAGGCGGAACTTCCGGGGGAAGGAGCGGCTGTTCCTCGCCGAGGGGCCGCAGGCCGTGCGGGAGGCGGCGGCCCACCGTCGCGACGGGAACGCGACCCTCGTGGAACTGTTCGCGACAGTCGAGGCGGCGGAGCGCTACGCCGACATCGTCGCGGACGCCCGGAACGCCGGCGCCCGCGTGCACCACGCCGCCGAGGACGTGATCGCCGAGATCTCGACGACCGTCACACCGCAGGGTCTCGTGGGCGTCTGCCGCTTCCTGGACACGCCCTTCGAGGAGATCCTCGGCGCGCGCCCCAAGCTCGTCGCCGTCCTCGCGCACGTACGCGATCCGGGGAACGCCGGCACCGTGCTGCGGTGCGCCGACGCCGCCGGAGCCGAGGCCGTCGTCCTCACCGACGCCTCCGTGGACCTCTACAACCCCAAGGCCGTACGGGCCTCGGTGGGCTCCCTGTTCCATCTGCCCGTCGCCGTCGGCGTGCCCGTCGAGCGAGCGGTGCGCGGACTCAAGGACGCCGGTGTCCGGATCCTGGCCGCCGACGGCGCCGGGGAGGACGACCTCGACGACGAGCTGGACAAGGGGACGATGGGCGGCCCGACCGCCTGGGTGTTCGGGAACGAGGCGTGGGGGCTTCCGGAGGAGACCCGCGCGCTGACCGACGCCGTCGTCCGCGTACCCATCCACGGAAAAGCCGAGAGCCTGAACCTCGCCACCGCCGCAGCCGTATGTCTCTACGCGTCCGCCCGCGCGCAGCGCGCCTCCGGAGGGTGCCGCTCCGTCACCGAGAGCTAGTAGGGTGACCTGCTCGGGGGCCCACTGCCGGACGAGAGGTGGGATACGGGGATGAGTGTCGGCACGAGCGGCGCGCACAAGGCGCCGCGAGCACGGGACGCCCGCGGCATGCCCGCGTCCCGGCGCGGTGATGCCGCCGAACTCGGAGCCGGCCCGGACCCGGAGCCCGGAGCAGGCCTGGTCGCCGGACTCGGAGCCGGACTCGGCATCGACCCCGACGACCTCCCCGACGGACTCGTCGTCGCCGACGAACGCGGGCGCGTGATCTGCTTCAACGCCGCCGCGGCCCGTATCGCCGCCGTGTCCGCCGCCGACGCCCTCGGCCGCCCGCTGGAATGGGCCCTCCCTTTAGAGGACCTCGAAGGGCGCAGATGGTGGCAGCTCACCGACCCGTACGGCGGTCTCGCCATCAGGGTCGGACAGCCCGAGCGGAACCTGCTGCTGCCCGGCGGGCGCGAGGTGCTCGTCACCGCGCGGTACGTACGCACGCGCCCCACCGGCCCCGTCCAGCGTGTCGTCGTCTCGCTGCGGGACACCGAGGCCCGGCGCCGCACCGAGCGCAGCCACGCCGAGCTGATCGCCACCGTCGCCCACGAACTGCGCTCCCCGCTCACCTCCGTCAAGGGTTTCACGGCCACCCTGCTGGCCAAGTGGGAGCGCTTCACCGACGATCAGAAGAAACTCATGCTGGAGACCGTCGACGCCGACGCCAACCGCGTCACCCGGCTCATCGCCGAACTCCTCGACATCTCCCGCATCGACTCCGGACGGCTCGAAGTGCGCCGCCAGCCCGTCGACATGGGCGCCGCCGTCGGCCGGCACATCCAGGCCTACGTCGCCTCCGGCCAGTCCGCCGACCGCTTCCTGGTGCGCATCGAACATCCGCTGCCCGCCCTGTGGGCCGACCCCGACAAGGTCGACCAGGTGCTCAGCAACCTGATCGAAAACGCGGTGCGCCACGGCGAGGGAACCGTCACTATCGAGGTGACGCCCTCGGCCTCCCCACGTGAGGGGGAGGACGGCAGGAACGCCGCGACATCGGTCACGGTGAGCGACGAGGGCACCGGCATCCCGGAGGAGTCCATGAACCGCGTCTTCACCCGCTTCTGGCGGGGCAGCAAGCGCGGCGGGACGGGCCTCGGGCTCTACATCGTCAAGGGCATCGTCGAGGCCCACGGCGGCTCCATCACGGTCGGCCGGGCCCCCGGCGGCGGCGCCCAGTTCCGATTTACGTTGCCCGTGAGCACCCCGGCGTACCTGCTGTAACGCCGACGAGGGCCCACGGGCGCAATCACTCAGCTCACCCCCGTTAGACTCGGCCTCTGGCACCTTTGCGTCCCCGTTTCATGTTTCAGGGACGATGCGCGTCCCCCGAGTCGGGACGGGGACCATCAGCCAGCCAAGCGGAAGCACGGGAAGAGATGTCGGCACCGAACAAGTCGTACGACCCTGTAGAGGTCGAGGCCCTGAAACCGGAAGAGATCGAGCGCATGCGGGACGAGGCGCTCGCCGCCTTCGCCGCCGCCGGTGACCTCGACGCGCTCCAGGAGGCCAAGGTCGCCCACACCGGCGCCGCCTCCCCGTTGTCCCTCGCCAACCGCGAGATCGGTGCGCTGCCCCCGCACGCCAAGGCGTCCGCGGGCAAGCTCGTCGGCCAGGCCCGCGCCGCGGTGAACAAGGCGCTGGCCGGCCGGCAGGCCGAGCTGGAGGCCGACCGCGACGCCCGGGTGCTGGTCGAGGAGGCGGTGGACGTCACGCTGCCGTACGACCGTGTCCCGGCCGGCGCCCGGCACCCGCTGACCACGATGATGGAGCGGGTCGCGGACGTCTTCGTGTCCATGGGATACGAGATCGCCGAGGGCCCCGAGGTCGAGGCGGAGTGGTTCAACTTCGACGCCCTCAACTTCACGCCCGACCACCCGGCCCGGCAGATGCAGGACACCTTCTTCGTCCAGGGCCCCGAGGGCACCCGGGGCGACGAGTCCGGCGTCGTGCTGCGCACGCACACCTCGCCCGTGCAGGCCCGCGCCATGCTCGACCGCGAGCCGCCGGTCTACGTCGTCTGCCCCGGGCGGGTCTTCCGCACCGACGAGCTGGACGCCACGCACACCCCGGTCTTCCACCAGATCGAGCTCCTCGCCGTCGACGAGGGTCTGACCATGGCCGACCTCAAGGGCACCCTGGACCACATGGTCCAGTCGCTCTTCGGCGCCGACATGAAGACCCGGCTGCGGCCGAACTACTTCCCCTTCACCGAGCCGTCCGCCGAGATGGACATGCTCTGCTACGTCTGCAAGGGCGAGTCCGTCGGCAACCCCGACCGCCCCTGCCGGACCTGCTCCAGCGAGGGCTGGATCGAGCTGGGCGGCTGCGGCATGGTCAACCCGCGGGTGCTGACCGCCTGCGGCGTGGACCCGGAGAAGTACAGCGGATTCGCCTTCGGGTTCGGCATCGAGCGGATGCTGATGTTCCGCCACAGCGTCGAGGACATGCGAGACATGGTCGAGGGCGACGTCCGGTTCACCCGGCCGTTCGGGATGGAGATCTGATGCGGGTCCCGCTTTCTTGGCTGCGGGAGTACGTCGACCTGCCGGCGACTCAGACCGGGCGCGACGTCCAGGCCAAGCTCATCTCGGCAGGCCTGGAGGTGGAGACCGTCGAGCAGCTCGGCGCCGACCTCAAGGGACCGCTGGTCGTCGGCCAGGTGCTGACCATCGAGGAACTGACGGAGTTCAAGAAGCCCATCCGCTTCTGCACCGTCGACGTCGGCACCGCCAACGGCACGGGTGAGCCCCAGGAGATCGTCTGCGGCGCCCGCAACTTCGCCGTCGGCGACAAGGTCGTCGTGGTCCTGCCGGGCGCCGTGCTGCCCGGCAACTTCGCGATCGCCGCGCGCAAGACGTACGGCAAGACCTCGCACGGCATGATCTGCTCCGGCGACGAGCTGGGCATGGGCGACGACGGCAGCGGCGGCATCATCGTGCTGCCGCCCGAGGTCGAGGTCGGCTCCGACGCCATCGAGCTGCTCCAGCTCGTCGACGAGGTCCTCGACATCGCCGTCACGCCCGACCGCGGCTACGCCCTCTCGCTGCGCGGTGTGGCCCGCGAGGCCGCCATCGCGTACGGGCTGCCGCTGAGCGACCCGGCGCTGCTCGACGTACCCGCCCCGAACGCCTTCGGGTACCCGGTGCAGGTGTCCGACCCGTTCGGCTGCGACCGCTTCACCGCGCGCACGGTGACGGGGCTCGACCCCGAGGCCCGCTCCCCGATCTGGCTCCAGCGCCGCCTCCAGAAGGCCGGCATGCGCCCGATCTCGCTCGCCGTCGACATCACCAACTACGTGATGCTGGAGCTGGGTCAGCCGCTGCACGCCTACGACCGCACCCGCGTCCAGGGCGCGATCGGCGTGCGCCGGGCCGAGCAGGGCGAGAAGCTCACCACCCTCGACGGCGTCAAGCGCACGCTGGACGCCGAGGACCTGGTCATCACCGACGACCGCGGTCCGATCGGCCTGGCGGGCGTCATGGGCGGCGCGAACACCGAGATCGACGACACCGAGGGCACCACCACCGAGGTCGTCATCGAGGCCGCGCACTTCGACGCGCTGTCCATCGCCCGTACCGCACGCCGGCACAAGCTGGCCTCCGAGGCGTCCAAGCGCTTCGAGCGCGGCGTCGACCCGCAGGCCGCGTCCGCCGCGGCCCAGCGGACCGTCGACCTGCTGGTGATCCTCGCGGGCGGCACCGCCGACGCCGGCGTCACCGAGGTCATCTCGCCCTCCGCGCCGCACACCATCACCATCCCGGCGAACCACCCGGACAAGGTGGCCGGTGTCGACTACGGCCGCGAGACCGTCGTACGCCGTCTCCAGCAGGTCGGCTGCGACGTGTACGGGCAGGACGAGCTGATCGTCACCGTGCCGTCCTGGCGGCCCGACCTGACCGACCCGAACGACCTGGCGGAGGAGGTCATCCGCCTGGAGGGCTACGAGAACCTGCCCTCCACGCTGCCGAAGCCGCCGGCGGGCCTCGGTCTGACCGAACGGCAGCGGCTGCACCGCCGCGTCGGGCGGGTGCTGGCCGGCGCCGGATACGTCGAGGCGCCGAACTACCCCTTCATCGGCGAGCACGTCTTCGACCAGCTCGCACTGGCCGCCGACGACCCGAAGCGCAGGGTCGTCAAGCTGGTCAACCCGCTCTCCGACGAGGAGCCCGCGCTCCGTACGACGCTGCTGCCGGGCCTGCTCGGCGCGCTGCGCCGCAACGACGGCCGTGGCAGCCACGACCTCGCGCTCTTCGAGACGGGCCTGGTCTTCCACCCGCGCGAGGAACTGCGCGTCGCCGGGCGGCTGCCCGTCGACCGCCGTCCCACCGACGAGGAGATCGCGTCGCTCACCGCCGCGCTCCCCGCCCAGCCCCGGCACGCCGCCGTCGTCCTCACGGGCGCCCGCGAGCAGGCCGGCTGGTGGGGCAGGGGGCGCCCGGCCGACTGGGCCGACGCGATCGAGGCGGCACGCTCGCTGGCCCGCGAGGCGGGGACCGAACTCCTCGTCCGCGCCGGGCAGTACGGGCCGTGGCACCCCGGCCGCTGTGCCGAACTGGCCGTCGTCGTCGACGGCGCCGACCAGGTCATCGGGTACGCCGGTGAGCTGCACCCCGGTGTCCTGAAGACGCTGGGACTGCCGGCGCGCACCAGCGCGATGGAGCTGGACCTGGACGTGCTGGAGCAGGCGAGCACCGGTGTCCCGAAGGGTCCGAAGATCTCCGCCTTCCCGGTGGCGACGCAGGACGTGGCACTGGTCGTCGACCGGTCCGTGCCGCACGTGGACGTCGAGAAGGCGCTGCTCCAGGGCGCGGGCGAACTGCTGGAGTCCATCCGGCTGTTCGACGTCTACGAGAACGACGAGCAGCTCGGCGAGGGCAGGAAGTCCCTGGCGTACGCGCTGCGCTTCCGTGCCGCGGACCGGACGCTGACCGTCGACGAGGCCTCGCAGGCCCGTGACGCGGCGGTCGCGCTGGCCGCCGAGCGGACCGGAGCGGTGCTGCGCGGCGCCTGACCCACCGCACGAGGGCAGTTGAGGGGTACACCCGGACCACCGGGTGTGCCCCTCACTCCTTCGAGTGACAAGTCCGGGCGATCTGGCCCGATCGGGGCATGCGGTCGACAGAATCGGACCGGCCTCGCGGAGGCCCTCTGCGCTGGCAGGGCCTATTGGGGGGCCAATCGGCATGATCCAAATAAAGGCTGGAGGGGCTCCCTGCAGGGCGACGCCCCGTAGGCACGGGCGGATGCTGGCCAGGGCGGTGCGCGGGGGAAGTCTCCGGCCGCGCAGAAGGCGTGGCCTGCGGCTCGGCCTCGGCCGGGCGGTTCGGCGGGCCGGCCCTCCTCCGCTGCGGCGGGTGCTGAGCATGGGGCTGCCCACCGCCTGGGGCGCGATGGCGATCACGTACAAGCTCGCGTGCCCGCTCGCCCGGGAGGACGGGCTGGGCGCCCGGATCGTCACCTGCGCGGTGTTCTTCGCGGTCGGCACCGGGCTGATACTCCACGTCAGGACCACGTTGCTGCGGGAGCTGCGGCAGATCCGCAGGATCGCGGGCGCCGCCCAGAACGTGCTGCTGCGGCCGCTGCCTCCGCGGATCGACGGCCTGAACGTCGCCGCGGCCCAACTCTCCGCGGACCACGGCGCGATCGTCGGCGGTGACCTGTACGAGGTGATCGCCACCGAACACGGTGTGCGGGTCGTCATGGGCGACGTCCGCGGGCACGGCCTCGGGGCCATCGCCACCGTCGCCGCCGTCCTCGGCAGCTTCCGCGAGGCGGCGCACGACGAACCCCGACTCGACCGCGTACTGCGGAGACTGGACCGGGCGCTGGCCAGACACCTGCGCGAACGCACCCGGGCCGAGCATCCTTCGTCGGGCCTCGACCCCGACGGCCCGGCCGGCGAGGAGTTCGTCACCCTGCTGCTCCTGGAGATCCGCCGGGACGGCGAGGTGTACGCCCTCAACTGCGGTCACCCGTGGCCGTATCTCCTGCGCAGCCACGCGGAGCCGGCCGGTGTGCGCGGTCATGTCGAGCGGCTGTCCTGCCTCGAACCCCTGCCCCCGCTGGGGCCGTTCCCGCTCCCGGCCGAGCTGCCCTACGTGCGCTGCGGTCAACTGCTGCCCGGCGAGGGGCTCTTCCTGCACACCGACGGTGTCGAGGACGCGCGCGACGGACGAGGCCGGTTCTTCCCGCTGCCCGCCGTGCTCACCGACGCCGTCCGGGTGCAGCCGGTCTCGCCCCAGTCGGTGCTGCGCGCGGTGTTCAGCCAGGTCCTGCGCCACACGGGCGGAACGCCGGCCGACGACATAGCGCTGCTGGTGCTGCGCAACGACCGAAAACGCGTGCCGGCACAGCAGGTTCACTCCGTGATCCACCACGTCACGTGAGCCGGGCTCTCGCCGTGAGCTGGGCTCGCCGTGAGCTGGGCTCGCCGTGAGCTGGGCTCGCCTTGATCCGGCGGTGCCGTCCGCCCCGCCACGGAGTGTCGGGCAGGCAGCTGGGCGGACGGCGCGGGATCGGGCCGCCGCACTGTACGAGGGGGAGCCGGCGGCCCGGCCGGCCTCTTGCGAGGCATCTCAGTCAACCGGCAGTGCACGCTCCGCGACAGCGCGTGCACGGCGTGGATGCGGGCACTCCGTTCACACCCCGTGTGAAACGGGCCGCCCTACTGTGATAGCACTGTCGACACCGTCGGCACCGAGCCACCCGGGGGCCTCCATGCATCCCAACACTCTGCTCGACGCGATTCTCGACGAGGCGGGCATCTCGCACGCGGGACTCGCCGCCCACGTCAACCAGGCGGGGAGGGCGCGCGGTCTCGCGCTCAGGTACGAACACACCGCTGTCGCACGGTGGTTGAAGGGCCAGCGCCCGCGCGGCCAGGTGCCCGACCTGATCTGCGAGGTGCTCGCGGCCCGGCTGCACAGGCCCGTCACGCTCGACGACATCGGACTGGGCGTACCCGGTGAACCGGCCACCCCGCACGGCACCACGCTCTCCGGTTTCGTCGAGCGGGCCACCGCCCTGTGGCGCTCCGACGAACAGCAGCGCCCGCACATCCTCGGCGCGCCCGCCGTCACCGGGACACCCGCCGTCATGCCGGTGTGGGAGTGGGAGAACCCGCCCGAGGACGTGGACGTCTCGCGCGGCGGACGCCACGACGTGAGCATGGCCGACATCGACATGCTCCGCGCGGCCCGCGCCCACTACGAGCAGATGTACCGCAAGGCCGGCGGCATCGCGACCCGCACCCGGATCGTCGGTTTCCTCAACTCCGAGACGGCCCCGCTGCTCCGCGGCAGCTACACCGACGCCACCGGCCGCCAACTCCACCGCGCGACCGGCGGGTTGGTAGCCATCGCGGGCATCTGCGCCTACGACTCCGACGCCCACGGACTCGCCCAGCGCTACTTCCACCAGGCGCTGCGCCTGGCGAAGGCCAGCGGGGACAGGGGACTCGGGGCCTACGTCATAGCCCTCCTGGTCAACCAGTCGCTCTTCATGCGCGAGCACCGGCAGGCCGTCGCCTTCGCCGAGGCCGCGCTGCGCGCCGCGGGGCGGCAGATCACCCCGGCCCTCGCCTCCGACCTCTACGCGATGCAGGCCAAGGCGTACGCGCATCTCGGTGACGGCAGCGGCGCGCTGTCCTGCATCCGGCGGGCCGAGCAGGCGGCCGACCGCATCCGGCGCGGTTACGAGCCCGACGAGACCGGCTATGTCCAGCCGGGTCTGGTCAACGTACAGGTGGCGGAGGCGCTGCTCAGCCTCGGTGACCTGGTGGCGGCGGCCGAGCACGCGGTGGCCGCCGTGGACACCCCGGCCCACGACCGGGGACGGGTGCACCGGCTCGCCATGCTCAGCCAGATCGAGCTGCGCCAGGGCAACGCCGACAAGGCGGTCGCCACCGCGCTCCAGATGGCCGAACAAGCACGGGGGATGGAGTCCCAGCGGCTGCGCGACAGACTGCGCGCGGTCCGCGAACACCTGGTGACCAGTGGGTGCGCCGGTACCTCCGAGGCCGCCGAGCTCATCGACGGGGCACTGCGCGTACCGCTGTAAGAACGCCGGGCCGCTGCCGAACCGTTCGCCGTTGCCGAACCGTGCGCCGCTGTGCGCCTGCTGTCAGAACGCTCCTGCTGCCATATTGCCATCTACTCGGCGGAAGGTGGCAGAACCGTGCAGTGGACGAAACAGAACGAACAAACTGTGTATAAAAACCGCTGGTTCACAGTCAATCTCGCAGATGTGGAGCTGCCGGACGGACGGCATCTCGATCACTTCCTGATACGGATGCGGCCGGTGGCGGTGGCCACCGTGGTGAACGCGGCCAACGAGGTGCTGCTCCTGTGGCGGCACCGCTTCATCACCGACAGCTGGGGATGGGAGCTCGCGGCGGGGGTCGTGGAGGACGGCGAGGACCTCGCCGTCGCGGCGGCCCGCGAACTGGAGGAGGAGACCGGCTGGCGACCGGGGCCCCTGCGCCCTCTGATGTGCGTCGAGCCCTCGAACGGGCTCACCGACGCCCGGCACCACATCTTCTGGGCGGACGAAGGCGCGTACATCGGACACCCGGTGGACGACTTCGAGTCCGACCGTCGGGAGTGGGTGCCCCTCAAGCTCGTCCCCGACATGGTCGCCCGCGGCGAGGTCCCGGCCGCCAACATGGCTGCCGCACTGCTCCTGCTGCACCATCTCAGGCTCGGGCAGGACGCGTTGCCCTGATCAACCCCCCGCCGTCCCGGGGCGGACGGGAATTGTCGGACAGGCCTAGTGGCCCAGAGCCTGCCAGATCGTCACGGCCAGCGCGCCCACGGCCGCGACGACCGCGAGCGTGGGCAGGGGCCAGCGGGTGTGTTCGAGGGCGACGACCCGTGCGCTCAGGTCGTCGAGGTCCTTGGAGGTCTGGTCGTCGCGCTGGGTGAGCAACGCCAGTCCGCCTTCGATGCGGGTGAGACCCACCTCGATGGACTGGCGTAACTCCGCGAGTTCCCTCGGTGCCACGGGATGCTCGGGGTTGGCGGTCACGAGTCCGCTCCTTTCCGTAGTCGTCTGAGCCGTTGACTGCCCACAGAAAGTCAACTCGCCTGGTGGTTGCGTGGGGAGCGTGTGCGAGCGGCATATGCGGGCCCGGCGCGCACACGGTGTGTGAATGACGCGGGCCCGGCACCGAAAGAGGTGCCGGGCCCGCGGGAGCCTGACCGTGCGTAGTCAGGGGGTGCGTGTATCGGGGGCTGCGCGTATCCGTGGTCGGGAGTCTCAGGGGCGCGAGTCTCAGGGGTGCGAGCTTCAGGGGTACGAGTTTCAGGCGTACGTGTAGAAGCCCGAGCCCGACTTCCGGCCGAGGCGTCCGGCGTCGACCATGCGCAGGAGCAGCGGGGGAGCGGCGTACAGCGGCTCCTTGAACTCCTCGTACATGGAGAACGCGACCGAGGCCACCGTGTCCAGGCCGATCAGGTCGGACAGCTTGAGCGGGCCCATCGGGTGGGCGCAGCCGAGCTCCATGCCGTTGTCGATGTCCTCGCGGCTCGCGATGCCCGACTCGAACATCCGGATCGCGGAGAGGAGATAGGGGATCAACAGCGCGTTGACCACGAAGCCGGAGCGGTCCTGGGCGCGGATCGCGTGCTTGCCGAGGATCTTCTCAACAAGCGCCTGCGCCCGGCTGAGGGTGCCCTCGGAGGTGGTGAGCGCCGGGATCAGCTCGACCAGGTTCTGCACCGGGGCCGGGTTGAAGAAGTGGATGCCGATGACCTGGTCGGGACGCGAGGTGGCGACGGCGAGCCTGACCAGCGGGATCGAGGAGGTGTTGGAGGCGAGGATCGCGTCCTGCCGGGTAACCACCTGGTCCAGGACCTGGAAGATCTCGGTCTTCACCTGCTCGTTCTCGACGACCGCCTCGATCACCAGGTCGCGGTCGGCGAACTCGCCGAGGTCGGTGGTGAAGCTGAGCCGCGCCAGAGTCGCGTCCCGCTCCTCGTCGGAGATCTTCCCGCGCTCGGCCGCCTTGGAGAGGGAGTTGAAGAGCCGGGTGCGGCCTATCTCCAGGGCTTCACCGGTGGTCTCGGCGACCTTGACGTCGAGGCCGGCGCGGGCGCACACCTCGGCGATGCCGGCTCCCATCTGGCCGCAGCCCACCACTCCGACGCGTTCGATGTCGGTCACATCGTCCCTTTCCGCTGATCATCGGGCCCGGCAGGGTTCCCCGTTGCCCGGCGTCTGCTCCGATCGTGCACGTTACCCCCAAGTATCGATGATCGATCGTGCGGGTCGGGCATGCTGTGCGCAGAGACGGTCCGTGACCGGGCGGACCCGCTGTGCGAGGGGTGCGGAGATGGAGCGACTGTCACGCCGGACGTTCGGGCTGGGTGCGGCGGCGACACTGTCGGGGTTCGTGACGGCGGGCGACGCCGCGGCGGTCGGGCGCGGTTCCGCCGCGGATGGCGGCTTCGCGACCGGCGGCTCCGCGACCGGCGGTTCCGGGGCCGGCGGTGCCGTCGGCCGTGGCCCCCGCGCGGTGGGGGAGATGCGCGGGATGTGGCTGGCGACGGTCTCCAACCGCGACTGGCCCTCGCGCACCGCACTGACCGCGACCCGCCAGCGCGCGGAACTGATCGCCCACCTCGACACGGCCGTGCGCCGTCGGCTCAACGCCGTGATGCTCCAGGTGCGCCCCACGGCCGACGCGCTGTGGCCCTCGGCGTACGAGCCGTGGTCCCAGGCCCTCACGGGAGTCCAGGGCCGGGATCCCGGCTGGGACCCGCTGGGCACCGCGGTCACCGAGGCGCACGCGCGGGGCCTGGAGCTGCACGCCTGGTTCAACCCGTACCGGATCGCGAACCACACCGACCCGGCGAGGCTGGCGGCGAACCACCCGGCCCGCCGGCATCCCGACTGGGTGGTCCCGTACGGCGGGAAGCTCTACTACAACCCCGGGCTGCCCCAGGTCCGCGCCTTCGTCCAGGACGCGATGCTCGACGCGCTGCGGCGGTACGAGATCGACGCCGTGCACTGGGACGACTACTTCTACCCGTATCCCGTCGCCGGGCAGGACTTCGACGACGACGCGGCCTACGCGGCGCACGGCGCGGGTTTCCGGGACCGGGCGGCCTGGCGGCGCGACAACATCGACCGGCTGGTGCGGGAGACGGCGGCCCGCGTCAAGGAGATCCGGCCGTCGGCGCGCTTCGGGATCAGCCCCTTCGGGGTGTGGCGCAACGCGAGCACCGATCCGCTCGGCTCGCCGAGCCGGGCCGGTGTGCAGACGTACGACGATCTGCACGCCGACACCAGGAAGTGGGTCAGGGAGGGCTGGATCGACTACATCGTTCCGCAGCTGTACTGGAGCATCGGCTTCGCCGCCGCGGACTACGCGAAGCTCCTGTCGTGGTGGGCGAAGGCCGTGGAGGGCAGCGGCGTGCGGCTGTACGTGGGAGAGGCCCTCTACAAGGCCGGTGACCCGGCGCAGCCCGCCGCCTGGCAGGACCCGGCCGAGTTGTCCCGGCATCTCGCCCTCGCCCACGACCACCCGCAGGTGGCGGGGCACGTGTTCTTCTCGGGCAAGGAGGTCGGGGCGGACCGGATCGGTGCGATGGCGCGGGTCGTCGCCGACCACTACCAGCGGTCGGCGCGGTCACCGCGCTGACACGGGGCCCGGCCGTCGACCGGCCCCCGCGCTGCCGAGGCGGACCAGCGACGCGGCTTTCGTACCGCTGAGTCCGGCTGTCGCCGCGGCTTTCTCGCGTCGGTCTACCGGGCGGTGTCCGGGTGCCGGATCTCGGAGTCCGCGCCGGGCGAGCACACTGCCTCGTGCCCGTCCTCGAAGCGCACGCGGTACGGGGGAGTGCCCTCGGCGCCCATGACCTCGACGATCTCCGCGATCCTGTCGTGCTGTCCGACGATCCGGCCGTGCTGCACCAGCTGATCGCCCTTGGTCGCACGCATCTGAACGGCTTCCTCGTGCTGTACGGGAGTAGCGGTCCGTCGGCTGTACGGACGCACGGGCCGTCCGCTGTACGAACGCACGGTCCGTCATCGCAAGTCTACGACCGGCGGCGCCGCTTGACGCTGCCGGTGCACCGGCCGTCAGCCCGGGGCCCGTGTGAAAACCGCTCGACCTCCGCCGCCCTGAACTGCGACTCTCCCCGCATGACCGATACACAAGGCCTTCCCGAGAGCTACGAGATCTCCGCCGACTCCGGCCGGCTCGACGTCGACCGCATCCACCGCTGGCTCTCCACCGACGCGTACTGGGCCCTCGGACGCTCCCGTGAGACGCAGGAGAGGGCGATCGCCGGGTCGCTCAACTTCGGGGTGTACGACGGGACTTCGGGGGAGCAGGTGGCGTACGCGCGGGTGGTGACGGACGCGGCGACCTTCGCCTGGCTCTGCGACGTCTACGTCGATCCGGCGGCGCGGGGCAAGGGGCTCGGCAGCGCCCTGGTCACCGCCGTCCGCGCGCACCTCGAACCGCTCGGTGTACGCAGGGTGCTGCTCGCCACGCACGACGCGCACGCTGTATACGAGAAGCGCGGTTTCAAGGCGCTGGAACGCCCTGACCAGTGGATGGCGCTCATCCTGGGGTGACTCCGCGTGTACCCTCCGTCACCCCTCTTGACCTGCGGAGTTCCAGGTTCGACGATCTCGGCATGCATGTACGGGTCACGTTCGTCGCCGCCGCGCGCAGCTCGTCACTGCTGGCGGAACGCTTCGAGGACGACCGGCCGCTTGACCAGGCGGGCTGGGCGGAGGTGCAGCGTGCGGCCCCCGAGCTGGTGCCGCTGGCCGCGGCCGAGTTGCGCTACTGCGCACCGACTCCGCGCAGCCGGGCCACCGGGGACGCGCTCGGCTACCGGCCGCTAGTCCAACTCGCCCTGCGTGACTGCGACATGGGCAGGTGGCGGGGCCTCACGCTCGGCGAGGCGATGGCGCGCGAGCCCGAGGCCGTCGACAGCTGGCTCGCCGATCCGCGCTCCACGCCCCACGAGGGTGAGGCGATGCTGTCCTTCATCGGCCGCGTCGGCAACTGGCTGGACACCCGGCCCGCCGACGACGGCGGTCGTATCGTCGCGGTGGCCGAGCCGTCGGTGATCCGCGCCGCCCTCGTCTACGCGCTGATGGCACCGCCCTCCTCGTACTGGAACGTGGACGTGCGCCCCCTGTCCACGGTCACCGTGATGGGCAGCGCGGGGCGCTGGAGCCTGCGTTTCGAGGGGGCGTTCCCCTACGCCTCGCGGGTGTAGTCCGTGGCCAGTACCAGATCCTTGGCCGGGCCCGCCACGCGCCATACGGTCCGCCAGCGGTGTGCGTCGAGGACGGTGAACTCGCCCCGGTAGAGGTCCGCCGAACAGGGGTGATCGGCGACGAACCGCCCGGAGGTCAGGTCCAGGTCGTGGAAGGGGCGGCCGTCGGAGAACCGTACGTCCGCGGTGCCCGCGCCCTGCCCCGGCAGGAACCACAGTGTCCGCTCGGCGGGCCGCGGAGTGCCCTGCCAGACGAAGGTGCCGGACTCGTGGTGCAGGAGACCGGTCTCCTGGCCGGCGTCTCCCGGTCGGCCCGTGTTCTGAGCCGAGTCGCCGGCTTCCAGCGGTCCGAAAACCGTCGTCCCTGTGAAGTGGCCCTCGGCGCCGCTCGCCAGATCGCGCACCGTGCGTTCCACCCGCCAGTCACCGGCCAGGTACGCCAGCAGGTCCGCCACTGGCCAGAACTCGCCCATCCTGTCCCGCTTTCCGTCACTTCCGATCCTGCGCGATCCATTGACGCGCTCCGGTCCCCTCCCTATCTTGCCGTTCGAAGTGCTGATCGTTGTCCGATATGTCGAACAATTCAACACTACAGAGCCGCGGAGTATCCATGTCACGCACCCGCACCCGCTGGAGACTCGGACTCACGGCCACCGCCCTCCTGGTGGCCTCCGCAGTCCTGCCGGCACCCGCGAACGCCGAGGACGTCGCCGACTACGCGATCACCGTCAACCCGGCCGCCAAGGGCGCAAAGATCGACGACACCATGTACGGCGTCTTCTTCGAGGACATCAACCGTGCCGCCGACGGTGGCCTGTACGCGGAGCTCGTGCAGAACCGCTCGTTCGAGTACAGCACCGCCGACAACGGCTCCTACACGCCGCTCACTTCCTGGAGCACCACCGGCACCGCGCGAACCGTGGACGACGAGGGTCGGCTCAACGCCCGCAACCGCACCTACCTCGCCCTCGACGGCGGCTCGGCGGTCACCAACTCCGGCTACAACACCGGGATCTCCGTCGAGAGCGGCAAGGCGTACGACTTCTCGGTGTGGGCCCGCGCGGACGCGAGAGCGCCGTTGACGGTGACGCTGCACGACGCCGACGGGGCGCTCGCCGAGGCCCGTCAGGTGACCGCGCGCGGCGGCTGGGCCAAGTACCGGGCGAAGTTCACCGCAACCCGGACCAGCACCACGGGCCGCCTCACCGTCGCGGCCGGCGGCCCGGTCGCGCTCGACATGATCTCCCTGCTGCCCCGGGACACGTACAAGGGGCACGGCCTGCGCGAGGACCTCGCCCGGAAGATCGCCGACCTCCGGCCCGGCTTCGTGCGCTTCCCGGGCGGCTGTCTGGTCAACACCGGGAGCATGGCCGGATACGACGAGGCGTCGGGGTACGAGCGCCGGCGGTCCTACCAGTGGAAGGACACCGTCGGTCCGGTCGAGCAGCGCGCGACGAACTCCAACTTCTGGGGCTACAACCAGAGTTACGGGCTCGGCTACTACGAGTACTTCCAGTTCTCCGAGGACGTCGGTGCGATGCCGCTGCCCGTCGTGCCCGCACTCGTCACCGGCTGCGGCCAGAACCGGGCCGTCGACGACGATGCCCTGCTCCAGCGGCACATCCAGGACACCCTGGACCTGATCGAGTTCGCCAACGGGCCGGTGACGAGCGAGTGGGGCAGGAAGCGCGCGGCGATGGGCCACCCGAGGTCCTTCCACCTCACCCACCTCGAAGTCGGCAACGAGGAGAACCTCCCCACCGAGTTCTTCGCCCGCTTCACGAAGTTCCGCGCCGCCATCGAGGCCGAGTACCCGGACATCACCGTCATCTCCAACTCCGGTCCGGACGACTCCGGTTCGACCTTCGACACGGCCTGGCAGCTCAACCGGGACGCCGACGTCGCCATGGTCGACGAGCACTACTACAACAGCCCGCAGTGGTTCCTCCAGAACAACGACCGCTACGACTCCTACGACAGGAACGGCCCCAAGGTCTTCCTGGGCGAGTACGCGTCGCTCGGCAACACCTTCAAGAACGCGCTCTCCGAAGCCGCCTTCATGACCGGCCTGGAACGCAACGCAGACGTCGTGAAGCTAGCCTCGTACGCCCCGCTGCTGGCCAACGAGGACTACGTCCAGTGGCGCCCGGACCTGATCTGGTTCAACAACCACGCCTCCTGGGGATCGGCCGACTACGCGGTGCAGAAGCTCTTCATGACCAACGTCGGCGACCGGGTGGTGCCGTCCAGCGCCACCGGCACACCGTCCGCCGGCGGTCCGATCTCCGGCGCCGTCGGCCTGTCGACCTGGGCGACCACGGCGGCGTACGACGATGTCAGGGTGACCGGCGCGGACGGAACCACGCTGCTCACCGACGACTTCAGCGGCGACGCGTCCCGGTGGACGCACACGGGCACCGGGAGCTGGAGCGTCCAGGACGGGCAGTACGTGCAGAGCGACGAGGCCGCGACCAACACCATGGTCGAGGCGGGCGACCCGGCCTGGCGCGACTACGACCTGCATGTGAAGGCCACCAAGAAGTCCGGCAGCGAGGGCTTCCTCGTCGCCTTCGGCGTCAAGGACACCGGGAACTACTACTGGTGGAACCTCGGCGGCTGGAACAACACCACGTCGGCGGTGGAACAGGCCGTGGACGGCGGCAAGTCGACGCTCGTGTCCAGGGCGGGGTCCATCGAGACGGGCCGCGCGTACGACATCGACATCAAGGTGAGGGGTCGTCAGGTGACGCTCCTGCTCGACGGCCAGGAGTGGGGGAGCTTCACCGACGACAAGCCCGCCGAGCCGTTCCGCCAGGTCGTCACGCGGGACGCGAAGAGCGGTGACCTGATCGTCAAGGTCGTCAACGCCCAGGCGGTGGACGCCCGTACGGCGATCGACCTGGGCGGGGCGAAGGTGGGCCGCAAGGCCGCCGTGACCACTCTCCAGGCCGCGCCCGACGCCGTGAACACCGAGACGAGCACGGCGGTCGCCCCCGTGAAGTCCACCTTCGAGGGGGTGGCCGACACGTTCACGTACACCTTCCCGGCGAACTCGGTGACGTTCCTGCGGATCGGAAAGAGGTGAGGGAACAGCGGTGACCGGCGGGCGGTGACCCGCAGGCAATGACTCGCAGGCAATGGTTCGCAGGCAATGACCCGCATGCGGTGACCTGCCGGGCGGCTCAGGAACGGCGGCGGGGTTTGCCGCGCTTGGCGCCCTTGGTTCCCCCGGAGCCCGCGCTCCGGGGGTTCTTGCCCGTCGCCTTTCCGGCGGCGGGCTTCCGCTTGGCGCCGTTCGGTGCGGGTCGCTTGGCCTTGGCCTTGGTCTTGGGGTCGGCCGGAGCAGGTGAGGGGGTGCGTCCGCGGGTGCTGTTGACCGTGCGTCCGCGGACGATCCCGATGAAGTCCTCCACCAGGTCGGTGGTCCGCTCCTCCGGCCAGGACAGGGCGACCCGCGACTCGGGGGCGTCCGTCACGGGGCGGAAGGTGAGGTCCTTGCGGTGGTGCAGGCGGGCCAGTGACTGGGGGACGAGTAGGACGCCGATACCGGCCGCCACCAGTTCGACGCCGTCCTCCGTCGTGGCGGGACGCTCGATCGCCGGCTGCCCCGGCAGACGCTCCCAGCCCAGGGTGTCGTCGAGGGGGTGCAGCACGATGTCGCCGGCGAGATCGTCCGTGGACACCTCCTCGACGGCCGTCGCGACGTGATCCCTGGGGACCACGACCACCGTCGTCTCGGTGTAGAGCGGGATCGCGCTGAGGTCCATGCGGTCGACCGGCAGCCGTACGAAACCGGCGTCGGCGCCGCCGTCCCGGAGCACGTCGAACACCTCCGCGGCGGACACCGCGACCAGCGTCAGGGGGATGTCGGGCAGTCGCTCCTGCCAGATCCGCACCCACTTCGCGGGCGTCACCCCCGGGACGTACGCGAGCCTGAACGACGGGGATGCTTCGGAGCCGGTCACCCCGCCAGGTTACCGGCCGTGCGTGGCGGCGGCGTACGGCGGTGGGCGGAGGCGGCGTACAGAGGTGGTCCGAGGACGCGGGCCGTGGAGACCGACGGCGCGGGCCGTGCACGCGGGTGGCACGGTCCCCGGCGGTACGGACTGCCGCGCTGGTCGGAGCCGGGTCGTTCGCTCGTTACCCTTGACCCCATGACGTCGCACCAGAACACCCAGACGATGAAGCCGGCGACCGCGGCGAAGAAGCTGGGCGTGTACCTCGAGGCCACCCCCGCCGAGTTCCAGGAGGGCGTCGTCTCGCGTGCCGAGCTGGTCGCGCTCCAGACGGACCCGCCCCAGTGGCTGCTCGACCTGCGGCGCGACGGACCGCACCCGCGGCCGGTGGTCGCCGACAGGCTGGGCGTCTCCATCGCGGGCCTCGCACGCGGCGGAGTCACCGAGGCCCTCACCACGGAGCAGATCGAGGAACTGAGGTCCGAGAACCCCGACTGGCTGCCGCGGGAGCGCGCCACTCAGGCCGAGGTCCGCAAGGAAGCGGCCCGCCTCAAGGAGAAGAAGGCCGACGAGGCCGCACACGCCCGGGACGCGCGTTCCTGACGGACGTGCGGTCCTGACCCCTTCGACGAGCCCGCGCCGCTCGATCCGAAGATGAACGTGCTGTGCGCGTCAGGGCCACCGTCAGCGCCGCTCAGATCTTGCGCGCCACGCCCCCGTAGAAGCCGATCTCGCGGGCCGCGGCCGACGGCTCGGTGTCCGGGCGCCAGAACGGGACCTGGGCCAGACCGGGTTCGATCAGCTCGAAGCCGTCGAAGAACCGCTCGACCTCGGCGCGGGTGCGCAGGTTCAGCGTGGCGGTGGCCTTGTTGTAGACGGCTCGGGCGGCGGTGCGGTCGGCGAAGTCGCCCGTGGCGTGCGAGAGCACCAGGTAGCTCCCCGTCGGCAGCGCGTCACGCAGGGCGGCGATGACCTGGCCCGGCTTCTCCGCATCGGTCAGGAAGTGGAGCACGGCGACCAGCAGCAGGCCGACCGGCTCGTCGAAGTCGATGACCCGGCGCACGTCGGGATGGTCCACGACGGCCCGCGGGTCACGCAGATCACTGAGGACGATGCTGTTCGCGCCGGAGTGGCCGAGCAGCGCGTCGGCGTGCGCCTTCACGATCGGATCGTTGTCGACGTAGGCGACACGGACGTCCGGAGCCAGCTCCTGCGCCGTCTCGTGCACGTTCGGTGACGTGGGCAGCCCGGTGCCGATGTCGAGGATCTGACGGACGCCGCTGCCGACCAGGAAGCGGACGGCACGCTGGAGGAAGGCCCGGTTGGCCCGCACGCCGATCCGCGCCTCGGGCGCCGCGGAGATCAGCTCGTCGGCGGCCCGCTGGTCCACCTCGTAGTTGTCCTTGCCGCCCAGCAGATAGTCGTAGATCCGCGCGGGATGCGGCCTGCTGGTGTCCATCTCGTGCTCGGCGCGGAAGCCGTCCTGTCTCACGCTGCTGCTCCTCTCGGCAACCGCCGCGGTCCCCTTCGTCCGTCGACGGCTGACGACAGCCTCCCATATCAACTGCCGTGCCCATGCTCACAGTTACCGGTATCGGCGGCACGGGTACGGATCACGGGGCCGGCCGGTACATGGAGTGGCCACCCGGATGGATTGCATAAACGTGCATCGAAACGTATAGTCATGCCATCTAGGAGGAGGGTTTCATGGCGGTACGTGCTGCGGTGGCCGGAGCGAGTGGATACGCGGGCGGGGAACTGCTGCGACTGCTCCTGGCGCACCCCGAGGTCGAGGTCGGCGCGCTGACCGGCAACTCCAACGCGGGCCGGCGTCTGGGGCCGCTCCAGCCGCATCTGACGCCCCTGGCCGACCGTGTACTCCAGGAGACCACACCGGAGGTTCTGGCGGGTCACGAGGTCGTCTTCCTCGCGCTGCCGCACGGACAGTCCGCGGCCGTCGCCGAGCGGCTCGGCCCCGAGGTCCTCGTCGTCGACATGGGCGCCGACTTCCGGCTGAAGGACCCGGCCGACTGGGAGCGGTTCTACGGCTCCGCGCACGCCGGGACCTGGCCCTACGGCCTCCCCGAACTGCCGGGTGCCCGCGCCGCGCTGGAGGGTTCCAAGCGCATCGCGGTGCCCGGTTGCTACCCGACGGCCGCCTCCCTGGCGCTCTTCCCGGCGTATGCGGCCGCTCTCGCGGAGACCGAGGCCGTGATCGTCGCGGCCTCCGGCACCTCGGGCGCAGGCAAGGCGCCCAAGGCGCACCTCCTCGGCAGCGAGGTGATGGGCTCCATGACCCCGTACGGCGTCGGCGGCGGCCACCGGCACACCCCCGAGATCATCCAGAACCTCGGCGCCGCCGCGGGCGAGCCCGTCACCGTCTCCTTCACCCCGACCCTCGCCCCGATGCCCCGCGGCATCCTCGCCACGTGCAGCGCCAAGGCGAAGACCGGCGTCACCGCCGAGTCCGTGCGTGCCGTGTACGAGAAGGCGTACGCGGACGAGCCGTTCGTGCGTCTGCTCCCGGAGGGCCAATGGCCCGCGACGGCGTCTGTCCAGGGTTCCAACGCCGTTCAGGTCCAGGTCGCCTTCGACGCCGCCGCGCACCGCATCATCGCGATCAGTGCCATCGACAACCTGACCAAGGGCACCGCGGGCGGGGCCGTGCAGAGCATGAACATCGCTCTCGGGCTCCCCGAGGAGCTGGGCCTTTCCACGATCGGAGTCGCACCTTGAGTGTCACCGCAGCGAAGGGATTCCGGGCCGCGGGCATCGCCGCCGGGATCAAGGAGAACGGCAACCCCGACCTGGCCCTCGTGCTCAACGAGGGACCCCGTGCGGCGGCCGCCGGCGTCTTCACCTCCAACCGCGTCAAGGCCGCGCCGGTGCTGTGGTCCGAGCAGGTCCTCAAGGGTGGCCGGGTGAGCGCCGTGGTCCTCAACTCCGGTGGCGCCAACGCCTGTACGGGACCCAAGGGCTTCCAGGACACGCACGCCACCGCCGAGAAGGTGGCCGACACGCTGCACCTCAACGCCGCCGAGGTCGCCGTCTGCTCGACCGGCCTCATCGGCGTACTGCTCCCGATGGACCAGCTCCTCAAGGGCGTCGACACGGCCGCCGCGTCGCTGAGCGAGCACGGCGGCGAGAAGGCTGCCATCGCCATCAAGACCACCGACAGCGTCCACAAGACCTCCGTGGTCACCGGCGACGGCTGGACCGTCGGCGGCATGGCCAAGGGCGCCGGCATGCTCGCCCCCGGCCTCGCCACCATGCTGGTGGTCCTGACGACGGACGCGGACGTCGAGAGCGACGTACTGGACACGGCCCTGCGTGCCGCCACCCGCACCACCTTCGACCGCGTCGACTCCGACGGCTGCATGTCGACCAACGACACCGTGCTGCTGCTCGCCTCCGGCGCGTCGCAAGTCGTCCCGGACCAGGGTGAGTTCGCGGAGGCCGTCCGCAAGGTCTGCGACGACCTCGGACAGCAGCTCATCCGGGACGCCGAGGGTGCGAGCAAGGACATCAAGGTCGAGGTGGTGAACGCCGCGACCGAGGACGACGCCGTCGAGGTGGGCCGCTCCATCGCCCGCAACAACCTCCTCAAGTGCGCGATCCACGGCGAGGACCCCAACTGGGGACGGGTGCTGTCGGCGATCGGCACGACGAAGGCCGCCTTCGAACCGGACCGGCTCGACGTCGCCATCAACGGCGTCTGGGTGTGCAGGAACGGCGGCGTCGGCGAGGACCGCGAGCTCGTCGACATGCGCTACCGCGAGGTCCACATCGTCGCCGACCTCGCCGCCGGCGACCGGACCGCGACGATCTGGACCAACGACCTCACCGCGGACTACGTCCACGAGAACAGCGCCTACAGCTCATGAACAACACGACGCGGAAGCACACCGCGCTCCCCAAGGCCCAGATCCTCATCGAGGCGCTGCCCTGGCTCACCCGCCACCGCGGCAAGACGGTCGTGGTCAAGTTCGGCGGCAACGCCATGATCGACGAGGAGCTGAAGGCCGCCTTCGCGCAGGACATCGTCTTCCTGCACCACGCCGGCCTCAGGCCCGTCGTCGTGCACGGCGGCGGCCCGCAGATCAGCGCCGCCCTCGACCGGCACGGCATCGTCAGCGAGTTCAAGGCGGGCCTGCGGGTCACCACCGAGGACGCCATGGACGTGGTGCGCATGGTGCTCGCCGGACAGGTGCAGCGCGAACTGGTCGGGCTGCTCAACCAGTTCGGGCCGCTCGCCGTCGGGATGACCGGCGAGGACGCGCACACCATCACCGCCACCAAGCACCAGCCCCGGATCGACGGCGAACTGGTCGACATCGGCCGGGTCGGCGAGATCACCGCCATCGACACCGGCGCCATCGAGGCACTGCTCGCCGACGGCCGCATCCCGGTCGTCTCCTCGATCGCCCGATCCCAGGACGACGGACATGTCTACAACGTCAATGCTGATACGGCGGCTGCGGCACTCGCTGCGGCGCTTGGCGCCGAGACCCTCATGGTCCTCACCGACGTCGAGGGCCTCTACGAGGACTGGCCCGACAGCGACGAGGTGATCAGCCGCCTCACCGCCACCCAGCTGGAGAAACTGCTGCCCGAGCTGGCCAGCGGCATGGTGCCGAAGATGGAGGGCTGTCTGCACGCCGTCCGCAACGGCGTCACCACGGCCCGGGTCATCGACGGCCGGGTCCAGCACTCGATCCTGCTGGAGATCTTCACCGACGAGGGGATCGGCACGATGGTCGTGCCGGACGACACGACTCAGGGGGACGCGTGACCGGGACCAACGCAGAGCTCACCCAGCGCTGGCAGGGCTCGCTCATGGACAACTACGGCACCCCGCGGCTGCCGCTGGTGCGGGGCGAGGGCACCAGGCTGTGGGACGCCGACGGCAAGGAGTACCTCGACTTCGTCGGCGGTATCGCCGTCAACGCGCTCGGGCACGCCCACCCGGCGATCGTCGAGGCGGTCAGCAGGCAGATCGGCTCGCTCGGCCATGTCTCCAACCTCTTCGTCGCCGAGCCGCCCGTCACGCTCGCCGAACGGCTGCTCCAGCTCTTCGGGCGCGAGGGGCGCGTCTACTTCTGCAACTCGGGCGCCGAGGCCAACGAGGGCGCCTTCAAGATCGGCCGGCTGACCGGCCGCAAGCACATGGTGGCGACCCAGGGCGGCTTCCACGGCCGGACGATGGGCGCGCTCGCGCTCACCGGCCAGCCGGCCAAGCGGGATCCCTTCCTGCCGCTGCCCGGCGACGTCACCCACGTCCCCTACGGCGACGCGCAGGCCCTCGCCGAAGCGGTCACCCCGGACACCGCGCTGGTGATCATCGAGCCGATCCAGGGCGAGAGCGGCGTGGTCGTGCCCCCGGCCGGCTATCTGAAGGCCGCTCGCGCGATCACCGCCGCCACCGGCGCGCTGCTCGTCCTGGACGAGGTGCAGACCGGCATCGGCCGCACCGGACCCTGGTTCGCGTACCAGGCGCACGAGGGCGTGCTGCCCGACGTCGTCACGCTGGCGAAGGGCCTCGGCGGCGGACTGCCGCTCGGCGCCACCGTCGCCTTCGGACGCGCCGCCGAGCTGCTGAAGCCGGGCCACCACGGCACGACCTTCGGCGGCAACCCGGTCGTCTGCGCCGCCGGACTCGCCGTACTCGACACCATCGAGTCCGAAGGGCTCCTGGAGAACGTCAAGCGCGCCGGCGAGCGACTGCGGGACGGGATCGAGTCACTGGCACACCCGTTGGTCGGCCATGTCAGGGGCGCGGGCCTGCTCCTGGGTATCGTGCTCACCGAGCCGCTCGCACCCCAGGTGCAGCAGGCGGCTCAGGACGCCGGTCTCCTGGTCAACGCGCCCGCTCCCGATGTCGTACGGCTGATGCCACCGCTGAACCTCGGCGACGACGAAGTGGACGCGTTCCTCCAGGTCCTGCCCGGAGTTCTCGACGCGGTCGACGGGGAAGGACGAGCCGGGGAATGAGACGACGATGAGCCAGGCGCAGGACCACGAGCACGCGGGGCCCGCCGTACCGCAGACTCGCACCGCACGCCACCGCCGGATCGTGGACATCCTCAACCGGCAACCGGTGCGCTCGCAGAGCCAGTTGGCGAAGCTGCTCGCCGACGACGGGCTGATCGTCACTCAGGCGACGCTCTCCCGGGACCTGGACGAGCTGAACGCGGTGAAGATCCGCAACAACGACGGCGACCTCATCTACGCGGTGCCCAGCGAGGGCGGCTTCCGTACGCCGCGCGTGCCGCTGGGGGAGTCGGCGAAGGAGGAGCGGATGCGGCGGCTCTCCGCGGAGCTGCTGATCTCCGCGGAGGTCTCGGCGAACCTCGTGGTGCTGCGTACCCCGCCTGGGGCCGCGCAGTTCCTCGCCTCGGCGATCGACCAGGCCGAGCTGCACGACATCCTCGGCACGATCGCCGGGGACGACACACTGCTGCTGATCAGCCGCGATCCCACGGGCGGCCAGGCACTGGCCGACCACCTGCTGCGGTTGGCGCAGAACACGCACTGAGCCGTACGGCGGTGGGGGCGCGCCCCGGGTTCCGGGGGCTGCGCCGCCGCGTGCCGGGGTGACTTCGCGGATCCGGGTGAGGGGTTCACCCGAGCCGTTGCGCAAGTCCGCCCGTGCACCTGACCTCGTTGCCCGCCGTGATGAGCAGGGCGTCCACGTCCGGGAGCGACTCCAGCCAGTCGAGCGCCTGCCGTGAGCCCATCGCGAACGCGGCGGTGGCCCAGGCGTCCGCCCAGGTCAGGCTGGGGCCCACCACCGTCACGGCGACCAGGTCGGTGACCGCGGACCTGCCGGTGCGCGGGTCGACGATGTGCGCGCCGCGCTCGGCGGTGCCGGAGGTGGCCACGGCCAGTTCGTCGGCGCCCGCGGCGGAGACCACGGCCGCCAGGGAACCCGGGCGGAGCGGATCCGCCACGCCGACCCGCCACGGCCGGTGCGGCCCGGGGACGCCGCAGAGCTGGACGTCGCCGCCGCCGTTCACGTTGACGCCGCTCGCCCCGGCCGCGGTGAGGAGCCGCGCGACGCGCTCGGTGGACCAGCCCTTCACCAGGCCGGTCGGGTCCAACCGGCCTTCGTACCTGGTGCTGAACCACCCGTCGCTCAGCCGCTCGGCCTCGGCGCAGAGTCCGAGCACCTCGGCGACCTCCGGATCGCACTCGTCGACCGTCAGCTCGCCGTCCGCGAGCCGCGAGATCTGGCTGTTCTCCCGGTAGGTGCTGAACACCTCGTCCACCCGGTGGAGTTGGATGACCGCTTCCGCCAACGCGGCCTGGACGGCGGCGGGTTCACCGCCGCGCACGTCGAACGAGAAGACGGTGCCCATCACCTCCTCGACGTGGCGCAGTGCGGGCGGGGCCTCCGCCGGGTCAGGCACCGGCCTTGTCCAGGGCGGACTGGAGGGACTTCTTGTATCCGGCGCTGGTGTAGGTCGCTCCGGAGACGGCGTCGATGTCGGCGCTCTGGGTGGCTGCTGCCGCCTGGTTGAGTTGGGGTACGGCATTGCCGGTCACCTCCGTGCTCCGGCCGCCACTGGGCGCCTGGATGGCCTCGGCCTTGATGATCGAGGTGCCGTTCAGGGTGAGGCGGACCTGGACGGGCCCGTACTGGGTCTTGACCACGTCGCCGTCGACGGTCTGGCCGTCGGGGGCGGGGGCCGCGGGAGCCTTGGACGCCGTGGCGGACGGCTTCTCCGCGGGCTTCTCCGCCGGTTTCTCCGCGGGCGCGGCGGCGGCCTGGTCGAGGGCGGACTGGAGGGACTTCTTGTATCCGGCGCTGGTGTAGGTCGCCCCGGAGACGGCGTCGATGTCGGCGGTGCCCGCGGTGAGGGCGGCCTGGTTGAGCTTCGGTACGGCGTCCTCGGTGACCGTCGTGCTCTGGCCGCCGCTGGGCGCCTGGACGGCCTCGGCCTTGGTGATCTTGTCGCCGCTGAGGGTGAGGCGGACCTGGACCGGTCCGTACTGGGTGTCGGCCACGCTTCCGGTGACCGTACGAGTCTGGGACGACTGGTCGGAGCTGCCGCCCTGCGGCGACTCCTGCCCGGCCGCCGGCGGCTGGACCGCGCCGCCCTGCGCCGACGCGGAGGCCGGATCGGACCCCGGCTTCAGCGAGAGCAGCAGGACGATCCCGGACACGGTGGCGGCGGTTGCGAGCATGACACGCCTGAGGGGGTGGCTCTTCTTCATCGCTCCTGACTCCCGTCGCTCACATCTCGAACGACTCGTGATGGATGCGGCGGGCGGGGACCCCCGCGCCGCGCAGTGCTTCGTACACCTGCTGCGCGAAGCCGGGCGGCCCGCACATGAAGACGTCGTGGCTCTCGATGTCCGGCAGCTTGCGGCGCAGGCTGTCCGCGGAGATGTCCGGGCGCTCGCCGTCGGGGCTGTTCACCGCGTACATCAGCCGGGCCCCGCGCTCCTTGGAAATGACCGCCAACTCGTCCCACAGCGCCAGGTCCTGGGTGCTGTTGGCCCGGTAGAGCAGGGTCAGATCGCCGGAGGCGCCGGGCAGGGTCTCGAACAGCGCGCGCATCGGGGTGATGCCGACGCCGCCGGCCACCAGCAGGACCTTTCCGCGGCTGCGCTTGGCGGCGGTCAACGCGCCGTAGGGGCCCTCGGCCCAGACTCGGGTGCCGGGCTTCAGCTCGCGCAGCGCGGCGCTGTGGTCGCCGATCGCCTTCACGGTGATGCGCAGCATGTTGGGGCGGGGTGAGGCCGACAGCGAGTACGGGTGGGAGCTGAGCCGCATGCCGGGCGCGAGGAAGCGCCAGCGGAAGAACTGCCCTGCCTCGGCGCCCATCCGGTGCAGCTTCCGCCCGCTGATCAGCACCGAGACGATCCCCGGCGCCTCCTCGATGACCGCCTCGACCCGCATCCGGTGCCGCATGTTGAGCCGGACCGGCACGAACACGCGGTACCAGAGGACCAGCGCGGTGACCGTGCCGTACAGCGCGTACCAGGCGGTCGTCGCGGCCGGCTGGACCGCGAAGTCGTTGCCGGTGGTGAGCTGGTGCCAGAACGACAGGTACACGGCGGCATAGGTGAGCAGGTGGATGTGGTACCAGGTGTCGTACGGCATCCTGCGGCGCACCGGGCCGATGGAGAGCAGGCCGATGAGGAGGAGCAGTCCGGCGCCGATCGCGGCCTTGCCCATGTCCGGGAGTTGGGTCACCGAGTCGATGAACTGCTGCACGATGGCGGTGAATCCCCGGCCGGACTGGAGCGCGTAGCCGTACATCGTCAGCACGATGTGCGCGATGACCAGACAGAGTGTGTAGCGGCCGCTCATCGCGTGCCAGCGGGAGACCCGGTCGGAGCCGACCCGGCGTTCCAGCGCGGGCACCCGGGCCATCTGGAGCACCACGAGCGCCATCAGATAGCCGGCCAACAGCCCGGTGATCCGGCCCGCGTTGACCATCCTGCTGGTGTGGTCCGCGATGGACGGGGTGTTGCTCCACCACAGCCAGATGACGCCGGCCGCGCCCGCCCAGACGGCGAGCAGCAGCGGGACGGCGGGGTTGCGGCGCGGGCGGATACGGCGCATGGTCTGGCGCCGCGCGGCGCGGCCACCGGCGATCGTGGACACGGTTCCTCCGGGGTCGTCCGTGGGGACGGGGGCAAGGGGAGGGTCCCCCTTGGCCCAGAGGTACGTGGCGCGAGTGCCGTGTGTTCAACCGCCCGCCGAGACCTGTGCGAACTGGTGGGACCGGCGGTAACCGACCGCCCTCCGTGTCGGCGGCGCGGCTCAGTACCGGGTGAGCGAGGTCGCCCCGCCCGCCGTGCCGATCGCGATGTGCGGAGCGCGGGCCGGATCGGCCCACGTCAGGATCCGCCGCATCGCCTCCTCGGGCACGGACACACAACCGGCGGTCGCCGCCCGCCCGTTGACGTGCAGGAAGATGCCCGCGCCGCGTCCGCGCACCGGTCGCTGGTAGTTGAACCCGATGACGAGGCCGTACGCGTACTGCGTGCGGTACGAGATCAGGTGCTCGGACTCGGCGGCACGGCAGTCGGCGGCGCGCGGCTCGGTCCACCGGTTGTAGGCGCGGGAGTCGTTGTCCTGGCACCACCAGGAGTTCTGGCGGACCCGCCGGTAGGGGGTGCTGGTCCCGGCGGGCGCCGCCTTGATCCCGAACGCGTACGGAAGGCCGTACAGCCCGGTGGGTGTGGTGTTCGTGCCCTGTCTGCGGGAGCGGCCCTCCGTCAGTCCGCCGGCGCCGAACCGCGCGGCGGAGGACCCGGCCTCCACCCAGCGCCCGTCACGCCGGTCCCACCAGGTGAGGGTGCCCGTCGTCGAGGACGTGCGCGCAGCCCGCGCGGTGATGAGCTGGGTGCCGCCGCCGGTGTCCGCCATCCGTTCGGGCAGCGGGGGCGGGCCGCCCGGCGCCAGGCCCAGGGCGAGGAGGGAGACGGACACGAGGAGCACGGCGGCACCGGGACGACGCATGGACCGGACGCTACGCGCAGGTGGCGGCCGGGGCAGCCCGGGTGGGCCGTCCAGGCGTCGTCCGTCAGGGTGTCCGGCGCTGTCGCGGCCGGTGTTCCGTGGTTCCCGGGCGGTTCGCCGGTGCCCGGAAACCACGGTGCCCACGGAGTCCGCGTCGCTCAACTCGGCGTCGGGCCGAGCGGGTTGAGCAGGTCGGGATTGTCCTCGAACGCGTAGAGCAGCAGGTCGCTCATCCGGAAGGTGCTCGGGTTGACGCCGAGGCTGGGGCGCCACTCGGGATCACGGACGATGGAGCGCCGGCTGCCCTCCATGGCCCGGTGGAAGACCTCGGCGACGATGCGGCCGCCGACGCCGGTCAGCCGGCCGCCGCCCCTGACCTCGGCCTCCCTGAGGATGTAGAACCACAGCGGCGTCCTCGTCCTGACGAACTCCTGGTCCTCGGCGCTCAGTCCCGTCAGCGAGGCACCGCCGCTGCCCTGCTCGATCTCGTCCGGTGTGACGGTCCTCGTCCTCCAGCTTGAAGAACTCAGCCATCTCCTGGCCGGTCGCGAGCTTGAGCATGTTGGCCCGGGTGAGATTCCGGAAGGCGAGATTCCGCGCGATGTCCGGGACCGTGGTGTCCCGGGCTCCGGCGGACCCGAGCGGGAGCTGCTTGAGCACGTCCACCAGTACGGTGTCGACGCGCTTCGCCAGGTTGAACTGGTCCGCGGGCCTCATGAGTTCCTCGCGGCCGGTCTCGCTGAAGTCGAAGAGCCGGGGCAGATCCGCGATCCAGTTCGTCGGCAGCCGCTCCGAACTGCCCGCGTCCGGGTTGTCGTCGTCCGGCGGGAAGGGCAGGAAGTTGCCGCTGGTCGCGGAGAAGACGAAGATCAGCCGCAGGGTCGCGCGCGCGAGCGTGCCGGTGGCCTGGCCGCTGTTGAACACGCGGTTCCACTCGTACTCCTCGCGGACCATGCTGTGGCCCAGCCGGAAGGCCGCCACCGAGAACTCGACGGGCATGGTGGGGGTGTCGCCGGGCTGGAGCGTGCGGTACTCGTCCTTCGCGTCGTCGTCCTCGTACTTGATCCGGGGTGACACGTCGAAGTACCTGCGGCCGTGCCGGAAGACGTCGTCCACGATCCGGTCGTCGACGATCTGGATCAGATAGTCCGTGCGCAGCATCCACTGGTAGTGCTTGACGACCAGTTCGCGCGCGGTGTCGAAGAGCGCCGTGCTGTCCGTCCCCTTGGCCGCCAGGTCGCCGACCACCCTGTTGTGGAAGCGGATGAAGGCGCAGTGGATCTGGGCGACGGCGAGGTTCTCGTCGTTGCGGGCGTCGGGGATCAGCGCGGCCCGGCGTTCCCCGATCGACGAACCGATGCCGGCCCTGGGCAGGTCGAATCCGTCGAGTTCCTGCTGCGGTACGTCGTTGACGCCGTCCCCGGGGCCGCCCGACGCCTGAGTCCTGCCGGTGCGCAGCCGGACTCCGTCGGGCCCGTAGGACTTCCTGTCCTGCGGCTTCCGCGGGCCGCGCCCGTAGAGGCTGTCGAGGTCCAGGGCGGGAGAGCGGCCCTGGACGAGGTCGTCGACGGTGACGTCCTGCTCCAGGTCCCGTGCGGTGGCGTCAAGGGTCAGATCGTGGTCGACGAACTGTCCCAGGTAGGTGAATCCCGCCGGAATCGCGGGGTGGTCGGAGTCCGGGGTCCGTCCGGCGGGTGTCATCGCCGCGGCGAGCGACTCGCGCAGTGGCCTGCCGGTCACCGCGGTGCTCGGCTCGGGGCTCAGACGGGAGAAGCGGAACTTGCGCAGTGCGGCGATGGTCGACGGCTTCGAGGGCTCGACCGGTTCGTCGGCACCCGCCCCCGGATCGTTGAAGACGCCCTCGCCGACGACGTAGTAGGAGTTGCGGACATGACGCTTGCTCTGAGGTTCGCGTGCGGGTCGGTGGCGCGCGGTTCTCCGGGTGCGCGGGCTCAGGCCGGGGTGGGAGGCAGCGGCAGGGGCAGGCCGGGCAGTCCGTCCATGCTCGTCGCGATGTGGTCCTTCTTCTCGAAGTAGGCGTTGAGCGAGGCGTCGTCCTCGCGCGCGAAGCGCCTGGCGTGCAGGTCGCGGTCCTCGTCGTACGACATGTAGGGCACCGCGTAGCCGCAGGTGTCGCGGATGTGCTCGGCCGTCACGACGACGATCGCGCGCAGGCCGTGCGAGGCCGGGTCGGTGTCCGGGAAGCGGGCGAGCAGTTCACCGAAGCGCGGGTCGTCCCGGAAGACGGGTTCGCCGCGGCCGTGCACGCGGACGATGTTCGGCGGTCCCTGGAAGGCGCACCACATCAGGGTGATCCGGCCGTTCTCCCGCAGATGCGCGATCGTCTCGGCGTTGCTTCCCGCGAAGTCCAGGTAGGCCACGGTCAGTTCGTCGAGCACCGCGAAGGTGCCGGTGAGTCCCTTGGGTGAGAGGTTGACCGTGCCGTCGGCGGACAGCGGGGCGGTCGCGGTGAAGAAGAGGGGCTGTGCCTCGATGAACGTGCGCAGCCGGCCGTCTATGCGCTCATAGGTCTTTCCCATGGTCCAGGATTATCGATCAAACTCCTTACTTTGTCTAAGGAATAACGTGTCCGTGGCCGCCCCGGCCGGCGTTGCGGGGCGGCCACGGAGTCCGTCGTCCGGGCCCGAATCACCCGGTGGCGCTCACTGGTTGAGGACGCAGGTGGCCAGGGATCGGAGACCCTCCGGCTTGGCCGACGTACGGCCGATGGCGATGGCGATGCGGTCGATGGTGGACGTCCGCTTGTCGGCCAGCGGGCCGAGGATGGCGTTCTGGACGAAGTTGGGGCCGCCCTGGCCGACGGTGTTCACCAGTCGGGTGTTGGCCTCGGAGATCTGGGTGTCCAGCAGGGCCAGGTTCCGGGTCACTTCGGCCTGTGCGGAGGCGGGGATCGCGGGCAGGCTCGGCGCGACGGCCGGGCAGTTCACCGTCCCGGGAGACGCGGCCTTCGTCGTGGCGTCCTGGCCGCCGCTGTTCGAGGTCTCCCCGGCCAGTGCCGACCCGGCGATGATCGCGCCGGACAACACCACCGCGGAGGCGCCGCCGATCAGGGCGACGCGGCGCTTGTGGTACTTCGGAAGGGCCCTGGACATGGGAATGCCTCACTCGGGTCAGGGGGTGGGGAGCCGCCCGGCGGTCGTCCGGGCGGAGTGTCTCTCGGCGTACGAACGCGGCGCCTGCGTCCGGGGAGGAGTACGGGAAAGCGGTTTCCCGTGTTCAAAGGGCACGGGAAGAAGTTCCGCCGTCGACGGGTCGCCGGAGCCCTCGTTGACGAATCATGCAGAGAGCTGCATAATCATGCATCACGTACGCACGCGGCACGCATGCGGCACAGGGAATGTGACGCGAAGAGGAACCGGTGACCGAGCGCGGCGGACGGGACCTGACCCGGCCCGCATCCGTACTAACCTGACGACCGCCTTTCCACCCCTGTGGCGAGAGCGGTGGCACATCAACGGCTTTGAGGAGCAGCGCAAGTGAGCAGCAACAGCGGTGACGTACGGCTCTGGGGCGGACGTTTCGCCGACGGCCCCGCCGAGGCCCTGGCCAAGCTGTCCGCGTCGGTCCACTTCGACTGGCGCCTCGCTCCGTACGACATCGCCGGATCGCGTGCCCACGCCCGGGTGCTGCACAAGGCGGGCCTGCTCACCGAGGACGAGCTCACGCGCATGATCGCGGGCCTTGACCAGCTCGAAACCGATGTCACGGCTGGCTCCTTCGTGGGCACCGTCGCCGACGAGGACGTCCACACCGCCCTGGAGCGCGGCCTGTTGGAGCGCCTGGGCGCCGACCTCGGCGGCAAGCTCCGCGCGGGCCGCTCGCGCAACGACCAGGTCGCGACCCTCTTCCGGATGTACCTGCGCGACCACGCCCGGGTGATCGGCGGCCTGGTCGCCGACCTCCAGGACGCCCTGGTCGGCCTGGCCGAGGCCCACCCGGACGTCGCGATGCCCGGCCGTACGCACCTCCAGCACGCCCAGCCCGTACTGTTCGCGCACCACGTCCTCGCGCACGCCCAGGCCCTCTCCCGGGACGCCGAGCGGCTGCGCCAGTGGGACGACCGCACCGCGGTCTCCCCGTACGGCTCGGGCGCCCTGGCCGGTTCCTCGCTCGGCCTCGACCCGGAGGCGGTCGCCGCGGACCTGGGCTTCGAGCGCGGCAGCGTGGGCAACTCCATCGACGGCACGGCCTCCCGCGACTTCGTCGCCGAGTTCGCCTTCATCACCGCGATGATCGGGGTGAACCTCTCCCGGATCGCCGAGGAGATCATCATCTGGAACACGAAGGAGTTCTCCTTCGTCACTCTCCACGACGCGTTCTCCACGGGCTCCTCGATCATGCCGCAGAAGAAGAACCCGGACATCGCCGAGCTGGCGCGCGGCAAGAGCGGCCGTCTCATCGGCAATCTGACCGGCCTGATGGCGACGCTCAAGGCCCTCCCGCTCGCGTACAACCGCGACCTCCAGGAGGACAAGGAGCCGGTCTTCGACTCCTGCGACCAGCTGGAGGTCCTGCTCCCGGCCTTCACCGGCATGATGGCGACCCTGACCGTCAACCGTGAGCGCATGGAGGAACTGGCCCCGGCCGGCTTCTCGCTCGCCACCGACATCGCCGAGTGGCTGGTCAGGCAGGGCGTGCCGTTCCGCGTCGCGCACGAGGTCGCGGGCGAGTGCGTCAAGGTCGCCGAGTCCGAGGACAAGGAGCTGGCCGACCTCACGGACGAACAGTTCGCGAAGATCTCCACCCACCTGACCCCCGATGTCCGCTCGGTCCTCAACGTCCCCGGCTCCCTGGCGTCCCGCGACGGCCGAGGCGGTACGGCCCCGAGCGCGGTGGCGATCCAACTGGCAGAGGTGAAGGCCGATGTGGAGGCACAGCACACCTGGGCAACGGCGAAGAGCTGAGCGCTCGTAGGGGCACGGGGAGCCGCGCGGGCTCTCAGGGGCACGGGGAGCCGCGCGGGCAACCACGACGCACCCGCACCCGCCGTACCCACCGCACCACCCGAGCTCTGAGGCGAAGGTCATCCCGGGTTACGTTGGTCGCAGCCGCACCACAGCCGACCGACGGAGCCCGCGATGCCCTTCGCCCGACTGGCCACAGCGACCACCGCCACCCGCCGCATCGGACTGGGCCTCGCGGCGGTAGGCCGCCCCGGTTACATCAACCTCGGCCGCGACCACGACTTCGGAGACGACCGCGGCGTCGAGACGCTCCGCGCCCGCGCCCACGAACTCCTCGACGCCGCCTACGCCCAGGGCGTGCGCTACTTCGACGTGGCCCGTTCCTACGGCCGTAGCGAGGAGTTCCTCGCGGACTGGCTGCACGGCAGACCCGACGTCGACGACGTCGTGATCGGCAGCAAGTGGGGCTACACCTACACGGCCGGCTGGGCCGTCGACGCCGAGGCGCACGAGGTCAAGGACCACGGCGTCGGCACGTACGAGAGGCAGCGCGCCGAGAGCGCCGAGCTGCTCGGGGACCGGCTCGACCTGTACCAGATCCACTCGGTGACCCCGGACAGCCCGGCGCTCACCGACAAGGAACTGCACGCCAGGCTGGCCGACGCCGCCGCCCAGGGGCTCTCGGTCGGCCTCTCCACCAGCGGGCCCGCCCAGTCCGACGCGATCCGCGCCGCGCTGGCCGTGACGGTCGGCGGCGAACCGCTCTTCCGTACCGTCCAGGCCACGTACAACGCGCTGGAGACCTCCGCAGGACCGGCGCTCGCCGAGGCCCACGACGCCGGGCTCGCCGTGATCGTCAAGGAGGGCATGGCCAACGGACGTCTCGCCGCCGGGCACGCGCCGGGCGCGGTGCGGGACATCGCGGCGGAGACCGGGCTCGGCGCCGACGCCGTCGCCCTCGCGCTCGTCCTGCGGCAGCCCTGGACCACCGTCGTCCTCTCCGGCGCGGCCACCGTCGACCAACTCGCCTCGAACCTGCACGCGGCGGCCGTCGACCTCGACGAGGACCAGGTGGCCAGGCTCGACGCGCTGGCGGAGGATCCGGCCGCCTACTGGGAGCGGCGCGCGCGGCTGCCCTGGCACTGATCTCCCCGCTCGACCCTGGACCCTGCCGGGTGAGACCTGCATGGGTCTGATGAGACATTGTTGTCTCATGTGGTTTATGGTTGTCTCATGGCTGTCGACCGCGAACACGTGCTGCGCAGCGCAGCCGCCCTGCTCACCCGGAGATCCACCGCCACGATGGACGAGGTCGCCAAGGCGGCCGGGATCAGCCGGGCCACGCTGCACCGCCAGTTCGCCGGACGTGATGCGCTCGTGCGGGCCCTGGAGACGCTCGGCATCGCGGAGTGCGAGGCCGCCCTGGACGCGGCCCGCCTGGACGAGGGGTCCGCGCGTGACGCCGTACGCAGGCTGGTCACCGAGATCCGGCCCGCCGCCGGGCTCCTCGCCTTCCTCTACGGAGAGAACCAGCTCTGGGAGGGCGACCAGGACGACGGCTGGCTGCGGCTCGACACCCGGATCGGCGCGCTGTTCGTGCGCGGCCAGCAGAGCGGCGAGTTCCGCATCGACCTCAGCCCGGTCTGGCTCACCGAGGCGCTCTACGGGCTGATCGCCTCCTGCGCCTGGGCGACCCAGGACGGCCGGGTCGCCGGCAACGACTTCACGCACATGATCGTCGAGCTGCTGCTCGGCGGCGCGCTACGGAGAGAGGAACCATGACCAGCACCCTGCGGCCGGCATCAGTGGCGGAGGTGGAGAGGCGCCCGGGACGCTGGCTGGCGCTCTGCGTCCTCGTCCTCGCCGTGCTGCTGGTGGCCGTCGACGCGACCGTCCTCGGCCTGGCCACCCCGTACATCAGCGAGGACCTGAAGCCGTCCGGTACGCAGCTGCTGTGGATCGGCGACGTCTACTCCTTCGTGATCGCGGGCCTGCTCGTCTCCATGGGCAGCCTCGGTGACCGCATCGGCCGCAAGAAGCTGCTCCTGATCGGCGCCACGGCGTTCGGCGCGATATCCGTGCTCAACGCCTACGCGTCGACGCCCGAACTGATGATCCTGGCGCGGGCGTTGCTCGGTGTCGCGGGCGCGACCCTGATGCCCGCCACACTCGCCCTGATCCGCAACCTCTTCCACGACCCGCGCGAGCGCAGCCTCGCCATCGGCATCTGGGGCGCGACCGCCTCGGCCGGTACGGCGGTCGGCCCGGTGGTCGGCGGCTTCCTGCTCGAACACTTCTGGTGGGGCTCGGTCTTCCTGATCAACCTGCCCGTGATGGTCGTCCTCGTCCTCGTCGGCATCAGGCTGCTGCCGGAGTCGCGCACCCCGAACCCGGGCCCGTGGGACCTGACCAGCGTGGGCCTCTCCTTCGTCGGCATGATCGCCGTCGTGTACGCGGTGAAGGAGGCCGCCATGCACGGGATCACCTGGCAGCCGGCGGCCACTGCGCTGCTCGGCGCGGGGGCCCTGTACTGGTTCGTGCGGCGCCAACTCACGCTGCCCTCACCCCTGCTGGACATGCGGCTCTTTCGCCACCGCGGCTTCTCCGGAGCGGTGCTCGCCGACCTGTTCACCATTCTCGGACTGTCCGGGCTGGTCTTCTTCCTCTCGCAGTACCTGCAACTCGTGCAGGGGAGGGGCCCGTTGGAGGCGGGGCTCGCAGAACTGCCCGCCGCGATCGGCGCGGTGGCGGCCGGTCTGGTCGCCGGCACGGTCGCGCGGCGGTTCTCGGTGCGTGCCGTGGTCTCCGGCGGTCTCGCCGGGGTCGGCCTGGCACTCGCCGCGCTCACCCTGCTGACCGGGTCCACCGGCTACCCGCTGCTCGGCGGCGCCCTGCTGGTCGTCGGCGTCGGCGCCGGACTCTCCTTCACCGTCACGGCCGACGTGATCCTCTCCAGCGTGCCCAAGGAGCAGGCGGGCGCCGCTTCCGCGGTCTCCGAGACGGCGTACGAACTCGGCGCCGCCCTCGGTATCGCCCTCCTCGGCTCGATCGTGACCAGCGTGTACGCGGGCTTCGCCGGACCCGTGGGCACCCCGGCCGAGGCCCGTGAATCCCTCGGCGGGGCCGTCGAGTCGGCGGCCGGGCTGCCCGCGGACACGGCGGCGGCCCTGATGGACTCGGCCCGCGCCGCGTTCGTCGACGGGCTCACGCTCGCCGCGGGCATCGGCGCGGTGGTGCTGCTCGGCACGGCGGTGGCGGCCTGGTTCCTGCTGCGCGGGCAGAAGCTGGCGGAGAGCGCCGTGGAGGTCGTCCCCCCGGCCTGAACCGCAGGCCGGCCCAGGCTTTAAGCACGTTTTCGCCCTCACCTGATGGTCTTGGCTCCGTACCCGACGTCGTCCCACACGGCCGAAGGAGCCACCGACCATGACACGTCCGTCACCGCTTCCACGTACACCCCGCCGTACCCGCAGGACCGTGGCCGCCGCCGTCGTGCTGACCGCCGTCGGCCTGGCCGGCGGCGGTGTCGCGATCGCCGCCGACGGCGGCGGGGCCTCCGCCGAACAGACCCGCTTCGTCGTCAGGGAAGGCGCCCCCGGCAGCGGGGCCGCCGACCACGACGACTGCCCGGAGAAGACCGGGACCGGCGGCCCCGCCCCGTCCGACGCCGGGGCGCTGTGACCGCCCCGGAACGCGGCGCCGAGGACAAGCTCCTCGAAGAGGCCCTCTTCGAGGTGAAGCGGGTGATCGTCGGTCAGGACCGCATGGTGGAAAGGATGTTGACCGCGGTCCTGGCCCGCGGCCACTGCCTGCTGCAAGGGGTGCCGGGTGTCGCCAAGACACTCGCGGTCAAGACGCTCGCACAGGTCGCGGGCGGACAGTTCGCGCGGCTCCAGTTCACCCCCGACCTCATTCCCTCCGACATCACCGGCACCCGCGTCTACCGGCCCTCCCAGGAGACGTTCAGCATCGAACCGGGCCCGGTCGTCGCCAACTTCGTGCTCGCCGACGAGATCAACCGCGCCCCCGCCAAGGTGCAGTCCGCCCTCCTGGAGGCGATGGGCGAGCAGCAGGTGACCATCGGCGGCACCACCATCCCCGTCCCCCAGCCGTTCCTCGTCCTCGCCACCCAGAACCCCATCGAGTCCGAGGGCGTCTACCAACTCCCCGAAGCCCAGCGCGACCGCTTCCTGCTCAAGGTCGACATCCCCACGCCCAGCGAGTCCGAGGAGCTCACGATCCTCTACCGGATGAGCGTCGACCCGCCCCGGCCGCGCCCCGTCCTCACCCCCGAACGGCTCATCGCCCTCCAGCGCTCGGCGGACGAGGTGTTCGTGCACCACGCGGTCGCCGAGTACGCCGTACGTCTGGTCTGCGCGACCCGTGAACTCGCCGGACCCGGACGGCGGTTGGCCCACGGAGCCGGGCCCCGCGCCACGCTCGGCCTGGTGGCGGCGGCCCGCGCCCTCGCCCTGCTGCGCGGCCGGGCCTACGTCCTGCCCGAGGACGTGCACGACCTGGCCCACGACGTCGTCGCCCACCGACTCGTGCTGTCCTTCGACGCGCTCGCCGACGGCGTCACCGGGGCGGAGATCGTCGACGAGGTACTGGCGGGGGTGGAGCAGCCGCGCGTCAGTCCGCGCCAGGCCACGTCCGCGCAAGGGGACCCGGAGGGCGCGGCGGCATGAGCGGAACCCCGACCCTGCGCGAGCTGACCCCCGAACAGGCGCTGAAGCACCTGGAGTTGCTCTTCATCCGCCGCCCCGACGGCATCCTCCAGGGCGACCACCTGGGACTCTTCCCCGGGCCAGGCACCGAGCCCTCCGAGAGCCGCCCGTACGTCATCGGCGACGACGTCCGCCGGATGGACTGGAACGCCACCGCGCGCACCACCGTCCCGCACGTCCGGCTCACCCTCGCCGACCGTGAACTCACCACGTGGATCGTGCTCGACGCCTCCGCGAGCATGGACTTCGGCACCGCGCGGATGGAGAAGCGTGACCTGGCCGTCGGCGCCGCCGCGTCCGTCGCCTTCCTCACCGAGCGGGCCGGGAACCGGCTCGGCGCACAGATCACCGGCCCGTCGGGCATCGTCCGTATCCCGCCCCGCACCGGCCGCCACCACCTGCTCACCGTCCTGCGCGCCGCACTCGACCGGCCCAGGGTGGCGCCGGGGGCCGCGGGCACCACCCTCGCAGGCGCGCTGCACTCGTTGCGCGCGCTGCCCGTCCGCGGCCTGGTCGCCGTGGTCTCCGACTTCCTGGAGGCGGGCTGGGAGCAGCCGTTGCGGACCGTCGCCCACCGCCACCAGGTGCTCGCCGTCGAGACGGTGGACCCGCGCGAACTGGAACTCCCGAACGTCGGACTGCTCACCGTCGTCGACCCGGAGACCGGCCGCAGGCGTGAAATCCCCACCCACGCGCGGCGGTTCCGCGAGCGGTACGCCGAAGCGGCCCTGGAGCAGCGGGCGTTGATCAGGGCGTCCATCCGCCGGGCGGGCGCCTCCCACCTCCGGCTGCGGACCGACCGGGACTGGGTGCGTGACGTCGTACGCCATGTCGAGGGCCGGCGGCACCGTGCGGGAGGCGGCGCCGCGTGAACCGTATCCCCACGACTGGAAGGCGGGAGACGTCATGAGTCTGCGCTCGCCCGGCTGGCTGCTGCTCCTGGTGCCGCTCGCCGGACTGATCGGCGCCTATCTGCTGGTGCAGCGCGGGCGTGGACGGTACGCCGTGCGGTTCACCAACCTCGATCTGCTCGACAAGGTGGCGCCCAGGCGGCCCGGCCGGCGGCGGCACATACCCGCGGGCGCGTTCTGCGCGACGCTCGCGCTGCTGGTCGTCGGCTTCGCCCGGCCCGCCACCGAGGTGCGGGTACCGCGTGAACGGGCCACCATCGTGGTGGCGTTCGACGTGTCGGCGTCCATGGAGGCCACCGATGTGGAGCCGACCCGCTTCCTCGCCGCCCAGCGGGCCGCGCTCGCCTTCGTCGACCGGCTTCCCGAACGGTTCAACGCGGGTCTCGTCCCGTTCAGCGGCACCGCGACGGTGGCCGTCCCGCCGACGACGGACCGTGAGCTGTTGAGCGCGGCGATCGAGGGGCTCACCACGCGACAGGGCACGGCGATCGGCGACGCCGTCCTGGCCGCCCGTGACGCCGTGCGCACCGTCGACAGACAGTCCGAGACCGAGCCGCCGCCCGCCCACATCGTGCTCCTGTCGGACGGCTCCAACACCCAGGGCCGTCCCCTGGCGGCGGCGGCGGAGGAGGTCGCCGCCGACGAGATCCCGGTCTCGACCATCGCGTACGGCACCGAGGAGGGGACCGTCGACCTGCCGTCGGGCGACCGGATGCCCGTCCCCGTCGACGGACCGGCCCTGGAGGCGCTCGCGTCGAGCACGGGGGGCGCCTTCCACGAGGCCGCCACGGGCGAGGAACTCCAGGCGGTGTACGAGGACATCGGCAGCTCCGTCGGCTACCGCACCGAGGAGCGCGAGGTCTGGCAGTGGTTCGTCGCGGCCGGCCTCATCACCGCGCTCGCCGCCGCGGCGACATCCCTGCTCTGGTTCTCCCGCCTCCCGTGACGGGCACCTCCGGCCGTCCCCGGCTCCCTTCGCTTCGCTTCACTTCCCTGACCGAGGAGGAACGACCGTGACTGACGAGCGATATCCGGACGGTGAAGGGCGTGCGGTCGCGAGCCACGCGGATTTCGCCGACCGGCCGGAGCCGTCTCGCCCGCCTGGTCCGTCCCGGCCTTCCGGTCCGGCGCGGCCCACGGGGCCGGGGGCGGGGCAGGGGTCGGCGTCGGCGTCGGCGTCGGTTGTGCCGGGTCACGACGCCGGTCCTGATGGCACCCCACGCTCCGATGCGGACGGGGACGCGGGCGCGGATGCGGGCGCCGACCCCGCCTCTCCCTCCGCACCCCGCTCAGGACTCGGCGCCCCCCGTGGCCCGTCCTTCCTGCCCGGTCGGCCGCCGGCGCCCTTTGCCGTACCCGTACCCGTACCCGCCTCCGCGGCGCAGCCGTGGACCGACGATCCGCCGCACTACGCCGTCCTCCCGTCTCCGAACCCCTCCCCGGAACCCCGCGTCTCCCGCGGCGCCCGGCCCGTTCTCGTCGCGGTCGTCGCCGCGGTGCTCGCGGGCGGTACGGCGGGGTACGCGGCCGGGGCTCTCACGGGCTCCGAGGACTCGTCCGCGCGGACCGTCGCGCAGGGTGCGGGCGGGCTGGAGGCGGTCGCCGCGCGGGTGCTGCCCAGTGTCGTGTCCGTCGAGACGGCGGACAGCCAGGGCTCCGGGTTCGTCTTCGACGAGCGGGGTCGTATCCTCACGAACGCCCATGTGGTGGCGGGCAGTTCGCAGGTCTTCGTCGAGCTCCAGGACGGCCGCAGGCTGCGCGCCGACGTGGTCGGGGACGACCCCGCCAACGACGTCGCCGTCCTCGAACCCGAGACGGCCCGCGGCCTGGACGCCGCCGAGCCGGCCACCGGAGGCCCGCCGGGCGTCGGCGACACCGTCCTGGCGATCGGCTCCCCACTGGGCCTCAGCGGCACCGTTACCTCAGGCATCGTCAGCGCGCTGGACCGCACGGTGACACTGGGGGACCAGGGCGAGCAGCGGCGCGCCCTCCAGACCGACGCGTCGATCAACCCGGGCAACTCCGGCGGCCCCCTGGTCGACGCGGACGGCAAAGTCATCGGCATCAACACGGCCATCGCGACGTTGGACCGGCAGAGGGGCGGTTCCATCGGCATCGGTTTCGCGATTCCCGTGGCCGACGCGATGGACGCCGCGAGGGCGATCATCGACGGCGGCTGACCGCTGCCGGGCATGGGCCGACGCAGGGGTCGACGCCGGGGCCGACGTAGGGGCCGACGCAGGGGTCGGCACGGTGGCAGACGTAGGGGCCGACAGCGGCCGACGACGGAGGGCGGGTGCCGGGCGTATGAGACTGCTCGTGGTCGAGGACGAGGAGGACCTGGTCGTCGCGCTCAGGCTCGGCCTGGTCAGGGCTGGCTACGCCGTCGACGTGGCCCCGGACGTCGACACGGCCACCGAGAAACTGGCCGTCAACGAGTACGACCTGGTCCTCCTGGACCTCAACCTGCCCGACGGGGACGGCTTCTCGGTCTGCCGCGCCGTCCGGGCGACCCCCGGCGGCCCCCGCATCCTGATGCTCACCGCCCGCGACCGCCTCGCCGACCGGGTGCGCGGCCTCGACGAGGGCGCCGACGACTACCTCGTGAAACCCTTCGCGCTGCCCGAACTCCTGGCCCGCATAAGGGCGTTGCTGCGCCGCGAGGACGGCGGCACCTCGGTCGTCGAGGTCGGCCAACTCCGGCTGGACACCGCCCGCTTCGAGGCGTTCCGAGGTGAACGCCCGCTCCAGCTCACGCCGAAGGAGTTCGGCGTCCTGCACTATCTGATGACCCGTCCGGGACGCGTCGTCCCCACCGAGGAACTGCTCGAACACGTCTGGGACGAGCACACCGACCCGTTCACCAACACCGTCCGGGTGACGGTCGGTTCACTGCGCCGGAAGATAACCGGCGTCGAGGACCCGCTGATCGAGACGGTGATCCGGCAGGGCTACCGCCTCAAGGAGACGCCGTGAGGATCCCGCCCCGCCTGTCGGCGGCGAGGCGCACGCTCCGCCGGCCGAGGCTGCCCGCCTTCACCCGGACCGTCCGCCGGCCGAAACTCCCCGCCTTCACCCACACCATCCGCTTCCGCCTCACCGTCCTCTACTCGGGCCTGCTGTTCGTGCTCACCGCGCTCGTCCTCGGCGGGACCTACTTCGCGGTGGAGCGCAGCGGCGAGGCGCATCCCGTCACCAGACAGTTCACGGCCTCCAAGTACGTGGACAACGTGTACGTCGGCGAGATCGAGGCGGTGAAGGTCCAGGAGGTCGAGGCGGCCGTCAACTACGAGACGCTCGCCAACCTCCGCCGTTTCTCCCTGGTGATCCTCGGCGGGCTTGCCGTCACGAGCCTCGCGCTCGGCTGGATCCTCTCCGGCCGCGCCCTGCGTCCCGTCCGGGCCATCTCCCGTACGGCGGCGGAGATCCAGGCCACCGACCTGTCGCAGCGCATCCGCCTCGAAGGACCGAAGGACGAACTGCGCGACCTCGCCGACACCGTGGACTCCATGCTCGACCGGCTCGACGAGGCATTCCGCGCGCAGCGGCAGCTCATCGACGACGCCTCCCATGAACTGCGCAGCCCGCTTGCGATCATCCGCGCCAACCTGGACGCCGTACTCACCGCCGAGGAGTCCGACGAGCAGGAGCGCAGGGCGGCGGCCAGCAGCGTCGACCGGGCCACCACCCGGATGACCCGGCTCGTCGAGGACCTCCTCGCCACCGCCCGCCGCAACGCGCCCGCGCTCGCCGACGCGGACGTCGACCTGGCCGCGGTGGCGGGGGAGGCCTGCGAGGAGTTCGCGTCACTCGCCGCCGAACGCGGGCTTCTCCTGAGGCGTCGGCTGACCACGGGTCTGACCGTCATCGGCGATCACGACGCGCTGCGCAGAGCCGTCGGCAACCTGCTCTCCAACGCCGTACGTCTCGCCCCGGCCGACACCCGTATCACCGTCTCGGCCGGGAGGACGGAGAGCTGGCTGTGGACGTCCGTGCGGGACGAGGGGCCGGGCATCCTCGACGACGACCAGGCACGTGTGTTCGACCGCTTCTGGCGGGCCGGGGGCAACGGCGGTGGCCGCGACCGGCACGCCGGACTCGGGCTCGCGATCGTGCGGCAGATCGTGGAGTCGCACGCCGGTCAGATCAGACTGTTCTCCCGCGTGGGGGAGGGCTCGACGTTCGTCCTCTGGCTCCCCGCACCGGGCGCCGGACAGGCCAGCAGCGGCCCGCCGGACGAACAGCCCTCCTGAGCGGGGGCGCCGGTCAGCGGCGGGGCCGACCGTGAGTGAACGGCCCCCGCCCCCGGCAATCGGCCCCCGGCGAACCGGCGAACCGGCGAACCGGCGGAGCAGCTACGCCGCCTTCGCCTTCGTGGCGTACATGTCCACGTACTCCTGCCCCGACAGCCGCATGACCTCGGTCATCACGGAGTCGGTCACGGCCCGCAGGACGTAGCGGTCGCGGTCCATCCCCTCGTACCGCGAGAACTCCATCGCCTCACCGAAGCGGACCGTGACGCGGCCGGGGCGCGGGATGCCGGAGCCGCCGGGCTGGATCTTGTCGGTACCGATGATGGCGAACGGGACGATGGGCGCGCCGGTCATCATCGCGAGGCGGGCGATGCCGGTACGGCCGCGGTAGAGGCGGCCGTCGGGGGAGCGGGTGCCCTCCGGGTAGATGCTGAAGACCTTGCCCTCCTCCAGCACCCGGCGGCCGGTCATCAGCGCCGCGACTCCGCCGCGCCCGCCGTCGCGGTCGACCGGGATCATCCCGCAGCCGGTGAAGAACCAGGCCATCAGACGGCCCTTGACGCCCTTGCCGGTGACGTACTCGTCCTTGCCGATGAAGAAGACCTGCCGGTCACAGAAGAGCGGCATGATCATCGAGTCGATGAAGGTGAGATGGTTGCCGGCCAGGATCACCGGACCGTCGCCCGGAATGTTCTCCGCACCCTCCACCCGTGGGCGGAACATCAGGCGCATGATCGGTCCGAGCACTGCCTTGATGAGCGCGAAGCGGGACAACGGGCCCTCCGGTGTCAAGGGATTCGATATGAGTATGTGCAGGTGAGGACGATACTCGCGGCCCCCGGGGTATTGCACATCGGGTTCACCGAGTGGATACGCGCTGTTGACGTGCGTTTACCTGCGGGTACCCGGCCCCGCGCGTTCGAAGCGGCGGGTTCGAAGCAGCCGACGGGCCGTCAGCACGCTTGTCCCGTACGACATCCAGGGGCACCCGCGTGTTCCGCCACAGGTCTCCCTCCCGTCACGCAAGGGAACTTACGATCGACCCGCTTTGACAGGCTCGGGGGCACTACGGCGGGAGTAGTCATGGGAGCGCAGGAGTCGAACGGACAGGAGCGGGGTACCGCGCGGCGGACGCTGCTCGGAGCCGCGGTGCTCGGGGCGGGCGGGGCGGTCGTCGGACTGCCCACCGCGGCCAGTGCGGACACGCGGCGGTCGGGCGGCGGCTACCGGAGCCTGCCCAAGCCGACGATCATCGGACACCGCGGGGCCAGCGGCTACCGGCCGGAGCACACCTTCGGCTCCTACCAGCTGGCCCTCGACCTCGGCGCGGACGTCGTCGAGGCGGGCGACCTGGTGCCCACCAAGGACGGCCACCTGGTCTGCCGTCACGAGCCGGAGATCGGCGGCACCACGGACGTCGCGGACCACCCGGAGTTCGCGGGCCGCAGGACCACCAAGAGCCTCGACGGGGTCGCCACCACGGGCTGGTTCACGGAGGACTTCACGCTCGCCGAGCTGAAGACCCTGCGCGCGATCGAGCGCATCCCGGCCAACCGCCCGCACAACACCCTCTACAACGGACGCTGGGAGATCCCCACGTTCGAAGAGGTGCTCAAGTGGCAGGACGAGCAGACCCGCAAGCGCGGCAAGCAGGTCTGGATCTACCCCGAGCTCAAGCACCCCACGTACTTCCGGGCGCTCGGCCTCGGCACCGAGGAGCGGCTCGCCAAGCTGCTGCGCAAGGCGGGCAAGGACAGCAAGAACTCGCCGGTCATCATCCAGTCCTTCGAGCCGACCAGCATCCAGCGCATGAACAAGCTCGTCGACAACCCGCTCGCGGTGCTGCTCTCCTCCGCGAACAGCCGCCCCTGGGACTTCGTCGCCACCGGTGACCCGCGCACCGTCGCCGACCTCGTCACCCCCAAGGGCCTCAAGGAGATCGCCTCCTACGCCCAGGGCATCGGCCCCACGCTCGACCTGATCATCCCCAAGGACGCGAGCGGCAACTTCACCAAGCCGACCACGCTGGTCGAGGACGCGCACGCGCGGGGCCTGGTCCTGCACCCCTACACGATGCGCAACGAGAACCCCTTCCTGCCGTCGGCCTACCGCAAGGGCACCGACGCGGACGCCTACGGCGACGTCTTCGGCGTCTTCAAGGTCTACTTCGAGACGGGCATCGACGGCGTCTTCACCGACAACCCCGACACCGGCGTGCTCGCCCGCGCGGACTTCGTCAGCGGATGACCCCGGCACCCCGCGCGGACTTCGTCGCCGGATGACCCCGTCACCCCGCGCGGAACTCGTCAACGGATGACCCCGTCACCCCGGTTGGGGTGACAGACGGCCGCCCCGGCAACCACTCGCCGGGGCGGCCGCGTCGTGCCGCATATGACACACGAGATGGTTGCCACCCTGCGCCCGCTGCTCGCCGCCGAGGCCTCGGCGGAGGCATATGCGTCCGGCGCCGAACAGGGCGACCTGGAGCAGGCCGTCTGGCTGCGCCTCCTGGAGCGCCTCGACACCGACGGCCCGCCCGTCGACCCGCAGGGCTGGCTGCGCCGGGCCGTACGCTCCGAGGCCCGCCGCAGCCGTCGTACCGCCCGCGTCGAACAGCCGTACGCCGCCGATCCCGTCGACGACCGCGGCGCCGGCCCCGAGCAGCTCGCGATGACCGCCGCCCGCCGTCGCGCCCTGCACGACGCGGTACGCCGCCTGCCCGGCCGCTGTCCGAGCCTGCTGGCGGCGCTGCTCTCGCCCAAGGACCTCACCTACCGGGAGATCGCGGGGGAGTTGGGTATCTCACAGGGCAGTCTGGGTCCGGAACGTTCCCGATGTCTGGGATGTCTGCGGCGATTGCTGGCACCGGAGGTTGCGGCCGGAGAACCACGGGGATAGGAGTGAGGGACGACCGGTTGAACAGGTGAGCGGGAGGCGTGCACACATGGGCATGAGCGTGACCATCTCGGCGGCGACCACACAGGACGCCGAGCAGATCCTCAAGCTTCAGTACCTCTGCTACCAGAGCGAGGCCGAACTGTACGGCGACTACGGCATCGAGCCGCTCACCCAGCCGCTCGACTCCCTGAGGGCGGAGCTGGCCGGGGGCACGGTCCTGGTGGCCCGGCTCGGGGACGAGGTGGTGGCCTCGGTCCGCGGCGCCGTGGACGCGGACGGCACCGCCCGCATCAACAAACTCATCGTCCACCCGCGCATGCAGCGCCACGGGCTGGGCGGACGCCTGCTCGCCGCGATCGAGGCGAAGCTCGGCGCGGACGGCGCCGCCAAGTCCTACGAGCTCTTCACCGGCCACCGCAGCGACCGCAACCTGCGGCTGTACCGCAAGCACGGCTACGCGCAGGTCTCCACGGAGCGCGTGGACGAGCGCCTCACCCTGGTGACCCTGGCGAAGGGCGCCCCCGCGAGCGCGTTCGTGGCCAGCGCCTGAGCCGGTGCCGTCGGCCGACGCCGGTCAGCCGGTGGTCGTACGGGCGGCCTTGCGAAGCCAGTACATCGCCGACACCGGCAGCAGCACCGGGATGAACAGATAGCCCATCCCGTAGTCCGACCAGACCGTGGCGTCGGGGAACGCGGACGGCTCCACCAGCGTCCAGGTCCCGACGATCAGCACGCCCGCGAGCTCGGCGGCGCAGCACACCAGCGCCGCCCTGCGGGCCTTCTCGCCGCCCCGGACGAGCGAGTACGTGATGAAGCCGTAGACGAGCCCGGCGATGGCGGAGAGCGAGTAGGCGAGTGGGGCCTTGTCGAACTCCGTCGAGATCTGCACGGCGCTGCGCGAGACCGCGCCGACGACCATCACGCCGTACAGCCAGACCAGCAGCATGCCCGGCCCGCTGATGAGCCGGGTCCGCTTCTTCTCCGGGTCCGCGGTCCCCTCGTTCTCCGGGTCCGCGGTCCCCTCGTTCTCCGGGTCCGCGGTGCCGTCGTTCACCCGGTGCGCGGTCCCCTCGTCGCCCTGGTCCACGGTCCCGTTCTCCTCCGCGGCCGTCATCTCAGCCTCCCCAGATGTCATAGAGCCGCACTTCGAGAACGGCCAGGACGATGCCGCCCGCGGCCACGGTGATCGAGCCCCAGCGGGTGCGCTCCGCCAGCGACATGAAACCCGCCGCGGGGACGCACGCGAAGGCGCCGATCAGATACGCCACGAAGATCGTCGTGCCCTGGTCCGGCTTCTCGCCGCGAGCCAGCTGCACGATGCCGATCACCAGCTGGACCACGGCGAGCAGCGACACCACGGCCATGCCGATGAAGTGCCAGTCCTTGGTGGGCTGGTCCCGGTAGGCGGCCCAGCCGCACCAGGCGGCGAGCGCGAGCGCGGCGACGGCGGTCGCGACCGTCAGGGCATCAAGCATGCCGCGACCCTATTACGGGCCAAAAGGCCCGCTGCCCTCGCCCCCGGGGTGGCCGTAGGGTCGACGGCATGAAGATCCACGCAGAAGCCCTTCTCTTCGACAACGACGGCACACTCGTCTCCTCCCTGGAGTCCGTGAACCGCTGCTGGACCCGGTGGTACGAGGAGTACGGCATCGCCGCCGAGGACTTCGCCCGGATCGAACTGCACGGCCGCCCCGCCGCCGAGATAGCCGCCGACCTGCTGCCCGCCGGCCTCGTCCCCGAAGCCCTCGCGCGCATCGAGCAGCTGGAGGTCGACGACGTACCGGGCGGGGTGCTGCTGCTTCCCGGAACGGCCGAGTTCCTCGCCTCCCTCCCCGCCGAGCGCTGGGCCGTCGTCACCTCCGCCACCCGGCGGCTGGCCGAGGCCCGCCTCGCCGAGGCCGGCATCCGCCCCAAGACGCTGGTCACCGCCGACGACATCACCCGCGGCAAGCCCGACCCCGAGCCCTACCTCCTCGCCGCCCGCGAACTGGGCGTCGACCCGGCCCGCTGCGTGGTCTTCGAGGACGCTCCGGCAGGCCTCCAGGCGGGCCGCGCCGCCGGGATGACCACCGTGGCGTTGGCCACAACCCACCTGTCCGACGAACTGGACGCCGACCTCGTGGTCGAGGACCTCTCCGCCCTGTCGGCGCTGGTCACAGCGGCAGGCGTGGAGATCTCGGTGCGGGGCTGACAGCAGTCCACCGCTGTCCGGAATCCGGACAGCGGTGGTGGACGCCGCCTTGGTGTCTGCTTTACTTGATCCCATGACCACGACGAGCAACCGCATCCTTGCGACCGAGGCGACCATGACGCCCGGTGCTCGTTGTATGTGTCGAATGTGCGCCTTCTAGAGGGCCCCCGCACCACCCCGAGCCTCGCGCCCCGAAGCGAGCCGGCGCGCCCTGCCCGTCCCCCGGACGTGAGCGGCGCTGCCCCGCGCACACGATTCTGCTGACTTCCCGGCTGCCATCGCCACCGCGAGAACCGTGCCGCGTTCCCGACCGAATGCACCCGTGCCGGGCGCACACCCACGCCCCGCACTCGACAGTGACGGAATCCCCAGTGATCACGACCAAGGACCTCACGAAGGTCTACCGTTCGCGTGGCCGTGAGGTCACCGCCCTCGACGGCGTCGATCTGCACGTCCGCGAAGGCGAGGTGTACGGCGTCATCGGCCAGTCCGGCGCCGGCAAGTCCTCGCTCATCCGCTGCGTCAACCTCCTGGAGCGCCCCACCGCCGGCACGGTCACCGTCGCCGGCCAGGACCTCACGGCGCTCGCCGGCCGAGGCCCCCGCGCGGGCCGGGAGCTCCGCAGGGCGCGCAGCCACATCGGGATGGTCTTCCAGCACTTCAACCTGCTGTCCTCGCGCACCGTCCAGGACAACGTCGAACTGCCGCTGGAGATCCTCGGTGTCTCCGGCAAGGAGCGCTCCCGCAAGGCGCTCGACCTGCTCGACCTGGTCGGTCTCACCGACAAGGCGAAGTCCTACCCGGCGCAGCTCTCCGGCGGGCAGAAGCAGCGTGTCGGCATCGCCCGCGCCCTGGCCGGCGACCCGAAGGTGCTGCTCTCCGACGAGGCGACCAGCGCCCTCGACCCGGAGACCACCCGCTCCATCCTCCAGCTGCTGCGCGACCTGAACCGGCAGCTGGGTCTGACCGTCCTGCTCATCACGCACGAGATGGACGTCGTCAAGAGCATCTGCGACTCGGCCGCCCTGATGGAGAACGGCAGGATCGTCGAGTCCGGCACGGTCGGCGAGCTGCTCGCCACCCCCGGCTCCGAGCTGGCCGCCGCGCTCTTCCCGGTCAGCGGCGACGTCTCCGGCGACGACCGCACCGTCATCGACGTCACCTTCCAGGGCGAGGCCGCGACCCGGCCCGTCATCTCGCAGCTCTCCCGCACCTACAACATCGACATCTCGATCCTCGGCGCCGCGATGGACACCGTCGCGGGCAAGCAGGTCGGCCGGATGCGCATCGAGCTGCCCGGCCGCTACGAGGAGAACGTCGTGCCGATCGGCTTCCTGCGTGAACAGGGACTCCAGATCGATCTCGTCGAGAGGGCCGCCCAGGCGCCCGTACTGCTGAAGGAAGGTGCCAAGTGACCTGGTCGGAGATGCAGCCGCTGCTGTCCCAGGCGTGTTGGGACACCTTCTACATGGTGGGCTGGTCCACGCTCATAGCCGTCGTCGGCGGGCTTCCGCTCGGCATCCTGCTCGTCCTGACCGACCGCGGCGGACTGCTGCAGAACGTCCTCGCGAACCGGGTCATCGGGCAGATCGTGAACATCGCCCGCTCCATGCCGTTCATCATCCTGATGGTCGCGCTGATGAGCTTCACGCGCTGGCTCACCGGTTCGACGATCGGCCGCGAGGCCGCCATCGTGCCGCTCGCGATCGGGGCGATCCCCTTCTTCGCGCGTCTGGTCGAGACGGCCGTCCGCGAAGTGGACGGCGGCCTCGTCGAGGCCGTGCAGTCGATGGGCGGCAACACCTGGACCGTCGTCCGCAAGGTTCTCGTACCGGAGTCCCTGCCGTCGCTGATCTCCTCGGCGACCACCACGATCGTCGCCCTCATCGGTTACTCGGCGATGGCGGGCACCGTCGGCGCCGGAGGCCTCGGCGACATCGCGATCCGGTACGGCTACCAGCGCTTCGAGACCGAACTGATGTGGATCACCGTGGGAATCCTCGCGGTGGTCATCTCGGTCATCCAGTTCGCCGGCGACTTCGCCGCGCGTGGCCTGCACCGGCGCGGCGGCCAGTCCGGAGCCGCACCCCGGCTGCGGCTTCTGAAGGCCAAGGAGCCCGCCGGCGCGGACGTCGGCAAGGTCGCCTGAACACCTCTCGCCCGCGCACCTCCTCACCCACCCGCAGATCTCCCCGTACACCCGACACGGGGACGCTTCACCCACATGGAAAGGCACTTTTCGTGCGTAACGCCACCAAGATCACCACCGCCGTCCTCGCAGCCGGAGGCCTCACCCTCGGCCTCACCGCCTGCGGCTCGGACAAGGACTCCGCCTCCGACACCAGCGGTCCGCTGGTCGTCGCGGCCAGCCCGGTCCCGCACGCCGAGATCCTCGACTACGTCAAGGACAACCTGGCGAAGAAGGCCGGACTCGACCTGGAGGTCAAGGAGTTCACCGACTACGTCACGCCGAACACGGCGACCGAGGACGGGTCCGTGGACGCCAACTACTTCCAGAACCAGCCCTACCTGGACGACTTCAACAAGAAGAACGGCACCCACATCGTGCCCGTCGTCACGGTGCACCTGGAGCCGCTCGGCCTGTACTCCAGCAAGGTCAAGAGCGCGGACGAGCTGAAGAGCGGTGCGACGATCGCCGTCCCGAACGACTCGGTCAACGAGGCGCGGGCGCTCAAGCTGCTCGCCGCCAACGGGATCATCACGCTCAAGGACGGCGTGGGCAACGAGGCGACCCCCTCGGACATCACCAAGAACCCGAAGGACCTCAAGTTCAAGGAACTGGAAGCGGCCCAGACCCCGCGCTCCCTGGAGGACGTCGACGCCGCGGTGATCAACGGCAACTACGCCATCGAGGCCGACCTCTCGCCCGCCGACGACGCGCTCGTCCTGGAGTCCGCGACGGACAACCCGTACGGCAACTTCCTCGCGGTCAAGGACGGCAACGAGGACGACCCGCGGGTCAAGAAGCTCGCGAAGCTCCTCACCTCGCCCGAGGTCAAGAAGTTCATCGAGGACAAGTACGAGGGTTCCGTCATCCCGTCGTTCTGACCGAACACCGTTCTGAGCTGACATCCCGTCGTTCCGCTCGGACATTCCGTCGTTCCGACCGGACCGGACCAACGAGTCGCAGGGGGCAGTCGAAATGCGTAAGCACGTCATATCCACGGTCGGTTCCGCGATGGCCCTCGGCCTCGGTCTCGGCCTGACCGCCTGCGGTTCGGGTTCCGGCTCCGGCGGCGGCGCCGACGACGCACTGGTCGTCGGCGCCACCGCCGTACCGGCCGGCGAGGTCCTGTCGTACATAGACCGGGATCTCGCCGCCAAGGCGGGACTCGACCTGGAGATCCGGGAGTTCACGGACTACGTGCTGCCGAACACCGCTCTCCAGGAGGGCTCGCTCGACGCGAACCTCTACCAGAACCAGCCCTTCCTGGACGACTTCAACAAGTCCAAGGGCACGGACCTGGTGTCGGTGGTCAAGCCGTATCTGCCGCCCATGGGTGTGTACTCGAAGAAGATCGGGGACGTCACCGAGCTCGCCGACGGAGCCACCGTCGCGGTGCCCAACGACGTCACCAACGAGGGCCGCGCCCTCAAACTCCTCGCCTCCGAGGGCGTCATCACGCTCAAGGACGGTGCGGGCACGGCCGCGTCCCCCGAGGACATCACGGCCAACCCGAAGCACCTGACGTTCAAGGAGCTGGAACCCGCCCAACTGCCGCGCTCGCTCGACGACGTGGCGGCCGCGGTCATCAACAACAACTACGCCCAGGACGCGGGACTCAGCCCCGCCACCGACGCGATCCTCCTGGAGTCCGCGAAGGACAACCCCTACGCGAACCTCCTGGCGGTCAAGAAGGGCCACGAGGAAGACCCGCGGGTCGTGAAGCTCGCGGAGCTCCTGACCTCGCCCGAGGTCAGGAAGTTCATCGAGGACAAGTACAAGGGGTCGGTCCTGCCGGTCACTTCGGGCTGACGGTCCTCGTCACCGCCAGGGGTCCACTCCACTACCGGGAGTGGACCCCGTGGTGCGTCCCGGTGGTTTCATGCTGCATGCTGGGCAGTTCAGCAGGCCCGACGGTTTTCCGGGGCCCGAGGTTCCCGAAGGTTACGGAGCGGCGCATGACGAGCACCTTCCCCGACATCTCCATCAGCACGGAGCGGTTGGTCATGCGCGCGCTCGAGGACGAGGACGTCGCCGCCCTGACCGAGATGATGAACGACGAGATGGTGGCGGCCTGGACCGAGGTGCCCCAGCCCTACACCGAGGACGGCGCCCGCTCCTGGATCACCGACCAGGCGCCCGCCGAACGCGAGTCGGGCCGCGGACTCGACCTCGCCGTCACCGAGTTCCTCACCCAGCGCCTGGTCGGGATCGTCCAGCTCGCGAAGACGAACTGGCACGTACGGTCCACCGAGATGTCGTACATCATCGCCCCCTGGGCCCGCGGCGAGGGCTACGCCTCCGAGGCCGCGCTCGCCACCGCCCAATGGCTCTTCCGCGACCAGAAGTTCGAGCGGGTCGAACTGCGGACGGCCGCCGACAACACCGCCTCGCAGCAGGTCGCCCAGAAGATCGGCTGCATCAGCGAAGGCGTCCTGCGGGGCGCCTGCATAGCGCGCACCCGTACCGAGGACGGCGGCTGGACCGACGTACGCACGGACTACATCGTGTGGAGCCTCCTGCCCGAGGACCTCGACGGCGTGGGCGAGCAGTTCGCCGACAGCGGTTTCACGTCGTTCTCCGACTGGAACTGAACTCCGCGAGTCCGCTGGAGGAAAACGGGGGAGACCCCGGAGCGGGCCCGGAGCCCGTCGGCCCGCGAAGCCACCGACCGGAAGCCGCCGACCGTAAGCCGCTGACTGGAAGCTGTGACCGGAATCCGCGACCGGAATCCGCGGAACCGCGTCCGTTCTCCGGAGCCCGTCCGAGCACCGCCGGGCGGCACCAGGTACCCTCACGGAGCCTGCCCTCGGGCCTACCTCTGACGACCTGCGAAATCCTTGTCTGGAGACTGACGACGATGGCCGACCGGGTCACGGTGATCGGCTGGGACGGCTCGCCGCTGACCGCCGCGGCGCGCTCGGCTCTCGGCGCCGCGACACTCGTGGCGGGCACGGCCCACCACCTCGCGCTCCCCGAGGTACCCGCCTCCGCCGAACGCATCCGCCTCGGCAGCGTCGCCCTCGCCGCCCGCCGGATCGCCAACCACCGTGGCAGCGCCGTCGTCCTCGCCGACGGCGACCCGGGCTTCTTCGGCGTCGTACGGACCCTGCGGAGCCCCGAGTTCGGCCTTGAGGTCGAGGTCGTCCCCGCCGTCTCCTCGGTGGCCACCGCGTTCGCCCGCGCGGGAATGGCCTGGGACGACGCCCACGTCGTCGTCGCGCACGCCCGCACCCTGCGACGAGCGGTGAACGTGTGCCGCGCCCACACCAAGGTCGCCGTCCTCACCTCCCCCGGCGCGGGCCCCGCCGAACTCGGCCTGCTCATGGACGGCGTGCACCGCACCTTCGTCATCTGCGAAGCACTCGGCACCGCCGACGAGCAGGTCACGATGCTCACCTCGGACAAGGCCGCCGACCACACCTGGCGGGACCCGAACGTCGTGATCGTCATCGGCGGCTTCGTGGCCGCGGCCGACGGCGGCGGCTGGATCGCGGGACGCGAGCCGGGCGCGGGACCGCGCGGCTGGGCGCTGCCCGCGAAGGCGTACGGCGGCGCACTCGGCGAAGGCGAAACGGATCTGCTGCGCGCCGCGCAACTCGCCCGCCTCGGACCGCGCCTCGGCGACCTCGTCTGGGACATCGGCTCGGGCAGCGGCGCCTTCGCCATCGAGGCGGCCCGCGCCGGCGCCGCCGTCATCGCGGTCGACCGCAGTCCCGGCTCCTGCGCCCGCACCGAGGACTCCGCGCGCCGCTTCGGCGTCCAGCTCCAGATCGTGCACGGAATCGCGCCGCACGTCCTGGAGGATCTGCCCGAACCCGACGTCGTACGGGTCGGGGGCGGCGGAGTCGCGGTGGTCTCGGCGGTCGCCGATCGCCGTCCGCAGTGCATCGTCACCCATGCCTCGACCCGCGACGCCGCGGAACTCGTCGGCCGGCACCTGACGGAGCACGGCTACCAGGTCGAGTGCGCCCTCATCCAGTCCGTCGAACTCGACACGAAGGCCTGGACGGAGACCGAACGGAGCGTCGCGTTCCTGCTCACCGGGCGTCTGCCCGATCGCGCCCCGTGATCCTGTTGTCGTACTGCGCGCGGTAGGCTGGCCGATCGTTGTACCGCTCTCGGGGGATCAGCCTTTCGTAGGCCAATGTCCGGAAAGCACGCCCGTTTTGAGGTGTGTGTGGTACGGCGGAACCGGAGGACGCGCAACGTGGCGTAGTCCACAGCGGGCCCTCGCGGATCAAGCTGTCGCGAGGGCGGAACGACCGGGACAATGCCAGTTAATGGCTTTGTCGTCTTTCTTGGCCGGTCGTTCGTGCCGCTGGGCACGCGCGCTCGTTCTTCACCGTGGGGCGGTCGGTGCGCCGTTCCGGGCGAGCTGGACTTGGAAGCACTAACCGATGGGCGAGGGGTACGCATGACTGACACCGGCCAGGTCCCGGGCGAGGGACTGCCGGAGAACGCAGGCATGGTGGATCAGCCGGGCGTCCTCGCGCCGGGTGCCTACACCTACCTCGACCCCTCCGAGAGCCCCGCCGACGACGACCTGCTCCTCCTGCCGGGCGCGCCCGGGGCCCAGGGAGCGTGGGGCAACGAGGTGCCGCCGCCGGCCCCGATGCCGTTCGTCCACGAGCCGGGTGCGCACGAGGCGGGTCCGCTCGACCCGGGGGTCTATGAGCCTGGTTCGCACGAGCCGGGGGCCTACGAGCCGGGTGCTTATGAGCCGGGTTCGCACGAGCCGGTCGCGCTCGTCCCGGGCGCCTACGAGCCGGGTTCGCATGACGCCGGTTCGCACGAGGCGGGCGCCTACGAGCCCGCCGGACACGAGGCGCTCTCGCACGAGCCGGCTGGGCAGGTGCCTCTCGCGTACGAGCCGGTCGGACACGAGTCCCTACCGCACGAGCCGACCGGACACGAGTCACTCCCGCACGTTCCCGCCGTATCCGAACCCCTTCCGCTTCCGCACGACGCCGTCGGATCCGAGTCCGGCCCGCACGATGCCGCCGGATTCGAGTCCCTCCCGCAGGGGTCGGTACCGCAGGAGTCGGTCCCGCACGAGTCGGTCCCGCACGAGTCGGCCCCGGACGAGCTCGGTCCGCATGAACCCGATCCGCACGAGCCCAGTCCGCATGAACCCGGTCCCCACGAGGCCGCAGGGCGGGACAGCGGTTCGGTGGACCTCACCGCCGTCCGGATGCCGGAGCCCTTGCCGGAGCCCGTCCCGGCCCCGCAGCCGACGCCGCCCCGTCGCCCGCTGCATCTCGGCCCGCCGACCCCGGACGGCTCGTCGAGCCCGGTGCGTTCGCTCGCCGACCGCGGCCCCGCGGGCGCGCGGGTGAGCCCCGCGGCCGTGTACACCGCCCCGGTGGTGCCCGCACGCCACGCCGGTCCGCCGACCGCCGGACCCGAGTACCTCGACGTCCAACAGCTCTCCGAGAACCCGCCGCGGGGCGCGATGCCATGGGGGGCTCCTTCGTCCGGCCCGGAAGAGGCCGCAGCAGAAACGGTCGTCCCGGAGGCCGCGCAGGGCCTGGAGTCCGGTCCGGCCCCGGCGTTCGAGCCGGCCGCGGAGGTGGCCGACGGCTCCCCGCAGGCCGAGACGGCTCAGGACGCCCAGGCCCAGGAAGTGGCCGAGGCGGCCCCGGCGTCCACCGAGACGGCCCAGGAACCGGAGGCCGCGCAGTTCTCCGGACCCGTGCAGCTGTTCCCGGTGGCCCAGGACGAGGCCCACGGCGTCGCTCCCGAGGCAGAGGCCGCCCTCGCCGCGGACGGATCGCGGGAGCAGCGTCTCCTCCAGCCGCCCCTCGACGAAACCCCCTTCCCGGAGGCCCCGCACGCCCAGGTCGCCCCGGAGGCCTACGCGTCCGTACCGGCCACCGCACAGACCCCGGACGCCGAGTTCACCGCCCCCGAGCAGAACCCCGTACAGGAGCAGAACCCCGACGGGAACCAGGCACCCGAACAGGACCCGCGCGGAGCGCACGCGACCCCGCGGCAGGCCACCGAACTCACGGTCGTCCCCCAGCCGGCCGGGGCGACCGACGAGGCCCTCCAGGCGCCCTCGTCGGCGACCGGTCCCGTAGTCCACATCCCGGACCACGGAGCCCGGTTCGCGGACACGGGCTCCCACGCCGAGGCCCCGCACTCGCCCGGCCACGGACTTCCGCAGGCCCAGGAGCCCTCCGCGTACGCCGCGCCCGGACTCCCGCACGGCGTCCCGGCAGGTGTCGGCGCGTACGCCCAGGCCCCGCACACCGCTGTGGGCCAGGCGCAGGGCGAGCACTTCCCGGCCGCCCCCGGCGACGTGTCCGAACTCCCGGGCGCCCCCCTCGAACCCCACGCGAACCACTCCCTGGGCCAGTTCGTGCCGGTGGAGGGCACGGTGCCGACGACTCCGCACCTCGCCCCGACCCCGCCGCACGCCATGACGGTGCCGCCGTTCCCGACGGAGGAGCAGCACCCGGCCGAGGAGCCCGCCGCGGAGAACCCGCAGGTCCCCCTCGTCGAGTCCGAACTCGTGGAAACCGAGTTCGTCGCCCCCGTGCCCGCGCCCCGCGAGGCGGCGCCGACGGAGGCCGAAGCGGAGGCGCAGGCACCCTCCGGGCCGGAGCCGCTCCCGGCGGCCGTCGAGGCCGTGGTCGCACAGCAAGCGGACGACCTGGACACTCAGGGCGCCGACCAGGAAGAGAGCACGGCCGCAGTGGCAGACGTACGAGAGTCCACCGGCCCGGCGGCACCCGGCTACGACGACGCCGAGCGCGAGGCCGTCCTGCGGGTGATGCGCGAGCGGCGCGACATCCGCAACGGCTTCCGCAGCGACCCCATCCCGCACGACGTGCTGCTCCGCGTCCTGGAGGCGGCCCACACCGCACCGTCCGTCGGACACTCCCAGCCCTGGGACTTCGTGGTGATCCGCTCGGCGGACACCCGGCGTTCGATGCACGAACTCGCGGCCCGCCAGCGCGAGGCGTACGCGAAGTCGCTGCCCAAGGGCCGGGCAAAGCAGTTCAAGGAACTCAAGATCGAGGCCATCCTCGACACCCCGGTGAACATCGTCGTCACCGCCGACCCGACCCGCGGCGGCCGCCACACCCTGGGCCGCCACACGCAGCCGCAGATGGCCCCGTACTCCTCCGCGCTCGCGGTGGAGAACCTCTGGCTCGCGGCCCGCGCCGAGGGTCTCGGCGTCGGCTGGGTCAGCTTCTTCGACGAGCGCGAGATGGTCCGCGCGCTGGGCCTCCCCGAGCACCTGGAGGTCGTCGCCTACCTCTGCGTCGGCTACGTCGACGAGTTCCCGGACGAGCCCGAGCTGATGCAGGCCGGCTGGTCCAAGCGCCGCCCGCTCTCCTGGGTCGTCCACGAGGAGACGTACGGCCGTCGCGCGCTGCCCGGCGAGGAGCCGCACGACCTGCTCGCCGAGACCATCTCCAACATCCGTCCGCTGGACGCCAAGGCGCTCGGCGAGGCCTGGGAACGCCAGAAGCGGATGACCAAGCCCGCCGGCGCCCTCGGCATGCTGGAGATCATCTCCGCGCAGCTCTCGGGCCTGTCCCGGATGTGCCCGCCGCCGATCCCGGAACCCGCCGCGGTCGCGATCTTCGCCGGTGACCACGGAGTGCACGCCCAGGGCGTCACCCACTGGCCGCAGGAGGTCACCGCCCAGATGGTGGCCAACTTCCTCGGCGGCGGCGCGGTCTGCAACGCGTTCGCCAACCAGGTCGGCGCCGAGGTCTGCGTGATCGACGTGGGCGTCGCCTCCGACCTCCCGGCGACGCCGGGCCTGCTGCCGCGCAAGATCCGCGCCGGCACCGCCGACATGACGACCGGCCCCGCGCTGACCCGCGAGGAGGTCGTCGCGGCCATCGAGGTGGGCATCGAGACGGCCCGCGACCTGGTGGCGGCGGGCAACAAGGCCCTGCTGACCGGTGAGATGGGCATCGCCAACACCACCGCGTCGGCCGCCCTCATCTCGGTCTTCACGGGCACCGACCCGTCCGAGGTGACCGGCCGCGGCACGGGCATCAACGACGAGATGCTCGCCCGCAAGACCGAGGTCGTACGCCGGGCCATCGACCTCCACCAGCCGGACCCCGCCGACCCCATCGGCGTCCTCGCGGCCATCGGCGGCCTCGAACACGCGGCCATGGTCGGCCTCCTCCTCGGCGGCGCGTCCCTGCGTACGCCGGTGATCCTCGACGGCGTCAGCGCCGGAGCCGCGGCACTCGTGGCCCGCGCCATCGCCCCCGAGGTCCTCGCCGCCTGCATCGCCGGCCACCGCAGCGCCGAGCCCGGCCATGTGGCCGCCCTGAACAAGCTGGGTCTGCGCCCCCTGGTCGACCTCGACCTGCGCCTCGGCGAGGGCACCGGCGCACTGCTGGCGCTCCCGGTGGTGCAGAGCGCGGCACGGGCGATGCACGAGGTGGCGACGTTCGACTCCGCCGGGGTGACCGAGAAGTAGTCGCAGCGGCGAGGGCCCGGGGCGCAGGCCTCGGTTCGAGGAAGGGGCGGCCCCCGGGCGGCCCTGGGAAAGGAACCCCCTCGGTCGCCGCCGTATCGTGGACCCGAACCCGGAAACAGCACGTCAAGGCCGCTTCAGCCCAGCACGGCGGCCCCGCAGGAGGAGCCGTACCGCCATGGCCGAACACCCCGCCTACCCCGTAGGCCTCCGCCTCACCGGCCGCCGCGTGGTGGTGCTCGGCGGTGGCCAGGTGGCCCAACGTCGCCTCCCGGCGCTCATCGCGGCGGGCGCGGACGTCCACCTCGTGTCCCCGGAGGCCACTCCCTCCGTGGAGGCGATGGCGGACGCGGGTGAGATCACCTGGACGAGGCGCCAGTACGAGGACGGCGACCTGGCGGACACCTGGTACGCCCTGATCGCGACCAGCGACCACGAGGCGAACTCCCGGGCCTCCGCCGAGGCTGAACGCCACCGGACCTGGTGCGTCCGCTCCGACGACGCCGACGCGGCGACGGCGTGGACCCCGGCCACCGGCCACAGCGAGGGCGTCACGGTCGCGGTCCTCACGACCGACGCCCGGGGCCGCGACCCACGGCACACCGCCGCGATCCGCGACGCGGTGGTCGAGGGTCTCCGCGACGGCACCCTGGTGGCCCCCCACTACCGCACCCGCACTCCCGGAGTCGCGCTGGTCGGCGGCGGCCCCGGCGACCCGGACCTGATCACGGTCCGCGGCCGCCGGCTCCTCGCCGAGGCGGACGTCGTCATCGCCGACCGGCTCGGTCCGCGCGACCTGCTCGCCGAACTCCCGCCGCACGTCGAGGTGATCGACGCGGCGAAGATCCCGTACGGCCGTTACATGGCCCAGGAGGCCATCAACAACGCGCTGATCGAACACGCCAAGCAGGGCAAGTCGGTGGTCCGGCTGAAGGGCGGCGACCCCTTCGTCTTCGGCCGCGGCATGGAGGAGGCCCAGGCCCTCGCCGAAGCCGGCATCGCCTGCACGGTGGTCCCCGGCATCTCCAGCTCGGTCTCCGTGCCGGGCGCCGCGGGTATCCCGGTCACCCACCGCGGGGTCGCCCACGAGTTCACGGTCGTCAGCGGCCATGTCGCCCCCGACGACGAACGCTCCCTCGTCGACTGGCGGTCCCTCGGCCGACTGCGCGGCACGCTGGTCGTCCTCATGGGCGTCGACAAGATCGGCGCCATCGCCCGCACGCTCATGGACAACGGCAAGGCGGCCGACACCCCTGTCGCCCTGGTCCAGGAGGGCACCACGGCGGCCCAGCGCCGCGTCGACGCGACCCTGGAGACGGTCGCGGAGACCGTACGCACGGAGGACGTCAGGCCCCCGGCGGTCATCGTGATCGGCGAGGTCGTCAACGTCGGCCCAGGGGACCTCAGGCGATGACCCGCGGGAACCTCGGGCGACAGCCCTCGGGAACCCCAGCAGCAACCCCCGGGAGCCCCAAGCAGTAACTCCCGGGAACCCCAAGCAGTAACCCCCGGTAACGCAACACCTTCCCAGCCGTTGGCACCGCACCCAGGACAAGGCAGTATCACCCTGTGGCCGATCTCATCACCGTCGAGGACCCCGCCGACCCCCGTCTGCGCGACTACACGGGCCTGACCGACGTGGAACTGCGCCGCAAGCGCGAACCCGCCGAGGGCCTGTTCATCGCCGAGGGCGAGAAGGTCATCAGACGGGCCAAGGACGCCGGGTACGAGATGCGCTCGATGCTGCTCTCCGCCAAGTGGGTCGACGTCATGCGCGACGTCATCGACGAACTGCCCGCCCCGGTGTACGCGGTCAGCCCGGAGCTCGCCGAACAGGTCACCGGCTACCACGTGCACCGCGGCGCCCTCGCCTCCATGCAGCGCAAGCCGCTCCCGACCGCCGACGAACTCCTGGGGACCGCGCGCCGCGTGGTCGTCATGGAGTCGGTCAACGACCACACCAACATCGGCGCGATCTTCCGCTCCGCGGCCGCCCTCGGCATGGACGCGGTCCTGCTCTCCCCGGACTGCGCCGACCCGCTCTACCGCCGCAGCGTGAAGGTCTCCATGGGCGCCGTCTTCGCGGTCCCCTACGCCCGTCTCGACGCCTGGCCCAAGAGCCTGGAGTCCCTCCGCGACGCCGGCTTCGACCTCCTCGCCCTCACTCCCGACGAGAAGGCCAGGTCCCTCGACGAGGCGGCCCCGCACCGCATGGACCGCGTCGCGCTGATGCTCGGCGCGGAGGGCGACGGCCTCTCCACGAAGGCCCTGATGGCGGCCGACGAGTGGGTCCGCATCCCGATGGCCCACGGCGTCGACTCGCTCAACGTGGGCGCGGCGGCTGCGGTCGCCTTCTACGCCGTGGCGACCGGCCGCCCCGTCGCCTAGCCGGTCCGCCGGCCGATCCTCCGGCCGGTCCTCGAATCAGCCCCGGGAGCCGGGCAGTTCCTCGGGCACGGACTTGTAGGGCAGTGACTGCCGTACGTCGTCGCGTACGTGATGGTCGTCCTCAAGGCTCCGCGCCGGGCCCTGACAGCCCTGTGCCACCGCGATCCCCAGCGCGACCAGCAGGGTCACCACCACGAAGACGAAGAGCCGCTGACGCAGCAGCCGCGGGTTGGCGGGCCGCCTGCCGGTACCGGTGGTCCGGGGACCCGGACGCCCCGTGCCGCTGCGGGGCGCGGGCCTGCTGCCGGAGCGACCGGTGTTCCGCGAGGGAGCCGGACGCGCCCCCGACCTCGGGCCGACGCCGCCGTTGGTTCCGCCCGTCCGCGGCGGGGGAGTGCCCTGCGGACGCCGCTGGGTGCGCTGCTCGGCGTACTGCTCAGCGAGCCGCCCCGTCGGCCTGTCGGGATCGGTGCGCGGCGCGGGCGGCCGGACATCGGCAAGACCCTGCGTCTCGCGGGCCGCGATCTCCTTGAGCCGCAGCGACAGTTGGAGCGTGCTGGGCCGCTCCTGAGGATCCTTCGCCAGACAGGCGCGCACGAGAGGGGCCAGCGAGTCCGGTACGCCGTGCAGTTGGGGCTCCTCGTGCACGACCCGGTAGAGCATCACCTCGGAACTGCCGTGTCCGAAGGGGGAGTCCTGCGTCGCGGCGTACGCGAGCGTGGCCCCCAGCGCGAACACGTCCGTCGCCGGGGTGACGGTGGCCCCGCGCACCTGCTCGGGCGCGAGGAAGCCGGGCGACCCGACCGCCGTTCCGACGTGCGTGAGCGTGCTCGCGCCCGTCGCCCAGGCGATCCCGAAGTCGATGATCCGGGGCCCCTTCGGGGACAGCAGGATGTTGGACGGCTTGAGATCCCGGTGCACGACACCGGCCTCGTGCACCGCGAGGAGCCCCTCGGACAGGGCGGCGCCCACCGCGGCCACGTCGGCGGCGGCCAGCGGCCCCTCCTCGGCGACCTTGTCGTGCAGGGAGGGCCCGGGAACGTACTGCGTGGCGAACCAGGGACGCTCCGCCTCCAGATCCGCCGCGACGAGCCGCGCCGTGCACCCGCCGCGGATCCGCCGCGCGGCCGAGACCTCGCGCGCGAACCGCGACCTGAACTCCTGGTCCTCCGCCAGATCGGGCCGGATCACCTTCAGGGCGACCCGCTGCCCACGCCGGTCGGAGCCCAGGTAGACCACGCCCATCCCACCCGCGCCGAGCCGTCTGTGAAGCCTGAACGAGCCGACGACACGCGGGTCCTCGCGCCTCAGGCGCATCATCGCCATGTCCATCCCCGCTGCCCGGTCCGTTTGACGAGCCACAGCTTACGTTTACGCGGCCGGTGGCGCGCAGAGGCCGCGCCCTCTCGGCCCGATCGATTGTCAGTGCCGGGTGGGAAACTTGAAAGGTGGTCAGGGAGCGTGCGAACAGTACGGCTTTGGGCCGGCTGTGATCCCAACCATCCGTCACAGAAGGGGGATTGAACCCGTGAAGGGTGACCGAGTGGAGATAGTCGTGGACGCCGGGGACACGACGAGGACGTACGAGGTGGTGGCCAGCAGGGCGGGCCGCAGGGTGGAGACAGCGGTGCGCCGAGGGGTCGTGGAAGTGAGCGAAGTCACCCGAAGCGGATCAGTGGTGCGTACCGCCCGCTTCATGGCGACCCGCGTCCTGGCGTTGGTCGAGCAGCCGGTCCCCAGGGAAGACAGCTCGGAACAGTCGGGCTAGCCCGGGGCAGACCGGACACCCCCTCCGGGAAGACCCTGACGCCCAGGACCTCGTCTCCACCCAGGGGAGTAGTCCGCAGGTCATCGGTCATCCTCCGGGAGGCCCGCCAATCGGTACGAGGGCATGACGACCCATCGGTGCCGCGCCCCTAGATTTGAAGTCAAGCGGCGGGTGCAGCACTCGTCCCCCGAGGTCAGACACTCGCCGCTGCCAACCACAACAGAAGCTCGGTCAGGAGAGGACCATGGCCCACACGGCATCGCGGACAGTGATCCGCACGCAGGGACGCAGGGCATTCACCGCCGCGTTCGGCACCAGCCGCCAGGGCCAGCGCCACCCACTGGTGGCGACAGCGATGGTCCTCCCCCTGGCGGCCCTGCTCGTGGTCGTCTTCGGCGGCTGGGAAGCGGTGGTCACACAAGCGTCGTCCGTGGGCGTGATGCTGGGGCGCTGAGCGGCGCCCCAGGCCCGGAAGAGCGGTCCGGGCGGGGACATCCGGCCATGAAACCCCGTGGGGACGGGGGTGCGGCGGACGGCAAGAAACGCCCGCGCAGCTGGGGAGCTGCGCGGGCGTTGCCGTTCTTGAATTGATGGTCGCGGTTCAGGCCTCTTCGGTGCCTGCGTACGCTCACTGGGAACCGTAAGTACTCGCAGGGGGACTGGTGACCGCAGACGTGCTTACCGCGCTGACGGCCAAGGCGCGGGGCGCGGCTCACTCCGAGGGGGTGTGCTCGCATCCCGACACCGTCCTTGCCGACCGGCAGGACGGGACCGTTGTCCGGCACGGTGGCACCGTTGCCAAGGCGCACGCGCCGGGTACGGACCCGGGGGAGCTCTCCCGTCGGCTGGCGGTGGCCGCGGACCCCGCGCTCGCGGGCACCCTCCTCGCGCCGCTGCGCCCGGCGCCCGTCGACCTCCACGGCCGCCTGGTGACCTTCTGGCCGTACGGCGGTCCCGTCGACCCGGAGAATCCCGCGGCGGCCCCCTGGGAGGCCGCCGCGACGCTGCTGGCCCGTCTGCACCGGGCGCCCGCGCCGGACGGGCTGCCGCCCATGCGGGGCCCCGTCAAGGCGGCCCGCGCGGTAGCCCGGCTCAGGGCGGCGGGCCCGCACCCGGCGGCCGCCCCGGTCCTGCGCGCGTGGGCCGGCCTTCCGGCCTGGGCCCGCGCCGAGGCTCCCATGCCGGCCACGGCGACCCTCTGCCACGGCGACCTCCACCTGGGCCAGCTGGTGCGCCGGCCCGCGACGACCGGCCGCTGGCTCCTCATCGACGTCGACGACCTCGGCGTGGGCGTCCCGGCCTGGGACCTGGCCCGCCCGGCCGCCTGGTACGCCTGCGGCCTGCTGCCACCCGAGGACTGGACCCGCTTCCTGACCTCCTACCGGCTCGCCGGCGGCCCGGCCGTGCCCGTCCAGGGCGACCCCTGGCCCGCCCTGGACGTCGCGGCCCGCGCCCTCACCGTGCAGACGGCGGCGCTGGCGATCGCCAAGTCCGCCGCAGCGGAGCGTCCGTTGGACGAGGTGGAGCAGGCCGTGATCGACGCCTGCGACCGAATGAGCGGCGCCCCGCCCGAGTTGGCGAGCGATTTCGCGAAGTAGGGTGCAACCGACGGAAGCCGGGCAGTGTCTGTCCTGGCGGAAGCAGTACCGACGGCGAGGAGTTGAGCCGAGCATGCAGTGTCCGAAGTGCCATGCGCCGATGCACACGTACAACCGCAATGGCGTCCAGATCGAGCAGTGCAGCGGTTGCCGGGGGATATTTCTCGACTACGGCGAGCTGGAGTCGCTGACCCGGATGGAGTCCCAGTGGTCGCAGCCCGCGCCGCCGCCGCCCGGCGCTCCCTACCAGGGCGCGCCCGCGCCGGCCTGGGGCGCCCCGCAGCACGGCGGTCACGGAGGCCACGGCGGGCAGTACGGCGGCCACCACCGCCAGAAGAGCTTCGGCCGCATGCTCTTCTCGTCCTGAGACTCCCGGGGCCCCTCGGGGCCCCGGAACGACGAAACCCCCGGCCGACGAATCGGCTGGGGGTTTCGGCTGGTGCGCGATACTGGGATTGAACCAGTGACCTCTTCCGTGTCAGGGAAGCGCTCTCCCGCTGAGCTAATCGCGCAGGTCACGGGGCCGGGGCCACGCTCACTGCCGTACTGCGTGCGCGATACTGGGATTGAACCAGTGACCTCTTCCGTGTCAGGGAAGCGCTCTCCCGCTGAGCTAATCGCGCGGGGATCCTCGCGGACCGAGTCCTTGCGGACCAGTGGACGATACTGGGATTGAACCAGTGACCTCTTCCGTGTCAGGGAAGCGCTCTCCCGCTGAGCTAATCGTCCTTGGAGGTGGAGACGGGATTTGAACCCGTGTAGACGGCTTTGCAGGCCGTTGCCTCGCCTCTCGGCCACTCCACCAGGAGTGCGGGGGTTCGAGTGGAGCCCCCACGTCCTGCGAGCGGACGACCAGGTTCGAACTGGCGACCTCAACCTTGGCAAGGTTGCGCTCTACCAACTGAGCTACGTCCGCTTGTCGTTTCCGTTCCGCTTGCGCGTCGCGGCGACGAGTTGAACTCTAGCGGATTCCGGGGCCAGCACAAAAACGCGTTTGTGCAGCGTGCTGCGGTACGTCCACTCCAAGGACACGGCCGGGGCACCCGCAGGTCACCCACCCTAGACTCGACCGTGTGCCCGACCTCCCTCCTCTCGCCCGCTTCGGCGGCCTCGTCGCGACCGGTCTCACCGATGTGACCAGCGACCCGTCGGCCCTGGACTCCGCCGGCTTCTGGGCCGTGTCCGCCGACTTCGAGGGCCGGCTGGTCTGCGCCCGTTTCCAGGACGTACGTGAGGAGCCCGTACCGGCGCCGGTGCCCGGACGGTGGCACGGCCCGGCGACCGGTGACTGGAAGTCGTCGCTCGACCGCGCCGCGTACACGGAGGGTGTGCGGCGTATCCGCGCGCACATAGCGGCGGGTGAGGTCTATCAGGCCAATCTCTGCCGCGTGCTGTCGGCGCCCGTCGCCCCCGACGCGGACGTGGACGCCCTCACCGCCCTGCTCGCGCGCGGCAACCCGGCGCCGTACGCCGGAACGATCCGGCTGCCCGGCCATGGCGTCGAGACCGCCACCGCGTCCCCCGAACTCTTCCTGCGCCGCGCGGGCCGGACCGTCGAGTCGGGCCCCATCAAGGGCACCGGACGCACCGAGGCGGACCTGCTGGAGAAGGACTACGCCGAGAACGTGATGATCGTGGACCTGGTCCGCAACGACCTCGGCAAGGTCTGCGCCACCGGCAGCGTCACCGTCCCCGACCTGTGCGTCGTCGAGAAGCACCCGGGGCTGGTCCACCTCGTCTCCACCGTGCGCGGCGAACTGCGCGAGGACGCGGGCTGGCCGGAACTCCTCGGCGCCGCCTTCCCGCCCGGCTCCGTCACCGGAGCCCCCAAGTCCAGCGCCCTGCGGATCATCGACGCCCTGGAGACCGCGCCGCGCGGCCCGTACTGCGGAGGCATCGGCTGGGTGGACGCCGACCGCGGCACCGCGGAACTCGCGGTCGGCATCCGCACCTTCTGGATCGACCGGGCGGCGGGGATGCTGCGGTTCGGCACGGGCGCGGGCATCACCTGGGGCTCCGACCCGGAGGGGGAGTGGCGGGAGACCGAGCTGAAGGCCGCCAGGCTCCTCGCGGTAGCGTCGGGGGAGTACGAGGCAGGTGGGGGGCCCTGACCTGCGGTGTCCCGGGGGACGCCGCAGCCGGCAGCGGCTCCGCCGCGGGCCGGACCCCGGCCGGACATCACGTCGAACGACGGACCCGGCACTTTCCAGCGAGGTGAAATCCAGTGAAGCTCTGGCTCGACGGCGGGCTCAAGGACATCGAGACGGCCCGTGTCTCCGTGTTCGACCACGGACTGACCGTGGGCGACGGCATCTTCGAGACCGTGAAGGCGGTCGACGGGCGGCCCTTCGCGCTGACCCGCCACCTCGACCGGCTGACCCGCTCGGCGCGCGGCCTCGGGCTGCCCGAGCCGGACCTCGACGAGGTGCGCCGCGCCTGCGCCGCCGTCCTGGAGGCCAACCCCATGCCGCTGGGGCGGCTGCGGATCACCTACACCGGTGGCCACGGCCCGCTCGGCTCCGACCGCGGGGAGCACGGCCCGACCCTGGTCGCCGCGCTCGGCGAGTCCGGCAGGCGACCCGACTCCACCGCCGTGATCACCGTCCCCTGGACCCGCAACGAGCGCGGCGCCCTCACCGGCCTGAAGACCACCTCGTACGCCGAGAACGTCGTCGCCCTGGCACGGGCGCGCGAACACGGCGCGTCCGAGGCGCTGTTCGCCAACACGGTGGGCCAGTTGTGCGAGGGCACGGGTTCGAACGTCTTCGTCGTCCTGGACGGCGAGCTGCACACCCCACCGGTCGCCTCCGGCTGTCTCGCCGGCATCACGCGCGCGCTGACCGTCGAGTGGACGGGCGCCAAGGAGACCGACCTGCCGCTGGACGTCCTGGAGTCCGCCGAGGAGATCTTCCTGACCTCCACGCTGCGTGACGTACAGGCCGTGCGGCGGGTCGACACCCGTGAACTCCCCGGCGCGCCGGGCCCGGTGACCGCCAAGGCCATGCGGATCTTCGACGAGCGGGCCGGGAACGACCTCGACCCGTAGACCGGCCCCGGCGCCGAAACCGGGATGACGGCAGGCCGCGGGGCGGGTACAACACCTCTGATGACCACCACCCTGCGGCCGACCGAGCCGCTCCAGCACGCAGCCGACGGGACCCGTTCGCGCCACTACCACGTGTGCGTGAACAGCCGTCCCGTGGGCGTCATACACCTCGCGTCGCACTCCGGCCTCGGGCCGGCCGTCGCCCAGATCCGCGAGCTCCGCATCGAGGAGGCGGACCGCGGTCGCGGCCGGGGCACGGTGGCCGCGCTCGCCGCGGAGGAGGTGGCACGCGGCTGGGGCTGCGCGCGCATCGAGACCTCGGTCCCGGCCGACGCCGCGGCCGGACTCCGGCTCACCGAGGCGCTCGGATACGTCACCCGCAACCGCTACATGGAGAAGGCACTCGGCGAACTCCCGCCCGAACTGCCCGCGGGCAGCGACGTCCGCCCCATGACGCAGGCGGAGTACGGGCCCTGGGACCGGCAGGCCAGGGAGGGGTACGCGCGGGACTGGATCCGCCGCGGAGTTCCCGAGGCCGAGGCGTACGCCAAGTCGCACCGGGACCACGACCAGTTGCTGCCGCGGGGACTCGCCACCGAGGACATGCTGATCAGCGTCCTGGAACACGAGGGCGAGGTGGTCGGCGACGTCTGGCTGGCGAAGCGCGCGGACAGCGTCTTCGTCTACAACGTCGAGACCCGCGCCGCTCATCGCGGCAAGGGACACGGCCGTACGCTCATGCTGCTGGCCGAGGCCCAGGGTGCCGCGGCCGCAAGGAGCCGCATCGCGCTCAACGTCTTCGCCGGCAACACCCCCGCCGAGCGGCTCTACGAGTCACTCGGCTACGAGACGACGACGCACCACCTCTACAAGAGCCTGCTGTAGTACGAGGTGGCGGCGGCACGGGACCGGCGCAAGGGCTACACCCCTTCGGCCAGCAGGCGGTCGGCGATCTCCTGGACGCGTTCGCGCAGGCCCTGCTGGCTCTTGCCGCCGTCGAGACGTTCGCCGCCGATGACGTACGTCGGGGTGCCCGTCACACCGATGGCCTTGCCCTCGGCCTGGTCGGCGTCGACGATCAGGATGTGCCGGCCGTCGATCAGCGCGGTGTCGAACTCCTCGGCGTCGAGCCCGAGTTCACGGGCGACCTCGATGAGGAAGGGTTCGCCCGCGCGGTTCAGCTCCTCGACACGGCCGAGCACCGCCTCGATGTACGGCCACCCCTGCCCCTGCTCGGCCGCCTCCTCGGCGGCCTGCGCCGCGGCGAACGCGTGCTTGTGCTTCTCCAGCGGGAAGTGCCGCAGGCGCAGCTCAAGACGATCGCCGTAGCGGGCACGCAGCGCGCGCAGGTCGTCGAGGGCGCTGCGGCAGTCCGGGCACTGGAGTTCGCACCAGACGTCCAAAACGACGGCCGGGCGCGCGGATGAGGAGTCGTTCATGGACACCAGTCTCCCAGCCGCGGCGCGGGCACCCCAACCGGGACCGACGGGTGGAGGCGTCTCCACCTCGTGACGGGCCCTGGGGAGGAGCCCGACCCCGAGATGTCCCTGAGGTCCGCCCAGGGCATGGCACACCGGACGTCGGACGGTGCAGGATGGATGGGGACGAACCAACCGACCCCGCCCCACCCAGCCCCTGCCTGGAGGACCGGATGATTGCCGAGACCGTCTGTTCCGCCGTCTCCGCCGCCGGCCTGGGTATCGCCGCGGTCACCGCCTACCGCAGGCGTTTCCTGGCGGCCACGCGCATCGCCGCCTACTCTCTGGTGCCGGTCGGCCTGGTGATGACCGGGATCGTCGCCTGGGTGGCCGACACCGCGTTCAGCCCCAGCGCGTGGGCGGGCTTCGTCGTGCTCGGCGGCGCCTGGCTGCTGTTCATGATCACCCGGGTCGTGGAGCGCCGCGGCGGTGGTACGCGCAAGGAGCGCAGGGCGGCCCGTGCCGCACGGCGCGAGGCGGTGGCCCCCGCGGCCTCGGCACCCTCGCTGGGCCCGGCCACCCGGCCCGCCGCCCGACCGGCCGGCCGACAGGCCGCCACACCTCGTGCCACCGGATCGGGAGACGACTTCAGCGACATCGAGGCCATCCTGAAGAAGCACGGCATATGACCTGGCTATGACCGACTGAAACGACACAGAGATCTCACAGAGCGCGCCCAACCGATCACGTTCGAGCGTCGTCATCACGTGATCCGGCGAACTCCCGTGTTTTCTGGGCGTGTTGATCGCTAAGAGGGTCTTCCCTGCGTCATCATCGCCCGCGAGATGCTGGACACAACACAGAGCGACACCGCCGCTCCGCCAGAGGAGCGGCGAGGTTGTCTCTTCGCACTTTCCCAGCCACCGCTGATGATCTTCCTAGCGGTGATCGGCTGTCTCCTGCTCATGGCTTCGCTGCACGACCTGCTGCTGCTCTGAGCCGTACACGGAGCCCCTGGCGCCACCCGCCGAGGGCTCCGTCAACCCGCCGCTTCCGTGGACCGGACCCGCGGGGTACGCCCGTCAGCCCGCCGCCTCCTTGCGGCGCGCGCGGTAGGCGGCCACGTGGAGGCGGTTCCCGCAGGTGCGGCTGTCGCAGTAGCGGCGGGAGCGGTTGCGGGACAGGTCGACGAAGGCGCGTCGGCAGTCGGGCGCCTCGCACCGGCGCAGCCTCTCCTGCTCCCCGGCGACCACGAAGAAGGCCAGCGCCATCCCGCAGTCGGCCGCGAGGTGGTCGGCGATCGAGGCGCCGGGCGCGAAGTAGTGCACGTGCCAGTCGTAGCCGTCGTGGTCCGTGAGCCGCGGTGTGGTGCCGGCCGCGGCGACCAGCTCGTTTATGAGACCCGCGGCGACCCGCGGATCACCGGCCGCGAAGATCCGGGCGAACCTGCCGCGAACCTTGTGCACGGCCGAGAGGTCGTACTCCGACAGCTCCCCGATATCGCTGATCTCGTGCTTTCGTACGAAATCCGCGAGGGAGGCGACGTTCGCGAGCCCGTCACCGGTGGTGTGGTCCTCCGGCGCGGTGTTCACCAGATCGACCACGGCGTCGAGGGCACACCGGGTGTCGTGGGTGATCAGCACGTTTCGCTCCCTGGCCTGGGGGTCGGGCCGACGCCCGCCCGTGCTGGCCGATGGTAGTGGCTTCGCGGCGCGGGGGAGCGGGGCCTGTCCGGCAGGGACGCGGTCAGGGGCGACCGGACGGACGGCGTGAGGCGCCCGGAGGCCCGGCGGGCACGCGCACCGGCGCCGCCTCCGCGATGATCCGCGGTGACGGCGCCGGTGTGTGCGCTATGCGGTTGTCCAGGCCCGAGCCGTCTCCCCGAGTGGACGGCGCCGGGTGGCTCTGAGTGATTCTCGTCAGCTCTCGGCCAGGATGTGTGAGAGCTCCGTGTCGAGATCGAAGTGCCGGTGTTCCGTGCCGGGTGGCACGGCGGCGTCCGTTCGCTTCAGGAAGGACTCCAGGGCCCTCGCAGGGGCTTCGAGCAGGGCTTCGCCCTCCGGGGAGCTCAGGGCGATGCATACGACGCCCTGACCGTGGCTCCGGGACGGCCAGACTCGGACGTCGCCGGTACCGGTGGGCCGGTGCAGGCCCTCGGCGAGGAGGTCGCGGGCGAACACCCACTCGACGGTTTCCTCGGCTCCGGTGTGGAAGGTGGCGTGCACGGCGTAGGGATCGGCCGTGTCATACCGCAGTCCTGCGGGTACAGGCAGTGAGGACTCGCTCGACACAACGAGGCGCAGGTGCAGCTCGCAGCTGACCGTGGTGTTCATAAGCGCCAGGGCCTTTCGCTCAGTGTGCGCTCGGGGATTCGCACGTCGGCGAAATCGACATGCCACCTACGGTGCCGTTGTAAACCCCTCTGAGGGTTTTGCGTGCCTTTACGTAACTCATCCGGCCGAGAGCTCGTTCGCCGGATAGGACCATTCCGGTGACTGGTTTCTCTCGGGTAGGGTTTGGCCGTATGAATACGGGGAGTGACGAGCCGGGCGAGATCGCCACGGCTGATGACGAGACGACCGCCGAGCCGGCACTCGGTTCGCGGGCGCCGCATTTCATCAAGGCACGTCGAGCGCTGCATCTGAGCTGGCAGGTGGGCGTTTTCATCGTGGGACTCGCGGTCGTCGGCGCGGGTGTGATCATGCTTCCGCTGCCCGGCCCGGGGTGGCTGGTGATCTTCGGCGGCATGGCGATCTGGGCGACCGAGTTCGTCTGGGCGCAGCTCGTGCTCCGCTGGACGAAACGCAAGGTGACCGAGGCGACACAGCGCGCGCTCGATCCCAAGGTGCGGCGCCGCAACATCATCCTCACGACGATCGGGCTCGTGATCATCGCGGGTCTCGGTGCGGTGTACGTCTGGAAGTTCGGCTTCGAGATGCCGTGGAACATAGAGGAATGACGGTGCGGTCACGGGCCCCTCGGAGGGCCTCCGCCCCGCCTCTCGTGCGGTGCGGGGCACCCTCTGACATGGGGTAATGTTCTCCGTGCGCCCGGGCGATTAGCTCAGCGGGAGAGCGCTTCGTTCACACCGAAGAGGTCACTGGTTCGATCCCAGTATCGCCCACCACCGCGTCAGGCGGCCCATCCCCACGTACGACGTGGACCGGGCCGCCTTCGTCGTTTTCCGGCCAGGGAGCGCGGGCCGTCAGCGGTGCCACTGGGGCGGAGTGGGGCGGGGGAGTCGCCGGGCGGTTCCCGGGCTTGGCTCGGATCGCGTGGCTGCGTCTGCCGAGGCGGGTGACCTGCGGTGGGCGTGGTTCGCGGCGTGGGGTGTCCGAGGTGATCGACGGCCGCGGCGGGTGAGCCCCCGCAGGGCTCTGCTGCTCGGGGGGCCGGCTTCTTGCCTGCCGCCCACTGTGTGCACCGGGTGACGGGGATCCGGCGATCCCGACGCTGGGACCCGCGCGGGGAGATCCGACGCCAGAATTCCCCAGGTGACCTGCAACCCGACGTAATCCTTGCCTGCGGCCTGCGGCCTGCGGCCTGCGGCCTGCGGCCTGCGGCCTGCGGCCTGCGGCCTGCGGCCTGCGGCCTGCGGCCTGCGGCCTGCGGCCT
>NZ_JBIVKZ010000023.1:0-180059 GCF_044751025.1 Streptomyces sp. NPDC088747
GTTTCTGTTGGTGGGGTTGTGGGGGGGCCTGTACGGCATGTTACCGCGGGGGGGGGGGCTGTCCCCGGGGGGGGGGGGGGGGGGGGGGGGGGGGGGGGGGGGTTGGGGGGGGGCCCGGGGGGGGGGCCACCCCACTACGCGAACTCGGGCGCGGCCGTCGCGGGCCCGCCCAGCGCGTCGCGCCGCTCGGGCATCCTGAGTGAGACCATCCGGCGCCAGCCCATGACCCGCTCGTAGGCGTAGACGGCGTGGATACCCGCGGCGAGCGTCGCGGCCCTGGGCCTGGACCAGCCGAGAATGCGCCCCATGTGGGCCATCACGGCGAGACTGACGTCCCGGTAGACACGGATCTCGGCGTACGCGCACTCGCGCAGGGTCCGCTGGATGGCGCGGCCGTGCCCGGCCCGCGCGAAGCGCAGCAGTTCCTCGTGGCAGTAGGCGAGGTGGTTGTCCTCGTCGTTCGAGATCATCTTCACCGCCCGCCCGAGGTCGGGGTCGTCGCCGAAGTTCCTGCGCAGCAGTTCCATCTGCTCGGAGGCACGCTGTTCGGTGACCCTGCTGTGGGCGAGGTAGGTCACGATGTCCTGGACGCTCAGCGGTTCGTCCGACTTGAGCTTGTCGTGCGCCAGGCCGATGCCGTGGCGCTCCAGGAGCATCGTGTAGTCGGTGTCGGACGGGACCTCGACAGGGCTCAGGCCACGCTTCTTCATGAGGGCGTTGAAGATCCGCCCGTGCTTGTCCTCGTCGGCGCCGTGCCGGGTGATCTTGGGGGCGAGGTCGCGCTCGCTCTCCGGGACGAGCGCGGCGATCCGCGCGTTCTCCCAGCCTCCCTGAGACTCACCGCTGGCGGCGATGGAGCAGAAGAGCCGGAACGACTCGTCGTTGTCGAGGATCTCCTGGAACAGACTCTTGGCCGAAAGCATCATTGCCACCTCCATACAGGGTTTCCGCAGAAACCGAGTCAAATGGGTTGGCAGGAGCGCGGCAACCGATATGTCGGACAACTCCGCCGAACGAAGGACGGAGAGGGACGTCCGAGGGCGTAACCCGAGAGGGCCCGGACGCGTTGTTCCCGGTGACGGCCGTGGCGGGGAAGACCCCCGAGCCCCCACCACGGCCGCGGAAACTTTTTGGCGGACGTCCGCCCGGTTACGCCAGACCGGCGCGCTCCAGGGCGTCGGTGCCGGCCCGGAGCGAGGCGAGCCGGTCCTCCAGCGCGAAGCCCGCGGGGGCCAGCGTGAGCGTGGTGACCCCGGCCGCGGCGTACGCCTTCATGCGGTCGGCGATGCGGTCGACGGATCCCAGCAGCGTGGTCTGGTCGATCAGCGAGTGCGGGATGGCGGCGGCCGCGCCCTCCTTGTCGCCGGACAGGTACTTGTCCTGGATCTCGGCGGCCTCCTTCTCGTAGCCCATGCGCTGCGCGAGCTGGTTGTAGAAGTTCTGCTTGCGGCTGCCCATGCCGCCGACGTACAGCGCCGTGTATGGCCGGAACATGTCGGCCAGCGTGGTCACGTCCTTGTCGTCGCCGAGCGCGAGGGGCAGCGTCGGACAGACGTCGAAGCCCTCCATCGTCTTCCCCGCCTTCTCCCGGCCCGCGCGCAGGTGCGTGATCGCGGTGTCCTCCAGGTGGTCGGCGGAGGGGAAGATCAGCAGCGCGCCGTCGGCGATCTCACCGGTCTGCTCCAGGTTCTTGGGGCCGATGGCGGCGATGTAGAGCGGGATGTGCTCGCGCTCCGGGTGCACGGTCAGCTTGAGCGGCTTGCCGGGGCCGTCCGGCAGCGGCAGGGTCCAGTGCGTGCCCTCGTACGAGAGACGCTCGCGCGTCATGGCCTTCCGGACGATCTCGACGTACTCGCGGGTGCGGGCCAGCGGCTTGTCGAACTTGACGCCGTACCAGCCCTCGGAGACCTGCGGTCCCGAAACGCCGAGGCCGAGACGGAAACGGCCGCCCGAGAGCGAGTCCAGGGTGGCGGCCGTCATCGCGGTCATCGCGGGCTGACGGGCCGGGATCTGGAAGATGGCCGAGCCGACGTCGATGCGCTCGGTCTTGGCGGCGACCCAGCTGAGCACGGTGGCCGCGTCCGAGCCGTAGGCCTCGGCCGCCCAGCAGACGGCGTATCCGAGCCGGTCGGCCTCCTGGGCGACGGCGAGGTTGTCCGCGTCCATACCGGCGCCCCAGTAGCCGAGGTTGATCCCGAGCTGCATGACCGATTCCCCTTACTGATCAGTAACGTCCCTTGTGTCCGAGACACTAGCGCGCTGGTGGGCGCCGTGGCAGGGACGGGATCGGCCTCGGACGATTCTGGTTGTCCACAGGGCCCCACGCGGAGAGCCGCGGCCAGTAATCTCGGCGTCCATGGAGCAGAGGCATCTCGGCCGTACCGGCCTGCGTGTGTCCCGGATCGGACTCGGCACCCTGACATGGGGCCGGGACACGGACGAGAGCGACGCCGCGCACCTGTTGAAGGCGTTCTGGGAAGCGGGCGGGAACCTCGTCGACACGGCCGACGTGTACGGGGACGGGGAGTCGGAGTACCTGCTCGGACAGCTCATGGAAGGGCTCGTACCGCGCCGGGATCTGGTCATCTCGACCAAGGCGGGGAGCGTGCCCGACCCGGACCGCCGGTTCGACGGGTCGCGCGGACATCTCCTGTCGGCCCTGGACGCCTCGCTCACCCGCCTCGGCACCGACTACGTGGACCTGTGGCACGTCCACGCCTTCGACCCCGGCACACCGCTCGACGAGACCCTCCAGGCCCTCGACCTGGCCGTCAGCAGCGGTCGCGCGCGGTACGCGGGAGTCTCCAACTTCTGCGGCTGGCAGCTCGCCAAGGCGGCCACCTGGCAGCTCGCGGCACCCGGCGTGCGGACCCGGCTGGCCAGTACGCAGATGGAGTACTCCCTGCTCCAGCGCGGCGTCGAGCGGGAGGTGCTGCCCGCCGCCCTCGACCTGGGCATCGGCCTGCTCCCCTCCTCACCGCTCGGCAGGGGTGTGCTCACGGGCAAGTACCGCGGCGGCACGCCCGCCGACTCCCGGGGCGGCTCCGAACACCTGGCGCCCTTCGTCGCGCCGTACCTGGACGAGGCCGCGAGCGGCATCGTGGACGCGGTGGCGACCGCGGCGGACGGCCTCGCCGTGACCCCGCTCCAGGTGGCTCTCGCCTGGGTGCGTGACCGGCCGGGCGTCGTCGCCCCGATCATCGGCGCGCGCAACGCGCAGCAGCTCACGGCCGCGTTGTCAGTGGAGACCCTTAGTCTTCCTGACGAGATCTGCCGGGCGCTCGACGACGTGTCGGCACCGGTGCACCACTATCCCGATCACGACTGGAGCACGCTGTGAGCACGGAGCCCGAGACCACGCAGGACGGGGAGCCGGGGGCGCCTGGTGCGGAGACCCCCGGGGGCGGGGACACGGGTGCCGGCGCGGACGGCGGTTCGACCGCGACCGCGGAGGGGGCGGAGAGCCCGGAAGGCGTGGAGAGTCCGGAGGGCGCCGCCAAGCAGTTGTCCGAGGCCGCGGCCGAGTTGGCGGCCCAGCGGCTGGAGCGCGAGCGCATCGCGCGGCGGAAGGCCGAGAAGCAGGGGCCCGTCGCGGCCGGCGGCAAGCTCAGCGGAACGGCCGCCGACCTGCTCGCCGCGGTCCGCGCCGTGGAGAACGGCGAGAAGCCGGCGACCACGGCGTTCCGCGCGCCGGAGCCGGCTCCCCGTGCCGCCGTGCCGGAACCCGCGCGGCGGCCCGCCCCCGTCCCCGCCCCGGCCGCCGCACCGTCGGCTCCCGCGCCCGAGACGGTCGGGACGGTGAGCGCGGTGCTCGTCGAGGGCGGCGCGCCCGACACCCTCGCGCCACAGGTCGCCGAAGTTCTGGGCGAGGGCGCGGACGAACGACTCCGCGAGGATCCCTGGCAGTTGCTGCGGGTGCCGGGGGTGCGGCCCGAGCAGGCCGACGGGTTCGCCCGTGCGCTGCTCGGCGCGGAGTGCGGCCCGGACGACGAGCGGCGCGGCCGGGCGCTCACCGTCTGGCTCCTCGATCAGGCGGCGATCGCGGGACACACCGCGCTCGACGCCCCGGCGCTCACCGCCGCTCTCGCCCAGCGCTCGGTGCCGGACCCGGACGCGGCCGTGCAGAGCGCGCTGGCCGAGGGCGAGGCCCTGCTCTTCCAGGACGCACTCGAGCCGGCCGCGCCCGCGCAGGAGGACGACGAGGAGGGCGAGGAGCGCCCGGTCCGCGTCCTCGTGGGTCTTGAGAGGTACGCGCTGGCCGAGGAGAGCCTCGCCGACGGCCTCGCCCGCGTGGTCAACTCCCTGCCGAAGGAGGACACGGCCGACTGGCCGTCCGCCGCCGCCTCGGCGTCCGGTTCCGCGGCCGAGCTGATCCGCGCGGTCGCCGGTCACGGCATCGTGCTGCACACCGGCGGTGAGGCGTCCCGCGCGGAGGCCGCCGCGCTCGTCGTCGCGGCGGGCCGTCTGGGCCTGCGGGCGTACGCCGCAGCGCACACACCTGACGGCCGCCGGCGCTTCGCCGCGCTGCTCGCGCACGCGGAGTCGTCGGGCGGGGAGGTCCGCGAAGCGGGTGAAGGCGCCCCCGGTGGCGAAGAGGGCGTCCCCGGTGGCACGGACCGGGCGGCCGTCACTGTCGCCGGGCTGCTCGCCGGCGCCGAGGGACCTGGCCGGGACGCGGAGGGCACGTTCAGCCTGGATCTGCTCGTCGTCCTGGACGCACCGCAGCTCGACGTCGAGACGGCGGCGATGTTGGCGGAGTCACTGCCGGACGGCGCGCGACTGGTGCTCAGCGGGGATCCCGGGGTGCTGTGGTCGGCGGGCCCGGGGCGGGTCTTCGCGGACCTGCTCGCGGCCCGTGTCTGGCCGCAGGTGGCCTCGCGGACGCCGGACCCCGGTCCCATCGGCGAGCTGGTGTCCGGCATCGGGATCGGCGAGCTGAACCAGGTCGAGGCGCCCGGCAAGGAGGTGGTGATCGTCCCGGTGCGTGACGCCGGTGAGGCGGTGCACCGCACGGTGCAGCTGGTGGCGGACTCGGTGCCCCGCGCGTTCGGCATCCCGGCCGAGCAGACGCAGGTGATCACTCCGGGGCACGGCGGAGCGGCCGGCACCCGCGCGCTGAACGTCGCGCTGAAGGAGCGGCTCAACCCCGGCCCCGGCCGCTTCGGCGGTTTCGACCCGGGTGACCGGATCGCCTACTCCCCCGAGCCGGGGCGCACGGTGCCGGGGCTCGTGGTGCGGGCCGACGCCGACGGGTTGCACCTGGAGTGCGCGGGCGCACCCGTCGTCGTACCCAAGGACCGGGTGGAGCGGTCCGTGCGGCTCGGCTGGGCGCTCACGGCACACCAGGCGGTGGGCCTGCGGCTGCCGGCCGCGGTCGTGGTGCTTCCCGGTGACGCCGCGCAGGCCCTGACCAGGCCGTGGATCTACACCGCCTTCGGCCGCGCCGAGCGCCACCTGTCCGTCGTGCACGGGGTGGACCAGGCGCTGGCGCGAGCGGTGGCCGAGGTCCCCCAGAAGCCGCGCACGACCCGCCTGCCCGCCCTCCTCAAGGCACAGGTACCGATCCCCACACCCGCGAACTGACCCACACACCAGAGGGGGCGGTCGCCGACCCCGGCGACCGCCCCCGCACACAGGGGCGACGGTCACCCACCCCCGCGGCCGCCCCCGCACACGGAGGCAGCGGTCACCGACCCTCGTGACCGCCCCGCACACACAGAGGTGGCGGTCACCGACCCGTACGCCCGAAGACGCCGGTCACCGACCCGTGACCGCCCCCGCACACACAGAAGTGGCGGTCACCGACCCGGTGACCGCCACTTCTTACGAGCGGGCGGGCTCAGCGATCCGCGTCCAGTGGCTCCAGGCCTCCGCCGACCCCGAGGTCGTCCTCGATGTCGTCGTCCGCGTCGTCGTCGAAGACAGCACTGACGTCGAAGCGGCAGACGACCCGCTGCGGATCGATCGCCTCGAAGGGGGCTTCGAGCCACTCCCCGGGCTCGGCCGCCTCGTCCGCGGCCGTCACCCAGAGCGTGGAGTCGCCCTCCTCCAGACCGAACTCCTTGTGCCGGGAGGCGATCTCGTCCGGTTCGAACTCGCCGAACAGGACGCCGAGCGCCCCGTGCACCGTGCCGGCCGCGGCGTCGAAGGCCGCGCTCACACTGGCCCCGTCCTCCTCCACGGCCTCCACCCGCTGGGCCTGCGCGAGCAGGCGCTGTGGCTCCACCACCGCGTAGTCCCGGCGGATCAGCACGCTCAGCGCGTTCGGCTCCTCCGGGCCCGTGTACGGCGGCAGCGTGTCTTCCGAACCGGGGATCTCGAAGGGCGTGACCTCGTCGTAGCGGTCGTAGAGAAGCTCGTCGTACTCCTCGGCCGCGGCGGCCAGCTCGTTGAACGCCTCGTAGACGGCCGGGTCGTCGTCACCCGTCCTGCGCTCGACCGCGGCCAGGTGACGATCGAGCGCGGTCTTGATCGCCTCGGCGGCGGCGCGTACCTCGGCAGCGGTGGGCTGCACAGCATCAGACATAGTGCAGACGCTATCCGTACCGGGCCTCTGCCCGCACAATAGATGCGATGCCGGAATACGAATTTGTCGACGTGTACGTGCCGCGCGGGGTCTCCCGCAAGGACGCCACACGTCTGCTGACAGACCACGCGGAGTACGGACACTGGGAGTTGGACCGTCTGAGCCTGCTGCGCGACGGCAGCCGCAAGGTGCGGTTGCGTCGGCGGATCATCCGTCAGGTGCGGGCGACTTGGTGAGCACGAGAGGCTGAAACGGAGCGGGTCCCGCCGTCACGGGACCGCTCCGTTCCGCTCGCCACGGAGATTTTCGTGGCGTTTCGATCACGCCTGCCCCGGTTACGCCGCCGATCGAGCCCTGCGGTACAGCACGGCGCCGCCGAGCAGTGCGCCCAGCCCCATCGGGACGACCGCGCCCAGCGGCAGGTCGCCGCCGGTGTGGGCGAGCTGTCCGATGCCCTGGGGCTGGGCGGCGGACCGCTCGCCGAGGTGGTCGGCGTGCGCGGCGGAGCCGCCGAGGTTCTCCTCGGTCAGACCGGCCTGCTCGGCCGGAGTGTCCGGGTGCCCCGGCTTTCCGGGCTGACCGGGGGTGCCGGGCTCGCCCGGGTGTCCCGGATTCCCCGGCTGGGCGGGCTTGCCCCCGGACGGCGTCCCGGGTCCGCCGGGCGGGGTGGTGGAGTGACCGGCGCCCGCTCCGTTCCCGCACTCGTTGCCCGTCACGGAGTTGCCGATGCCGCCGACGTTCACGCTGTTGCCGCAGATGTTGACCGGCACGTCGACCGGCGCCTGTACGTGGTTGCCAGAGCCGACGCCCGGTGAGTCGCTGGTGTGGCCGCCCGCCTGCGAGCCGCCGCCGGAGTGGGAGCCGTCGTCCCCGTAGCCGCCCCCGTGCGAACCCCGGCCACCGCCCTGGTTGGCGCACTTGTTGCCCGTCGCGGGGTTGAGCAGCCCGACGACGCTCACCGTGTTGCCGCAGACGTTGACCGGCGCGTGCACCGGCGCCTGGACCGTGTTGCCCGACAGCACGCCGGGCGAGTCCGAAGCGGAGCCGTTCGCACCCGAGTCGGCATGTGCGTGGCCGCCGGCCACGACGAGCACACCGCTCGCCGCCGCCACGGTCATCAGGCCCTTGCGGGTGACCTGTCGCATAGCTGTATCCCTGCCTTCGCCCTTGGCTTTGACCATCCGGAACGCGCACACACCCGACCGACGCGTGCGCGGAAAGCCGGTCGGCCCCGGAGCGCATGGCGCGCGCTCCGGGGCCGACGGGCTCAGACCCTCATGGAGTCAGTTCCTCGTGAGCACGGTCCCTCGGTGGGGACCGGTCCTCACGGGATGAGGCACAACGTCACTTGTTGATGCAGGTGTTGCCGAAGGCGGGGTTCAGCAGCCCGATCACCGAGATCGTGTTGCCGCAGACGTTCACCGGGATGTGAACGGGCACCTGGATGACGTTGCCCGAGACGACACCCGGGGAACCGACAGCGGCACCCTGGGCACCCGAGTCGGCGACGGCGAGGCCCGCACCGGCCAGAACCAGACCACCGGTGGCAGCCGCAGCGGCGACGATCTTCTTGATCATTATTCCTCCTTGTTGGCAAATGCGATCCCAGCTTCGGATCGCATCACCTGTAACGATGAGGAAGTAATGGGGCTACGCGCTTATCGTCTCATTCACTCTTCTCAGTAACTCCCGCACGGGCTGGCGAATAGCGGCGTCACACGCCGGTGGACCGACTCGCCACCCCACCGGGCCCGTTCAGGACGCGTCGATGAAACGGTCGAGGACGCGCACGCCGAACTTCAGCGCGTCCACCGGCACCCGCTCGTCGACGCCGTGGAACATGCCGGCGAAGTCCAGCTCCGGCGGCAGCTTCAGCGGGGCGAAGCCGAAGCAGCGAACGCCCAGGTCGGCGAAGGACTTCGCGTCCGTACCGGCCGACAGCATGTAGGGGACGGCCCGCGCGATCGGGTCCTCGGCGGACAGCGCGGTCTGCATGGCGTCGACGAGGGCGCCGTCGAAGGTGGTCTCCAGCGCCTTGTCGGAGTGCACGTCCTCGCGCCTCACCTTCGGGCCGAGGATCCGGTCCAGATCGGCGAGGAACTCCTCCTCGTAACCCGGCAGATAACGCGCGTCGACGTGCGCGGTCGCCTGTCCCGGAATCACGTTGACCTTGTAACCCGCGCCCAACTGGGTCGGATTGGCGGTGTTCTGGAGTGAGGCGCCGATGAGCTTGGCGATACCGCCGAGCTTCTCCAGCGTCCCGTCCATGTTCTCCGGGTCGAGCTCGGTGCCGAGCGCGTCGCCGAGTTCGTCGAGGAAGTGCCGCAGCGTCTTGGTCACGCGGACCGGGAACTTGTGCCGCCCGAGCCGGCCGACGGCCTCGGACAGCTCCGTGATGGCGTTGTCGCGGTGGATCATCGAACCGTGCCCGGCGGTGCCGTCCACGGTCAGCTTCATCCAGTGCATGCCCTTCTGGGCGGTCTCGATGAGATACAGCCGCAGGTTCTCGTTGACCGTGAAGGAGAACCCGCCGACCTCGCCGATCGCCTCCGTGACGCCCTCGAAGAGGTCCGGGTGCTTGTCGACGAGGTGCCGCGCGCCCCACGTGCCGCCCGCCTCCTCGTCCGCGAGGAAGGCCAGCACGATGTCGCGGGGCGGCTTGCGGCCGGTGCGCAGCCGGTCGCGTACGACCGCCAGCGTCATGGCGTCCATGTCCTTCATGTCGACCGCGCCCCGGCCCCACACGCAGCCGTCCGCGATCTCGCCGGAGAAGGGGTCGTGGGTCCAGTCCTGCGCGTTGGCCGGTACGACGTCGGTGTGGCCGTGGATCAGCAGCGCGGGGCGGGACGGGTCCTCGCCCTCGATGCGGGCGACGGTGGAGGCCCGGCCCCGGTGCGACTCGAAGATCTGCGGTTCGAGGCCCACCTCGGCGAGCTTCTCGGCGACGTACTCCGCGGCCGCGCGCTCACCGGGTCCGGAGTGGTCGCCGTAGTTGCTGGTGTCGATCCGGATCAGGTCGCGACAGAGGTCCACGACCTCGTCCTCGCCAGAGACGCCCCTGGCCGTGTTCGACTCGCTCACGCTGCTTCCTCCCACTGTCACTGCTGGTGGTCCCCCTCATCCTCTCTCCGACCCCCGCCGCGTCCAAGGCCGGACCCGGCCCGTCACACGCAGTTCACGCGGGAACGGGGCGTGATCGGACGTCCTCGGAAGCCTGGTAATGTTTTCTCTGTCGCCGCGAGGGAAACCCCGCGCGACAGACACCTTGTCCGGGTGGCGGAATGGCAGACGCGCTAGCTTGAGGTGCTAGTGCCCTTTATCGGGCGTGGGGGTTCAAGTCCCCCCTCGGACACCAGATGGTTCTTGGCGGACGGTGCCGGCGGATTCTCCGCCGGCACCGTTCGCGTTTCGCCGTCCCGCGTCAGCTCCGCCCGGTCACTCCGCCGGGGCCGGTACCGGGGCCTGGGCGGGGGTCTGGGCCTGGGCCTCGCGGGGATGCGGGTACTTGGCCGTGCGGTGCTGGAAGGAGAGGATCTTCGGGTTCCGGACGATGCCGTCGCGGATCTCGATGGCCTTGCCGACCGTGACGTCGGCTTCCCATGCCGCCGGACCGCTCATGACCTTGCGCAGGTAGGGAAGGAGCGCCTCGCTGATCTCCCAGGTGGCCGAGTTCCACAGGTGCGAGGGGCTGTGGTCCACGCCGTAGTAGTGGCAGCCGGGTCCGACCGTCAGCATGGGCTCGCCGAAGGTGGTCGGGCGGGCCCATCCGAAGCCCATGCCCTCGTCGCAGGAGACGTCGACGAAGAAGGTGCCCGGCCGGAACAGGGCGAGCTCCTCGTCGGTGACGAACGTCAGGGGGGCGTCGGTGTCCTGGAGGACGCAGTTGACGATGATGTCGAACCCGGCGAGGTACTCCGCCATCGGCACGGAACCGGCCGCGGTGACGGCCCGCAGCTTCGACGGGTCGTCCTCCGTCTCCTCGAAGTGCCCCATCACGACCGACGGCATCGGCGAGGCCACCGCCGCGGCGGCGCGCTGGGTGAGGACCGTGACGTCGGAGACCCCCATGGCACCCAGGCCCGTGACCGCCCCGCGGGCCGTGGCGCCGAAGCTGATGACCGCCGCGCGCAGGCGGCGTCCGTAGCTGCCGGTCAGCCCGCCGAGCTGAAGGGCGTGCAACACCGAGCAGTAGCCCGCGAGTTCGTTGTTCTTGTGGAAGACGTGGACGCTGAAGGCGCCCGTGGAGGTCCAGTGGTTCATGGCCTCCCAGGCGATGAGGGTCAGCTGCCGGTCGATGGCGATCTGGGTCATCTTGTCGTCCTGCACGCAGTGCGGCCATCCCCACAGCACCTGGCCCCGGCGCAGCTCGGCGACATCGTCGTGCGTCGGCTTGGGCAGCAGCAGGACATCGCACTCGGCGATGAGTTCCTCCCGGGTGCGCAGGCCGGCGACCAGCGGTCGCAGGGCGTCGTCACCGACGCCGAACCGCTCGCCGTAGCCCTGTTCGAGGAAGATCTTCTCGCGTACGTCCGGGGCGATCCGGCCGAGGTGACCGGGGTGCAGCGGCAGTCGGAACTCGTTCTCCTTGCGGGAGGAGGCGAGTACTCCCAGACTCATCAGGCTCTTGCGGCTCATACGCTTCCTCATCATCGAGTTATTGAGTTGTCGTCGTACGTGGGGTCGTTCGGCCGGGAACTCCGCTGACCAGGGGCGCCAGTCGGGAGGCGGGATCCGGTGCCACAGCGCGGCCGAGCAGTCACGGGGTGGCCCTTTTCCGCCGGGACGCGACGTCCTCCGGCCTTGCCGTTCCCCGAGGGTGACGCCGAAACGGATGACGGCGTGCGGGATGCGCCCGGTACCCCAACGGTACTCCCCTGTCGGCCCCTCCAACCCCGCGTGACGTGCGCAGAACGACGAAAGGCGCCGTCAACTGCGGCCGTCCTGAGCCCGGTTGCCGCGCGGAGCGTGAATCCGCGGATGTCCGGCATCGGCGCCGGCCGGACGGAAAGCGCCCGTCGCACCGCCGTACGACGTGTTACGGCGAGATGTGTGGCAGATCTCGTCAGGATGACATACCCCCACGTCAGAGCCCGGTCGGCAACCCGGAATCTGTGGTTCCGGAGCCGTTCCGGGGCCTCCCCACGTGGCTGACGTGCAACAACGCGACTAGCGTCGTACTAAAATTCCACGCTTGTTTGGAGCTGGACCGGAACATCCCCAAGCGTACCTGCGGGCCCACCAGCGCCCCGGACGCTCCGGGAACACCACGTGAGGACCCGATGGCAGCCCTAGAGCAAGGCCCTGCGCTCGCTCTGTCCGACGAGGAGGTGCGTGCGGAGTTCGGTGAGCAGGCGCGCTTCTCCGCCTCCTCCGCCGCCTCTCCGCGCACCCTTGTGGACATCCTCGACGCCTCTGTCCGGGCGTACCCCGACGAGCCGGCCCTGGACGACGGCGTGCTCTCCCTCACCTACCGCGCGCTCGCCGTCGAGGTCGAGAGCCTCCGGCGCGCGCTGGCTGACGCCGGTGTGCGGCCGGGTGACCGGGTCGGCGTGCGGGTCCCCTCGGGCACCAACGACCTCTACGTCGCCATCCTCGCCGTACTGGCCGCGGGCGCCGCCTATGTCCCGGTGGACGCCGAGGACCCCGACGAGCGGGCCGCGCTGGTCTTCGGGGAGGCGGGGGTGCGCGCCGTCGTCGGAGCCGGACACGAGCTGACCGTCACGGGAGCGCCGGACGCGCCCACGACCGCCGCCGGTACGCCGGACGCCCCCGTGACCGCCTCCGGTGCCTCAGGAGCCCTTGTGACCGGCGCCGGTGAGTCCGGAGCCCCCGTCGCGCGTCCCCGTCCCGCGGCGCCTGGTGCCTCCGAGACCCGGCCCGGCCCCGAGCACGACGCCTGGATCATCTTCACGTCGGGCTCCACCGGCAAGCCCAAGGGTGTGGCCGTCAGCCACCGCAGTGCCGCCGCCTTCGTCGACGCCGAGGCGGACCTCTTCCTCACCGAGGAGCCGATCGGGCCCGGCGACCGTGTCATGGCCGGTCTCTCCGTCGCCTTCGACGCCTCCTGCGAGGAGATGTGGCTGGCCTGGCGGTACGGCGCCTGCCTGGTGCCCGTGCCGCGCTCGCAGGTCCGCAGCGGCGCCGACCTGGGGCCCTGGCTCATCGAGCAGGAGATCACGGTCGTCTCGACCGTGCCGACGCTGGCCTCGCTCTGGGAGCCGGAGGCGCTCAACGAGGTCCGGCTGCTGATCTTCGGCGGTGAGGCCTGCCCGCCCGAGCTGGTCCAGCGGCTGGTGACCGAGGGGCGCGAGGTGTGGAACACCTACGGGCCCACCGAGGCGACCGTCGTGGCCTGTGCCTCCCTGATGACCGGCGACGAGCCGATCCGGATCGGGCTGCCCCTGAACGGCTGGGAGCTGGCCGTCGTCGACGAGGCCGGGACCCCGGTGGCGATGGGCGAGAGCGGTCAGCTGGTGATCGGCGGGGTGGGACTCGCCCGCTACCTCGACCCCGAGAAGGACGCCGAGAAGTACGCCCCGCTGGAGTCCCTGGGCTGGAAGCGCGCGTACCGCAGCGGTGACCTCGTCAGGGCGGAGCCCGAGGGGCTTGCCTTCCTCGGCCGCGCCGACGAGCAGATCAAGCTCGGCGGGCGCCGGATCGAGCTCGGCGAGGTGGACACCGCTCTCCAGGCGCTGCCCGGGGTCGCGGGCGCCGCCGCCGCCGTACGGACCGCGCGCAGCGGCAACCAGCTGCTCGTCGGCTATGTGGTCACCCAGGAGGGCTGGGACCAGGCCGCGGCCGTCGAGAGGCTGCGCGCCGAGCTGCCCGCCGCCCTGGTCCCGCTGCTCGCCCCGGTGGCCGACCTGCCGACCCGGACGTCCGGCAAGGTGGACCGCAACGCGCTGCCCTGGCCGCTGGAGAACCTGGAGACCGGCAGCGCCAAGGAACAGCTCTACGGCACCGAGGCCTGGCTCGCCGAGCAGTGGAGCGAGGTGCTCGGCATCCCCGTCGCCACCGCGTCCGACGACTTCTTCGCGATCGGCGGCGGCAGCCTGGCCGCCGCCCAGCTCACCACGCGGCTGCGCACCCGTTACGCCAGCGCCGCGGTCCTCGACATCTACCAGCAGCCCACGCTGCGCAAGCTGGCCCGGCACCTGGAGAAGTCCGCGCAGGACGACGGCGCCGAGCGGATCATCGCGCCGGTCCCGCCACGGACCAAGGCGGCCCAGCTCCTGCTGCTGATCCCGCTGTTCACGCTCCTCGGCCTGCGCTGGACGGTGGCGCTGACCGCGCTCGGGAACGTACTGCACTGGTTCGGGCCCTATCCGTGGGCTCCCACGGCCTCGTGGTGGCTCGTCGCCGCCGGGGCCCTCGTCCTCTTCAGCCCGCCGGGACGGCTCGCGATCGCCGCGGGCGGTGCGCGGCTGCTGCTGCGGGGCGTGAAGGCGGGGCGGCACCCGCGCGGCGGGAGTGTGCACCTGCGGCTGTGGACGGCCGAGCGGCTGGCCGAGTTCAGCGGCGCGACCTCGCTGACCGGGTCCTGGCTGGAGCGGTACGCGCGTGCCCTGGGCGCCAGGATCGGCCCCGACGTGGACCTGCACTCGCTGCCGCCGGTGACCGGCATGCTCAAGCTGGGCCGGGGCGCGGCCGTCGAGTCCGAGGTGGACCTGTCCGGGTACTGGCTGGACGGCGACCGGCTGGAGATCGGCGCCGTGAAGGTGGGCGCGCACGCCGTGGTCGGCACGCGCAGCCTGCTCTTCCCCGGTGCGCGGGTCGGCAAGCGGGCCGAGGTGGCGCCCGGTTCCGCGGTGGCCGGGCACGTTCCGACCGGGCAGCGCTGGGCCGGAGCGCCCGCGGTCAAGCTCGGCAGGGCGAAGCGGGCCTGGCCCAAGGAGCGTCCGGCGCGTGGCACGTACTGGCGCGTGATGTACGGCGCGACCGGCTTCGCGCTGTCCGCGCTGCCGCTGGTGGCGGGCCTGGCCGCGCTGCTGGTGGCCCATGTGTTCGTGAGCGCGGACGCCGGGCTCGGCGAGGCCCTGCGGGGTGCCGCGGTGGCGCTGGTGCCGGCGACGCTCGCCTTCGGCCTCGCCTACGCGCTGCTGCTCCTGGTCTCGGTGCGGCTGCTCAGCGTGGGGCTGCGCGCGGGCACGTATCCGACGCACAGCCGGATCGGCTGGCAGGCCTGGACGGTCACGCAGCTGATGGACCGCTCGCGGGACACGCTGTTCCCGCTGTACGCCGGGCTGATCACGCCGGTGTGGCTGCGGCTGCTCGGGATGAAGATCGGGCGGGGCGCCGAGGTGTCCACCGTGCTGGCGCTGCCGAGCCTCACCACGGTCGGTGAGGGCGCGTTCCTCGCCGACGACACTCTCACCGCGCCCTACGAGCTCGGTGGCGGCTGGATGAAGATCGGGCGGGCCGAGATCGGCCGCCGGGCGTTCCTCGGCAACTCCGGGATGACCGCGCCGGGGCGCAGCGTGCCGGACGGCGGTCTGGTGGGGGTGCTGTCGGCGACGCCGAAGAAGGCGAAGAAGGGCAGCTCGTATCTGGGGCTGCCGCCGGTGAAGCTGCCGCGTTCCACGCAGGGCGGCGACCAGAGCCGTACGTACGACCCGCCCGCGCACCTGTTGTGGGCCCGCGGTCTGGTGGAGCTGTGCCGGATCGTGCCGGTGTTCTGCTCGGCGGCGCTGGCCGTGCTGACGGTGGCGGCGCTGAGTGCGCTGGGGGCCTGGGCCTGGGCGCTCGCCGGGCTGGTGCTGCTCGGCACGGGTGTGCTCGCGTGTGTGGTGTCCATCGTGGCGAAGTGGGTGCTCGTGGGGCGCCACCGGGCCGGGGAGCACCCGCTGTGGAGCGGTTTCGTCTGGCGCAACGAGCTGGCGGACACCTTCGTCGAGGTGGTGGCGGTGCCGTGGCTGGCCGGTTCGGTGCCGGGTACGCCGCTGATGACGGCGTGGCTGCGCGGGCTCGGTGCCCGGATCGGCAAGGGCACCTGGGTGGAGAGCTACTGGCTGCCCGAGACGGACCTGGTGACGCTGGGCGACGCCTCGACGGTGAATCGGGGCTGTGTCCTGCAGACTCACCTCTTCCACGACCGGATCTTGCGGACGGATACTGTTGTCCTCCGTGAGGGCGCCACCCTGGGCCCGGGCGGGATCGTCCTGCCCGGCAGCACTGTCGGGGCCCGTGCCACGCTGGGTCCCGCCTCGCTGGTGATGGCGGCGGAGTCCGTTCCCGACGACACCCGCTGGTTGGGCAACCCGATTGAGTCATGGCGTTCATAGAAGAGATGGCCGGATCGGATACGAAGGGCGGTGTACCGGCATGTCGTACGAGCACAGGGCAGGGAGCAGACTCAGCGGTGAGCGTTCAGCAGACAGTGGGACCGGACCCGTACTTCCCGGCCAACGGTGATCCCCGTTACCGGGTGCACCGGTACGAACTCGCGCTGGACTACCGCCCCGGTCCGAACCGGCTCTCCGGCACCGTGCGGCTCAACGCCATAGCGGGCCGCTCCCCGCTCACCGAGTTCCAGCTGAACCTGGCCGACTTCCGGATCGGCCGGATCCGGGTCGAGGGCAAGGCACCGCACTACACGCATCGCGGCGGCAAGCTGCGCGTCCGGCCCCCGAAGCCGATCCGGGCGGGCGCCGCCTTCACCGTCGAGGTGGCCTGGGCGGGCAATCCCAAGCCGGTGAACAGCCCCTGGGGCGGCATCGGTTGGGAGGAGCTGGAGGACGGGGCGCTGGTGGCGAGCCAGCCGGTCGGGGCGCCCTCCTGGTACCCGTGCAACGACCGTCCGGCCGACAAGGCCTCGTACCAGATCTCGGTCACCACGCCGTCCTCGTACTCCGTGGTGGCCGGTGGCCGGCTGCTGACGCGCACGACGAAGGCGTCGACGACCACCTGGGTCTACGAGCAGCCCGCGCCGACGTCCAGCTATCTGGTCGGCATGTCGATCGGGAAGTACCAGACGGTGCTGCTGGGCGATCCCGGCCTCGGCGGGGTGCCGCAGACCGGACATCTGCCCTCGGACCTGCTGCCCGCCTTCTCCCGGGACTTCGCCCGGCAGCCCGCGATGATGGAGCTGTTCGAGGATCTCTTCGGCCCCTATCCGTTCGGCGAGTACGCGGTGGTGGTGACGGAGGAGGAGCTCGATGTCCCCGTCGAGGCACAGGGGTTGTCGTTGTTCGGCGCCAACCACGTGGACGGGGCGCGGGGTTCGGAGCGGCTGGTCGCGCACGAGCTGGCGCACCAGTGGTTCGGCAACAGCGTGTCCATCGCGGACTGGCGGCACATCTGGCTGAACGAGGGGTTCGCGAAGTACGCGGAGTGGCTGTGGTCGGAGCGTTCCGGAGGCCGCGGGGCGCACCAACTCGCCGCCGTGGCGCACCGGAAGCTGTCCTCCAGGCCGCAGGATCTGCGCCTGGCCGATCCGGGGCGCAAGCTGATGTTCGACGACCGGCTCTACGAGCGCGGCGGACTCGTGCTGCACGCCCTGCGCTGTGCGCTCGGCGACGAGGCGTTCTTCCGGATGCTGCGCGGCTGGGTCGCCCAGCACCGGGGCGGCGCCGTCACGACGGCCGTGTTCACCGCGCACGTCGCCCGGTACGCGGCCGAACCGCTGGACGACGTGTTCGCGGCCTGGCTGTACGAGACGCCGCTCCCTCCGCTGCCCGCACCCGCGCGCCACCTGCCGGCGCGGCCCACGTATCCGCCGACCAACGCCGACCCGGCGTAGTCCTCGGCCCGGTCCTCCTCCCGGAATGGCGTCCATGAGCAAGCGTTCCTGCCCTTGCGGGCTTCCCCAGGCGTACGAGCAGTGCTGCGGGCGCCATCACTCGGGGGCCGTGGCCGCGCCGACCGCCGAGGCTCTGATGCGGTCGCGGTACGCCGCCTTCGTGCGGTGCGACGAGAAGTACCTGCTGCGGACCTGGCATCCGCGGACGCGGCCCTCGTCCGTCGACTTCGATCCCGGGATGCGCTGGACCGGTCTTGAGATCCTGGAGACGGCCGGCGGGTCGGCGTTCCACTCGGCGGGGACGGTGACCTTCCGCGCCTCCTACCGGGGCGGGTCGCTGTACGAGCGCAGCCGTTTCGAGCGGGTCGAGGGTGCCTGGGTGTACGTGGACGGCGACTTCGTCGAGTAGCCGTTACGGCGCCAGTACGTCCAGTTCCTGGAGGGCGCCGACGGTGATCTCGCGGGTGAGTGCCTCGGCGCGGACGGCGTCGCCCTCGCGTACGGCCTCCGCGACCTGGACGTGCAGGGTGACGGCGGCCGGGTCGGGGTCCTCGAACATGACCTCGTGCTCGGTTCGGCCGGTGAGGACCTCGGCGACGACGTCGCCGAGCCGGGCGAACATCTCGTTGCCCGAGGCGGTGAGGATCACCCGGTGGAAGGCGACGTCGTGGAAGAGGTAGCCCTCAAGGCGGTGGCCGCGTGAGTTGGCGACCATGCCCAGGGCACACTCGGTGAGTTCGGCGCACTGCTCGGCGGTGGCGTGTCCGGCGGCGAGGCCCGCGGCGATCGGCTCGACGGCGGAGCGCAGCACGGTGAGCGAGCGCAGCTGGTGCGGGCGGTCGGCGCCGGCCAGCCGCCAGCGGATGACCTGAGGGTCGTACACGTTCCACTCGACCTTGGGCAGGACCGTCACGCCGACGCGTCGGCGTGACTCGACCAGGTGCATGGACTCCAGGACGCGCACCGCCTCGCGCATCACCGAACGGGACACCTCGAAGCGCTGGGCCAGTTCGTCCGTGCGCAGGACGCTCCCGGGTGGGTACTCGCCCGCGGTGATCGCCGGACCGAGGGTTCCCAGTACGTGCTCGTGCAGGCCCCGGCCCCGTGTGCTCATGGAGCCAGCGTACGAGTCAACGGCTCGGATCAAAAAGTCAGACTTATATGTCACAGACTCTTGAATTTGTCGTACCTAATGGGTTTCAGTGGCGTCGACATCGGATGTCTCCATCGGATGTCCCACATGTCGACGAAGACGATGAGGACAGCGAGAGCATGCAGCTGACGCAGACCCCGCATGTCGTCGTGATCATGGGCGTGTCGGGCACGGGGAAGACCACCATCGGTCCCCTGCTCGCGGCCCGGCTCGGCGTTCCGTACGCCGAGGGCGACGACTTCCATCCCCCGGCCAACATCGCCAAGATGTCGGCCGGCACCCCCCTGACCGACGACGACCGGTGGCCCTGGCTCGACGCCATAGGGCGCTGGGCGCACGAGCGGGCCGGCCTCGGCGGCGTGGTCAGCAGTTCGGCGCTGAAGCGCGCCTACCGGGACCGGCTGCGGGCGGTCGCGCCCGATGCCGTGTTCGTGCACCTCACCGGCGACCGCGCGCTCATCGAGGAGCGGATGAGGCAGCGCCAGGGGCACTTCATGCCGACGGCGCTGCTCGACTCCCAGTTCGCCACCCTCCAGCCGCTGGCGCCGGACGAGGCGGGCGTCGCCGTGGAGGTCACCGGTGATCCCGGGGACATCACGGAACGGGCCGTGGCCGCGCTCGCCGACCTGCCGCCGTCCTCGCGGTAGTCCACCCCTCTCACCTCACCACTGTTCTCACGTAGGGAATCACCGTGACCAGACTCAGCGTCGAGTTGCTGGCAGCAGACCCCGTGGAGCCGATCACCTCGGCGGGCCACGCTCAGCTGGGCATCGCCGTTCTGGCGGGCATCGCCGTCATCGTGCTGCTCATCACGAAGTTCAAGCTGCACGCCTTCCTGGCCCTGACCATCGGCTCGCTCGCCCTCGGCGCCTTCGCCGGGGCTCCGCTGGACAAGGCCATCACCAGTTTCACCGCCGGACTCGGTTCGACCGTCGCCGGCGTGGGCGTCCTGATCGCGCTGGGCGCGATACTCGGCAAGCTGCTCGCGGACTCGGGCGGCGCCGACCAGATCGTCGACACTATCCTCGCCAAGGCCGGCGGACGCGCGATGCCGTGGGCGATGGTCCTGATCGCCTCGGTGATCGGACTGCCGCTGTTCTTCGAGGTCGGCATCGTGCTGCTGATCCCGGTCGTCCTCATGGTCGCCAAGCGCGGCAACTACTCCCTGATGCGCATCGGCATCCCCGCCCTCGCGGGCCTGTCCGTGATGCACGGCCTGATCCCGCCGCACCCCGGCCCGCTGGTCGCGATCGACGCGGTGGGGGCCAACCTCGGCCTCACGCTGGCCCTCGGCATCCTGGTCGCCATCCCGACGGTGATCATCGCGGGGCCGGTCTTCTCGAAGTACGCCGCCCGCTGGGTGGACGTCCCCGCGCCCGACAAGATGATCCCGGTGCGCGCCTCCGAGGACCTGGAGAAGCGCCCCGGCTTCGGGGTCACCGTCGCCACCATCATGCTGCCGGTCGTGCTGATGCTGGCCAAGGCGCTGGTGGACATCGTCGTGGACGATCCCACGCACATGGTGCAGCGGGTCTTCGACGTCATCGGCTCGCCGCTGATCGCGCTGCTCGCGGCCGTGATCGTCGGTATGTTCACGCTCGGCCGCGCGGCCGGCTTCACCCGGGACCGGCTGTCGACGACCGTCGAGAAGTCGCTCGCCCCGATCGCGGGCATTCTGCTGATCGTCGGCGCGGGTGGCGGTTTCAAGCAGACGCTGATCGACTCCGGCGTCGGTCAGATGATCCTGGACATCTCCAAGGACTGGTCGATTCCCGCGCTGCTCCTCGCCTGGCTGATCGCGGTGGCGATTCGGCTGGCGACCGGGTCGGCGACCGTCGCCACCATCTCGGCGGCCGGGCTCGTCGCTCCTCTCGCGGCGGACATGTCCACCGCGCACGTCTCTCTGCTGGTGCTGGCGATCGGTGCCGGTTCGCTCTTCTTCAGCCATGTCAACGATGCCGGGTTCTGGCTGGTCAAGGAGTACTTCGGCCTGAACGTCGGCCAGACCATCAAGACCTGGTCGGTCATGGAGACGATCATCTCGGTCGTCGCGGGCGGGTTGGTGCTGCTGCTCTCGCTGGTGATCTAGGGGTACGGGCCGGGTTTTCTCGCCCCCTCCGCCCCTTCCCGTCCCGTCCCTGGGGGCTGCGCCCCCAGACCCCCCTTTCGCGCTGACGCGCTCGTCCTCAATCGCCGGACAGGCTGAAAAGGATTTAGCCCCTCCGGCGTTTGAGGAGCGGGGGTTCGGGGGCGGAGCCCCCGAGTACGGGACGGGCAGGGGCGGAGGGGGCGAAGAAGGCTACGGGCGCCAGAGGGGGTGCTCCCGGTCTGCCCAGTCCTGGGGGACCGAGCCGGTGCGGAGGCCTCGGCGGGCCTCCGGGTCGCCGAGGGCCATGCCGATGTGGCCGGCGAGGACGATGCCGATCGTCAGGGCGAGCCAGTCGTGGACGAAGGTCGCGCTGGTGCGCCACATCAGGGGCGTGAGATGGGTGAACCACATCAGCAGCCCCGTGCCGAGCATGACGAGCGTCGCCCCGGCGATCCACGCGGCATAGGTCTTCTGACCGGCGTTGAACTTCCCGGCGGGCCGGGCCGAGGGCCGGGGATCACGGCGCAGGACCGCCCGGAACCACTGGCGGTCGTGCGGCCCCCAGCGATTGAGCCGCCCCAGGTCCGCGCGGAAGGCACGGGAGGCGAGCCCCGCCAGGACGGGCAGCGGAAGCAGCAGCCCCGCCCACTCGTGGAGCCGGACCACCAGCTCACGGCGGCCGACCAGCTCGGCGAGCTGAGGCACGTACAGGCACGCGGCCGTCACGACGCACACGCCCATGAGCAGGGCGGTGAGCCGGTGCACCCAGCGCTCGGCGCGGCTGAAGCGCCGTACACGGGAGGAGAGGGCGGGGGCGTCGTCGACTCGTAGGTTCGTCATCAGCTCGTGGGCTCGTCGTCGCGTCCGTTGGAGCGGCCGACCCAGGCGTCCACGTCGTAGCCCCGTTCCTCCCAATACCCGGGCCGGACCTTCTCGGTGACCGTGATGCCGGAGAGCCACTTGGCGGACTTGTAGAAGTACATGGGGGCGACGTAGAGGCGGACCGGGCCGCCGTGGCTGTGGGCGACGGCCTTGTCCTGCATGCGGTGGGCGACCAGGACGTCCGGGCGGCGGGCCTGTTCCAGGGTGAGGCTCTCCGTGTAGACGCCGTCGAAGCAGGTGAAGCGGATCGCGCCGGCCGTGGAACGCACCCCCGCGGCGTCCAGGATGGCGGACAGGCGGACCCCCTCGAAGGGAGTGGCCGGGACCCGCCAGCCGGTGACGCACTGGACGTCCTGCACGAGCCGGGTCTGTGGCAGTGCCTTCAGGTCGGCCAGGCTGTAGGAGGCCGGTCGGCGGACCAGACCGTCGACGGTGAGGCGGTAGTCCGTGGCGTCCTTGTGGGGAACGGAGGAGGCCACCGAGTAGTAGCGGAAGCCGCCCCCGTTGGGGAGGAGACCCGTCAGGCCGGTGGGGTCCTTGTCGGACGCGCCGGCGAGGAAGGACTCCATGCCGCGCTGGAGGGTGGGCGCGGCGAGCACACCGAGCGCGCCGAGTCCGACGGTGCCGAGGAACACCCGGCGGCCGACCGGCACGCCCCGCTCCTCGGGGTGTTCCGGTTCCCGTGCCTGCGGCCGCTCGGGTCCACGCGCGGCGGGATGTTCAGAGTTCACCCACTGATTCGAGCACCCGCGACCCCCCGGAGGCCAGGGGCAGCGGGTGCTCGTCAGAATTCCGTAACCACTTATTACGCGCTGTTGGGACGCGCGCGTCGCACGGTGCCGGAAAACGCGCTGTTCACGGCATCCGGGCCGCCGGTCAGCCGACCGACCCGGCCGCCGCCCGGCCCGCCGTACGTCCGGAGAACAGGCAGCCGCCGAGGAAGGTGCCCTCCAGGGAGCGGTAGCCGTGGACGCCGCCGCCGCCGAACCCGGCCGCCTCGCCCGCCGCGTACACCCCCTCCAGCGGGTCCCCGCCCTCGGTCAGCACACGTGAGGAGAGGTCGGTCTCCAGACCGCCGAGGCTCTTGCGGGTGAGGATGTTGAGGCGGACGGCGATCAGCGGGCCGGCCTTGGGGTCGAGGATGCGGTGCGGGGTCGCCGTACGGATCAGCTTGTCGCCGAGGTACTTGCGGGCGCCGCGGATCGACATGACCTGGAGGTCCTTGGTGAACGGGTTCGCGATCTCCCGGTCGCGCGCGACGATCTCGTGGCGCAGCGCGGCCTCGTCGATGAGGGGTTCCTTGGTGAGCGCGTTCATGCCGCGGACGAGCGCGCCGAGGTCCTTCTCGACGACGAAGTCGGCGCCGTTGTCCATGAACGCCTTGACCGAACCGGGCACATCGGCGCGGGCCCGTCCGATGACGTCCCGGACGGACTTGCCGGTGAGGTCGGGGTTCTGCTCCGAGCCCGAGAGTGCGAACTCCTTGCCGATGATCTTCTGGTCCAGCACGAACCACGTGTAGTCGTACCCGGTCCGCATGATGTGTTCGAGCGTGCCGAGGGTGTCGAAGCCGGGGAAGAGCGGCACCGGCAGCCGCTTGCCGCGGGCGTCGAGCCAGAGGGAGGACGGGCCCGGCAGGATGCGGATGCCGTGATTCTCCCAGATCGGGTTCCAGTTCTGGAGGCCCTCGGTGTAGTGCCACATGCGGTCGCGGTTGATGAGGCGGCCGCCGCTCTCCTCGGCGATGGCGAGCATCTTGCCGTCGACGTGCGCGGGGACGCCCGCGACCATCCGCTCCGGCGGGTTGCCCAGCCGCTCGGGCCAGTTGGCGCGTACGAGGTCGTGGTTGCCGCCGATGCCGCCGGAGGTGACGATCACCGCCTGGGCGCGCAGTTCGAAGGCGCCGCTGACGGTGCGGCTGCTCGCCTGGCCGCGCTCGATGCCGGACGGTTCCAGGATCTCGCCGGTGACGGTGTCGACGGCGCCCGCGCTGCGGGTCAGGCCGGTGACCCGGTGGCGGAACTTCAGCTCCACGAGGCCCCGGGCGACACCGGCCCGCACGCGTCGCTCGAAGGGCGCGACCAGGCCGGGGCCCGTCCCCCAGGTGATGTGGAAGCGGGGCACCGAGTTGCCGTGCCCGTTGGCGTCGTAGCCCCCGCGTTCGGCCCAGCCGACCACGGGAAAGAAGCGGACGCCCTGCCGGTGCAGCCAGGAACGCTTCTCACCGGCCGCGAAGTCGACGTACGCCTCGGCCCATTTCCGCGGCCAGTGGTCCTCCGCACGGTCGAATCCGGCCGTGCCCATCCAGTCCTGGAGGGCCAGCGCGTGATTGTCCTTGATCCGCAGGCGGCGCTGTTCGGGCGAGTTCACGAAGAAGAGCCCGCCGAAGGACCAGTGCGCCTGGCCGCCGATCGACTGCTCCGGCTCCTGGTCGAGGAGGATCACCTTGCGGCCTGCGTCGACGAGCTCGGCGGTCGCGGCGAGCCCCGCGAGGCCCGCTCCGATCACGATCACATCTGCGTCGTAGGCCATGGGCCCGTCCTCTCGGCATACCGACGGGCCGGACCGGTGCCGCCACGAAGGGCGTCACAAGTCACGCGATGAGGTACATCATGGGACATGAGATACGTCATGGCTGACTCATGAGGGCTTCGTCACGAACGGATCGGCTTCGTCGCTGATTGATGAGACATTGATGGTGCGGAAGGCGGTGGTCGCCGAGGTGCCCGACCACCCGTTGTTACTGATCGGTCAGATCCTTCGGCAAGAGGAGTGACCGAGTCAACCGCCCGGATCCGGGTACTGTCGGGGCACGCCCCGGCCCATGGCACCGAGGTCGGCGCGAAACGCACCCGTGGCCCGCACCGACTCCCCGACGTATCGAGGTGCACAGCGTGTCGGTTCTCGTTCTGGTCCTCTCCGTGAGCGCGGCCTGTTGCCTGGGCTTCGGGTTCGTGCTCCAGCAGAACGCCGCCTCGCACGCCCCCCTCAGCGACTTCCTCTCTCCCCGCCTGCTCCTCGACCTCATCCGGGTCCCCCGGTGGCTGGGCGGCATCGGGCTCATGGTGTGCGGCATGGTCCTCGGCGCGATCGCCCTGGGCAAGGGCGAGATCTCCCTGGTGGAACCCCTTCTGGCCACGAACCTGCTCTTCGCGCTCGCACTCTCCCGCCACCAGACGAAGCAGCCGCTGGGCCGGCAGGGCTGGGCCGGTCTCCTGCTGCTCGCGGGCGGCGTCAGCGCCTTCATCGTGGCCGGTCAGCCGGAGGGCGGTGACGCGGTGAGCGATCCGCTGCGGCACTGGCTGATCATCGGGATCATGGTCGGCCTCGCGCTCATGATGACCGCGTACGCGAAACGGACCCGGCTCAGCTCCGCGCCCGTGCTGCTCTCGCTGGCCGCGGGCCTGCTGTACGGCGTGCAGGACGCCCTCACCCGGGTCAGCGGGCAGCGGTTCGGCGAGGGCGGCTGGACCGAACTGCTCACCGGCTGGCAGCCGTACGGCGTTCTCGTCCTCGGCGTGACGGGGCTCGTGCTGGTGCAGAGCGCCTTCGAGATGGCGCCCCTGCGGATGTCGCTGCCGGCCCTCACTGCGGCCCAGCCCCTGGCCGGGATCGTCTGCGGGGTCGGGTTCCTCGGCGACCAGCTGCGCACGGACACCGGGGCACTCGCCTGGCAGGCGGCGGGGCTCGCGGCCGTCGTGGCGGGCATCGTGCTGCTCGGACTGCATCCGGCGATGCCACGTGGGACGTCCGCCAAGAAGCCGACGCTGGACCTCCAGCCGCACTGAGGGGCCCCGGTACCCGGCGCGGCTCCTCGGCGTTCCCGGCCCTGCTTGGATGGGGGCATGAGCGCCGCTGACGAGATCCTCGACATCGTGGACGAGAACGACCAGGTCACCGGGCAGTCCCCGCGCGGGGAGGCCTACGCGCTCGGGCTGCGTCACCGGTGCGTGTTCATCCAGGCCCGGGACGCCGAGGGCCGGATCTTCGTGCACCGCCGGACACCCACCAAGCTGGTGTTCCCCTCCCTGTACGACATGTTCGTCGGTGGAGTGGTCGGGGCGGGCGAGACGTACGACGACGCGGCCCTGCGGGAGGCCGAGGAGGAACTCGGCGTCTTTGGGCTCCCGCGTCCCGTGCCCCTCTTCAGGTTCCTCTACGAGAACGGGGCCGGCCAGAGCTGGTGGTGCGCCGTCTACGAGGTCCGCTGCGATCTCCCGGTCGACCCGCAGGTCGAGGAGGTCGCCTGGCACGAGTTCCTCCCCGAGGACGAGGTGGAGCGCCGGCTCACCGACTGGACCTGGGTCCCGGACGGCCTCGCGGCGTACGAGCGGCTCAGGGACTACCGCAGGCAAGCCTGATCGGCTCCGGACGCGCTCCCGCCGAGGGCGTTCGCCAGCGCCTGGGCACGGGCGTGGGCGGGGTCGCCGCCCAGGTACGGCGGCAGGGCGCGCGGGCTGTAGTGCCCGTCACACACCGCGAGCGGGCTCGAGCCCGCCGTGCCCCCGCTCAGCGGGCTCCCGCCTCGCGCCGTCCACGTGGGGCCGTCCCAGAACGGGTGGTCGAGCAGCCGCCGGGCCACGCCGGGCGCCGCCCCCGTCGCGACCCCGACCGCGGTCAGCGCACCGGATATCCGCGCCTGAGCCTCGGCCACCGGCACGTCCGCGTCCCCGAAGGCCGGCAGCAGGAGGAGGAGCCGCAACGCGGGGTCGCGCACGCCCTCCGCCCGCGCGGGTGCCGAGTCGGCGACCGCGACCAGCTCGGGCCAGGACAGTCCCGGGCCGCTGAAGTGGCCCTCGAGCGAGGCCAGCGGCACGTCCCGGTCCCAGTCCGGGTGAGTGATCAGGTAGTCGGTGCCGGGGTCGTCGGGGAAGTTCCGGTGGACCGTCCACAGCAGGTGTCTTCCGGCCAGCGGTATGCGGTACGCCGGCCAGACCTCCCGCGCGCTGTAGAGCGCCTCGGTCGCGGCGTCGACGTCCGCCTCGTCGGCGCCGAAGAGCTCGGGCTCCTCCATGAACTCGTCCCAGGCCGGCAGGAAGTAGGCGGGCCAGAAACCGGCAAGGCCGAGCAGCTCCTCGGCCGGGGCGATGCCGTGGCCGGGCGCGGCGTACCGGGCCAGTGACATGGGAACATCCATGCGCCGAACGGTAGCGAGCCGCACCGACAACCCTCCCGGTAGGGTCCAGGGCGTGATCGGATTCGTACGTGACGTCCAGCTGTGGTTCGCGCCCCGGGACGCCGACGCGGAGGGCAGCACGCCCGACTACCGGTTCTCGCTGGCGAACGAGCGGACCTTCCTGGCGTGGCTGCGTACCGCGCTGGCGCTGATCGGCGGCGGCTTCGCGGTGGACCAGTTCCTGCCGGATCTGCGGTGGGGCTGGCGCGTCGGCCTCGCGCTCGCCCTGCTCGCGGCGGGCGTGCTCTGCTCGCTGCGCGCGGTCAATCACTGGGTGCGGTGCGAGCTGGCGATGCGGAAGGGCGAGGACCTGCCGGTGTCGCGTTTTCCGGCCGTGCTGAGCATCGTGGTCGCGGTCGTCGCCGTGGCCATGGTCGTCGTCGTGTTCGCCGGCTGGGAAGGATGACGGGGCCCGCCCGGGACGGGAGCCGGGGCGCGGACCTGGGCGGGGGCCAGGGTGGTGACCGGGGCGCGGGAGGGCCCGCGGAGACGGGCGCGGAACGGGATCCCGGCCTGCAACCGGAGCGGACGCGGCTCGCGTGGCGGCGTACGACACTGTCGAGCACCGTGGCCGCCGTGCTGGCCGCGAAGACGACGCTGCACGGTGGCGGATCGGTGACCGGGGTGCTCGTCTGCGCGCTGTGCTGCGCGCTCTGGCTGACCTTCCTCGCCATCGCGCACCGCCGTATCCGGGTGCTCGCGGCGGCGACCGGCGGGGAAGGGCCGCCGGCGCTCACCCCCCGGCACGCGACCGCCGCGACCCTGTGCACGGTGGCGCTGGCGGTGTGCGCCGCGGCGCTGGTGTTCTGAGGAACGAGCCACGGGGCGGCCGGAGTCCAGGGGACTTACGGGACGGCCGGAGTCCAGGGGAACTTACGGGACGGCCGGAGTCCAGGGGAACTTACGGGACGGCCGGTGTTCAGGGTGCGGCCAGGCGTCCCCGGACCGGGACCGGAACGAGGACCCGCACCTCGTCGGACCCCGGATCCGTACCGGCGTCGGACCCGCGTCGAGACCCGGACCAGGAACCAGCCCAGCGGCGGGACCCGGACCGGCAGCCAGCCCCGGACCGGCAGCGGCACCGCCTCACTCCGTCCAGTCCACCGTCACCACGATCTTCCCCCGTGTACGGCCCTCCGCGCTCAGCCGATGGGCGTCGGCCGCCCTCTCCAGCGGGAACGTCTCGGCGACATGGACGGAGACGACACCCCGCTCGGCCAGCTCGGACAGGTGCTGGAGGTCGTCGGCGGCCGGGCGGACGAAGTAGTAGCGGCCGCCGAAGGTGACGACGTCCGGGTCGGCGATGGAGGCCAACCGGCCCTCGGGAGCGAGCAGTTCGGCGGAGACCTTCATCGTCTCGCCGCCGATCGTGTCGAAGGCGGCGTCGACACCGTCCGGTGCGAGCGCCCGTAACCGCTCCGCGAGACCCTCGCCGTAGGTGACCGGCTCGCCGCCCAGGGACCGTACGAAGTCGTGGTGGTCCACACCTTCTGGCCGTCAATGACGTACTCGTCTCCATCCCGGCGGGCGCGGGGTTCGGCTCGCTCGCCGTGCCGATCGCGCGGGCGCCGAGGTGCCGGGCGAGCTGGACCGCGATCGAGCCGACGCCGCCCGCCGCGGCATGGACGAGTACGGTCTCGCCCGCCTGCACGTCGAGGACCCTGATCAGCACCTGGTACGCGGTGAGTCCCACCAGGGGCAGGCCCGCCGCCTCCTCGAAGGAGAGGTTCAGCGGTTTGCGGGCGAGGGTGCGCACGGGGGCGGCGACGTACTCGGCGAAGGTGCCGCGGGAGAGGAAGTCCTCGCGGGCGTACGCGATGACCTCGTCGCCGACCTCGAACTCCGTGACGGCCGCGCCGGGTTGGACCACCACGCCGGAGACGTCCCAGCCGGGGATCACCGGGAAGACCGCTTCCAGCATGCTGTCGAGCCTCCGTGCCCCACAGGCGGCACGCAAGCCGGAATAGGATGATTTGAGGTGCTTTTTGCCGCTAGTCTGAGCCGTCGTTCCCCCCCCTCTCAACCACTCTGAAACCCTCCGAAGGTGAGCGCCATGACCACCCTCCACGCCGAGCACTCCGCCCACGAGCACGCCCACGGCCCCACCTGCGGGCACGCCGCGGTGCGGCACGGCGATCATGTCGACTACGCGCACGACGGGCATCTGCACCGCGAGCACTCCGGGCACTGGGACGAGTGCGAGCCGAGCGGGCACACCGCGCACGCCGACCACGGGCACCAGCACGGCGCCGACTGCGGACACCCCGCGGTCGAGCACGGCGACCACGTCGACTACGTGCACGACGGCCACCGGCACGCCGAGCACGAGGGCCACTGGGACGACCACTAGAACGGCCCGGCCACCCAGAACGGCCCGGTCACCAGGCGTCTCCCCCGATCCTCGGCCTCCGGGCCCCGGGGGAGACGCCGATCACGTTTCGCACACCCGCTGGACGACATACCGACTGGTCGGCATCATAGTCATGTCCTGTTTCCCCGCGTGTAGGAGCGACGATGTGCCCAGACCATCCGCCAGGTCTTGATCTCGACCGGTTGCGTGCGCTCCTCGACCGCGAGCGGCCCGGACTGGCGAACGGCCCGCTGACCGGCCGGCTGATCGAGGGCGGACGGTCGAACCTCACCTACGAGGTCACGGACGGCGCCGCGAAGTGGGTCGTACGGCGGCCGCCGCTCGGGCATGTGCTGGCCACCGCGCACGACATGAGGCGCGAGCACCGGGTGATCAGCGCGCTGCACCCGACGCCGGTGCCGGTGCCGCGCCCGTTGCTGCTGTGCGAGGACGAGTCGGTGCTCGGATCGCCGTTCTACGTCATGGAGTTCGTGGAGGGCACGCCGTACCGCACCTCGCAGGAGCTCGCCCCTCTCGGCCCCGAGCGCACTCGTGACGCGGTGCTCGGACTCGTGGACACGCTGGTCGAGCTGCACGCGGTGGATCCCGCCGAGGTGGGCCTCGCCGACTTCGGCCGGCCCGAGGGCTTCCTCGACCGCCAACTGCGCCGCTGGGGCAAGCAGTTGGACGCCTCCCGGAACCGCGAGCTGACCGGGATCGACGAGTTGCACGCGGCCCTGGGCCGCGCGCTGCCCGACTCCCCCGCGTCCACCGTCGTGCACGGCGACTACCGGCTCGACAACGTGCTGATCGGCCCCGACGACCGGATCAACGCGATCCTGGACTGGGAGATGTCCACGCTCGGCGACCCGCTGACGGACCTGGGGCTGATGGTCATGTACAGCCACCCGCTCGAACTGCCCGACTCCCCCATCAGTACGACCGCTTCGGCCGCCGGGCACCCGGATCCGGCCGAGATCGTCGAGCGGTACGCCGCCCGTTCGGGGCGCGACGTGTCGGCCGTCTCCTGGTACACGGCGTTCGCGTGGTTCAAGCTCGCCGTGATCCTGGAGGGCATCCACTACCGCTACACGCAGGGCCAGACGGTCGGCGCGGGCTTCGACCGCATCGGCGAACTCACCCCCGTCTTCATCGAGCACGGCCTGACCACCCTTCAGGAAGGCTGACCCGCAATGGACTTCGCATTCGACGCGCGCACCGAGGAACTGCGCGGGAAGCTGCTCGCCTTCATGGACGAGTACGTCTATCCGGCGGAGAGCGTCGCCGAGGAGCAGCGCGCCCAGCTGGCCTCTCCGTGGGACACCCCGGCCGTGGTCGGGGAGTTGAAGGCCGAGGCACGCCGGCAGGGCCTGTGGAACCTCTTCCTGCCGGACTCCGAGTACGGCGCCGGGCTCACCAACCTCCAGTACGCGCCGCTGGCCGAGATCACCGGCCGCAGCCCGCATCTGGCGCCCACCGCGCTGAACTGCGCGGCGCCCGACACGGGCAACATGGAGGTGCTCACGCAGTTCGGCGACGAGCAGCACCGCAAGCAGTGGCTGGAACCGCTGCTCGCGGGTGAGATCCGTTCGGCGTTCGCGATGACCGAGCCCGAGGTGGCCTCCTCCGACGCCACGAACATCACCACGCGCATCGAGCGGGACGGCGACGAGTACGTCATCACCGGCCGCAAGTGGTACATCTCCGGTGCGATGAACCCGGACTGCAAGATCTTCATCGTGATGGGCAAGACGGACCCGGAGGGGTCCGACATCCGCCGTCAGCAGTCCATGGTGCTGGTGCCGCGTGACACCCCGGGTGTGGAGATCCGGCGCGCCATGCAGGTGTACGGCTACGAGGACCACTCGCACGGCGGGCACGCCGAGGTCGCCTTCCACCAGGTCCGGGTCCCGGTGGCCAACCTGGTCGGCGAGGAGGGCGGCGGTTTCGCCATCGCGCAGGCGCGGCTCGGTCCGGGGCGGATCCATCACTGCATGCGGCTCATCGGCATGGCCGAGCGGGCGATCGAGCTGATGTGCCGCCGGGCCGTGTCCCGTTCCGCCTTCGGCAAGCCGCTGGCCCAGCAGGGCGTGGTCCAGAACTGGATCGCCGACTCCCGGGTCGCCGTCGAGCAGTTGCGTCTGCTCGTCCTGAAGACCGCCTGGATGATGGACACCGTCGGCAACAAGGGTGCCCACACGGAGATCCAGGCCATCAAGATCGCCACTCCGCGCACGGTCGTCGACATCCTCGACAAGGCGGTGCAGCTGCATGGCGCGGGCGGCGTGAGCCAGGACTTCCCGCTGGCCGAACTGTGGGCGAGCGCCCGGACGTTGAGGCTCGCGGACGGCCCCGACGAGGTGCACCAGCGGTCGCTGGCCCGGCGGGAGATCAAGAAGCACCTCTGACACCGCGTCACCCGTGGGACACGACGGGGCCGTTGGCGGCTGCGCGCCCCAACGGCCCCGTCGTCCTCCGGGCCCCGTCGTCCCCCGGGCTCCGGGACTTCAGGAACGCAGCGCGCGCAGCAGCAGGTCCGCCAGCTGGTCGGCGACCTCCTGCTGGGTGAGCGGGCCGTCGGGGCGGTACCACGTCGACAGGTGGTGCACGGAGCCGAAGTGGTAGTCGACGACCAGGTCGGCCGGAGTGGCCGTGGAGAAGACGCCCTTCTTCTGGCCCTCCTCGACCAGCGCGCGGAAGCGCTCGTGGTAGCGGCGGCGCTCGGCACGCACCTGCTTGAGCTTGTCGGGGCTGAGGTGGTGCATGGAGCGGAAGAAGATCGCCGCGTCGTCGAGGTTGTCGATGGTCGTGACGACGACGTCGGCCGCCGCGCCCCGCAGCCGGTCCTCGACGGGCGCGTCGGAGTCCGCGAACGCGTCCAGGCGCTCCTGCTGGAGGCGCAGCACGCGCGCGTAGACCTCGTGCAGGAGGTCGTCCTTGGAGCCGAAGTAGTGGTAGAGCGCCCCCTTGGTGACACCCGCCGCCTCGACGATCTCCTGCACGGAGGTCCGGTCGTAGCCCTGCTCGGCGAAGAGCCGGGTGGCGGCGGCCAAGAGCCGCTGCGGGACGGGCGTGCCGTCACCGTCCGTAGTTCTGGGCACTGCCGCCACCTGCCTTTCTCGATGTTCTGCCGTGCTACTTGCTCTGTTGCGGTCGGGAACGCAGTTCCCGACGGAGGATCTTCCCACTCGCCGTCTTCGGCAAGTCGGGCAGGATCTCCACCTGGCGCGGATATTTGTAGGCGGCCAGTCTCTCCTCGCAGTAGGCGGTGAACGTCTCTGGGGCCTCGTCGGCCCCCGGCCGCAGGCTGACGTACGCCTTCACTGTCTCGCCGCGGTACCCGTCGGGTATCCCGACGACGGCCGCCTCGCGCACCGCGGGGTGGCTGTAGAGGACGTCCTCGACCTCACGCGGCCACACCTTGAAGCCGGACGCGTTGATCATGTCCTTCTTGCGGTCGACCACGTAGAGCCAGCCCTCGGAGTCCATGAAACCGATGTCGCCGGTGCGCAGCTCGCCGTCGGGGAAGGTCTCGGCGGTGGCTTCGGGGCGGCGCCAGTAGCCGGGCACGACCTGCGGACCCCGTACGACGATCTCGCCCTGTTCGCCGAGCGGCACCTCCTGGCCCGCCTCGTCCAGGATGCGTACGTCGGTGTCGGGGCCCGGCACGCCCACCGCGAGGGTGCCGGAGACCGGGTCGACGGGTGCCTCCAGGGCGGGCGGTACGGAGGCGCAGGGGGCGGTGCACTCGGTGAGTCCGTAGCCGTTGCGGATGTAGGGCCCGAACCCGGCCCGGAACTTCTCCACCAGGGCGGGCGGCAGCGGCGCGCCGCCGGAGGAGATGTTCGCGAAGGAGGCGAAGTGCGCGGGGGTGACGGCGGGGTGCGCGGCCAGGGCCATGAAGGCGGTCGAGGGGCCGACCGTGTAGAGGGGCCGGTGCTCGGCGAACGCGTCGAGGACGACGCCCGACTCGAAGCGGTAGGTGAGGACCAGGGTCCCCGTGCTCGTCAGACAGGCGGCGAGCTGGCAGACCATCCCGGTGATGTGGAACAGCGGCGCCATCGCGAAGTAGACGGGCGCCTCGGGCAGCGCGAGTCCGGTCCGCTGCCGCTCGGCGTTGTACATGATGTTGCCGTGCGTGTTGGTGGCTCCCTTGGGGGCGCCGCTGGTACCCGAGGTGTAGCTGATCAGCGCGATGTCGAAAGGGCCCGGGTCGCGGCCTTCGGGCGCCTTGTGGCCCTGCCGCGCGACGGTCACGAGGTCGTCGGCGTCCTCGGCGGCCGGGAGCCGTTCGAAGGTCAGCACGCGCGCGTCGCCGCGGGTCTGGAAGTCCAGCTCGCAGGCGGTGAGCGCGATCCGCACGGGCGAGTCGGCGGCCGTCTCGCGCAGATACGCGTCCCAGGCGCGGTCGGAGCAGATCAGTGCCGCGACCTCGCCGTCCCGCAGGACGTGGGCGACCTCGGCCGACTTGTACATCGGGTTGACCGGTACGACGATCGCGCCGGCCTTCCAGGCGCCGAGCAGGGCGAGCACGAAGTGCGGGGAGTTCTGGAGCACGATCGCGACCCGGTCGCCGCGCTCCAGGCCACGCGCGGCGAGGTGTCCGGCGACGGAGTCGCTCAGTTCGTCCACCTCGCGGTAGCTCAGCCGGCCGTCGAAGTAGGTGAGGGCGGGTCGGTCCGGCGCGGTGGTGACGGCGGCGCGCAGGGCGTGCACCAGCGAGTCGGGAGGGCTCACCGGTCCGCGCTGGACGTCGTTGAGCAGGTGCAGCCAGGGCTTTTCGGCGTACGGGGACACGGTCATCGGCCCGCCTCCCACTTCTGCTGGATGTGGTTCATGGTCGCCAGCCAGCGGTCGGGCTCGGTGGCCCGCGCCTGGTAGTAACCGGCGACCTCGGGGTGCGGCAGGATCAGGAAGCGGTCCTCCTCGATCCCGGCGAAGAGGGCGTCCGCGACGGCCTCGGGCTCGATGGCGGTGGGCTGGAGCACCAGGTCACCGGCGCTGCCGGTGGCGGCGAGCATGTCGGTGCGCACGCCCTGCGGACAGATCGCGTGGACCTTCAGACCGCGGTGGCGGTACGTCAGCGAGAGCCACTCGGCGAAGGCGTACGCGCCGTGCTTGGTGACGGAGTACGGCGCGGCGCCGATCATGGTGAGCAGTCCGGCCGCCGAGACGGTGGAGACGAACCGGCCGCTGCCGCGCTCCAGCCAGGCCGGGAGCAGTTCGTGGGCCGCCCGCACGTGCGCCATGACGTTGACGTCCCAGGCGAGCGACCAGACCTGCTCCTCGGCGGCCTCGGTCCCGCCGGAGCCGACGCCCGCGTTCGCGCAGTACACGTCGACCGTGCCGCCGAGCGCGTCCCTGGCGTCCGCCACGATCGTGGACGCGTCGCCCGGGACCGCGAAGCCGCCGATCTCGTCGGCCACCGCCTTGGCCCTGGCCGCGTCCAGGTCGTTGACGACGACTCTGGCCCCGGCGGCGGCGAAGCGGCGGGCGAGCGCGGCCCCGATACCGCCCCCCGCTCCGGTGACGATCACTCCGGCATCCTGCACGGCTTCCACCATCGGTCTCCTTCGACGCGACGAGAATCGGCTCTGCTCGCAGCACGGCTACCGCTGCGTCCGCCAGACTAACCAGTCGGTATGTAGCGAGGGAAGGGGGGCCGGGGAGCGCCCGCAGGGGCGCGGGGTGTGACATTCGCGGCGCCGCCGCGCGGGCGCGACCAGCCACGGGCGGCCCGCGGCTTCCGAACCACCGGCGGAGCGCCTAGCGTGCCCGTGCCAGCCTTCCGCGATCACGGAGGTCACACCATGCGCTTGTCCAGACGGGCACTGCTCGCCGCCGGTACCGCCGCGGCGGCCCTGACGCCGGTACCGGCGTCGGCGGAGGAATCCGGCGGCCGCAAGCTGCGTACCGGCTTCGAACGCCTGGCCGCGGGCGGTTACGCCGTCCTCGACGGACAGCGCGTCGGCGTCGTCACCAACCCCACGGGGGTCACCCGCGACGTCCGCCACATCGTCGACGTCATGCACGCCGACGACCGGGTGGACCTGATCGCCGTCTTCGGCCCCGAGCACGGCTTCCGCGGCACCGCGCAGGCGGGCGGCTCGGAGGGCCGCTACGACGACCCGGCCACCGGACTGCCCGTCTACGACACGTACTTGAAGAGCGGCCGGCCGCTCGCCGACATCTTCACCGCCTCCGGCGTGGACACCGTCGTCTTCGACATCCAGGACGTGGGCGCGCGCTTCTACACCTACATCTGGACGCTGTACGACTGCATGGAGGCGGCCCGGCTGGCCGGCAAGCGTTTCGTGGTGCTCGACCGGCCGAACCCGGTCACCGGCCGGGCGGCCCAAGGGCCCGTCCTGCACAAGGAGTTCGCGACCTTCGTCGGACGGGAGCCCATCGCGCAGGCGCACGGGATGACCGTGGCGGAACTGGCCCGGCTGTTCAACGGGGAGTTCCTGACGGCGCCGGTACCGCTGGAGACCGTCCTGATGTCGGGCTGGCGGCGCTCGGACTTCTACGACACCTCGGGCCTGCCCTGGGTGCCGCCGAGCCCGAACATGCCGACGGCCGACACCGCGTTGGTGTACTCCGGGACCTGTCTCTTCGAGGGAACGAACCTGTCGGAGGGCCGGGGTACGACCCGCCCGTTCGAACTGCTCGGCGCCGAGGGCATCGACCGGCACTGGGCCGAGGCCGCCGCCGGACTCGGCCTGCCCGGGGTGGACTTCAGGGAGGCGTACTTCGCTCCCACCTTCTCCAAGTTCCAGGGAAAGACGATCGGCGGGGTGCAGATCCACGTCCACGACCGGGCCGCCTTCGACCCCGTCCGGACCGGTGTCGCACTCCTGGTGACCGCCCAGAAGGTCTGGAGCGGCTTCGCCTGGCGCACCGACAACTGGATCGACAGACTCACCGGGTCCACGAGCGTCCGCACCCTGATCGACGCGGGGGCGGCCACCGACGAGGTCGTCGCCGCCTGGCAGGACGAACTGGCGGCGTTCCGGCGCGTGCGCGGGGAGTATCTCCTTTATCGGTGAGCCGTGACTGTCGCCCGTCGTGGCTGTGAGCCGCGACGGGATCCGCGGCGGCGTCACGGCCCGCGCGCGCGGACAACGAGTCCGGGACGAGGACTCGTTGGCCGACACGGACGGGTACCGCCTCACACCGTCACCGGTGCGACGTGAACTCCACCACCTGCTGGTAGGTCGGACGGTTCTGCCAGCTGATGCCGTAGTGCTTGATGCCGCCGAGGGTGCGGTGGATGACCGAGTCGGCGCACCACTGGTTGCCCGCCGCGCAGCTGTCGTCGCCGGGGTAGACCTGGGCGGCGGTCCTGCCCGCCGCCTCCTTCAGCGTGCTGATCAGGACGGTCCGGCAGCCGGTGAGGGTGCCGCCGCCGCAGTACTTCTGCGCCAGACCGCCCTGCACCGGTTCACCGAGCACCGCCCGGATGTCCTTGTCGACATAGCTCCACCATCCGTACTGGAAGGAGCTTCCGGCGTGCGACCCGGTCGGGCCGTGTCCGGCCGAGGGCGCCTCGTCGATGGGAAGGTTCCCGGTGATGGCGGTGTAGAGGTCGGTGCCGAGGCCCGGTTCGAACTCGGCCTTCACCAGCAGCGGCCACCAGGCGTCCAGGATGCGGATGGCGTCGGCGTGGGCGTAGGTCTTCGAGCCCAAAGAGGTCTCCGCGCGCTTCGAGCCCGCCGTCACCCAGGCGGACAGCTTGCTCACCGCCGCCGCGGCCGCGGTGTCGGTCACCGGCTGGCTGTTGACGACCTTGAGCAGGTCGGGGAGCACGTCCTCCCCCCGCAGGTCGGCGACCGCGGCGTCGGCCATCGCCTTCACGAGCGCGGATCTGGTCACGCCTCCCGCGGTCACGAGTCTCTTCACCCGGTCGTCGATGAGGTTGCCGCGATGGACGGAACCGTTGCCCCACGGGGCCGTCGTGTAGTCCTTGGCGACCTTGTTGTTCCAGGAGATGTAGTAGTCCTGGTCGATGGAGTTGGGGTGCGCCGACGGGGCGGTGTAGGTGGCGGTGTTCGTGGCCGGATTCCATCCCTGCCAGTCGTACGGGGCCTGGGCCCACACCGGGAACTCGGCGTCGATGCCGGTGGCGCGGACGGGGTTGTCGCCGCTGTTGTAGTACGCGGTGTGGTTCGCGTCCGCGTAGAACCAGTTGAAGGTGTAGTTGATGTGCTGCGTCGCGGCCTGGAAGGTCTGCGGGCTCTTGACGTAGTCGGGGTCGTTGAGCATCTGGAAGCCGATGATCGAGTCGGCCTCGTGCATGTAGGAGGAGCGCAGGGAGGTGTAGGCGACCTTCTTGCCGCCGACCGTCGCGCGGTACTCCACCGGGCCGTACCTGGTCCGGTAGACCTGCATGCGGTACGAGCCCGCGGCGGTGCCGTCGGCGACGGTGGGCACCCAGGCGTTGGTCTGCTCGACCTTGTCCATGGCCGTGCAGGTGCCGTGGTACAGGTAGTGGTAGTCGTCCTGGCACAGCTCGACGGCGTACGTGTCGATGATGTCCTGGCCGGAGGTCGTGGCGCTCCAGGAGTAGTCCTGGCCGCGGCCGAGTTCGACGTAGAAGCTCAGTCCTGCGAACGAGGCGCCGCGGGCGCTGAGCCCCGGGCCCTGGATCTCCTGGAGCATGAGGAGCTGCGGCGCGAAGTAGCCGGTCTGGGGACCGAAGACGGCTATCGGGTGGCCGCTCGCGGTGTGGTCGCCGCTCACCACCAGGGCGTTGGACATGCCCTTCCTGGCCGAGGACAGGGCGGTGTCGGCCGCCGCGGCCGAGGTCCTGGCCGCGGCCGTGGTGGCCGCGCTGCCCGTGCGGTCGTAGACCAGCGGCTCCTGCGTCACCGTGCCGGCGTCGGGCAGCGCCTGGCCCTGGGCGACGGCGGGCTTCGTCGCGTACGGGAAGCTCTGGCCGTCGTGCAGGGTGAGGGCGGCCTCGGGGTCGTTGCGCTCGCGGAAGGACTCCCAGACCCTGGTGCCCTCCGCCACGCCGTACTTGGACTGCGCGGCCAGCAGCGAGATGGCGTTGTTGACCTCGCCGCCGCCCCCGGAACCGAAGAGCGCGCCGATGACGGAGGCCAGCGCGACCAGGTCGGTGAGCTTGAAGTGCTCGATGGTCCCGGCGTTGGTGATGGAGTCCTTGTGGCCGGTCAGTACGTACTCGCCGGGGAAGTAGCGGCCGCTGTCCGACGCGTCGATGTAGGCGTTGACGCCGGCGAGGTAGGCGTTGACGTCGGCGAGCGCCTGCTGACCGCGGGCGCCGTTGTTGGCGGTGACGCTGTCGATCTGGGCCTGGAGTTCGGCCTCGGTGTAGGGCGCGGTCCGCCAGAACTGCTGCTCAAGGGCCTGGTTGGAGGGGGCGCCGCCGGCGAAGGGGGTCAGCTTGCCGCGTCCGACGTGCCGGAAGACGTCCATGAGCCACAGCCGGTCCTGGGCGGCGGCGTACCCGGCGCCGAACTCGGTGCCGTAGCGGGTGGTGCCGGTGATGTGGGGAACACCGGTCTTCTTGTCCCGGACGATCGTGACGTCGGTGCGTCCGGCGGGCTTCGTGGTCGACTCCACCTGGTCGGCCGGGACACCGAACGAGGCGTCGTTGAAGAAGTCGTTGATCTTGGTGTCGGTGAGCGCCGAGTAGCCCGAGGCCAGGTTCGCGTAGGGGCCGAGCTGGTCCTCGGCGTGCGCGGGCTGGGTGCCGAAGACCTGGTTGAGCAGGATCTGGGCGAGGGTGGCGTTGCCGTTCTCACCGGGCGGCAGGATGTCCGAGCACTGACTGCCGCAGTAATCGCCGGCCGCCGCCGTGATCCCCGTATCCGCGGCGGATGCCTGGGTAAGGGGAGTCAAAAGACCGGCAATGAGCAGGCATACAGATGTCGTCTTCAGGAACTTGGGCAATCTGCGGGGAGTTCTCAGTCTGTCCAGGATGGTGCGTGGGGTGCGCCGTGACATGGCAGCTCCTCGCGACGGGGGTGGGCCGGACGTTACCGCCGGTATCCCCGAGTTTGAAGATGAACATGCGTCACTTTTTCGGATCGGGTACCCGGTGAGAGGTCCCGCACCTCGGGGCTCCGCCCGCGAGGGCATCCGACAGGTGGACAACAGGCAGCTCACAGAGTGCGGAGGTACTCCATGAGGGGTTCGGCAGATGGCTTATGGGAGGTCATCGGAAATCGGATGGAGCCGAATCGCTTGTCGATACGTCTATTCGGCGAAGTCCGTACGACGACGCCGAAGTGACCGAAGTACAGGTACAGGTGTGACGGAGGTGCAGGGCGATGGCCGGTTTCCGGAGTCTGGCGAGACAGGTGCGAGATCCGCGGAGTGATCTGGCACTGCGACGCTACTCACTGCGCAAGTGCCTTGAGAGGTTCGCCCCTTACGGGCACCGGGCGACCTGGGACCACTTGAGCTCGCGGGCCGGGTTCGGTCCCGAGGACCGCTCCCCCGACCCGGCGCGGCTCGTGGCCGCACTGGACGAGTTGGAGGAGGCCCGCTCGGTCTGGCTCGCCTATGAGGTCGGGTTCGCCGAGCGGCGCAAGAAGGAGAAGCACGACGGGCTGCGCAGGCCGGGCAGCGTGGACGACTGGCACCGGCTGACCTGGGGCGGCTTCGGGGTCGCGTGGTGCGACGACCCGCGGGTCCACCCCCATGAACCACTGGCCGAGGTGCTGCGCCGGCTGATCGCCGCGTTGGAGCGCGAGCCGGGCGCGGTGTGCCCGGTGTGCACGGGCGAGCGCCTCGACTGGAAGTACGACCTGGCGCACGAACCGTCGTCCGGTCCCGTCTGCACTCGCTGCGGGATCGTGGTGCCGCGGCCCGTTCTGACCCCGGAGGCGCTGGCGGAGGCCCGGCGCGGACGGCAACTGCTCGTCTCGGCGTGAGGGCGCCAAGCTTTCACGCGTACTGCCGGTGAGCCGTCCGCCGTGGGCCGTCCGAGGCCGGGCGGGCCGTCCCGCCGGGTGATCGATGTCGGCCCCGCGCCCTTGCCGGGCGGCGTACGACCGTGGGGTCGTCGCCGATGGTCGATGGCGGATGCCGCGGTGGTGTCCGGGGCGGGGGCATGGATGTCCTCGGCCCGCGTGTGGTCTGGTCGCGGCTTGCGCGTGCCCTGTTCTCGGCGTGCGCGGGGTCTTCAGTGCCGGGTGCCGCTTGGGTCGGTAGTCGGGAGTCGGGAGTCGGGAGTCGGGAGTCGGTGGGTTGACGGCCGGCGTCCGGATGTCAGTGGTGGATGTCACCATCGGGGCATGGTGCAGGTCTGTCTGAACGGAGCCCGGGGCGCCGGTGACGGTGCCGCCGTGCCGCTGTCGCCCGGCTCGATGGCCGCGTCCGCGGTCGAGGCCGTCGCGGCCGGCGCGTCCGACATCCACGTCCATCCCAAGTCGCCCTGCGGGCACGACACGTTGTCGCCCAAGGCGGTGACCCCGACGATCGAGGCGATACGGGCCCGGGTGGGCGTGACGGTCGGCGTGACCACCGGCGCCTGGGCCGAGCCGGACCCGGCGGCCCGCCTGGCCCGCGTCCGTTCCTGGACGGTGCTGCCCGACCACGCCTCGGTCAACTGGCACGAGCCGGGCGCCGAGGAGGTCGCGGCGGCGCTCATCGACCGCGGGATCGGTGTGGAGGCGGGCATCTGGTCCGGTACGGAGGGCGCCGCGCGGTTCGCGGTGTCGCCGCTCGGGCCACGGGTGCTCCGGGTGCTGGCCGAGGTGGTGGACACCTCGGCCGACACGGCGGAGGATTCGGCGCGCGCCCTGCTCACGGAGCTGGGCGGCGCCCACGGCCGCCCCGTCCTGCTGCACGGCATGGAAGGCGGCACCTGGCCGGTGCTCCGGCTCGCGGGACGGCTCGGCCTCGCAACTCGGATCGGCCTGGAGGACACCTTGCTGCTCCCGGACGGCGAACGGGCCGTGTCCAACGGCCAGTTGGTGGCGGAGGGACTCGTCCAGCACCGGCTCGGGAGAGAGCGGCGTTCGTCGTGATGAGTCGAGACGCTAGCAGCCGTGAATCCGTTCGTTCCAGCCCTTTCCCGCCCGGACACTTGGGGGCGATGAGAGACAGCCGATGAACCGTGGGAGTGCCCGATGTCGACACTGCGCGTCACCGCCGAAGTCCTGACCATCCATGAGCATCCGAACGCCGACGCGCTCGAACTGGCCCAGGTCGGCCTGTATCGAGCCGTGGTCGCCAAGGGCGCCTACCGCACCGGCGAGCGGGCCCTCTACATCCCCGAGCAGTCCGTGCTCCCGGCCGGGCTGATCGAGGAACTGGGCCTGACCGGGCGGCTTGCGGGGAGCGGCTCGGACCGGGTCAAGGCCGTGCGGCTGCGCGGCGAGTTGTCACAGGGCATCGTCTGCCTCCCGAAGGCGGTGGCGGACGTCGACCTGGCGAAGGCCGTCGAGGACGGTACGGACTTCGCGGAGGCGCTCGGCATCGTCAAATGGGTACCGCCGATCCCGCCCACCATGAGCGGTGACGTCGAGTCCGCGCCCGACCTGCTGCCCTGGGTCGACATCGAGAACATCCAGCGGTATCCGGGCATCTTCACGCCGGGCGAGCCCGTCGTCCTGACCGAGAAGCTGCACGGCTCGGCCTGTCTGCTCACGTACCTCGCGGACGAGGGACGCGTCCAGGTCTCCTCCAAGGGCTTCGGCTCCAAGTCCCTCGCCCTCAAGGAGGATCCGCTCAACCTGTACTGGCGCGCGCTGCTCGGCCATGGCGTCCCCGAGATCGCCGCCCGGCTCGCCGAGCGGCTCGGCGCGCGCCGGGTCGGCGTCTTCGGCGAGGTGTACGGGGCCGGAGTACAGGACCTGTCCTACGGCGCCGACGGCCGCAGGGAGACGCTCGGTTACGCCGTGTTCGACGTGTCCGCGGACATCGACGGCGAGGTCCGCTGGCTCGACGCGGCGGCGCTGCTCGAAGGCGAACTGCCGCTGGTTCCCAGGCTGTTCGAGGGCCCGTACGACATCGACCGCGTCCTGGAGATCGCCTCCGGGCGGGAGACCGTCTCCGGGCGGGGGCTGCATCTGCGCGAGGGGGTGGTCGTACGCCCGGCCACCGAGCGGTACAGCCCGGTGACGGGCGGCCGGGCCATAGCGAAGGCGATCAGCCCCGCGTACCTGACGCGGAAGGGCGGCACGGAGTACGAGTGAGAAGTAGGGAGTAAGAAGTAGGGAGCAGGGAGCCTCAGCGGGGCCCGTCGGGTGTACGGGGCCCGGGGTGCCGGATCACCGGCAGTCCTCGGGCTCCTTGTGCGGCGCCGCGGAGGGTGCGGCCCGCCTGTCCCGCTTCTCGGCCGGGCGGGCGCGTTCCGCCAGCAGGCGGGAGCCGGTGAGGCGTTCGCCGAAGGCGTCGTCCGGGTTGGAGAGCACGCAGTTCTCCAGGGACAGGCAGCCGCAGCCGATGCAGTCCGTCAGGTGGTCCCGCAGGCGGCTCAACCGCGTGATGCGCTCGTCGAGTTCGGAGCGCCAGGCCTCCGACAGGCGGGCCCAGTCCTCCCTGGTCGGAGTGCGCTCCTCCGGGAGTTCGGCGAGTGCCGCGCGGATGGTGGCGAGGGGGATGCCGACCCGCTGGGCGGCCCGCACGAAGGCGACACGGCGCAGCGCGTCACGGTGGTAGCGGCGCTGGTTCCCGGTCGTGCGGCGGCTGGTGATGAGGCCCTTGGACTCGTAGAAGTGCAGGGCGGAGACGGCGGCGCCGCTGCGGGCCGACAGCTGCCCGACGGTCAGCTCGTGGATCTTCTCAGGGATCTGGGGCACCCCTCCAACCCTACCCACCCCGGCGCCCGTGGGGTCCGTTGACATCCGGTCCGCACCCGACCATGCTAAGCAGTCGCTTAGACATTCACACGCGGGAGGCCAGGGACATGGCAGAGCCGAGGATCTTCGAGTCCGCCGACGAGCTGAAGGCCGCGGTGGGCGAGCAGTTGGGGTACAGCGAATGGCTGGAGATCGACCAGAAGCGGATCGACCTCTTCGCGGACGCCACGGGTGACCACCAGTGGATCCACATCGACCCCGAGAAGGCCGCCGCGGGCCCCTTCGGCACGACCATCGCGCACGGTTACCTGACGCTTTCGCTGCTCCCCACGCTGGTGCCGCAGGTGCTGCGCGTCGAGGGCATGAAGATGGGCGTCAACTACGGCACCAACAAGGTCCGTTTTCCCGCGCCCGTCCCGGTGGGCTCGCGGCTGCGCGCCACCGCCGTCCTCACGGAGGTCACCGAGGCGGGCGGCGGAGTGCAGGTCACGGCCGCGGTCACCGTCGAACGCGAGGGCGGCGAGAAGCCGGTGTGCGTGGCGGAGTCGGTGTCCCGCTACTACTTCTGAGCGATCCGCGCGGCTTCTCTGCGCGATCCGCGCGGCTTCTCTGAGCGGGTCGGCGGCTTCTGAGGGGCCCGCCGCTTCGGGGCCCGCCGCCATCGCGGGGCCCGCCGCTACCGCTTGGCCCCCACCATGCGCAGCACGAGGTCGGCGTAGAGGGCGCCGACCTCGTCGGGGGTACGGGGGCCGTCCACGTTGAACCAGCGCGCCACGTCGATGCAGAGCGAGAGCACCGCGAGGGTGGTGCCGGGGACGTCGGGTACGTCGAAGTCGCCCGCCGAGACCCCGTCCTGGATGATGCCGCGCACGGCCGCGTCGCTCTGCCTGCGCAGGGCGACGATCTCCGCGCGGGCCTCGGGACCGAGCGCGTCGAGCTCGTACTGAACGACCCGCGCGGTGGTGTGCTGCGCCGCGTGCCACCGTACGAAGGACCGCACCGCGTCCGCGAGGCGCTCCCCCGCGCTGCCGTCGCGCTCCGCGGCGCTGCGCAGGATGTCGATCGCCTTGTCGTGCCCGATCCGACTGATCCGGTGGAGCAGCTCTTCCTTGGTCTTGTAGTGGATGTAGAGCGCGGCCGGGCTCATGCCGGCGCGCCCCGCGATGTCCCGGGTCGTCGTCGCGTGGTACCCGCGCTCGGCGAAGGCCTCCACGGCGGCGACGAGCAGCCGCCTGGCCGCGTCCGGGGTGACCTCGGCCCACGGCTGCCTCTCGGCACCGGCCGTCTCCTCCGCCGTACTCATCGCTGGTTCGCCCCTTCCACTGGCAGGGGGACACCATACCCCCGAACCTGAGCGGGCGCTTAGAGTGCCCGCTCAGCGCGGATCAGAGCTTCTCGAAGGGGTCGTGTTCGGCGAGCAGCTTCTCCAGTCTCGCCTGGTCGACCCGGCTGACTATCTGCCCGGCCTCCTGACGGTCCCGGATCACCTTCGCCAGCGTGAAGGACGAGGTCACCAGATAGAGGACAGCGATGCCCAGGAAGGAGCGCACCCAGGCGTCGGCGTCCAGCTTGAAGATGCCGATGGCGGTCGCGACGATGGCGACGGCGAAGGAGATGACCGCCTGGCCGTAGAAGGCGGCGGTGGACTGCTGCTTGACCGGTGTCTCACTCATGGATCCAGTGTCGGCCGTGAGCCGCGGGAGCGTATCCGCCCGGATACTCAGAGGGGTACTCAGAAAGCCGAGACCCCGGTCAGCGCCCGCCCGATGACCAGCTTCTGGATCTGGCTGGTGCCCTCGTACAGGGTCATCACGCGGGCGTCGCGCAGCAGCTTGCCCACCGGGTACTCATCGATGTAGCCGTAGCCGCCGAAGACCTGGAGGGCGTTGTTCGCGGCGCGCACGGCGGCCTCCGAGGCGAAGAGCTTGGCCTTGGAGGACTCGGTGGCGAACGGCAGCCCGCGGTCCACGAGATCGGCGACCCGCCAGGTCAGCAGGCGTGCCGCGTCGACGTCCACGGCGATGTCGCTGAGCAGTTCCTGCACCAGCTGGTGACGGGCGATGCTCTTGCCGAACTGCTCACGCTCGGTCGCGTACGTCACCGCCGCGTCCAGTGCCGCCTGGGCTATGCCGACGCAGCCCGCGGCCACCGACATCCGCCCCTTGGCGAGCGCGGACATGGCGACGGCGAAGCCCTTGCCCTCGGGCGCCAGCATCGCGGAGGCGGGGACCCGCACGTCCTCGAAAACCAGCTCGGCGGTGGCCTGTCCACGCAGACCGAGCTTGCCGTGGATGGTGCGGCGGGACAGGCCGGGGGTGTCGGTCGGCACGAGGAAGGCGGAGACGCCCTTGTGGCCCGGGGCGTCGGTCGACCGGGCGAAGAGGAGGACGACGTCGGCCCAGGTGCCGTTGGTGATGAACATCTTGGTGCCGTTGATGACGTAGTCGTCGCCGTCACGGGTGGCCCTGGTCGACAGGTTGCCCGCGTCCGAGCCGGTGCCGGGCTCGGTGAGGCCGAAGCATCCGACGTACCCGCCGGAGGTCAGTCCCGGCAGCCACCGGCGCTTCTGCTCCTCGCTCCCCCAGTACGCGATCGTCTTGGCGACGAGGCCGAGCGAGACGGAGACGATGCCGCGCACGGAGGAGTCGCCGCGGCCCAGCTCCTCCGTCACCAGGCAGTACGCGAGGTGGTCGCCGCCGCTGCCGCCGTACTCCTCGTCGATCGTGAGCCCGAGGAAGCCGACCTCGCCGAGCTTCTTGACGATCGACCGGTCGACATCCTCGGCGCGGTCCCACTCGATGACGTGCGGGGCGATCTCGCGCTCCACGAAGTCCCTGGCGAGCCGCCGGACGGCGGTCTGCTCCTCGCTGAGCTCCAGGTCCATGCCGAGTCACCCCAAGACGTTTTAATTAGCACTGCTAGTTTACAGGCGCAGCCCTACTATGTGCGCCATGGCCCGACCGCGCAAGCCCCTCCTCAGCACCGACCGCATCGTCGACACGGCACGCGCGCTGGTGGACACCGAGGGCCTGGCGGCCGTCTCCACACGCCGGCTCGCGGCCGAGCTGGGCGTGAGCGGCCCGTCCCTCTACAACCACTTCGCGACCAAGGACCAGATCCTGGAGGCGGTCGCCGACTCGGTCAGCGCTCAGGTCGACCTGTCGATGTTCGAGGACGGCCGTGAGTGGCGTACGGCGCTGCACGACTGGGCGGTGTCCTACCGGGCGGCGCTGCGCGACCACCCGAACATCGTGCCGGTGCTCGCGCGCGGGCCCGGCCGGCGGCCCGCCGGGCTCCGGCTCGCGGACGCCGTCTTCGGCGCGATGGTCGAGGCGGGCTGGCCGCCGTCCCAGGCCACCTCCATCGGCGCGCTGATGCGCTACTTCGTCATGGGCTCCGCCCTCGGCTCCTTCGCCGGCGGTTTCGTGGACGACGCCACCGCGTACGATCCCGCCGACTATCCCCACCTCGGGCAGGCGCACCTGCTCGCGGAGAACCAGGAGAAGATCGACGAGCGGGCTTTCGAGACCGGGCTCAGGGCGTTGCTCGACGGGCTGGCTTCGCAGTTCGAGGGGCTGCGGCGGAAGGACTCGGGCAGCCTTTCCCCCTGAACGTCCATCGTTCGGCGGGCGCCGAAGTGTTCCCGGCGCATGCTGGGAGGCATGACGAGAGCGAAGGATCCGGTGGGCCCGGGGCTGGCCGCGTTGGCGGGGCTGATCGCCGACGAGACCCGGGCCGTCTTTCTGCTGGCGCTGCTCGACGGGCGGGCGTGGACCGCCGGGGAACTGGCGCGGCACGCCGGGGTCGCCGCGTCGACCGCCAGTGAGCATCTGGGCAAGCTTGTCGCGGGCGGTCTGCTCACCGAAGAGCGGCAGGGCAGGCACCGGTACGTGCGGCTCGCCGACACCCGGGTCGCGCAACTCGTCGAGGATCTCGCCGCGCAGGTCGCGCCCACCGCCGCGAAGCGGCCCCGCACGCTGCGGGCGGCCGGCGCCGGATCGGCCATGGCGCGTGCCCGCACCTGCTACGACCATCTCGCCGGGCGCCTCGGCATCGCGCTCACCGACGCCCTCACCGGCCGCGGGCTCCTCCGGCAGGACACGGGTTCGCGCTCACGGACGCCGGGCTGCACTGGTTCGACGCCGTGGGCATCGGCCTCGACCGCACCGGCCGTCGTCCCCTCAGCCGGGCCTGCCTCGACTGGACCGAGCGCCGGCCCCATCTCGCGGGAACCGCAGGCGCGGCCCTGTGCCGGCACGCGCTGGACTCCCGCTGGTGCGTGCGGATCGGCTCCGAGCGGGCGGTCATGGTCACGCCCGAGGGCGAACGGGCCTTCGCCGAGCTTCTCGGCATCGAGGGGGCGGCGTTGCGCTGAGCGGCGCGGGACCTGACCGGCGGGGCCGAACTCTCCTCCGCTTGGGGTGACTTCGGTCGGTCTTGACCGAGCTGGGGCGAACTCGCCCGAGTTCGAGCCCGGTTCACCCCGGTCGAGCCGGACGACAGTGGCCCCGCGGCCCGGTACGCCGCGTGCCCTCGGACGTGACGTCCGAAATCCGCAAGACCTCGCCCCGACACGCCCTCTAGCCTCAGGAGCATGATGATCACCCCTGCCCAGGCCACCGCCCGGCGCACCGATCCGCGTGCCGCGGCCGCCGCAACCGTCACCGTCGTGCTGTGGGCCTCGGCCTTCGTCTCGATCCGCAGCGCGGGATCGGCGTACTCGCCGGGCGCGCTCGCGCTGGGGCGGCTGCTGGCGGGAGTCGTCATGCTGGGCGCCATCTGCCTTGTACGGAGGGTGGGTTGGCCACCGCGTGCGGCCTGGCGAGGGATCGCCGTCTCCGGGGTGCTCTGGTTCGGCGTCTACATGGTCGCCCTCAACTGGGGAGAGCAGCAGGTGGACGCCGGTACGGCCGCGCTGGTCGTGAACATCGGCCCGATCCTCATCGCCCTGCTCGGGTCCCGGCTGCTCGGCGACCCCATGCCGCCGAGGCTGCTCGCGGGGATGGCGGTGTCGTTCGCGGGGGCGGTCGCCGTGGGTCTCTCGATGTCGGGCAACGGCGGTTCCTCGGTCCTCGGGGTCGTGCTGTGTCTGCTCGCGGCCGTCACCTACGCGGCCGGGGTCGTCGCTCAGAAGCCGGTTCTCGGCCTGGCGAGCCCGCTCCAGGCCACGACCTTCGGCTGCCTCATCGGAGCGGTGGCGTGCCTGCCTTTCGCGGGACAGCTCGTGCACGAAGCTGCGGACGCGCCGGTGTCCGCGACGCTCAACATGGTCTACCTGGGCGTGTTCCCGACCGCGCTGGCGTTCACGACATGGGCGTACGCGCTGGCCCGTACGACGGCGAGCCGGATGGGCGCGACCACCTACGCGGTGCCCGCGCTCGTCGTGCTGATGTCCTGGCTGTTCCTGGGCGAGGTCCCGGGCCTTCTGACCCTCTGCGGCGGCCTGCTGTGCCTCGCCGGTGTGGCGGTGTCCCGATCCCGACCGAGGACGGCTGTGACGGAGGCGGCGCCGGAACGGGGCTGAGCGCCGGAACGGGGCTGAGCACCGGAACGATTGCCTAGGGGCCACGCCTCGGAGGGGCCGGTCCAAGGTCCTGCACTCGGGCTGGGCCCGGCTGCCCCGAGGCCCTGCGCAGGGCTGGACAGAGCGCACTGCGGCCTGCGCTCGGGCCCGGCGCGGGCGGGCGAGCGCGTCCGCACGGCCTCGCGGAGTCCGCGCCGCGTCAGCCTCACCTCGCCACGCCCCTTGGCGGGGGCCGGGTCCTGCCGCCCGAGGGCCGGCGCCCAGACCCGAACCCCTGCCTCTGCCCCTGCTCCTGCTCCTGCTCCTGCCCCCAACTGGCCCGACCCCGGCCCCACCCGGGGTCGAACCCCGGCCCTAGAACACCACCAACGCCCGTCCGCCCTTCCCTGCCACCATGTTCTCGAACGCTCCCGGGATGCCCTCCAGGTCGATGCGTTCCGTCACGAGCATTCCCAGGTCGAGGCGGCCCGCTCGTACGTGCTCGGCCAGCATCGGCAGATCCCGTGCGGGGTCGGAGTTGCCGAACACGCAGCCGGCGAGGGTTCGGCCCCAGTGGAAGATCTCCAGGGCGTTGAAGGTGACCTGCTGGTCCTTGCCGCCGATACCGACGACGGTGGTGCGGCCGCCGCGCCGGGTGGATTCCCAGGCCGTGCGGATGGTGACGGCCCTGCCCACGCACTCGACGGCCACGTCGACGCCCTGTCGGCCGGTGAGGGCGCGGATCTCCCGGGCGGTGGTGTCGGAGGCGACGACGTAGTCCGTGGCGCCCGCGTCGCGTGCGAGGGACTCCTTGGCGGGCGAGACGTCCACCGCCACGATCTTCGAGGCGCCCGCGATCCGGGCGGCCTGGATCGCGGCGAGTCCGACCCCGCCGACCCCGAACACCGCGACGGTCTCGCCCTCCCGCACCCGCGCGGAGTGGTGGACGGCGCCGTACCCGGTGAGGACGGCGCATCCGAGGAGGGCGGCGTCGATGAGCGGCACCCCGTCCGGTACCGGAAGTACGCAGCCGACGGGCACGACGGTCTCCTCGGCGAACGCGGCGACGTTCAGACCTGGGTACAGATCGCTCCCGTCGGAGGCGCGCCGCGCGTAGACGTCGTTCGCGCCGCTCAGCGCGTTGGCGCACAGCCACACCTCGCCGAGTGAGCAGGCGTGGCAGTTTCCGCAGGACGGCGCCCAGTTGAGGACGACCTCGTCGCCGGGCGCGAGGTGGGTGACGCCCTCTCCGACGGAGACCACGAAACCGGCGCCCTCGTGGCCGAGGACCGCGGGAACGGGCAACCGCATGGTGCCGTCGGACAGGGAGAGGTCGGAGTGGCACACCCCGGCGGCGGCGAGCCGGACACGGACCTGTCCGGGGCCGGGCTCCGGCAGATCGATCTCGGCGAGCTCCAGAGGAGCGCCCACGGCGGGAAGTACGGCGGCTCGAACCACGTGCATGCTCCTCGGGCCTAGAACTGGAAGGACTTGGTCTGGAGGTACTCGGACAGCCCGTGCGAGCCGAGTTCGCGCCCGACCCCGGACTGCTTGTAACCCCCGAACGGGGCAAGGGGGTTGAAGCGCCCGCCGTTGATGTCGACCTGCCCGGTGTCGAGCCGTCGCGCGAAGGCCACCGCCTCCGACTCCTCGGCCGCCCAGACGGCACCCGAGAGCCCGTACACCGTGCCGTTGGCTATCCGGAGGGCGTCCTCCTCGTCCTCGTACCGGATGATCGACAGCACCGGCCCGAAGATCTCCTCCTGGGCGATGGTCATCTCCGGTGTGACGTCGGCGAAGACCGTCGGACTGACGAAGTACCCCTGCTCACGCGGGGAATCGAGCCCCCCGGCGACCAGGCGGGCGCCTTCCGCGACGCCCTTCTCGATGTAACCCCGGACTCGGGAACGCTGTTTGGCGTTGACGACCGGGCCGATGCGGTCGCCGTACTTGGCCGCCGCGGCGGCGGCCAGCTCGACGGCCCGCTCGTACTGCGAGGTGTGCACCAGCATGCGGGTCCAGGCGCTGCATGTCTGGCCGGAGTTGGACATCACGTTGGCGACGCCGACGTTGACGGCCTTGACCAGGTCGGCGCTCGGCAGGATGACGTTGGCGGACTTGCCGCCGAGTTCGAGGGCGACCCGCTTGACGGCCGCGCCGGCCACCGCGCCGATCTGCTTGCCGACCGCCGTGGAGCCGGTGAAGGAGACCAGGTCCACGTCCGGGTGTTCGGCGAGGGCCTGGCCGGCGACCCGGCCGAGGCCGGTGACCAGGTTGAAGACGCCGGCCGGAAAGCCCGCTTCGGCCACCGCCTCGGCGAACAACTGGGCGGTCAGCGGGGTGTCCTCGGCCGGCTTCAGCACCACCGTGCAGCCGGCGGCCAGCGCCGGGGCGACCTTGGCGACGATCTGGTGCAGCGGGTAGTTCCAGGGCGTGATCGCGGCGACCACACCGACGGGTTCCTGGTGGACGGTCGAGTTGCCGACCTTCTCCTCGAAGGCGTGGGTCGCCGCCAGTTCGGCGTACGAGCCCGCGACCAGGACCGGCACCGCCGCGTGCACCGCCTGCGAGAACGCCAACGGTGAGCCGAGCTCGGCGGTGACCGTCTCGGCCACCTCGTCCTTGCGGGCGGCGAGCACGTCCCGGAGGGCGGCCAGCCTCGCGGCGCGCTGGGCGGGCGGGGTCGCGGCCCAGCCGGGGAACGCGGCGCGGGCGGCCCGTACGGCGTGGTCGACGTCCGCGGCGGTGCCCGCGGGGACCGTGCCGATCACCTGCTCGTCGACCGGGTTCACGACCTCGATCGTGTCCGCGCCGAGGGCGGGAACCCATTCGCCGCCTATATACATGCCGTCGTGAGCTTTCATTCCCTGTTCCTCCTGGGCGGGGCAGCGTCGGCCGACACTAAACTAGCGATGTTAGTTTTCTGGCGCCAGGGGTGCGGGGGCCTCACGAGGTCACGGCCCGGGTGACGTGGGGTGCCCGAGGGGTCCGAGGGGTCAGATGTCGCTTCTGCGACGCACGGGCATCCGGCGCCGGGCGGGCTCGTCCGGGCCAGGCCCCGTACTCGGGCCCGAGCCCGGAGCCTCCGGTTTCGCGGGCGAGCGCAGCGCGATACCCGAGGACACCAGCAACAGCGCGCCCAGCATCACGAACGGCGCGGCCACCCCCGCGATCCCGGCGACCAGGCCCGCCGCGGCGGGCGCGGCGACCTGGCCGAGCCGGTTGCCGGTCAGCCGCAGGGCGAGGGCCGTGGAACGGGCGCCCTCGGGGGCCGCCTGGACCACCGTCGTCATCGACAGCGGCTGCCCGACGCCGAGACAGAAACCGAGGACCAGCAAAATCGCCGCCAGCGCCCAGACGGGCACCGGCAGCGCGATGCCCGCGCACAGCACGCCGGCCGCCAGACAGGTCGTGGTGAGCAGCGCTTTCCGGCCCAGGAGCCGCAGCATCGGCGTCATCACCAGCCGGCAGGCGATCGTCGCCGCCGCGCGCAGGCTCAGCAGCAGGCCGACCACGGACGGCGCGATACCCCGGTGTTCGCCGACGACCGGCAGGTACGCGGTGAGGATGTCCGTCGCGGACAGTACGGCGAGGCTGACGAAGATGCCCGCGGGAACGCCCCGGGTGCGCAGTATCCGGTGAACCGGGACCCGGTCGCCCTGCGCCGTACGGGAGTTGACCGGCGCGCGGTGTTCGATGCGCCACAGCGAGGTGAACGAGACCGCGGCCACCGCGCCGGCCACGAGCAGGGCCAGGGCGCTGCTGCCCGCCATGTCGGGACCGCCGATGAGGGCGCCCGCGGCGATCGGCCCGACGAGCTGGCCGAGGGAGGCGCCGATGGTGAAGTGGCCGAAGTTGCGGTCCTGTTCGTGCGGCGCAGACTGGCGGGCGACGATCGACTGGGCGCCGATGACGAAGCAGAGGTGCCCCAGGCCCATCACCCCGCTCCACGCGGCCATCTCCGTGAGGGAGTTCGCCCGGCCGCTGAGGGCGCAGCCGCCCGCGATGAGCACCACGCCCGCGGGCAGCAGGGGGGCGCAGCGGCCGTGGTCGGTACGGCGGCCGAGCGGTACGGCGACGAACAGTGGAAGCAGGGCGTACACACCCGCGATCACGCCGATCGCGCGCTCGTCGGCGCCGAGGGCGAGGGCCCGGTAGGAGACGGCGGGCCGCGCCATCGACACCGCCCCCTGCGCGAAGCCGAAGGCGATGACGAGACGCAGCAACCAGCCGCGGTTTCCACCGGGCCCCACAGTGATCCTCCAACCGATGAACGAGTGAACTCCCCCGTCGGACGTGCACCCCTCCGACGTGCACCCCTCCGACGTACGACCCTGCGGTGCGTGCCCCTCAGGTGCGTGCCGGGGGTCAGATGATCCCGAACAGGATCCCCGAGCCGAGCACCACCAGCGACGTGAGCGCCGCCCACTTCACCACGAACCTGGTGTGGTCGCCGAACTCGACCTTGGCCATGCCGACCAGGACGTATACGGCGGGGACCAGCGGGCTCGACATGTGCAGCGGCTGGCCGACGATGGAGGCGCGGGCGATCTCCAGGGAGGAGACGCCGTGGGCCTGCCCGGCTTCGGCGAGGACCGGGAGGATGCCGAAGTAGAAGCCGTCGTTCGACATGAAGTACGTGAGCGGGATGCTCAGGATGCCGGTGACGAAGGCCATGTGGGGGCCCATGCCGTCCGGGATGTTGGAGACCAGCCAGTCGGCCATGTGGTCGACCATGCCGGTGCCCTGGAGGACGCCGGTGAAGACGGCGGCGGCGAAGACCATGCCGGAGACGTTGAGGACGTTCTCGGCGTGGGCGCCGAGGCGGGCCTTCTGGTCGGGCATGTGGGGGAAGTTGACGGTGAGCGCGAGGGCGGCGCCGAGCAGGAACAGCACCGGGATCGGCAGCCACTCCATGATCATGGCGGTGAGCAGCACGACCGTGAGCAGGGCGTTGAACCAGTAGAGCTTGGGCCGCAGGGTGGCGCGGTCGGGGTCGAGGACGGCGAAAGCGTCGTCCTCCTCGGGGCCTTGAGCGCCCGCGCCAACGCCCACGCCCGCGTCCGTACCGGTGCCGGTGCCCGAACCGCCCGTGCCCACGGGCTTCTTCGCGAGGTCGACCGGGCCGCTGCCGCCGGCCGTGGCACCCGCGCCGACCAGCACCGTCTCGGTCTCCCGCGGCTCCAGCGCCTCGTCCAGCGTCAGCACGCCCAGCCGGGCGCGCTCGCGGCGGCCGAGGACGTACGAGAGCACGAGGACGGCGAGGAGGCCGACGGCGAGGGCCGGGATCATCGGGACGAAGATGTCGCTGGCGTCGACCTTGAGGGCGGTCGCGGCGCGGGCGGTCGGGCCTCCCCAGGGCAGGGTGTTCATCACGCCGTTGGCCATGGCGGCGACACCGGTCATCACGACGAGGCTCATCTTGAGGCGCTTGTAGAGCGGGTACATCGCCGAGACCGTGATCATGAAGGTGGTGGAGCCGTCGCCGTCCAGGGAGACGATCGCGGCGAGCACGGCCGTACCGACCACGATGCGCAGCGGATCGGCCTTGCAGAACTTCAGGATGCCGCGCACGATCGGGTCGAAGAGCCCGACGTCGATCATCACTCCGAAGTAGACGATCGCGAACATGAGCATCGCCGCGGTGGGGGCGAGGCTGGTGACGCCGTCGATGACGTAGTCGCCGAGCTTGGCGCCCTTCCCGACGAACACACAGAAGAGCGCCGGGATCAGCACGAGCGCCGCGATCGGCGACATTTTTTTCAGCATGATCAGGACCAGGAAGGTCGCGATCATGGTGAAGCCGAGGATGGTCAGCATGAGTGGATACCTAACGTTCGTTCGCCCTTGAACTCCCACCTGGGGCGGCGGTGCGAGTGACGTTAGGTCGGCCACGCAAGTCTTAACAAGACGTTGACACGCGAGCAATAAGCGCAAAACTCCAGGTCAGGGCTTTGTCAGTGCGCGAGTCAGTGCACGGGTGTCAGCTCGACGGGCACGCCGTTGAGGACGGCCGTCCCCGACAGCGGGTCCAGCAGGCTGCCGTCGAGCAGCTGGTTCACGTTGACTCCGGGGTCGAGCGCGGCGTGGCTCATCCGGGTGCCGGCGCGGCCGTGTCCCCACCCGTGCGGCAGGCTCACCACCCCGCGTCGCACGGTGTCGGTGACCTCGGCGGGGGTGGTCACCTCTCCCCCGGCGCCCTTGACGCGGACGGCGGCCCCGTCGGTGAGTCCGAGCTGTTCGGCGTCCTCGGGGTGGATGTGCAGGGTGCAGCGGTTGGTGCCGCCGGTGAGGGCGGGGACGTTGTGCATCCAGCTGTTGTTGGAGCGCAGGTGGCGGCGGCCGACGAGGACGATGGCCGTGGGGCGTTCGCGCAGCGCGTCCCGGAGCCGGGGCAGGTCGTCGGCGATCGGGCCGGGCAGCAGCTCGATCTTCCCGCTGCGGGTCTTGAGAGGGCCCGGCAGTCGCGAACCCAGGGGCCCGAGATCGATGCCGTGCGGGTGCGCGAGCAGCTTCTCCAGGGTGAGCCCGTCGGGTCGTACGCCGAAGCCCTCGCCGTAGGGACCGAGGCGCAGCATCATGTCGAGCCGTCGCTCCGGGCCGGTCCCGCCGGTGAGCTGTGCGGCGAGTTCCTTCGGGTCGCGGCCGTGCACCGGGGAGTGCGCCTCGGTGACGGACTTGCCGAGGGTGGCGGCGATGACCATGGTGTCGACGGCGGCCGGGTCGGTGCCGTGCATGCCGGTGGCGGCCAGGGTGAGCCGTGCGAGGATCTCGGTCTCGGCCATCCGGCCCGGCTCCAGCGGGACGGCGGCGGGGGTGTAGCGGACCTGGTTGCGCACGGCCAGGGTGTTGAAGGCGAAGTCGTGGTGGGCGCTGCGCGAGGGCGGGGGCGGCGGGAGCACGACGTGGGCGTGACGTGAGGTCTCGTTCAGGTACGGGTCGACGCTGACCATGAAGTCCAGCGAGTCGAGGGCCTTGTCGAGGCGGTCTCCGTCGGGTGCGGAGAGGACGGGGTTGGCGGCCACGGCGATGACCGCGCGGATCGGTTCGCCCTGTTCGGTGGCGGTGTCGATCTCCTCGGCGAGGGCGGCGAGCGGGAGTTCGCCCTTGGCCTCCGGGTGCCGGCTCACCCTTGAGTGCCAGCGTCCGAGCGCGAAGCCGCGGCCGGGTCCGGCGGGCCGGGGTGTCCTGTCGGTGGCGGCCTGCGGGAAGAGCGCCCCGCCGGGCCGGTCGAGGTTGCCGGTGAGGATGTTGAGGACGTCGACGAGCCAGCTGGCCAGGGTGCCGTGCGGGACGGTGCAGCTGCCGATGCGGCCGTAGACGGCGGCGGTGGGCGCGGCGGCGAGTTCGCGGGCGAGCGCCCTGATCGTGCCGGCGGGGACGTCGCAGGCCTCGGCGGCGGTTTCGGGGGTGAAGTCCCTTACGGCGTCGGCGAGTTCGTCCACGTCCTGGACGTGCGGGGTGAGGTCGCCGAGTTCGACGAGCTTCTCCTCGAAGAGGACGTTCGCCATGGCGGCCAGCAGCAGCGCGTCCGTTCCCGGGCGGATCGCGACGTGCCGGTCGGCGAGTTTGGCCGTACGGGTCCGTCGCGGGTCGATGACGGTGAGGGTGCCGCCGCGCGCCCGCAGCGCCTTGAGCTTGCCGGGGAAGTCGGGGGCGGTGCACAGACTGCCGTTGGACTCCACCGGGTTGGCGCCGATGAGCAGGAGGTGGTCGGTGTGGTCCAGGTCGGGCACCGGGATCGCGTTGGCGTCGCCGTACAGCAGTCCGCACGACACGTGTTTGGGCATCTGGTCGAGGGTGGAGGCGGTGAAGACGCTGTGGGTACCGAGGGAGGTGAGCAGGACGGGCGGGTAGAGGGCGCCGGCCATGGTGTGCACGTTCGGGTTGCCGAGGACCACGCCGACGGCGTCCGGCCCGTGCGCGTCCACGACGGACCTGAGCCCGGCGGCCACCGCGTCGAAGGCCTCCTCCCAGGTGGCTTCGCGCAGCTCGCCGTCCTTGCGGACGAGGGGGACGCGCAGTCGGTCCTGGTCCCCGTCGACCGCCCCGAAGGAGGCGCCCTTCGGGCAGATGAACCCCTGGCTGAGCACGTCGTCGCGGTCGCCGCGGGCTCCGGTGACCCGGTTGTCCTCGATGGTGAGCGTCAGCCCGCAGGTGGCTTCGCACAGGGGGCAGATCCGCAGGGCGGTGCGGGAGTCGGGGGTGGTGCCGGTGGTGCGGGACACGGGGTCCTCCCGGGAGGCGGTGGCAGCGTTGGCACACGGACTGCCGCCGAGCATACCGACCGGTATGCATGGAGGGGAGGGGGTGCCGGGGGTGGGGCCGGAAATCCGCGTACGTCGCGTCGCCGGACCGGCACGGACCCTTCGGGCCCCGTGTCGCTGGACCGGCACGGCCCCTTCCGGGCCCCGGTCTAGTCGAGCACCCGCTCCAGGTACGCCCGCAGCAGGACCCGGGTCTCGTCGATGATCCGTTCGTCCCCCTCGGGGGCGACCCGGAAGGCCAGGTGGACGAGGGTGTCGGCGCTCTCCACGGCGACCAGGAAGACGCGGCGGAGGTTCTCGTCGGGGGTGCGGCCGAGGTAGCCGGCGAGGAGTTCGGTGAGTCGGTCGGCGACACGGGTGTTGGGCTCGGCGCGGGAGCCGACCGGGATCTGGTTGCCGAAGTCGACGAGGGAGAAGCCGGGCGCGGTGCGCTTCATCGCTATGTACTCGTCGAGCACCGCGTCCACGGCCGCGCGCCAGCCGTCCCCGCCCGCGCTCCTGTCCGCGCTCTTGGCCGCCGTGCCTGTCTCCCCGCCGAGTCTGACGGTGACGCGCTCGGCGTAGCGCTCCAGGTTGCGCTGGGCGAGCGCGTCGGCCATCGCGCGCTTGTTGCCGAAGAAGCGGTAGACGGAGCCGATGGGTACGCCGGCCCGCTGGGCGACGGCCCGGGTGCTCAGCCCGTCGTAGCCGACCTCGTCGAGGAGGTCGGCGCAGGCGTCGAGGATTCTGGTCAGTCGTTCTGCGCTGCGGCGCTGGACGGGCGCTCGGCGCAGCGAGGTCGCGTGTGGCACGGGCTTCATGATGCCTTTCCGCGGAGGTCCGGTGAACCTCTGGTCCCCGTACGCGCCTTGCCGTCGGCCTTGGTCGCTTCGCCGCCACCCGTACGCGCCAATGACTCGGGCGACCCCGGCGACTCCGCGGCGCCGGACGCCGGACCGGTCTGCGACGCGGTGATGTCCGCCGTGCTTTGCACCGGCTCCTCCTCCACGGACCACACGGTGTGGTCATCGGCATAGAGGCGTGCGGTTACCTGGTGGGTTCCACGCGGGACGAGATTGCCGGGAAGGTGGTACTCGGTGGTGCGCAGGGTGGCCATGCGGCGGCCGTCGAGGTAGAGGACGGCGAAACCGCGTCCCGCGACGGCCACCGGGCGTGCGCCGGCGGCCGAGAAGCGGAAGTGCCGCGTGGTCAGCCGTACGTCCCAGCCGTTCTCGGACTCCGGCTGGACCTCGATCGCGACCTCGGGTGCGCCCTTTTTCTCGATCTCGCGATACCGGCGTCCCCCTTCGTCGGTCTCGTCGAGCAGCTCGCCCACCGGCGAGGCCGACACCCCGTCCTTCGGCTTGTGCCCATCGCCGGAACCGCAGCCCGTCGGTCCGCCGAGCAGGGCACAGACCGCGAGCGCGGCGAGCAGTCCACGCGTCCACGACATGCCGGGGAGCGTAGAACATCGCACTGACAGCCGGATCCCCCTGGAGTCGGGTTCCGGCCGGTGCGCCGACCCCTGAGTCGTACTACCTCTTGCGTGCGCCGGAACCGATTCCTATGGTGAAGCATAGGAATCGGGCACGAGGGAGTGGTCATGAGCGGGGACGCGAGAAAGACGGCCGAGGGGCTTGCCCATCTCTCCGGATTCGGCAACGAACACAGCTCGGAGGCCGTCCCGGGCGCCCTGCCGCACGGCCGCAACGCGCCGCAGCGGGCACCGCTGGGCCTGTACGCGGAGCAGCTGAGCGGTACGGCCTTCACCGAGCCCAGAGCGCACAACCGGCGCTCGTGGCTGTACCGCATCCGCCCGTCGGCCGCGCACCCCGCGTTCACGCGCACGGAGAACGGCGCGCTCCGCACGGCCCCCTTCACCGAGACCGTGCCCGACCCCAACCGGCTGCGCTGGAACCCGCTGCCGGAGCCCCCGCCGGGCACCGACTTCGTGAGCGGCCTGTGGACCCTGGGCGGCAACGGCGACGCCACCCAGCGCACCGGCATGGCGGTGCACCTGTATTCCGCCAACTCCTCGATGGAGCGCGTCTTCAGCGACGCCGACGGTGAGCTGCTGATCGTGCCGGAGCGCGGCGGGCTGCTGCTGCGCACCGAGTTCGGGCTGCTCCACGCGGAGCCCGGCCACGTGGCGCTCGTCCCGCGCGGCGTCCGCTTCCGGGTCGAACTGCTGGAGGAGAGCGCCCGCGGCTATGTGTGCGAGAACTACGGGGCGCCCTTCCAACTGCCCGACCTGGGCCCGATCGGCGCCAACGGCCTTGCCAACGCCCGGGACTTCCTCGCGCCCGTCGCCGCCTACGAGGACGTCGAGGGCCCGGTCGAGGTGGTGAACAAGTTCTGCGGCAACCTCTGGACGGCGACCTACGACCACTCGCCGCTCGACGTGGTCGCCTGGCACGGCAACCACGTGCCGTACGTCTACGACCTGCGGCGTTTCAATGTGCTCGGGTCCATCAGCTACGACCACCCGGACCCGTCGATCTTCACGGTGCTGACCTCGCCGAGCGACACCCCGGGACTGGCCGGGGTGGACTTCGTGGTCTTCGCGCCGCGCTGGCTGGTGGGCGAGAACACCTTCCGGCCGCCGTACTTCCACCGGAACGTGATGAGCGAGTACATGGGTCTCGTCGAGGGCGCGTACGACGCCAAGGCCGAGGGGTTCGTGCCGGGAGGCGGTTCGCTGCACAACATGATGTCGGCGCACGGGCCGGACCGCGACACCTTCGACCGGGCCAGCACCGCCGAGCTCAGGCCGCAGAAGATCGACGACGGGCTGGCCTTCATGTTCGAGACCCGCTGGCCGGTGACCGCCACGGCACAGGCCGCGCGGGCGGAGCATCTGCAACCGGCGTACGACGACGTGTGGCAGGGCCTGCGGCGGAACTTCCGGGCGGGCGGCTGAGCGCCCGAACCCGTTGCACTGAACGCCCACGACCGGTACGGATACGCTGGTGACCTCTTTCGCTCCGGACTCGATCGTCCTGAACCGCAAGCTGCCGCTCTGGTATCAGGTGTCGCAGTCGCTGCGCGCGTCGATCCTCGGCCGCTCCGCCCAGGACCCGCTGCGGCTGCCCACCGAGGAGCAGTTGGCGGAGCACTACGGGGTCAGTGTGCTGACCATGCGGCAGGCGCTCAAGGAGCTGGAGTCCGAAGGGCTGATCACGCGGCACCGCCGCCGGGGCACGTTCATCGAGCCGAGCGCTCAACGAGGCGCCCCCGTGCGGCTGCTGGGGTCGGTCGACGCGATCGTGGCGCAGCAGTCGGGCATGACCACGGAACTGCTCGACCACGGCCCGGCGCCGGTGTCCGCCGAACTCGCCGAGTACTTCCCGGATCTGGCCGAGGTCGCCTCGTACCACCGGCTGCGCGGCGACGAGACGACGGGTGAACCCACCAACCACGCGCGCAACTACGTGCGTCCGGAACTGGCGGCGCTGATCGACCCGCAGGACCTGGTGCGCTGGCCCATGACCAAGGTGCTCCGCGATGTGGTGGGCGTGCGCATCAGCCGGATCACCGACACCGTGGAGGCCCGGCTCGCGGACCCGGAGACGGCGCGGCTGCTCCGGGTCCCGCTGCTCAGCCCGATCCTGCACTACACGGGAATCATCCACGGCGAGGACGGCCGCGCCCTGGACGTGGCCCGTATCCACTACCGGGGTGACCGTTTCTCCTTCACGGTCGCGCTCGACGCCCACTGACCACCTCGTGGACCACGTCGTACGATGCCGAGCGTGACGCACGACGACGACGCTCCGCCGCTGGCGGACCTCATGCCGTGGTCGGCCGCTCCGCCGAGGCTGGGCCGGGGGTGGCCGACGGCGCCGGACGGCGCGTCCCTGAAGGCACGCTGGGACGCCCTGATGAAGGCCGAAGGGGCGGAGCGCGAGGCGCTGTTCGGCGTCACCCGCTCGCGGACGCCGCGGTCGGCGGTGACGCAGTTGCCGGGGCGGGCGAGCGGGACCGGCCGGCTGGCCCGCGAGTCGGGTCCCTGCGCGGAGCCGGTCCGGGTGCTGGGCGGCCCCTTCGACGAGCAGTGGCTGATCCCGGACCACCGGCTGATCGACTCGGCACGACCGGAGTTGTGGCGGGTCGCCGACGAGCGGCAGTTGTTCGCGGTCGAGCAGACGGCGGTGCCGGAGTCGTCGGGGCCGGTGTTGCTGGTCGCCTCCGTGCTGCCCCTGACCGCCGGTCGCGGAGGGCGCGTACGGCCTCTCTACCGCCGCCCCGGCGGTCTGGAACCGAACCTGGCTCCCGGCCTGTTGGATCATCTCGGCAGCCGCCTCGGGCACTCCCCCGATCCCGTCGACGTCCTCGCCTGGACGGTGGCGGTCGCACGGCACGGCCGGAAGGGACTCACCGTGCCGCTCACCGCCGATGCCGGACTCTGGTCGCGGGGGGCCGAGTTGGGGCGCCGGATGCTGTGGCTGATGCGGCGCGACGGCGAACGGCCCAAGCTTCCCGGGGGCCGCCGCCCCTACGTCCGCTCCCCGCTCCCGGCCGTCCCGGTCGACGTGCGCTACGACCGCGACGAGGAGGCCCTCCAGATCGACGAGGGGCGGATCTCCCCCGTTCCGCCGGAGGCCTGGGACTTCGAGGTGGGCGGGGCCCGCGTCCTGGAGCAGTGGTTCGCCGCCCGGACCCGGCAGCCCGAGCCGGGCACCCTGGAGGCGATCCGGCCGGCCACCTGGCCGCAGACCTGGACGTCCGAGCTGCTCGAAGTCGTCACGGTACTGGCACTGCTCGCGGAACTCGGCCCCCAGCGGGCCGAGTTGAACATGGAGACTCCGACCACGGCACCGATCACCGCCACGGAGCTGCGTACGGCGGGCGTTCTTCCGGTGCCGGAGGGGGCACGGCGCCCGGCCTCGGTCCTCGACCACCACGAAGAGGGCCCCGAGGGCCAGTTCGCCCTGCTCTAGGGCCCGTCACCCGCTCTTGGGCTCGAACGCGTCGAGGACCCGGCCGAGCGCCCGCTCGAAGACCGCCTCCAGGTCGATCGGACCGTTGTCCTCCATGAACGCGGCGGCCATCCGCGGATATTCGCCGGTCGCGATCCGGCCGCCCAGATAACCGATCCGGACGGCGTTCTCCTGATCCTCGGACCAGGGCAGCGAGCGGGTCCGTTCGGCGGTGGCGAGTTCGTTCCCGACGTACGTCGTCACGACGCCGTTGACCATCGCGATCAGCTCGAACTTCGTGCCGTAGGGCGCGTCGAGGGGGTCGAGGCAGGTCAGGCAGTGCTCCAGGTAGCGCAGGGCGTTGGGGCTGAAGCCGTAGACCGGGGACATCAGGCGCGGCAGCCAGGGGTGGCGGTGCATGAGGGCGCGGGTCTGGTGGGCGACCCGGAGCAGGTCGGCACGCCAGTCCCCGGAGGGCTCCCACAGGTCGTGCTCACCGCTGATGGCGTCAACCATCAGCTCGTGGAGGTCCTCCTTGCGGGGGACGTAGTTGTAGAGCGACATCGTGCCGCAGCCCAGTTCGGCCGCGACGTGCCGCATGGAGACTCCGTCGAGCCCCTCCGCGTCCGCGATCCGCACTGCGGCGGCCGCGATGTCCGCACGGCTGTAGGCCGGTCGCGGACCCCGGCCGGCACGCTCGGGACGAGCCCAGATCACTTCGGGTACGGCACTGCGCCCTGACATCGGTCGATCACCTCGCAACCATCGTAGTTACGTACACCGTACGTAGTGCGCTATGGTCTCCTCATGGCAACTACGTACGATGTACTTAGTGAAGGTCTGGAGAAGCGTTTCGGAGAAGTCCATGCCGTCAGGGGGCTGGACCTCGCGGTGGCCAAGGGCAGTGTCTGCGGGATTCTCGGACCGAACGGCGCGGGGAAGACCACGGCCGTACGGCTGCTCACCACCCTGCTGCGGCCGGACGCGGGGTCCGCGCGTGTCGCCGGGCACGATCTCGTCCGGGAGCCCGGAGCCGTGCGCCGCTCCATCGGGGTCACCGGCCAGAACGCCTCGGTGGACGGTGATCTCAGCGGGCGCCAGAACCTGCGGCTGTTCGCGCGGCTGCACCGGGTGCGTGACCCGGCGGCGCGGGCGGACGCACTCCTCGGCCGTTTCGGGCTGACCGAGGCCGCCGACCGGGCCGCGTCCACCTACTCGGGCGGTATGCGGCGCCGCCTCGACCTGGCGGCGAGCCTGATCCGGCGCCCCGAGGTGCTCTTCCTCGACGAGCCGACCACCGGGCTCGACCCCGCGAGCCGCAACCAGATCTGGGCGGCCGTGCGCGCGCTCAAGGCCAAGGGGACGACAGTGCTGCTGACCACGCAGTACCTGGAGGAGGCCGACCAACTGGCCGACACCATCGCGCTGGTGGACCGGGGCAGGGTCGCCCACACGGGATCGCCCGCCGAACTCAAGGCGCTCATAGGCTCGTACGCGGAGGTGGTGGTCGCCCACGCGGACGCGGTGTCCGGGGCGGCGAGCGTCGTCAGGAAACTGACCGGCAGCACACCCTCGTTCGACGACGAGCGGTGCGCGGTCGGCGCGGTCACCGCCGACGCGACTCTGACGCTGCCCCGGCTGGTCCGCGAACTCGACGCGGCCGGGATCCCGTTGCTCGACGCGAGCCTGCGTCCGCCGACGCTGGACGACGTGTTCCTGCGGCTCACCGGAGACCGGACCTTGGACTCGCACACAGGTGTGGAATCCGGCTGCCGCCCCGACGGCGGCAAGGAGCTGGTGACATGAGCGCGTTGGCGTACGACGGCACCGCGATGCTGGGCCGCCACCTGCGGCGCGTCCGGCACAACCCGGGGCTGCTGATCCTGACCCAGTCCATGCCGGTCACGATGCTGTTGTTCTTCGGATACGTCTTCGGCAGCGCGCTCGCGACGCCCGGACAGGAGTACCGCGCCTTTCTGTTGCCGGGGCTCCTGGTGGCGACCGCCGCGAACGGGGTCATGACCGGGATGTTCCAGGCCGCCCAGGACTCGCACCGGGGTGTCATGGACCGGTTCCGTACGCTGCCGATGAGCCGGGCCGCGGTTCCGCTCGGGCAGGCCGCCGCCGACCTCGTCGTCACGGCCGTCGGCATGGTGCCGCTGATGCTGGTCGGGCTCGCGGTGGGCTGGCGCGTCGAGGGGTCCGTGCTCGAAGCGGCGGGCGCCGTCGGGCTGTTGCTGCTGTTCCGGTTCGCGATGAGCTGGGTCGGGATCCTGCTGGGGCTCATGACGGGCAGCGAGGAGGCGGCCGGTCAACTGGGCGGGGCGACCTTCCTCCTGCCGCTGCTGTCCAACGCGTACATCCCCACCGGCGGTCTGCCGCTCTGGCTGCGGACCGTCGCCGAGTGGAACCCGATCAGCGCGGTGACCACGGCACTGCGCGACCTCTTCGGGAACGCGCCGGTACCGGTCGACGGAGCATGGCCGGTGACGCATCCCGTCGCGGGGTCACTGGCCTGGTGCGCCCTGCTCATCGCGGTGTTCCTGCCACTCGCCGTCCGCCGGTACGCGCGCGGCCGGGGGTGAACGCGGGGTGGCTCGCTCGCGCTTGGGCGGTGAGCCCCGGAGCGGGCACGGGCGGCCCGGAGTGGACACGGCGGCTCCGGAGTGGTGACGACGGGCCCGGAGCGGAGACGCCGGGCCCGGAGAGCGGGCACGGCGGGCCGTGGAGCGCCGCGCGGTCACCCCTTCCCGGGTGACAGGGCGGCGTGCGGGGGACATGATCCAGCGCATGCAGCCACAGCCCCTCCCCCTCGACGGAATCACCGTCGTCGCCGTCGAGCAGGCCGTCTCGGCGCCCTTCGCGACCCGTCAACTCGCGGACCTGGGTGCCCGGGTGATCAAGATCGAGCGGATCGACGGCGGGGACTTCGCCCGCGGCTACGACACCGCGGCGGCCGGTCTCGCCTCGCACTTCGTGTGGTGCAACCGGGGCAAGGAGTCCGTCGCCCTCGACCTGAAGGACCCGCGCGGCCTCGACGTCATACGCCGTCTCGTCGCCGGCGCGGACGTCTTCGTGCAGAACCTCGCCCACGGCGCTGCGGCACGGCTCGGTCTGGACGCCGCCACGCTGTGCGCCGCGTATCCGAGGCTGGTCGCCGTGGACATCTCGGGGTACGGGCCGTCGGGGCCGTACGCCGGCAGACGCGCGTACGACATGCTCGTGCAGTGCGAGGCGGGGCTCGTGTCGGTGACGGGGACGCCGGACCGGCCGGTGAAGGCGGGGATTCCGGCCGCCGACATCGCGGCGGCCATGTACGCGTTCTCCGGGGTGCTCGCGGCGCTGGTGCGGCGCGGTACGACGGGGCGCGGAGGTCCGGTGGAGGTGTCCATGCTGGACGCGCTCGCCGAGTGGATGGGGCACCCCCTGCACCATGTGATGCACGGAGGAACTCCCCCGGCGCGCACGGGACTCGCGCACGCCGTCATCGCGCCCTACGACGCCTACCCGGCGGCGGACGGCGGACGGGTGCTGTTGTCGGTGCAGAACGACCGCGAGTGGCGGCGGCTCGCCCAACAGGTGCTGTTCCGGCCCGAGTTGGCAGACGATCCGGCGTTCGCCACGAATTCGGCACGGGTCGCGAACCGGGAGCGCACGGACGCCCTGGTGGCGAAGGCGCTGGGCGCGCTCGACGCCGACGAGGCCGTGGCCCGGCTGGAGAACGCCGGAATCGCGTGCGCGCGGCTCAGGGACGTACGGGAGGTCGCGGAGCATCCGCAACTGGCGGCGCGGGACCGCTGGCGGCAAGTGGGTTCACCGGCGGGGCCGTTGCGCGCGATGCTGCCGCCGATCACGCTGCCCGGCGGGGAGGAGTCGCACATGGGAGCGGTACCCGGACTCGGGGAGCACACGGAAGCGGTACTGCGGGGCCTGGGGCTGACGGAGGGCGACGTCGCGGAACTGCTGCGGGACGGTGTGGCTCGGTGAGGCTCGGTGAGGCTCACGAGCGGCCGGACTCCGTACCGCCGGGCCACGGGATCGCGGCGCTGAGCACAGGGAATGCCGCCTGGGGGGAAGGTGGCGGGCACGGGGGTGGCGCCGCCGGATGGAGGTGGCGGGCACGCCGACCCACGTCGTGGACGGTGACCCACGTCGTGGACAGTGACCCTCGTCAGGGACGCTGACGTTCGTCAGGCACGGCGGCGGACGCGCTGGCGCCGATCGAGTGGGCCATGGCCCGAACCCGCGCCCGGTGGCTCACCGGTCGTCGCTGCCCGCTGGGGATGACGGGCACGGAGAAGCAACGCTGCGCGGGGTCGGTGGGACCGCCGGAGCGCGGGTCGGAGACGCCGGTGCCGACCCGCTGCTCAGCGGCCGCCGAACAGCGAACGGCGCAGCCGCTTCAGCGGCGCGAAGAGCGAGACACGCCTCACTCGCGCAACCCTGCTGCTGCTGTCGTGCGCGGGGTCACGCGAGGTGAGCTCACGCATCAGCGAAGTCGCCTCGGCCGTCTCGCGCTGCGGGACGGCAGGGCCGCCCAGCACCGCCAGATGGCGGTCGAGGCGCGAGCTGGTCGCGCTGCTCCCGCACGTGATCGCAGGGACACGTGCCCTGCTGCGCACTGTTATCTGTTCCATGTCACTCCCCACCCGTACGAGTCCACCCGGCCCGGGCAGGCTAACCCTATCGCCCCCTCGTGGCACTCGTGTATCGCGGGCACAGGATTCACCTTCTCTGTAAGGGTGTTGACGATTACTCTCCGAATCCAACCGATTCCAGGGCGAGTTGGACAACTGGTGCGGTAGTGGGCTGCGCTGAGCCACCGTCGGGCTCGACGGTTACAGCGAGTGATGTCGCGGCCGGGTTCAGCTCGTCGGCGATCAGTGGCGTGTCGCCGTCGAGGAGCCCCAGGGAGCGCGGATTCTCGTTGGGGCGCATGAGCCACAGCTGGTGCACGCGCCCCCCGGACGGGGTGCCGTACCCGCTGAGTGTCACGACGGCGCGCCGCTCCGACGCGGAGGCGACCACGCCGATACCGCGCCCCTGAGCGTCCCGGTCACCGGCGGCGCGGGCGTCCGGCGCCGCGAGAACGTGGGCGATCTCACGTGCCTGGGCCCGCTCCTGGTCCAGTTGGTCCTGGGTCCGCGTCGCCTGCACGGCGAAGAGCGAGGCGACGACTAGTGCCGCGGCGGCCGTGGTGGTGGCGAACGGCGCGAGAAGCGGCCTGAAGCGTGGCGCCCGCGTGCGCTCGGGCTGGTGGAGGCCGCGGGGGCGTGGCGCGAGCTGCGGCGACGGCTCCTGCGGCGTCGTCCGTACGGCGGTCAGCACCCGGTCGCGCAGCGCGGCGGGCGCCGGTGCGGCGGTGGACCAGGCGAGGCGTACCGCGTCCTCGGTGAGCGCCCTGACCTCGGCGGCGCAGCGCGGGCAGTCCCGCAGGTGGCGTTCGAAGCGGCGGCGCTCGTCGGGTTCGAGGGCGTCGAGCGCGTAGGGGGCGGCGAGCGAGTGCGTGTCGCGGCCGAGCAGTCGGTCGAGGAGACTCATGCGGCACCTCCCAGGCAGTCGCGGAGCCTGGTCAGTCCGTCGCGCATGCGGGTCTTGACCGTGCCGAGCGGCAGCGAGAGCCGTTCGGCGACCTCACGGTAGGTGTAACCGTCGTAGTAGGCGAGGGTGACGGACTGGCGTTGCAGTGCGGTGAGCCGGTCGAGGCAGCGGCGGACCCACTCGCGTTCGAGCCCCGCCTCCACCTCCTCGGCGACCTGGTCGAAGGCGGGGTGGTGCGCGCGCTGCCCCTCCCGCTGCTCGCGCTCGCTGGCGGCGCGGGCACTGCGGACCCGGTCGACGGCCCGGCGGTGCGCGAGGGTGAGTATCCAGGAGAGGGCGCTGCCCCGCCCCGGGTCGAACCGCGCGGCGGAGCGCCAGAGTTCGAGCAGGACCTCCTGTGCCACCTCCTCCGACTGCGCGGGGTCGCGCACCACGCGGCGCACCAGCCCGAACACCGGCCCGGACACCAGTCCGTACAGCTCCTCGAATGCCTTCTGGTCGCCTCCGGCCACGAGCACCAGGAGTTCGTCCGCCTCCACCCGTTCCCCCTCTCCGGCCGCGAACGGCCCGTCCCTTCACCGACGTGTTCGAAGCGAACGCGCTCACGGATGGGTTACGGATCAGCGAACCGAAAACGCGGGTCCCCGGCGGGGCAAACGGACTCGTCGTCGTGGCGGGCCGTCGCGGAAAGAGTCCTCGCCGCTGAAACAAGCTGTGAAACCCGCCGTAAGAACGTTTGGGATTCGACCAATCCAGTCCGGCGACCGCTCCGAATGGCGTGCGTCAGGCAATCGGGACGTGAGGACGGACGGCAATGACACCTATCACCAGGAGTGGCGCGGGACGCAGGAGTCTCGCGACCCTCGTCTGTGGTGCGCTGGCCGCCGGGGGGCTCGCAGCCGCCGGCGTGACCTTGTTGGAACCGGGGGCGGCCGCCGCCTCCAGCCACCGGGAGGCCCCGCTCATCTCGGGGGCTCCGCAGTACGACAACACGGACGTGTACGCGTTCGTGAGCCCGGACAAACCGGATACGACGACCATCGTCGCCAACTGGATCCCCTTCGAGGAACCGGCCGGCGGACCGAACTTCTTCACGTTCGCCGAGGACGCCCAGTACGACATCCACATCGACAACAACGGTGACGCGCAGGGCGAGTTGCTCTACCGCTACACCTTCAAGACGCACGTCAAGAACGGCGACACCTTCCTCTACAACACGGGTGCGGTCGAGAGTCTCGACGACCCGGACCTCAACATCACGCAGACGTACGACATCGATCTGCTGCGGCTGAAGAACCAGCGGCTGGTGTCGAAGACGAAGGTCGCCGACGACGTGCCGGTGGCGCCGTCGAACGTCGGCAAGGCGTCGATGCCGGACTACGGCAAGCTGCGCGACCAGGCGGTCCACAAGCTCGCGGGCGGCTCGACGACCTTCGCCGGTCAGGCCGACGACCCGTTCTTCCTGGATCTGCGGGTCTTCGACCTGCTGTACGGCGGGAACCTGTCCGAGGTCGGGCGGGACACGCTCAAGGGCTACAACGTCAACTCGATAGCCCTGCAGGTGCCGAGCCACATGATCCAGGAGTCGGCGGAGCAGCCCATCGTCGGCATCTGGTCCACCACTCAGCGCAAGGACGCGCGCGGTCACTGGACGCAGGTCTCCCGGCTCGGCATGCCGCTGGTGAACGAGGTCGTCAACCCGATCAAGGACAAGGACAAGTTCAACGCGTCCTCACCCTGGAACGACGGCGACTTCCTGAAGAACGTGACCAACCCCGAACTGCCCAAGCTCATCGAGGCGATCTACAAGATCCCGGCGCCGACGGAGCCGCGCAACGACCTCGTCGACGTGTTCCTGAAGGGTGTGGAGGGCCTCAACCAGCCGCCGAACGTCACCCCGGCGGAGGAGCTGCGGCTCAACACCTCGATCGAGCCGGTCGCCAAGCCCAAGCGGCTCGGTGTGCTGGACGGCGACACCGCGGGCTTCCCGAACGGGCGCCGGCTCAGTGACGACGTGCTCGACATCGCGCTCCAGGTCGTCGAGGGCGAACTGGTCGGCTCCAAGAACGACCTGGGCGACGCCGTCGACAAGAACGACAAGAAGTTCGGCCACTCCTTCCCGTACCTGGCCGAGCCGACCTCGGGTTCACGTGGTCCGCTCGCCAAGGGAACGAGCGGCGGGACCGACGTGCGCAGCCAGTTGGGCGACGCGTTGCAGCCCACCGGGACCTCCGGTGAGTCCGACACGATGCTGATCGCGGCCTCCGCGGCGGCGGGCGCGGCCGGCTTCCTGCTGATCGGCACCGGCCTCATGTGGTGGCGCCGCCGGATGCACGACCGGGCCTACTGACCGGGCTCGCGGATCCGCGGCCGGGCCACCACTGACCCGGTCGCGGATCAGCGCCGGGCACCCCCACCACCGTGCATCCCACCGCCGGGCACCCCACGGCCCGGCCCACCGACTGGCGCGGCCCGCGCGTACTCGTCCCCCACGGCGTGGGCCGCGCCACCCCGCCCCCGCAACGACCGTTCGCAACAAGGACTTTGAGGAGAGGGCATGCCCCCGCGTACGAACGACGGCGCACCGGAGAGCGAGCGCGGCGACGGCCCTGTCCACCGCACCGAGACGCCCGGGTCCGACGCGTCCACGCCGAAGGCTTCCCGGTCCGAGGCGGAACCCACGGGCCGGTCGGAGCCCAACGCCGAGGCGGAGCCAACGGAGCAGTCGGAGCCCAACGCCGAGGCCGAGCCAACGGACCAGGCGGAGCCCACCGCCGAGACCGAGCCCCGGCCCGAAGCAGAGCCCCAGCCCGAGGCGGACGCGCCGGACCCGGTATCCGCAGACGCGTCCGTCGACGGACCCGGTGACATCGCCGACCCGCGTGTCGCCGCCGTCCGGCGGCTTTCGGAGTCCGGCAGGCGCTGGCGGGCGGCCCAACTCGCTTTCTGTGCGACCGCGTTGGCCGTGGCTCTCACCGCCGGGGCCATCGTGACCGGCGCCCTGCGGGACGACGGCGGAGCGGCCGGCGTGGCGGTCGCCGCCGGGGTGTCCCCGCAGCTGCTCGCCGGCGGGGACCTCGACGCGGGCATCTCCTCGCTGCAGGCCCATCTCCGTTCCCAGCCGCAGGACTTCGGGAGCTGGTCGACGCTCGGACTCGCCTACATCGAGCAGGCCCGCACGATGGGCGACCCCTCGCGGTACCCACAGGCGCAGCAGGCACTCGACCGGTCCCTGCGGCTGCGCCCGGACAACGACCCCGCGCTCGCGGGCCGCGCCGCCCTGGCCGCCGCGCGGCACGACTTCACCGGCGCCCTGAAGTACGCGGAGCTGGCGCTGAAGCAGAATCCGTACAGCGAACGCGCCCTCGCCACGCGCATCGACGCCCTCGTCGAACTGGGCCGCTACCAGGACGCCGCGAAGGCCGCCGACACTGCCGACTCACGCCGACCGGGCGTCCCCGTCTTCACCCGGTACGCCTACGTCCAGGAGCTGCGCGGCGACGTGAAGACCGCCCGCCGTGTCCTGGAGCAGGCGCTGGACACGGCGACCACGCGCGGCGACGTCACCTACGTGGCCTCCGCGCTCGGTCAACTCGCCTGGAACCAGGGCGAGTACGACGAGGCGCTCACCTACTACGCCCGCGCGCTCGCCGCCGACGACACCTACCTCCCGGCGCTGGAGGGCCGCGCCCGCACCCAGGCCGCCCAGGGTGACGACGCGGCGGCGATCACCGGCATGGAACAGGTCGTGGAGCGCTATCCGCTGCCCCAACCGCTCGTCGAGCTGGGCGAGTTGTACGAGGCGCGCGGCGAGGAGGGCGACGCGGAGAAGGCCCGCGACCAGTACGCCCTGGTGGACGCGTGGGTGTCGCTGGCCCGCGCCAACGGCGTCAACGCCGACCTGGACACCGCGCTGGCCGCCGCCGACCACGGTGACCGGAAGGCCGCGCTGAAGGCGGCCCGCGCCGAGTGGGACCGCCGGCACACCGTGCACACCGCAGACGCCCTCGCCTGGGCGCTGCACGTCGACGGCCAGGACGAGGAGGCCCTGCCGTACGCCCGCGAAGCGACCGCCACCGGCTATCGCAACGCCTCCTTCCTCTACCACCGCGGCATGATCGAGCGCGCCACCGGCCACGAGAAGGAGGCCCGCGCCTCCCTGAACTCGGCCCACGGCCTGAACCCGGGCTTCTCGCCGCTCGGCGCCGCGCAGGCCCGCGAGGCTCTGGAGGCCGTCAAGTGACGCGTATCCGCCGCGTGTTCGGCTCCTGCGCGGCCGTCCTCGCCGCCGCCTGCGCGCTCGTCCTCGTCCCCTCCGGACAGGCGAGCGCCCACCCGCTCGGCAACTTCACCGTGAACCGTTACGACGGCCTGGTCGTCGCGCCCGGCCTGCTCGGCGTCGACCACGTCGAGGACCTCGCCGAGATCCCCGCCACCCAGGCCGGGCCGCGGATCAAGGAGCTCGGCCTGACCGCCTGGGCCCGGGAGCGGTGCGAGAGCGCCGCGCGGGACAGCAGGGTGGCCGTCGGCGGCGACGAGGTCCCGCTCACCGTCGGCACGAGCGTCGCGCGGGTGCGGCCCGGGCAAGCGGGCTTGGACACCCTGCGCGTGGAGTGCCGGTTGACGGCGAAGCTCCCCCGACAGGACGCCATGGACATCGGGTTCCGGGGAGCGGGGGCCGACAAGGGGCCCGGCTGGCGGGAGATCACCGCCCGGGGCGACCGGATGACGCTGGACTCCTCGGACGTACCGCGGGAGTCGGTGTCCCGGCAGCTCACCGAGTACCCGCGGGAACTGCTCTCCTCGCCGGCCGACACCGCGTCCGCGTCCCTGCGGGTGCGGGCCGGTGGGCCCGCCCTGGTCGACAACGACCGTGCCGCGCCCGCCGATTCGGTCCTCCCGCGCGGCGCCGACCGCTGGACGCGCGCCCTCGACTCCCTGGTGGCCCGGCACGACCTGACCGTCGGTTTCGCCGCTCTCGCGCTGCTCATCGCGGTGGGTCTCGGTGCCATGCACGCGCTCGCGCCGGGCCACGGCAAGACGCTGATGGCGGCGACGGCCGCCGCCCGTGGGGGCCGGGCGGGCCTGCGTGACGTACTGCCGCTCGCCGCCTCGGTGACGGTCACCCACACGCTGGGGGTGGTCGCGCTCGGTCTCATGATCACGGCCGGTTCGGCCGCAGCGCCCTCCGTGATCGCCTGGCTGGGCGTCACCAGCGGGCTCCTGGTGACGCTGGCGGGCGCCACCCTCGTACGCCGTGCCTGGCGCAACCGGTCGCCCGGCCAAGGGCACTCCCCCGGACCCGCGCCCACGCACGACCACGGGGACGACCACCCGCACGACCACGGCCACGGCCACGGCCACGGCCACGGCCACCCGCACGATCACGCGCACGGCCACGGTCACGGTCACCCGCACGCCGAGAACCACGACCACACGCACACGGAGCACCCGCACGACCACGAACACCCGCACGAACACCCGCACTCGGAGCAGCGCGAGCGTCACCTGGTGCTCGCGCACGCCCACGCGTCCACGGCGGTGGCCACCCGCAAGGCATCCCCTGCCCGCCCGCGTGCGACCGTCCCCCAGCCGAACCGGACGCCCCGTCTCCTCGAACACACCCACGGCGGCTTCACCCACACCCACCCCACCGCCCCCACTCTGCGCGGCACGATCCTGCTCGGCTTCGCCGGGGGGCTGGTGCCCAGTCCGTCCGCCGTGGTCGTCCTGGTGGGCGCCGCGGCCCTGGGGCAGGCCTGGTTCGGGCTGCTCCTCGTCCTCGCGTACGGCGTCGGGCTCGCCCTGACGCTCACGGCGGCCGGGTTCGCCGTCGTGAAGCTGGGCGACGGCGTGAACCGGGCGCTGGAACGGCGCCCGCGGTGGGCGGGCGGCCCCGTGGTGACCCTGCTGCGCGGGACGGCACCGCTGGCATCGGCGTTGGTGGTCGTCGCCCTTGGGGCTGGATTGGTGTTCAGGGGGGCGGCATCCGTACTCGGCTGAGTTACTTTTGGGAGGAAATCACGCGGATGCGCGGCGGATACGAATGGGGGGACACCCGTGTCCGAGGGGCAGAGCGGTGAACGTGTGATCGCGGGGCGCTACCGGCTGCTGTCGCCGCTGGGCGAGGGCGGCATGGGCACGGTGTGGCGTGCCCGCGACGAGGTGCTCCAGCGCGAGGTCGCGGTGAAGGAGGTCCGCGCGCCCGGCGGGATCCCGGCGTACGACGCGGAGCGGATGTACGCGCGGCTGGAGCGCGAGGCGTGGGCGGCGGCCCGCATCACGAACCACAACGTGGTCACGGTGTACGACGTGGCCACCGACGACGGCCGCCCGTGGATCGTGATGGAGCTGATCCGGGGCATCGCCCTCTCCGATCTGCTGGACGCGGAGGGGCCGCTCCCGCCGCGACGGGCCGCGCACATCGGCGTCGAGGTGCTCGCCGCGCTGCGGGCCGCGCACGAGGCCGGGGTGCTGCACCGCGACGTGAAGCCGGGCAACGTCCTGATGTCGAACGACGGCAGGATCGTGCTGACGGACTTCGGGATCGCCATGGTCGAGGGCAGTTCCGCGCTGACCATGACCGGCGAGGTCATCGGCTCGCCCGAATTCCTCGCCCCCGAACGGGCGTTGGGCCGTACCCCCGGGCCCGAGTCGGACCTGTGGTCGCTCGGCGTGCTGCTGTACGCGGCGGTCGAGGGCAACTCGCCCTTCCGGCAGAACACTCCGCTCAGCACCCTGCGGGCCATCGTCGACGAGCCGTTGCCGCCGCCGCACCGGGCGGGCCCGCTCGGGCCGGTCATCGAAGGGCTGCTGGCCAAGGACCCGGCCGAGCGCCTGAGTTCCGAGCGGGCCGAGCACGACCTGCGGATCGTCGCGGCCGGCGGCACCCTCGCCGCCGCGGGTTTCGGGCCGCCGCCCGTGATCCCCGAGGCGCCTACGCTCGCCGCCTTCCCGCGGTCTCCTTCCGGTCCGACACCGGCGATGCCGTACCGGCCGGCCGACGCCACCGTCGCCTCGGCCGGCGGCGCGGCGGAGCCCGACCGCAACCGCCGTGCCGCCGTCGTCCTGATCGCGGGGATGGTGGCCCTCGCACTGGCGCTGGGAGGGCTGACGTACGCGCTGCTGAACCGTGACAAGGGTGGCGACGGCGCGGACAAGGTCAGCAGTGGCGACACGAACAACGGCGCGGGCGGGGCGAGTTCGGACACGGGTGACGACGATGACGGCGGCGGCGACCCGGGTGCGAGCACCCGGAGCCCCTCCTCCACCGCGTCGCCCGGTGAGAGCCGCACGACCACGGCGCCGCCCGCGCAGTTCGTGCGGGTGACGGTCGCGGGGGCGCACACCGAGTACTCCGGCGCTTGTCCGCCTCCGGACGCGCAGGCGCCCACGTTCACGGCGACGTTCACGGTCGGGCGGGTGCCCGCGGAGGTCGCGTACCGCTGGGTGACGAAGACCGGTCAGGTGTCCGACCCGGGCTGGAAGACCCTGTCGTTCCCCGCGAGCGGCGGCAGGACCCGGCAGGTGACGGTCGTGGTGACGACGTACGACGAGTCGGGGACGTACGAGAACGAGATCGGTGTGGAGGTCCGCGGTCCCGTGCACGTGCGGTCCAACTCGGTGCCGTTCACGGTGGCCTGCGTGACACAGAGCCCGACCGGCGAGGCTTCCGCCTCCGCCTCCGCGTCTCCTTAGGCGCCGTCCGGCCGCGCACTCCGCACCGGCGGGGTGCGGCCCGGACAGCGCCCAGGTCGGGTCAGGCCAGGCCGTTGAAGACCGGCAGGTAGCCGCCGGACTGTCCGGACGCCGTCGGGTGGTAGGACTCACCGATGTTCAGCAGGTTCAGGCTGTGCAGCCATGCGCTGCCCGAGCAGATCTCGTGGCCGGTGAAGGTGCCCCTGACGTCGCCGAAGGTGAAGCCGTGGTCGGCGGCACGCTTGGCGATCGCGCTGTTCAGGTAGTCGGCGGCGCCGTTGATAGCGGCTCGCTCGGCCTCCGAGAGACCGGTCAGGCAGCTGCCGTTGAGCTTGTAGAAGCGGGGGTATCCCAGGACGGCCACATGGGCGGACGGGGCCTTCGCGCTGATCGCCGAGTAGACGGTGTCGAGCTTGCCGGGGAGTGTCGAGTCGACGTACGCCCGCGCGGTGGCGATCCGCGCGAGGCAGGAGCTCTCGGACTGGAGCACACACGTCGTCATGACGTCGGCGAAGCCCGCGTCGTTGCCTCCGACGCTGACGGAGACGAGGCCGGTGGTGGAGTTGAGAGGGGTCAACTGGTTGGCGACGACATCACCCGTACGAGCGCCGGAGCAAGCCGTGAAACTGAACGACGAGGGTGAATTGGCGGCCGCCCAGAGGTAGGGGTACGCCTTCGTGCTGCGCTTGCAGTCGCCGCTGGAGCTGATGTAGCTGCCCGCACCGACGCCCGAGGAGTAGGAGTCGCCCAGGGCCACATAGCCGGTGGCCGCAAGGGCTGGGGACGCCTGCGCCGTCGCCGCGCCGGTCAGGGCAGCACCGACGGCGAGGAGGAGTGAGGTCACGTATGCCGTAATTCGGGAACGTCTCATGGAACCTCCGTTTAGCAGGATCTCTGCCATAACTTTCGTACCAGCTACGCGTGTTGACAGGAAGTGTCCATGCCAGAACTTTCGGGCCCTTTCCGGGCTCCACCCTGTGTGTTCACCATGAATTTGATTGCGTGCTCATGACAGAGTCGTGACAAGGTCCCAACTCCCTTGAGCCGCCGGGGGAGATCACCGAGTCTTTACCCGGGCCCCGAGTGGAACGCGACACTCCGGGCTGTGCGCCGATCACCGCGCACCCCCACACAGCGCGCGCCCCACCCAGGCGCCGCCGCCCGAGGAGGACTCCCTCGTAATGGCACAACTGCGTAGCAAGAAGATCAGGATCGCCGCGATAACCACCGTGGCGACCGCCGCCCTCGTGGGCGGCCTCACCGCACTCCCCGCCCAGGCCGCCCCGGCGACGGGCACGGTCCTGGCCGCCGGCTCCCCCACAGCCGTCAAGGACAGCTACATCGTCACGCTCAAGAAGACCGCCGGCTTCAAGGCTTCCTCCAGCGAGGGCAAGGGCCTGATCAGCGAGTACGGCGGCACGGTGAGGAAGACGTTCGGCGCCGCGCTGAACGGCTACACCGCCACGCTCTCGGCCCAGGAGGCCGCGAGACTCGCCGCCGACCCGGCCGTCGCCACGGTCGAGCAGAACCAGACGGTGCACGTCACCGACACCACGCAGACCAGCGCCCCCTGGGGCCTGGACCGCATCGACCAGGCGGCGCTGCCGCTCTCCACCACGTACACCTACCCCGACACGGCGGGCTCCGGGGTGACCGCGTACGTCATCGACACCGGCGTACGCATCACACACACCCAGATCGCCGGACGCGCCACCAACGGCTACGACGCCGTCGACGGCGACACCGTGGCGCAGGACGGCAACGGCCACGGCACCCATGTGGCCACCACCATCGCGGGCTCGACCTACGGCGTCGCCAAGAAGGCGAAGATCGTGGCGGTCCGGGTGCTCGACAACGCCGGCTCGGGCACCACCGCGGGCGTCATCGCGGGCATCAACTGGGTGACCAGCAACCACAGCGGTCCCTCGGTCGCCAACCTGTCCCTCGGCGGTGGCGCCTCCACCACGCTGGACACGGCCGTGGCGAACTCCATAGCGAGCGGCGTGACCTACGCGGTCGCGGCGGGCAACAGCAGCGCCAACGCCTCCTCGTACTCCCCCGCCCGGGTCGCCGCCGCGATCACGGTCGGCGCCACCACCAGCACGGACGCCAGGGCCAGTTACTCCAACTACGGCTCGGTCCTGGACATCTTCGCCCCCGGCTCCTCGATCATCGCCGGGTACAACACCAGCGACACCGCCACCGCCACGCTCTCGGGTACGTCGATGGCCACGCCGCACGTCGCGGGCGCGGCCGCCGTCTACCTCGCGGGCCACACCTCCGCCACCCCGGCGCAGGTCTCCACCGCCCTGGTGAACGGCGCCACGTCCAACGTGGTCACCAGCCCCGGCACCGGCTCACCGAACAAGCTCCTCAAGATCGTCCCGTAGCACCCCGGCGGGCTCCCCAACTCGCCTGACCCGTACGGCAGTTCCCCGGAAGCGGACGCGCTTTCGGGGAACTGGTGTCTCCGTGCGGAGGTGAGTCCTGCGAACAGCTTCCGCATCTTGACGGCCCGCCGTACGCTGCGCGACATTGAAGCCCGGCATCCGGCGCTTCGGGGGGCAAAGTCGCCAATGCAGACCATACGACGCATCAGGACATCTACGTCAGACAGCACGCAGGAGACGGGGCGGGATCCGGGGAGGGACCTGCTGCCGCTGCTCGGGGGCGCCGCGACCGTCGTCGCGGTGGTCGGCGCGGTGCTCGCGCTCGCCGACGTGGAGTCGCCGCTGCGCGCTCCGTTCACCCTGTTCTTCCTGCTCGCCGCGCCGTCGACGGCCGTCGCCGCCGCGTTGCGCGGCCTCGAACCCTTCAGCCGGCTGCTGGTGTCGGTCGCCGCGGCAGTGGCCGTCAACATGCTGGTGGCCCAAGGCATGCTGGCCCTGCACCAGTGGTCGACGACCGGGGGCATCGTGGCCGTGACCGCGATCAGCACTCTCACGCTCCTGCTGGCGTCGGTACGGCGCACGCACGGCCGTACCGCCGGAGAGCGATCCGGAAAGCGGGACTCCTGACGTGGACATCAGCGTGTACCGCCCCGGTGAGCTGACCGCCGCCGACCGGGCGACATGGACCGCCTTCCAGGCGAAGGCCCATCTGAACGGCTCGCCCGAACTGGCGAACCCCTTCCTGTCCCCCGAGTTCACGCTCGCGGCGGGCCGCTGCCGGCGCGGCGTGCGGATCGCGGTGGTCCGGGAGGACGGCGAGGGAGTGGCCTACTTCCCGTTCCAGCGCACCGGCACCGGCATCGGCCGCGCCGTCGGCCTCGGCGTCTCCGACTGCCAGGGGATCGTGCACCGGCCCGGCTTCACCTGGGACGCCCGGGAACTGCTGCGGGCCTGCGGGCTCGCCGTGTGGGAGTTCGACCATCTGGTGGAAGGACAGGAGCCGTTCGGGGCGGGAGCCTCCGGCACCTTCCCCTCCCCGGTCATCGACGTCGACCAGGGCTACGAGACGTATCTGCGCCAACTGCGCGAGCGCTCGCCGAAGTTCACGAAGTCGACGCTGGCCAAGGAGCGCAGGCTCGGCCGGGACTTCGACGGCATGCGCTACGTCCACGACGAGCGCGATCCCGAGGCACTGCGCACCCTGATGGGCTGGAAGTCGGCGCAGTACCGCAGGACCGGGCGCAGCGACCGCTTCGCGCACCCCTGGATCAGCCGGCTGGTGGAGCAGCTCTTCCACACCCGCTCCGGGCAGTTCGCGGGGATCCTGTCGGTGCTGTACGCGGAAGGCCGGCCGGTGGCCGCGCATTTCGGGCTGCGCTCCGAGCGGGTGCTCGCCTGCTGGTTCCCGGCGTACGATCCGGCGTTCTCGAAATACTCGCCCGGCCTGATCCTGCATTTGCGGATGGCCGAGGCCGCCGCCGCCGACGGAATCGCCTATCTGGATCTTGGGCGCGGCCAGAAGGAATACAAGGACTCCCTGAAGACACGGGAACTCACCGTTTCCGAGGGGTGGGTGACTCGACGTCACCCGATCGCCATCGGACACAGAGCGCGCCGCGCGCCGGTCCGGGCACTGCGCAATGCGGTGCTGGCAAGGCCGGAACTGTTCGAACCGGTCGACAGGATACTCAAACGGGTGGGCAAGATCCGTTCGAGGGGTTAGGTAACGGTCAAACCAACAAAAACGTGAGGCCTCGTTCCAGGTCTTGCCATACGGTCTCATTCATCAATACCGTCGTACATCTCACCCGCATCGGTTCATCAACGTATATGCGATCTAGGGGAGGGCTCAAGATCGCGACGATGGCCCGGGGCGGGGCGCGGTAGGGGGGTGCCGTGCTCGGTGACCAGTTGTGCCGAGTCGTCCGCGCGCCCGGCTTCCGATTCCGGAAGCCGGCAGTTTTGCCAGCTCACCCGGCAGGTACGGAGATCTATTTCGGCATGCCGTAAGTGAGAACCCCCCTTTCGAACCGGACAAAGAGCCGGACCGCCCAGGGGCGGGCGGTCCACCGGACGAGAGGGACCAGACTCATGAGCTCAGTCCTGCGCCCAGCGGTTTCGGGCGATGATCCGACCACGGCCGGAAAGTACCGGCCCATCTCCTCTCACCTGGCGATAACGCCTCCGGTGAGCGTGGTGATTCCGGCCATGAACGAGGCCGAGAATCTCCCCTATGTCTTCAAGACACTTCCGGGCTGGATTCACGAAGTGGTTCTCGTCGACGGCAATTCCACCGACAACACCGTCGAAGTGGCCCGTGAACTCCGGCCCGACGTGAAGGTCGTCAAACAGCTCGGCAAGGGCAAGGGGGATGCCCTGATCACCGGTTTCGAGGCGTGCACCGGCGACATCATCGTGATGGTCGACGCGGACGGCTCGGCCGACGGCAGCGAGATCGTGTCGTACGTCTCCGCACTGGTGTCGGGGGCGGACTTCGCCAAGGGCTCGCGGTTCGCCAACGGCGGCGGCACGTCCGACATGACGCCGATCCGCAAGCTCGGCAACCACGTGCTGTGCGCCACCGTCAACGCCAAGTTCGGCGCCCGCTACACCGACCTCTGCTACGGGTACAACGCGTTCTGGCGACACTGCCTGGACAAGATCGACCTCGACTGCACCGGCTTCGAGGTGGAGACCCTGATGAACATCCGGGTCGTCAAGGCGGGCCTGAAGGTCCAGGAGATCCCGAGCCACGAGTACCTCCGCATCCACGGGTCGAGCAATCTGCGAGCCGTGCGGGACGGACTCCGGGTGCTCAAGGTGATCCTGGGGGAGCGCTCCAACCGCCGTGCGCTGCGCCGCACACCGCACGCCGCTCAGCTCAACTCGGCCCGGGGCGAGGTGTCTTGAGCGAGCAGTCCATCTCCGTGGTGGTCTGCGTCTACACCGAGGACCGCTGGGAGGACATCCTCGCGGCGGTCTCCTCGGTGCGGGCGCAGTCCCTGCCCGCCCGGGAGACACTCCTGGTGGTGGATCACAACGCCACGCTCCTCGACCGCCTGAACCGGGAGTTCAAGGAGGCCGACGACGTGCGGGTGCTCGCCAACGCGGGCCCCCGTGGCCTGTCCGCGGGCCGCAACACCGGGATCTCCGTCGCACGCGGCGAGATCATCGCCTTCCTCGACGACGACGCCGTGGCCGAACGGGACTGGCTGCGGCACTTCGCCGCGGGGTACGACGATCCGCGTGTCATGGCCGTCGGCGGCCGTACGATGCCGATCTGGGCGTCGGGCCGCCGACCCGCCTGGTTCCCCGAGGAGTTCGACTGGGTGGTGGGCTGCACGTACAAAGGGCTGCCCCCGGGCCGGGTGCGGGTCCGTAACGTCCTCGGCGGCAACGCCTCCTTCCGCCGCACCGCGTTCGACGCGGCGGGCGGTTTCGCGACGGGCATCGGGCGCGACGGCGACAAGCGTCCGCTGGGCTGCGAGGAGACGGAGCTGTGCATCCGCCTCACCCGGGCCCGGCCCGACGCGATCCTGCTGATCGACGACCGTGCGGTGATCCACCACCGGGTGCCGCCGGTGCGCGAGCACTTCGCGTACTTCCGCACCCGCACCTACGCCGAAGGGCTCTCCAAGGCCCTTGTCGCCCGAAGTGTCGGCGCGGGCAGGGGACTTGAGTCCGAGCGCCGCTACACCACCCGGGTGCTGCCCGCCGGGGTCGCGCGCGGGCTGCGGGACACGGTGCTGGGCCGTCCGGGCGGCGCCGGCCGTGCGGTCGCCATCGTCACCGGAGTGCTGACGGCGGCGGGCGGGTACGCACTCGGGAGCATCCGGGCGCGCGCGGGCGGCGCCACCTTCTCCGTCGTGGAGATCGAGGGGGTCCCGTCCCCGACGACCGACGGCAAGGAGGCCGCGGCATGAGTCGAGCTGTGCCGACCGGCATGAGAGGAGCTGTGCCGATCCTCATGTACCACTCGATCGCTCGGGAGCCGACCGACGCGACGCGCGAGCTGTCCGTCACCCCCGAAGCCTTCGCCGAGCAGATGGGCCTGCTCGGCGAACAGGGGTTCACACCCGTCAGCACCGCCCGTCTGGGCGCGTGCTGGCGGGAGGGCGGAACACTCCCTCGGCGGCCCGTCCTGGTCACCTTCGACGACGGCTACGAGGGCGTGCACCGCCACGGACTGCCCGTGCTCGCCGAACACGGCTTCGCCGCCACACTGTTCGTGTCGACGGGCTGGCTCAGGGGCGCGTACGACACCGGAGGCGGCCTCGACACCATGCTGGACTGGGACCAGGTGCGCCGACTCGCCGCCGAGCAGGTGGAGATCGGCGGGCACAGCCACACGCATCCCCAGCTGGACCAGCTCGGCGACGAGGAGCTGCGGTCCGAGGTGACACGCTGCCGGGAGATCGTCGCGGACGAACTGGGCGGCCGGCCCGCGTCGTTCGCGTACCCGTACGGCTACTCCAGCCCGCGGGTGCGCCGCGCGGTGCGCGAGGCGGGCTTCGACCAGGCGCTCGCCGTCGGCAACGCGCTGGCGCACCGCCGTCAGGGGCCGTACGCCCTGCGGCGCGTCACCGTGCGCCGCGGCACCGGTATCGAGGAGTTCGAACGGCTGGTCCAAGGCCGCGCGATCGCCCTCAACTTCGCCAGGGACCGCGCCCTCACCAAGGGGTACGCCGTGGTCCGAAGAGCACGACAGGTCCGCCGAAAGGCCATCCGTACCCGTGTCTGACACGACGACCACAGCGCACACCTCTTCGCCGACGACCGAGGCGCCCGCACAGCGCACGGGCCGCCGCCTCCGTCTGCCCGGCCGAGGCCGGGGCGGGAGCGGGGGGAACCAGCTGTTCCGCAACGCCTACGCCCTGATGCTCAACACCGGTATCTCCGCGGTGCTCGGGCTCGGCTACTGGCTGGTCGCCGCCCGCTACTACTCCGAGACGGCGGTCGGCCAGGGCTCGGCGGCGATCGCCGCGATGAAGCTGCTCGCGGGACTCACCGCGGTGACGCTGACGGGCGCGCTGGCCCGCTTCATCCCGGTCGCCGGGCGCTCCACCGGACGCCTCATCCTCCGTACGTACGCGGGCAGTTCGGTGGTGGTGGCGCTGGCCGCCGTCGTCTTCCTGCTCACCCTGAGCGTGTGGGGACCCTCGTACCGGTTCCTGCACGGACCGGTGGCCGGCGTCGGTTTCGTGCTCGCCGTGGTCGCCTGGTCGCTGCTGACGCTCCAGGACGGGGTGCTGACCGGTCTGCGCAGCGCGCTGTGGGTGCCGGTGGGCAACACGGTGTTCTCGGCGGTGAAGCTGGTGCTGCTGGTCGCCGTCGCCGCCGCCGTCCCCGCGACCGGTGTCTTCGTGTCGTGGGTCGCGGCGATCGCCGTGTCCACGGTGCCGCTGGGCTGGCTGGTCTTCCGGCGACTGGTCCCCCGTCACGTGAAGGCGACCGGCGAGGACGCGGAGCCGCCCTCGACGAGGGAGATCGGGCGCTTCCTCGCGGGCGACTACACCGGCTCGCTGTTCTCGCTCGCCGTGGTCTACCTCGTACCGGTCATCGTCGCCTCGCAGGTCAGCTCCGCCGACAACGCGTACTTCTACATCACCGCGACCATAGGCGGCACGGTCAACCTGCTCGCCATCAACATGGGCGCCTCGCTCACCGTCGAGGGTTCGCACGCCCCGGCGCGCCTCGCCGCGAACACCCGGGCCGCGCTCAGGCGGATGGCGCGGATCATGCTGCCGGTGGGCGCGCTGCTGTTCCTCGGCGCGCCGCTCATCCTGCGCGTCTTCGGCCAGGCCTACGCGGACGCGGCGACCCCGCTGCTGCGCTGGTTCGCCGTCGGGGGTCTGCTCCGAGTCGTCATGGAGACGTACTTCGCGGTCCTGCGCGCCCAGAGCCGTACGGCCGGACTCGCTTGGTTGCAGGGCCTGTTGTGCACTCTGGTGCTCGGGCTGACGGTGATCCTGCTGCCCCGCATGGGCCTGACCGGCGCGGGTGTCGCCGAGGTCGTCAGCCTCGCCGTGATCGTGGCCATCGCCGCGCCCCGGCTCTACCGGATCCTGCGGGCCGCGCCCGCCGAGGTGCCCGCGGGCGCCGCCCCGGACGGGGACCTCGCCGACCTGGGGACGCGCGAGGTACCGGCGCCCCGGCGCGGGCCCGCCTGGGCGCTGGACTCCGACACCCTCGCCCTGGGCGTCCACGTCGACTTCGACCACCTGGAGCGCCGGCCGGACGTGCGGCCGGGACCGGGGACGCCGCCCACGGGGACGCCCCGGGTGCGGCCGGACCACCGCCCGACGTGGGCCCTCGGAAGGCCGTCGGTCGGGCTGCCCGTCGAGGCGCGGGAGCCGGGTTCGGAGGCATCACTCGGCCCCGCGGAGGCGCCGGAGGTGGACGCGCCCTTCAGCGAGGAGGAGTTCACGAAGGAGGAGTCCCGGAGGGAGGAGGCGGAGGACACCCGCTCCGGGACGGAGGAGGCGGAGGAGGCGGAGGGGACGGAGAAGGCGGCGGACGGTCGGGGCGAGTCCTCGGGGACGGAGGGTTCTGATAGCCGGGCCACGGGGGCGGAGGGTTCCCGTAGCCGGGCCACCGGGTCGGAGGGTTCCCGTAGCCGGGCCACCGGGTCGGAAGGTTCCCGTAGCGAGTCCTCGGAAGCGGAAGGTGTCTCCTTGGGGGCCGGTAGCGCGATGCCCGGAGAGTTGGCCGGATGGGTGCGGCCCGCCCCGGTGGCGCCGCGCCCGGCGGACGGCCCGCCCCCGCCCCTCTCCCTGCGCCGGCGCCTGACACACCCGTCCGGACCGGGAGTGCTCCTGGGTTTCCTGCTGGCCTCCGCACTGCTCCTCTACTGGGCACCCGTGCTGAGCCTCGACGACGCCGCCCTCGACCGGATGGGCGGCCTCGGCCTCGTCTCGGTGCTGCCGCTGCCGACCCTCGTCGGCGCCGCCCTGCTGGTCACCGTGTTCGCCTCACTGCTCTGGAGGGCCCGGGAGCACAGGGCGCTCCTCCTGGTGACCCTGCTCGCCACGGTGGTCTCCCTGCACGCGCTTCCGGCGGTGATCGAGACCGAGCCGAGGTTCGCGACGGCCTGGCAGCATCTCGGGTTCCTGGACTACATCGACCGCACCGGATCCGCCGTACCCGACCTGGACGCCCGCTGGAGCTGGCCGGGCTTCTTCGCGGTGATCGCGTTCCTCGCGAAGGCCTGCGGGGTCACCGACCTCACCGAGGTGATCCGCTGGTGGCCGCTCACCATTCAACTCCTTTATCTGGCACCGATGTTCCTGCTCGTACGGTCGATGCGGGCGAGCTGGCGCGCCAAGTGGACCGGCATCTGGATCTTCGTGCTCAGCGGCTGGGTGGGCCAGGACTACTTCTCCCCGCAGGGCTTCACGTATCTGCTGTATCTCACCTTCGTGGCGATCCTGCTCGTCTGGTTCCGTGCTCCGCGCGTGCTGTGGACCAGGAGGCGGCCGGGCGAGGCGGAGGTCGAGCCGGCGGACCGCCGCCAACAGGCAGTGCTGCTCGTGGTGTTGATCGGCCTGTTCGCGGTGACCGTCCCCGCGCACCAGCTCACGCCGTTCGTGATGCTGGGCGTCCTCGCGGCCCTCGTCCTCGTCGGCCGCTCCGAACTGCGCGGCCTGCCGATCCTGTTCGCCGTGCTGGTCGCCGCCTGGGTCGGCTTCATGGCCGAGCCGTACTGGTCGGGCCACTTCGACGAACTGTTCGGCGGGATCGGCGGCGTCGGCGGCAATGTGTCCTCGTCGGTCTCCGGCCGTATCGAGGGCGGCAGTTCGACCCACAAACTCGTCCTCTACGCGCGGGTCCTGCTGGCCGGCGGCGTGATGGCCTTCGCCTGCTACGGCTGGTGGCGCCGACGGGAGAACAAGTACCGCGAACGCTCGCTGCTCGTCCTCACCTTCGTGCCGTTCCTGGGCTTCGGCATGCAGTCGTACGGCGGCGAGATGGCCCTGCGTGTCTTCATGTTCGCGCTGCCCGGCGCGGCCCTGCTCGCCGCACTCGGGCTCTTCCCGCGCACCGGCGTCACCGCGAAGGAACGGGACCGGGACCGGGTGAGCCTCGCCCCGATCGCGGCCCTCATGGCGGGCCTGGTCCTCATGGGCGGCTTCCTGGTGGCCCGTTGGGGCAACGAGTCCTTCGAGCGGATCAGGCCCGGCGAGGTGGCCGCCATGGACTACGTGTACGCGCACGACGATCCGACCGCACGCCTGCTGTGGATGAGCAACGACACGGTCGAGAACGTGACGCCCGCCATGCCGTGGGGCGCGCGGGACATGGAGAAGGTGGAGTACCTTCCCACGCTGGCGCCCGTCGACCCGGTCCTGGTGTCGAGCCTGGTCAAGGCGCTCAGGGACGCCGGCCCGAACTCGTACCTGATGATCAACCGGAGCCAGGTGGTCTACCTCCAGCTCGACGTGGGCTACTCGCCGACCTGGGAGTCGCGGCTCGTCAGGAACCTCGACCAACGGCAGGAACTGAAGAAGGTGTTCGTCAACGACGACGCGACGGTGTACACCCTGCGCGAGCAGCCCGAGGGCGAGATCCCGAAGGCCGATCCCGGTCCGATCGGGCCCCAGGTGACCTGGACGCCGTGGTCGGTGGTGGGCGGGCTCGCGGCCGTCTCGCTCATCCTGATGCTGACCCTGCGGGAGGTCGTGCGGGTGGCCGTGCGGCCCAGTGTACGGCAACTCCGTTGGCTGCAGAGCAGTTTCTGGTTCGCGCTGCCCCTGCTGGCGGTGCTGCTGGCCTCGCTGGTGCAGCGGTTCCTGACGATGAAGTAGCCGGGGGCGGGGGTGAGGCGGCAGGCACGGCGTGCCTGGCGAGCCCTCATCAGGTGAAGTGGCTCAGCGTCGTAGCCACTTCACCTCGTACGCGTTCAACTCGACCCGCCTGCCGTCGATCCGTGCGCTGATCGAGCGGTCCAGCGTGTTGACCACGAGGGCGGTCGTGCCCGTGGCGAGGAGACGGACACGGGACCTGTCGGCGGCGGCGACGGGCACCTGGGCGTAGGCGGTCCCCGGCGGGAACTCGGCGCTGAACCGGGACAGTAGGCCGTACATCGGCAGCGCCGCGCCACCGTCGGCGCGGTCGACCGGCGTCCACAGGCAGCCGGCGCAGTCGGGGCCGTTCTCCTTCTCCGGGTTCCAGTAGAAGCCGGAGGTCGCGCCGCCGCGGGCCATCGCGATCAGACCGGCGGCGTGCACGGCGACGCGACGGGTCTCGGACCAGCCCTCGCGCTCGTCGTCGCCGTCGGCCGGTTCGACGTAGTACTCCGCCCACCACAGCGGCAGGTCACCCGTCCGCTCGCGCACCCACTCGCCGACGGCCGTGAACTTGTCGGTGGCCGCGAACTCGTCGGGCAGCAGGTCGTCGTCCCTGGTGTAGCTGGAGCCGTCCACGACGACGAAGTCCGCGCCCACCCGGTGCTCGTTCCAGTACTCGAAGGCGTCGAGGACACGCTGGTCCATGGTGCCCCAGGTGCCCTTCACCGTCGGCGAGGCGTCGTGCTTCTGGCGCGGGTCGAGACTGTCCATGACGAGATACGGCCCGCCGACCATGATGTCCTCGTCGACCTTCTTCAACGCCTTGTAGACCAGGTTGTAAAGCTCGGTGTAACCCTCGTAGTCCCAACGCGCCTTCTCGTCGTTCCAGAAGCCCTTGAACTCGTTCCAGACGATGAAGTGCCGTACGTCCGGGTAGCGTTTGGCGACGGTCGCGGCGAGCGCGGCGAAGTCGTCGTAGTGGGCGCGGTCCGGGGCGGTCTCCAGGGCGGCCTGGCTCCAGTCGGTGTCGCCGGAGTCACCGCCCTTCATCCAGTCCGGGGAGCAGCACAGGGTGACGACCGGAGTGCCGCCCGACTCCCGCACGAAGTCGATACGGCGGTCCATCTCGACGAAGTCGTAACGCCCCTTGGCCGGTTCGGGGTTGCCGGCTCCCCAGCCCATGATGTGCTGGATCTGCGGCAGCGGTCGTTCCGCGAGCCGCCCCTTCACGCGCCCGGTGGCCGCGGCCTCGCCCTCGTCGGCGCTGAACTGGGTGTGTGTGAAGCCCCAGCCGACCTCGGGCTCCGCGGCCTTCGCCGGGACGGCGGGCGTGCCGTGCACCTTGTCGCCGTCGCGAGTGGTGCCCGCGGTGCCCGCGCCGTCGCCCGGCAGGGTGTGCAGCAGCGTCACCAGCAGGGCGAGAGCGGCCGCTCCCACCCCGAGCACCGCGGTGAGCTGCCACCGCCGTGCCCCCGAATTCCACCCATGACGTCCCATCAAGGGCAACAGTAACTGTGCGGATCGGCGGTGTGACAGGTTCCGGATGACCGCGCCTCCGTGCCCTTCCGCGGTGGCCGTGTCCGCCGCGGGCGGGCGGCTGCCGCTCGGACAGCCGGTCGAACGCCGGTTGAGCTGGAGCCCCTCGCGGGGGACACCCGGACCTGGCGGCGGAAATGCCGTGCACAGGTTCCCTCGGTGACAGATCATGGCGACATGTCTGCCAACCCGCACGACGCACTGCCGATCCGGCTCAACGTCGATGACAGCGACTCGCCGTCGGACGTCATCGACGCGCTGTTCCTCGGCCGCTTCGCGACGGGCGAGCAGCCTCACTCGCACGCGGTGAACATCGACCGCGTACGGTCCGGGGCGACGCTGCTGCCGCAGGGCGCGCGTGTGCTGCGCTCGGCCCGCGACGACGACCGCAGCGCGACGCTCGCCGAGGGCGACGGCTGGACCCTGCTGGTCTCCCGCTGGAACCGCGGCGCCGATGTGACGGTCACCGCGACCAGCACCGAGCTGGCGGAGAAGGTCCTCGGGCAGGCCACGGACGGCGCGACCGACGAGCCCGAACCCCAGCCGGAGAACGTGACGATGGGGTTCTGGTACGTGTCGCCGCGCCGCGGTCCGCACCGCACCACCCGGCAGATCTCGGCCGGCACCTGGGACGAGGTGCGGCCGAACTACACCACGCCGGTGGCGGACGCGATGGACCGCCTGATGAAGACGACGCCGGAGGACATCGCGGGCCGGCTGCTGCTGCTCCACGGGCCGCCCGGGACGGGCAAGACCTCCGCCCTGCGTACGCTCGCCCGTTCCTGGCGCGACTGGTGCCAGGTGGACTGCGTCCTGGATCCCGAGCGGCTCTTCTCCGACGTGGGCTATCTGATGGACATCGCGATCGGCGAGGAGGACGGCACGGGCAAGGGCCGTTGGCGGCTGCTCCTGCTGGAGGACTGCGACGAGCTGATCCGCGGCGAGGCCAAGCACACGGCGGGTCAGGCTCTGTCGCGCCTGCTCAATCTCACCGACGGTCTGCTCGGCCAGGGCCGCAACGTCCTCGTCGGCGTCACCACCAACGAGGACCTCGAACGCCTCCACCCCGCGGTCGTCCGCCCCGGCCGCTGCCTCGCCCGTATCGAGGTGGGCCCCCTCACCCGCCGCGAGGCCACGAACTGGCTCGGCACGGAAGAAGGCATCCCCCGCGAGGGCGCCACCCTCGCCGAGCTGTACGCCCTCCGCCGAGGCACGTCCCCCACCCAGGTACCGGACCCCCGGGAGGGTGCGGACGCGGGGCTGTACCTGTAACCGCCCCGGGCGAGCCGGGATCCGGGCACGGCAGCACCCGACACCCCGTTCCCCGCTGCCCCGGGGGCGGTTGTCCCGGCGCCTGTACCCGGGGTCAGTTGTCCCTGCCAGGCACCCCGAGTGCACCCCAGGAGCGCCCCCGGCGTACCCGCGCCCCTACCCCCCGTAAGCCGCCCGCAGGGCATCCCGTACCGCGTCCGTCGCCGCGGACTCCGTGAGCCCGAGGCGCCGTACGCGCTCGGCGTAGGCCTGGGCGGCGGTCGCGGCCTCGCGCTCCGCGGCGGAGCCGGCCGCGGCGACGAGCGTCCCGTTGCGGCCCCGCGTCTCGATCACCCCGTCCGCCTCCAGCGCCCGGTACGCCTTGGCGACCGTGTTGGGCGCGAGGCCGAGCGAGTCGGCCAACCCCCGTACGGTGGGCAGCCGGTAGCCGACCGGCAGCGCGCCGGAGCGGGCCTGCTCGGAGATCTGGGCGCGCACCTGCTCGTAGGGCGCGGCCCCCTCATCGATGTGGATCTTCAGCGTCACGGAGTGATTGTCCCGCACCCGGCGGAAAATGAGAGGCACCCGGACACGGCCCCCGCGTAGCGTGAGCCGTCATGACAGTGATCGTGCGCGCCGTCCGCCCCGACGACCGGCGGGACGCCGAGGGCTTCGCCCGAGTACGCGCCCTCGCGCTCCCCTTCATGCTGCACACCCCCGAATCCGTCGGGTACGACGTCACGCACGCGCACCCCGGGGCGCACTACCGCCCCCTGCTCGCCGAGCGGGACGGCGAACCGATCGGCACGGCCCAGGTCGGCATCGTGCACGACAGCCCGGACCCGGGCCAGGGCTACCTCAACGTGTACGTCGCCCCGAACCGCCTCCGCGAGGGCGCGGGTTCGCTCCTGGTGCGCGCCGCCGAGGAGCACCTCGCGGCCCTCGGCGCCAGGAAGCTCTTCGCGTGGGTCCTGGACTCCCCCGGCAACCGCGCCTTCGCCGAGAAGCACGGCTACCACGCCGGCCGCTCCGCGCACTTCCTCCGCCTGGACCTGGCCACCGCCACCCTGCCGCCCCGCCCTCCGCTCCCCCCGGACGTCGAACTCCGCACGGGCTCCGACTACGCCACCGACCCGCGCCCCCTGTTCGCGCTCGACGCGGAGACCATGGCGGACGAACCCAGCGACGTGGCACAGGAGTTCACGGACTACGGGGCCTGGCTCCAGGAGACCTGGAACCACCCGCTGTTCAGTCCGGACCTGACGTCGGTCGCGGTCGTCGACGGTCGCCCCGCCGCGTTCAGCGCGGTCCGCACGGACGGCGGCACCCGCTACGGCACGGTGATGACGGGCACCGCCCGAGCCCACCGGGGCCGCGGCCTGGCCAAGCTCGCCAAGACCGACTCCCTGCACCGCGCCCGCGCCGCCGGCCTCACGGAGGCGTTCACGGGCAACGACTCGGGCAACGGCCCGATGATCGCGATCAACAAGTGGCTGGGCTACGAGATCTGCGCCACGGAGGTACGTCATGTCCGCGAACTCCCCTGAATCCCCCGCCCCGTTCGCCGGGCTGGAGATCGTCCTCGTCAAGGCGGGCCGCACAAAGATCCGCTACCCCGCCGAATTGCTCGCCGACGACGGCGACCGCGTCACCGTACGCGCCCCGTGGGCCGGCGAGGGCGTCCGCGACTTCGGCTTCGTACGCTTCGAGCCGGGTGACGTCTTCACCGAGTACTACTGGCGGGACCGCTGGTACGCGGTGAAGGAGGTCCGCGACGCCGAGGGCGTACTGAAGGGCTGGTACTGCGACATCACCCGCCCGGCGACGGTCTCCGCCACCGAGCTCGTCGTGGAGGATCTCGACCTGGACCTGTGGCTCTCCGGCGACGGCACGGCCGTACTCCGCCTCGACGAGGACGAGTTCGCGGCGAGCGGTCTGGCGACGACGGATCCGGTGGCGGCGGCCGCCGCCGAGAACGCCCTGGACGAACTCGAACTCCTCGCCCGCAGCGGTGACTTCGAGGACCTGCTCACGTAAGAGAACCTGCTCACGCGAGAACCTGCTCACGTGAGAACCTGCTCATGTAAGAGGGCGTGCTCACCCGGCGGACCCGCTCGCCTTGCCGTCCGCCGCCGCCCGGATGTCCGCCGCCGCCCGGATGTCGGTGGCCACCACCGCGTACCGCTCGTCCGCCACCTCCCGCCCCCACAGCAGCGGATCGTCGGACAACCGCTCGACCCGGATGTCCGCCGCGAGGGGCTCCAGCAGGGCGGTGAGCCGGTCGGCGGAGATGCCGACCGGGCTCGCCGTGCCCCACACCCCTTCGACGAGGACCAGCCGCCCTCCGGGGCGCAGCAGTCCGCACCAGTGCCGCAGGGCGCGGCCGGGATCGGGCAGCGCCCACAGCACATGGCGGCCCAGCAGCACATCGAACCGCTGCTCGCCGACGGGCGGTATCGCCGCGTCACCGAGGAGGAACACCGCGTCACGTCCGGCGAGTTTGGCGCGGGCGAGGCCGATCATGCCCGGCGAGAGGTCGACGCCCGTGACGTGGTGTCCCGCTTCGGACGCGAGGAGTGACAGGCTGCCGGTGCCGCAGCCCAGGTCGAGGACGTCTCCGGCCCGCCGCGGCAGCCAGGCCCGCAACCGGGCCGCCCAGGCTTCCCGTACGGCGGGGTCGCGCAGCCCGTGGTCCGGCTCCTCGTCGAAATGGGCGGACTCGGCGTCCCAGTCGACTTCGGTCGCTGGAATCACCGGATTCATGTCGTTGTTACTCATCATGCGCTTCAGGGTGACACCCACCACTGACAGTCGAATCGTGACCGGCACCACAGACAGAACAGGATCGATGAGGAACTCTCCCCGAAACGGTCTACCTGGGTACCACAAAGGGAACGGGTAGACGCAAGGAGGCCGCCATGCGCCGTGTAACCGTGCAGAAGCCCTTGAGGAAGTCGGACTCCCGCCGTGTGCGGGACGAATCCGACGAGCGCCCGGTCGAGCGTCCGGAAGTCCGAAAGGACATCCACCGCACGTGGTGGCCGGACGGGTGAGCGGCCCCGCGCGGCGGCCACGGGACGACCTCCGGCGGGCGGCGCCCGCCCCGCCGTCACGGCACCGGACACCGGCTACCTGATCGCAGCCTCAGCGCTTCCTTAACGCGGCCATAAGGATCTCCATCTCCCGCCTCCAGCAGGCGACTTGACGGTTTCCCCGGGCTAGTTTGCTGATCACCCCCCACGGGATCAGCCCACGCATCCGGGACCGTTTCGAGGAGTTCCCCCATGACCGCCGCCCTGTCCACCCGCCGCAAGGCCGCCGCGATCGCCGTCGCCGGTGTCGCCCCGCTCGCCCTGACCGCGCTCGCCGCCGTACCGGCCGCCGCGCACGGCACGATGGGAGACCCGGTCAGCCGGGTCTCCCAGTGCTACGCGGAGGGTCCGGAGAGCCCCAAGTCGGCCGCCTGCAAGGCAGTTGTCGCCGCGGGCGGCACACAGGCGCTCTACGACTGGAACGGCATACGCATCGGTGACGCCAACGGGCAGCACCAGGCGCTGATCCCGGACGGCAGGTTGTGCAGCGCGAACAGCGACGAGTTCAAGGGCCTGGACCTGGCCCGTGCCGACTGGCCGTCCACGAGCGTGAGCAGCGGATCGTACACGTTCAAGTACCGGGTGACCGCGCCGCACAAGGGCACCTTCAAGGTCTATGTCACCAAGGCCGGTTACGACCCGTCGCAGCCGCTGGCCTGGGACGACCTGGATCTGCAGGACCCGGTCGCGACGGCCACCGACCCGACCGCGTCGGGCGGCTTCTACACGTTCTCCGGCACTCTCCCGCAGCGCTCCGGCAAGCAGTTGCTGTACGCGGTCTGGCAGCGCTCGGACAGCCCGGAGGCCTTCTACTCCTGCTCGGACATCACCTACGGCGGCAGCACCGGCGGCACTCCCGCCGACAGCGGCTCCACCGGCGGCACGGGCACCGACAGCGGCACGGGCACCGGCGGCGGTACGACGAGCAGCTCCTCCCCGGCCCCCGCGCCGACCGCCTCCGCGCCCTCCGAGGAGCAGATCGAGGCCGGCGCCGACAAGTCGACGGTCGAGCACCACGGCCACGGCGACAACGACGCCAGTACGTCCGCGGAGCCCACCGCGACCGCCACGGAACCGGAGTCCGCGGAGACGGAGGCGGCCACGACGGCCAACCAGGCCCAGGCGGCAGGCGCCTCGGAGAACCTCGCCGAGACCGGCGGCGACAGCAGCACCACGTACGTCGCGGTCGGCGGTGCCGCCGCCCTGGCACTCGGCGCCGCGGCGCTGTTCGCCTCGGTCCGCCGCCGTGCGGTGACCGGCGGACGCCACGGCCGCTGATCGTGCGGACTCCGGGGTCTGTCCGGCGGCTCAGGCCGGACAGACCCCGGCCGTGTGCTCAGCCGATCACGGACGCGCAGGTGGTGGCGGTGGCGTGCGCCGGGTCGAGCGCGTTCGCCACCTCGTGGAAGGCGATGCGGTCGAGCAGACCGATCGCCACGTGCTCGGACAGGTCGACGGCGCACAGATCCTGCAACAGGACGTTCCTGACGTCGGGTCCGGTGAGGAACTGTGAGCGGTACGGCGTTACCACCTCGTCGTACCTGGTGGCGATGACCGTGTAGCGGACGCCCGGGACGGTGTCGCCGCCCGCGTTGAGCTTGGTCAGGAACGGGGATCCGGCGATCTGGTCGGCGAGCGCCGGGGTGGCGGTGGAGATCAGGCCCTCGGCACCGGGGAAGTACGGCAGCAGTTTGGTGAGTCCGAGGAGGGTGGTGCCGTGGTTGTCGGGCGCGATGCCCACGAGGGCGTTCACCTTGGCGGCTCCGCCGAGGAACTTGAGGTAGTAGCGGGGCATCATGCCGCCCTGCGAATGGCCCACGAGGTCGGCCTCGGCGGAGCCGGTCGCGGCGAGCACCGTGTCGACGAAGCCCTGGAGTTGCCCGGCCGACTTCTCGATCGGGCCGAGCCCGTGGACGAGCGGGACGCCGGGCAGTTGCCCGTAGTCGAGGGAGTAGACGCAGTAGCCCCGGTTCACCAGATAGGGCGCGAGGGCCAGCCAGTTGTCCACGGAGTTGGCGAAGGTGCCGTGCACGAGGACGACGGGTCGGGGGTGTGCGGCGGAGGGCTTGCAGGAGTAGTTGTTCCAGCCTGCGCTCGGCGCGGCGGCCTCGGCGGTGGCGGCGGGGACGAGGACGACCGTGGCGGTGAGCAGGAGCGCGGTCAGGGGTCTGAGCAGGCGCTTCCAGGGCAGCATCGAGTGATCTCCTTGCGGCTCAAGGGAGTTACGACGGTGTACGCCCTGTGATCCGGATCACGAGGATGCTGTTCACCCTTCAAGTTACGGGCGAGTAGCCCAAGTGTGAAGTTACGCGTCAGTAAAGACTCAAGTGGCGCCCAGAAACTGTGGTGACACCCCTGACGACCTGCCACCAGGCTTGCCCGACAGGGCCTACAGGGGTCGGCCCGCCGTCAGGGCCTGGCTCCCGGAGTGCCGGTCGTCCGCCAGCGCGGCCGGCCGTACGGCCTCCGGGCCGAAGCGGCGGCGGGCCCGGTCGGCGGCGGCCTCGGCGGCACGGGCGCGGGCGTCGCCCGGATCCAGCGAGAGCTGACGGTAGGCGGTGTCGGCCGGCAGCAGGTCTTCGGCGCGTACGGCGAAGGCGCGGACTCGAGCCCGTTGCAGCCCCAGGGCGGCCAACTGGCCCAGCGCGACCGCGGCGAGAGCGGGTGAGTGGTTGGTGGGCTCCGGCAGCGTGCGCGTCCGCGTACTGGAAGTACGGTCGGCGTACCGCACGGTGAGGGTGAGCCGGCCGGCGGTCCGGCCTTCGCCGCGCAGCCGCCCGCCGATCCGGTCGGCGAGCCCCAGGACGGCCCGGTGCTGCTGCGCCGGGTCGAGGCAGTCCCGTTCGAGTACGAGGTCGGCCACCAGGTGCGCCGCCGGTTCCGACGGTACGACCGGGCGGGGGTCGTGCCCGCGGGCGCGCTCGGCCAGCAGCCGGGCCGAGCGGGCGCCGAGCAGCCGTTGCAGGGTCGCCGCGGACAGGTCGGCGACCTGGCCGATGGTGTGCAGCCCGTACCTGCTGAGCGTGTCCGCCGCCGTCCGGCCGATCCCCGGCAGCGCCGTGACCGGGCGGGGGCGGAGCCAGTCGGGAGCCTGCCCGTCGCGGATCCAGGTGGTCCCGCCCGGCGCGGACGCGTCGGCCGCCATCGCCGCCAGCATGCGGTTGTTCGCGAGACCGGCACTGCTGTCGATGCCGTAGAACAGCTTCAGCCGCATCATCGCCGTCTGGACCATGTCGTAGGGAGACAGGTCGAAGTACCTGAGCGCCGACGTCAGATCGAGCTGGACGGCGTTGGGCGGAACAGCCTGCACATGAGGCGTGACACCAGACATCAGTTCGATTACGTCATCGTACTGAGCCTCCCACGCATCCCCCATCGCCGCGTGCAGATGGAGATGGGCGATATACCGCTGCCGCGACGCCGTCGACGCCGCCCCGTGGGCACCGTTCACCCCGTTCACCCCGTTCACCCCGCACTCCCCGGGCTGCGGTGACCGAACTTCTTCAGGTCGGCCGAGCGGGTGCCGGCGGGCTGGAGGTCGGCGTACGGGTGCAGACGGGCGCCGGTGGTGCCGTTGGCCAGGGTGCGCTGCGGCTGGGCCGGGTGCGGCCGTCCCGGAACCGGCTGGGCGGGGGTCGGGTGCGGCCGGCTCTCGCCGAGGAGGGCGAGGGCGGCCTCGGGACCGTTGTCACGGCGGGCCGCGGCGATCTCGTCCAGGTCCCAGGCCATGGTGCCGACGACGGTACGGCGGGTACCGCGCACCTGGACCGTGCCGCGCACCAGGAGCAGCCCGCTGTGGAACACGGTGTGCGCGCACGCCGGATGGGAGTCCTCGAAGAAGGCCAGGTCGACCAGGCCCGAGCCGTCCTCCAGGGTGACGAAGATGACCCGCTTGCCGCTGGCGATCGGCGGGGTCTGCGTGGACGCCCGTACACCGGCGACCAGCACCTGCTGACCGGCGCGCAGCCCGGCCAGATGCGCCGAGTCGGTCGCGCCGATCTCCCGCAGCAGCCGGTGGTGATGCTCCATCAGGTGCCTGGAGACGTCGATACCCAGGGTGCCCAACTCGGCGCTGAGCGCCTCCCGTCCGGTCATCTCCGGAAGCCCACTTGGTTCCGCTCCCCCAACGGCCCCGGCGTCAATGGGCAGTTGACCCGATCCCGCGGACCGGCCCCGGGACTGCCGGTGCAACTCGGCGATCTGGAGCAGCAGATCACGTCGGGTGAGGCGCCCGTCGTGCAGGCAGCCGAGCGCACCGATCTCCGCCAGCCGCTCGGCGACCGGCCTGCTGGGACGCGCCCGCTGCCAGAAGTCCGACAGCGATCCGTACGGCTGGCTCTCCTCGATCCGCGCGCTCTCCTCCTCGCTGATGCCGTGCACCGCCAACAGCGCCAGCCGTACGCCCCACTGCTCTCCGTCGGCCTTCTCCACCGTGTGCCTCACCTTCGAGCGGTTGATGTCGACGGACAGAACCGGCACGCCACGCCGACGGGCGTCGGAGACCAGGACGCGCTTGGGCCACATGCCGGGATCGTGTTCGAGGAGGCCTGCCAGCAGGAACGCCGGATGGTGCGCCTTGAGCCAGGCGCTCTGCAGGGCGGGTACGGCGAAGGCGACCGCGTGGGCGCGGCAGAAGCCGTACGCGCCGAAGGCCTCGACGGTTCTCCAGACCTCCTCCCGCACCGCCGCGTCGTAACCGCGCGCGGCGGCCAGGCCGTGGAACCAGTCCCTGATCCTCGGCAACCGGTTCTTGTCGCCGAGCGCGCGCCGGGCGATCTCGGCCATCGCCCGGTCGCAGCCGGTCATCACGTGCAGCGTGTCGATGATCTGCTCGTGCCAGATGGTCACGCCGTAGGTGTCGGCGAGCACCGGCTCAAGGTGCGGGTGGGCGTAGACCGGGGTGCCGCCGTGCCGGGCGGCGATGTACCGCTCGGGCATACCGCCGGCCACCGGCCCGGGACGGAAGAGGCTGATGTCGGCGATCACGTCCTGCGGGTCCCGGGGCTGCAGGCGGGACAGCAGGTCCTGCTGGCCTGGCGATTCGAGCTGGAACAGGCCCAGCGTCTGGCTCTCCTGGATGAGCTTGAAGGCGAAGACGTCGTCGAGCGGCACCTGTTCGGGATCGTCCAGGTCGATGCGGTCGCCGGTGATGCGTTCGATCTCGGTGACGGCGTGGGCCATCGCGGACTGCATCCGCACGCCCAGGACGTCGAGCTTGATGTTGCCCAGCGCCTCGATCTCCTCCTTCGCGGCCATCGCCATGGGGTAGTCGCCCTGCGGGGTGGGCTGCACCGGCAGCCGGTCCAGGAGGGTCGCGTCGCTGATGACCACACCGCAGGGGTGCATGGCCATGCCGTGGACCAGGGAGTCGAGGCCCTCGGCCAGCTCCCACAGCGGCCCGTAGCGGCCCGCCTCGGCGGCCAGTTGCCGCAGTTCGGGCAGTTCGGCGAGCGCGCTCGTGATGTCCGAGGCACGCAGGTGCGGGAAGCTCTTGGCGATCCGGTCCACGTCCGCCGGCGCGATCCCGAGCGCGAGGCCGGTGTCCCGCAGCGCCCGGCGCGCCCGGTAGGTCTCGGGCATCGCGGTGACCGCCACCCGCTCCTTGCCGAAGCGTTCGAAGATCGTGTCGTAGCACTCCAGGCGGCGGGCGGACTCCACGTCGATGTCGATGTCGGGCAGCGATTCGCGGCGCTTGCTCAGGAACCGTTCGAACAGGAGGCTGTGGTCGAGGGGGTTGGCGGTGGCGATGTCCAGCGCGTGGCAGACCAGCGAGCCGGCGCCGGAGCCGCGGGCGGCGACCCTGATGCCCTTGGCCCGGATGTCGGCGACGACCTGGCCGATGGCGAGGAAGTACGCGTCGTAGTTCCAGTGGGAGATGACGTCGAGTTCCTCCTCCAGCCGTTCGAGCGCCGCCCGGTCGCGGTCGAGGCCGCGCCGGACGAGGCCGTCCTCGCATCTCAGCCGTAGCAGCCGGGCCGCACCGCCCGCTTCCGGAGCGGCGCCGAACAGTGCCGGCTCCGGGAGGTGCGGAGTGCCGAGCCCGAGGTCGGCCCGGGGATCGACGGTGCACGCGGCCGCGGTGGCCGCGGTGTCCGCCAGCAGACGGGCCGCCCGTGCGGGACCCGCTCCCGCGCATTCGGCGATCAGCCGCGCGTGGTCCGCCATCGCTCCCTCGCCCTTGAGCCAGCGCTGCCCGCTGTCCAGGCGGCGCCGGTCGATCGGTCGCAGCAGCCGGGCCGCGTCCAGCACGTCGGCCAGCCGGTGCTGGTCGGGGTCGGCGTAGCGGACGGCGTTGGAGAGCACGGCGGTCGTCCCGGTGCGGTCGGCCAGGGCGAGCGTGCGGGCGGCCAGCCGCAGGGAGCCGGGACCTGTGCCAAAACGTTTCTGCGCAACGGCTTCCAATCGAACACCCTCCCCGAAGACCTCCCGCCACGGCGCCAGCAGCTTCACCGCGACGTCCTCCCGGCCCGCCGCCAGCGCCCGCACGGGCTCCGAGAGCGGCCCGAGCAGCACGACCAGACCGGGACCGCCGTACTCGCGCAGCGCCTCCCACGGCACCACCGGCGGCGTACCGGACACGGCACCCACATGGGCGGCCGACGTGATGCGGCACAGCCGCGCCCAGCCCGCACGGTCCCGCGCGAGCAGCACGAACCGCAGGGGCGGCTCGACGACGTGCGCGCCTCCGCGCGCGGGGGTGCGGCGCCGCTGGGCGGGCGGCGGGGGCGCCAGGGCCTCCACCGCCAGGTCGATACCGAAGACCGGCCGGACCCCCTCCTTCGCACAGGCCCGCGCGAACCGCACGGCGCCCGTGACCGTGTCCCGGTCGGTGAGCGCGAGCGCCGTCGCGCCGCGCTCGGCCGCCCGCCGGGCGAGCTGCTCGGGGTGGGCGGCGCCGTAGCGGGCGGAGTAACCGGACGCGACATGCAGATGAGTGAAGCCCGCCATGCCACACCTCCGTCCCTCCGCCCCATTTCAGCCATGCGTCCGATACATCCGATACGTCTATCGTACGCTCGTTCGATTACCCTAGCCCCATCAGCCCCGGTCAGCGACCTTAATCGAACGCGTGAACGTATCTGGAGGGCCGACAACGGTGGCCGAAAAGGCTGCCTCTCCGTCAGCTCCACGACCCGACGGCGCAGTTGGGGTCCGACGCCCCGCGCATCACGTCCGTACGTCCGTCACGATGAGCTTGGTCACGCGGCGAGGACGCCGGCCCTGGTCCCGTCGCCGGCCCGTTCGATCCGGCGGCATCCGGGCCGAACGAGCTGGGGGCATCCGGGCCGAACGGGCCGGGGCATCCGTTCGGCCCCGCCCCACCTGCGCGAACACCGGCCGGCCTCGACCGTGAAGGCATGACGCAGACAGCTCCCGCAGCAGGCAGGTCCTTCCTCGGCGAGGTCAGGGAAGCGGTCACCCCGCGGGCCACACTGCTGGTCATCGGCGTGATCGCCCTCCAGCTGCTCTTCATCGCCTCCTACGTGGGCGCGCTGCACGACCCGAAGCCCAAGGACGTGCCCTTCGGGGTCGTCGCGCCGCGGGCGGCGGCCGAGCAGACGGTGACCCGGCTGGCGCGGATCCCGGGCGAGCCGCTGGACCCGCGCGCGATCGCCGACGAGGCCACGGCACGTGAGCGGATCCTGAACCGGGAGATCGACGGCGCCATGGTGATCGACCCGGCGGGGACCACCGACACGCTCCTGGTCGCCTCCGGCGGCGGCACCGTCCTCGCCACCTCGCTGGAGACGCTCATCAGCACGGTCGAGAAGGCCGAGCGGCGCACGGTGAGGACCGTCGACGTGGCCCCGGCCTCCGCCCGGGACTTCGACGGGCTCTCGTCCTTCTACCTGGTCGTGGGCTGGTGCGTGGGCGGCTACCTCGCCGCGTCGATCCTGGCGATCAGCTCCGGCGCGCGGCCCGCGAACCCGAGACGCGCGGTGATCCGGCTCGTCGTGATGGCCCTGGTCGCGATCACCGGCGGGCTCGGCGGCGCCGTCATCGTCGGGCCGGTGCTGGGCGCCCTGCCGGGCGGCGTCTGCGCCCTCTGGGGTCTCGGCGCCCTGATCACCTTCGCGGTCGGCGCCGCCACGCTCGCCCTCCAGGGCGTCTTCGGGATCGTCGGCATCGGCCTGGCCATCCTGCTGGTGGTGATCGCGGGCAACCCGAGCGCGGGCGGCGCCTTCCCGCTGCCGATGCTGCCGCCCTTCTGGAAGGCGATCGGCCCGGCCCTGCCGCCGGGCGCGGGCACCTGGGCGGCCCGCTCGATCGCGTACTTCAAGGGCAACGACCTGACCGGCTCACTGCTGGTGCTCTCGGCGTGGGCGGTGGTGGGAAGCGCGGTGACACTCCTCGCGGCGACCCTCCGCTCGAACCGTGCCCCGGAGCGGGTCGAGGCTTGAGGGAACTCGACTCCCATCCGGACAGACACCTACCGCCCCTCACCCGCACCAGAGGGGCCGGTCCCAGGAACCCGCCTGCCCTCACCCGCACCAAGAGAAGCCGGTCCCAGGAACCGCCCGCCCTCACCCGTACGAGAGTCCCGCCCCCAGAAACCCACCCGCCCCCCACTCACACGAGAGTCCCGCCCCTAACCTGCAGGGGACGGGACTCCGTGTTCGCGACGAGACGGTCAGCCGATGTCCGCCCCGAAGGCCGAGAGCGCCTCGGTGACCGGCTGGAAGAACGTTTCTCCGCCCGAGGTGCAGTCGCCGCTGCCGCCGGAGGTGAGACCGATCGCGGTGGAGCCCGAGAAGAGCGAGCCACCGCTGTCACCGGGCTCGGCGCAGACGTCGGTCTGGATGAGTCCGTTGACGATGTCGCCGTTGCCGTAGTTCACGGTGGCGTCCAGACCGGTGACCGTGCCGCTGTGCACCTGGGTCGTGGAACCGCTGCGGGTCACCGCCTGGCCGACGGTGGCGTCGCCCGCCTGGGTGATGGCCTGCGCGGAACCGTTGTAGAGGTCGACCTCGCTCGGGTGGTCGACATCGGCGGTGTACTTGACCAGGCCGTAGTCGTTGTCGGGGAAGCTGGACTGCTCGTTCTCCCCGATCACGGTGCCGCCCGAGTCCGACCAGCTGGTGATCGACTCGGTGCAGTGCCCGGCGGTGATGAAGTACGGCTCGCCGCCCTTGACCACGTTGAAGCCGAGCGAGCAGCGACCGCCGCCGCCGGTGATGGCGTCGCCACCTGCGATGAAGGGTTTGAACTCCCCCTTCGTCCGCTTGAGTTCGGCCTTGGAGCCGAGTCCGTCGACGACCTGGGTCAGCTCGGCCAGCTCGGCCTTGGAGACCGTGCGGTCCGCGGTGACGACGACCTTGTTGCTCTCGGGGTCGGTCGCCCACGAGGTGCCGGGGATGGTCGCGTCCTTCTTGAGCGTCGCGCGGGCGCCCGTCAGCTCGGCGAGGGAGTTCTCGACGATTCTGGCGCGGGCCCCGGCCGTCTGGGCGGACTTGGCGGCGGCTTCGTCGAGCACGTTGACGACGAGTTGTCCGGCCTTCGCGTCGTAGTACGTTCCCGCCGCGTCGGCGCCGAGAGTCTCGCCCAGGGCCGAGGCGAGCTTTCCGGCCGCCGCGAGTGAAAGCGTTTGCGGGGCGGGGGTCTTCGGGGTCTCGCTCGCGTTCGCAGTCTGGAAGGTCACGCCCGCGGCGACCAGTGCGGTGATGCCCGCACCCGCGATGGCGACACGCCGCCTGGGTATACGTCGGTGCTTCAAGTCACGTCCTCCTGTGGGGGGATCGACCGGAGAGGTTGTGGGGACCTCACCGGCCGGAAGGCGTATGGACACGGGCCCGGCACACAGCAAATAGCCGCGTCCATGCCAATGTTCGACGCCCACTATTGCGAGGCTGACAGGGGACACACAAGGTCGACTTCAGGACTCGCGCACGCCAAGGGGCGTACGCCCCCCGCATCTTGGCTGTGCGTGGTCACACCACCTTGGTTCGCAGTGCAAACACACAGCGCGAGCACCCTTTGTGCAGCCTGTGAGGTCTAGTCCTGTCTTGTTTTCGACTCTCCGCTGTCCGGTTCCACCGGGGCCGCGGCGGACGGGAGTTGCTCCCGCACCGATTGCTGGGACGAGGAGACCGGCGGGGAGGACGGCGAGGAGACCGGCGAGGGCGGCGAAGATCGGGGCGGCGAGGGCTGGGGCTGAGGCTGGGAGGGCGGCGGGGCCCCCTGCTGTGCGCGCTCCAGGAATCGCAGCAGTTCCACCGGGAAGGGCAGGACGAGGGTGGAGTTCTTCTCGGCGGCGACCGCCACCACGGTCTGGAGCAGGCGGAGTTGGAGTGCCGCGGGCTGTTCGGACATCACCCCGGCGGCCTCGGCCAGCTTCTTGGACGCCTGGAGTTCCGCGTCCGCGTTGATGACCCGGGCCCGGCGTTCGCGGTCGGCCTCCGCCTGCCGGGCCATCGACCGCTTCATCGTCTCGGGCAGGGACACGTCCTTGATCTCGACCCGGTCGATCTGCACACCCCAGCCGACCGCCGGGCTGTCGATCATCAACTCCAGCCCCTGGTTGAGCTTTTCGCGGTTGGACAGCAGATCGTCAAGGTCGCTCTTGCCGATGATCGAGCGGAGCGAGGTCTGCGCCATCTGCGAGACCGCGAACTGGTAGTCCTCGACCTGGATGACCGCCTCCGCGGCGTCGATCACCTTGAAGTAGATGACCGCGTCCACCCGGACCGTGACGTTGTCCCGGGTGATGCCGTCCTGCGCGGGCACCGGCATCGTCACGATCTGCATGTTGACCTTACGCAGCTTGTCCACGAAGGGCACGATCATCGTGAACCCGGGGCCGCGCACCGAGGTTCGCAGCCTGCCGAGCCGCAGCACCACGCCCCGTTCGTACTGTTTGACGACACGGGCCCCGGCCATCACGTAGACCAGCCCCACCGACGCGACGGAGACTCCCGCCGCCACCAGCTCCTCCACCATTACGGCCCCCAGGGTCCGAAGTGGGCGCATCAGGCATGTATGTCGAAGGTAGCTCCGTCACCCGAGCAAGGGCGAGCCCCCGCACGGCAGTTGCGTGCGGGGGCTCGTCTGCTGCTGGCCACAGATGGTGCGTGGGGGGTCCGGTGGTGCCGTGGGGGGTTCGGTGGTGCGGGCCGGTCCTAGAAGACGCTGACGCCGTAGGCGTTCAGGGCCTCGACGACCGGCTGGAAGAAGGTCGTGCCACCGGAGGAGCAGTTGCCACTGCCACCCGAGGTCAGACCGTAGGCGATACCGCTGTTGGAGTAGAGCGAACCACCGGAGTCGCCGGGCTCGGCGCAGACCGTGGTCTGGATCATGCCGTAGACGACGTCGCCGCCACCGTAGTTGACGGTCGCGTTGAGGGCCGTGACCCGGCCGCTGTGCGTGCCGGTAGTGGAGCCGTCACGGTAGACCGTGGTGCCCACGGACGGGGTGCCCGCGCTGGTGATGTCCACGCCGCCGGCGGTGCCCGCCTTGGCGATGGTGGTGTTGGTGTAGCGCACCAGACCGTAGTCGTTGGTCGGGAAGCTGGAGCCGGCGGTCGGGCCGAGGACCGTCGTGCGACCGGAGTTGGAGTACCAGGTGCCCGCGCCGTCGGTGCAGTGACCGGCGGTCAGGAAGTAGTACGTGGAACCGCTGCGGACGTTGAACCCGAGGGAGCAGCGCCAGCTGGTCGCGTAGATGGCGTCGCCGCCCTGGATCAGCTTGTTGATCTTGCCGGGGGTGCGCTTGATCTCAAGGGCGCCGGCGTTGCCGCCCGCGGTCTGCTTGATCTCCGCGATCTCCGCCGCGGAGACGGTGCTGTCGATGGTGACGAGGACCTTGTTGGTCTTCGCGTCGACCGCCCAGGCGGTGCCGGGGACATCGGCCTTGAGCACCGAGGAGCTGGCGCTCTTCAGCTCGGACGCGCTGAAGGGCTCGGCGCCGCTCGCGCTCGAGGTGGGGATGGTGACAGCAGCTGCGGCCACGAGTCCGGTGGTGACGGCGATCAGCCGGGTCCGTCTCGCGATACCGCTGCGGGGGGTGGTGCGCTTGATCCTCACGTTCGTCCCTCCGATGGGGATGTCGGGGGCCCGCGTGGGGTCGGGGCCCGTGAGGCGCAGCCAGAGACACCCCCGTCCGGATTCCGGACAAGCCGTGCTCCTGACAAGCGCTGTGGGGGAGTATTCGGCGGCGCGGCCACTGTTCGCAAGGGCCCCTTTCGGTCATGCAGGGTTCAACTGAGCGACAGCGGAAGGGGGTTGATCTTGCGTCCGCCGCACCCCCGAGCTACGCGTGTTGACAGGCTCCGACCATGTCACCGCGTTGATCGCCGATGACTGACACATACACCGGGCCTCACCACCCGGCGCGCCGGACAGTGGCCGAGATTGGCGAATTCCTGTCATGAACACAGCAGTCTCACAGGGAGATACGGTCCGGACCCGCGAACGCGTGTCCGGAAGCCGGCTGGAGCCGCCGGAGTTCTCCGCCTTCGACAGGACGGCCTAGAGAATGCGCACCGAGGTGGACGCCTCGACCCGCGCGGATATCCACGCCCGCCTGAGCCCCCCCACTCGGCGGAGGCTCAGGCGGAGGGCTCGGTTGCGCTCGGCGCGGGTCGCGTGGCCGTTCGTCAGGCGGGGGTCTCCGCGGTGGCGGTCAGGATCGCGCGGCCGAGGATGTGGCCGGCCATGGTGAAGCCGAGAGCGGCGGGGGTGGCGTCGGCGGGGACGCCGATGGTGTCGACGTCGAGGGCGTGCACCACGGTGAAGTAGCGGTGCGGGCCATGTCCGGCCGGCGGGGCGGCGCCGATGAAGCGGGCCGCGCGGGCGTCGTTGGGCAGTTGGAAGGCGCCCTCGGGCAGACCCGAGCCGGTGTCGTCGCCGGCACCTTCGGGCAACTCGGTGACGGTGGCGGGGATGTCGGCGACCGCCCAGTGCCAGAACCCGGACCCGGTCGGGGCGTCGGGGTCGTAGACCGTGACCGCGTAGCTCCTGGTGCCTTCCGGGGCGCCGCTCCAGGACAACTGCGGGGAGACGTCCTTCCCGCCGGGAACGCCGGAGAGGCCGGAGTACTGCTCGATCGGCCAGCCGGTGCCGTCGGTGACGGTGGCGCTGACAACGGTGAAAGAGGCCGCCTCGGGGAGACGGGCGAAGGGGTCGTTGGAGCTCATGGTGCCGTGCCTTTCAGGTGGGCTGTTCCACGTGTGCTGATCGATGTGCGCTGATCCATGCGTGCTGTTTCAGGCGCGCTGTTTCAGATGCGCTGTGGGGTGGTGGTGACGCGGCCGACGGAGATCCGTCCGGGGCGGCACCGGAAGGCAGTGCTGCCGCGCTTCCGTTCACCACCGAGATCGACCATAACACCGATAATCGATTATCTGTCTAATCGTCTATTGTGTAAGCATGACCCAGACACCTCATCCCTCGACCTCACCCTCGGCGGGGAAGCAGATGCTCTCCGAGCAGGTCTACACACATCTGCGAGAGGCGATCATGCGCGGGGACCACGCCCCCGGTGACGCCCTCAAACCCCAGGACCTCGCGAAAGAGCAGGGCGTGAGCCTGGCCGTCGTGCGCGAGGCGCTCGTGCGGGTGGTCGGCGAGGGCCTCGCCGACCGGCTGCCCAACCGCGGCTTCGCCGTCCCGGCCTTCTCCGACCGCCGCTGGCAGGAGATCGCGGAGGCCCGCCGGACCGTCGAACCGGCCATGCTGCGCATGTCCGTCGAACGCGGCGACGTCGACTGGGAAGCCCGCGTACGAGCCGCCCACCACCGTCTGACCCGCACCCCGGCCTACCTACCGGAGGAGGGGGAGCACTACAGCAGCGCATGGGCCGAAGCCCACCGCCTCTTCCACCGCACACTGCTGGAGGGGTGCGGCAACCTCGTCCTGCTGGAGACCTTCGACCGGATGTGGACCGCGAGCGAGCTGGCCCGCCGCTGGTCGGCGCACCGCAACCCCGACCGGGACGGCGCCCTGGAGCACCGCCGACTGGAGGAGGCGGCCCTCGCCCGCGACGCCGACACCGCGGTCCAGGTCCTGACCCAGCACCTCACCCAGACCGCGGCCGGACTGACCGACTGCCCCCACCCCGAACCCACGGACGAACCCTGACGCGCCCTGCCTGCCTGGCCGCACAACCTGACCGCACAACCAAGACACCTGATCACCGGAACCGGAGCCACAGCATGACCACCTTCGAGGCGAGCACGGGCCGCCACTGCCACAACGCCGTCAGCCCTCTGCACGCATCCGTGTACTTCGCGCCGGAGCCGCGGGAGGAACTCGCGGCACTGGGACTGGAGCACGGAGCCATGGTCTACCTCGCGAGCCGCGCCGCACCGCTCGGGGCCGTTGACGCGGGCACCGTCACGGCGACGTTCTACAACTTCAACCACGAGCATGTGCGGCGGTACATCCCCGCGGTGTGGACCATCACCACACCGGAGGCGGTGCTCACGGCACGCCTGCACGCCGCGGACCGAACGCTCCGGCGGCTGCTCGGGAAGGAGGCCCTCATCTCCACGGAAATGACCGAGGCGGCCGAACTGGCCCTGCACGCCACCGAAGCCTGCCGCCGAGAAGCACGGCCGCTGTACGCCGCCAACGCCGACCTCCCCGTACCCGAAGAACCGCATCTGGCCCTGTGGCACGCCGCGACACTGCTGCGCGAACACCGGGGTGACGGTCACCTCGCCGCCCTGGCGATCGCCGGCCTGTCCGGCATCGAGGCGCTGGTCCTGCACAACGCCACCGGCACGGCACCGACCTCGGCCCTGTTCACGCGGACCCGCGGGTGGTCCACGCAGCAGTGGGACGCCGCCCGGGACCGGTTGCGCGAGCGCGGCCTGCTGGACGAGGGAGGCAACCTCACGCACGCGGGCACAGACCTGCGCGGCGAGGCCGAGGTGCTCACCGACCGCCTCGACGCCGCCCCCTACGACCACCTCGGCCCGGCCGCCACCGCACGCCTCACAGAACTGGCCGGCGGCTTCTCCGCAACCCTCCGAGCAGCGGGGGCCTTCCCCGCGGTGCACTTCGGCAAGGGCTGAGGGCCGGGGCCGGGCCGGGAGCCCGGTGCCCTCGTACGCGCACGCCCTGGTTCCGACCGACCGCGTCGGACCGCTCAGAGCAGGTTCCGCTCCCCCGCCGCGATCGGCGTGCCCAGGGTGTTCCCGGGCGGCGGGAACGGGCAGATGAAGTGGTCCGCGAAGGCGCACGGCGGGAGCAGGGCGCGGTTGAAGTCCACCGTCGTACGCCCCTCGGCGTCGGGCGCCGCCGGCCGCAGGAAGCGGAAACGGTGGCTGCTGTCCCCGCTCGTGGAGTCGGCGAACACGGCCCAGAGCGTGCCGTCGCTCTCCACCGACACCTGGAGCGTGAGGTCCTGCCCGTCGAGGGTGAAGGCGAGCACTCCGCCTAGTCCCAGCCCGCGCGCCCGCCCGTCCGCGTTCTCGACCCGCACGGTGCGGCTCTCGCCGTACGGCGTGAAGTGCCCCGGCACCGACCAGCGCGGATCGTACTCGGTCGCCTCGATGCCCTTGAACGCCTGCCGCCCCGGCGAGTTGGGGTCGAAGTCGCGCACGCCCCAGATCCCCTCCCGCACCAGCACCACGAACCTGCGCTCGCCGTGCCCGACCCGGGCCCCGTCCGCCGGGCCGAGGTCGGCGCCGAGCGTGATCTCGCCGGTGAAGGGCTTCCCGTCGACGGTGAGACCGTCCTCGGCCGTCGCCGTCAGCAGGACCGCGTCGGCCTCGGCGGCCCACCGTCCCGGGATACCCGGAAGCTGTCCCTCCGGAAAGTCCTCGATCCAGTGGGTGCCCGTGAGCGCGAGCGGTCCGTAGGGCGCCGACACCGTCGCGGTGCGGTGCTCGTGCCAGTGCTTCCAGTCCTCGGGTGCGTCCGTCGTCATGTGATCAACCTTTCCACACCGGATCCGGCAACCCGAGGTGTGAGCGCAGCGTCGTGCCCGGGTATTCCGTACGGAACGCGCCGCGCTCCTGGAGCAGCGGCACCACCCGGTCCACGAACTCGTCGAGGCCGCCGGGGGTCAGATGGGGTACGAGGATGAAGCCGTCGGCGGCGTCCCGCGTCACGAACTCGTCGAGCTCGGCGGCGACGGCCTGCGGGGTGCCGACGAAGGACTGCCGGCCACTCGCCTCGATCACGGTCTGCCGGATCGACAGCCCCTTCTCGCGCGACAGCGCCCGCCATCTCTCGGCGACCGCGAAGGGGTCGCCGACCTTCACCCGCCCCTGGACCAGGGTCGATCCGGGCTCCGGGTCGATGTCCGGAAGGGGGCCGTCGGGGTCGTACGAGGAGAGGTCGACGCCCCATACCTGCTCCAGCGCGAGGATCGCGTTCCGCGGCGAGACCTGCAGCCGGCGGATCTCGGCGGCCCGTTCCTGGGCCTCGGCGGCGGTGTCGCCGAGCACGACGGTGACCCCGGGCATGATCTTCAGGTCCTCGGGCGCCCTGCCGTACCGCGCGAGCCGCCCCTTCACGTCGGCGTAGAACTCGCGGCCCGCCTCCAGCGTGCCGTGCCGGGTGAAGACGACGTCGGCGGCGGACGCGGCGAACTCGCGGCCCTCCGGCGAGTCCCCTGCCTGGATGACGACGGGGTGCCCCTGCGGCGAGCGCGGTACGGCGAACTCGCCCGCGATGTCGAAGTGCCGCCCCCGGTGCGCGAAGGGGCGTGGCTGCCCCTCCGGCGTCCAGGAGTCCCACAACTCCCGCGCGGTGGCGACGAATTCGGCGGCGCGCGCATAGCGTTCGGCACGGTCGAGATAGCCGCCGCGCCGGAAGTTCTCGCCGGTGAAGGCGTCCGAGGAGGTCACCACGTTCCAGGCGGCCCGGCCGCCGCTGAGGTGGTCCAACGTGGCCAGCCTGCGGGCGAGTTCGTACGGCTCGTTGAAGGTCGCGTTGACCGTGGCGGCGAGCCCGAGCCGTTCGGTGACGGCCGCGAGCGCGTTGAGCACGGTGATCGACTCGGGCCGCCCCACCACGTCCAGGTCGTGGATCCGCCCCCGGTGCTCGCGCAGCCGCAGCCCCTCCGCGAGGAAGAAGAAGTCGAAGAGACCGCGCTCGGCGGTGCGCGCGAGATGCTCGAAGGAGGAGAAGTCGATCTGGGACCCGGACCGCGGATCGGCCCATACGGTGGTGCTGTTGACGCCGGGAAAGTGCGCGGCGAGATGCAGTCGCTTGCGTACGGTCATGACGTTCCCCCTGTCACGGCGTACTGGTTGGCGGGCCGGGCGAGCCCGAGGTGGTCCCGGAGCGTGCTGCCCGGGTAGAAGGTGCGGAAGAGACCTCGGTGTTGGAGCAGCGCCACCGTTCCGTTGACGAGCCGCTCCAGGTCACGGTGCGGTTCGACGGGCGTGAGGTGGAAGCCGTCGGCTGCGTTGGCCTGGTGCCAGGAGGCGATCAGGTCGGCGAGGTCCACGGGCCCGCCCCGGTACAGCGGGCCCCGCGCGGTCTGCCGGGGTCCGCCGCCGCCGTGGCCGGGCTCGGCCGCGTGCTCGCCGTCGCCGAGGTCGACGGTGAGTCCGGCGAGGACCCGCAGCTCGTCCGGGTTCCGCCCGAACCGCGCGGCGCCGTCCCGCAGTTCGGCCCGCAGGGCTCGGGCCTGCGCCGGGCCCGCGACCCGCACGATCACCACGTCGGCGTACCGGGCCGCGGTCTGCCGGGCGTGGCTCTCGGTGGCGTCGACGACCCGGACCGGGTGGCCCTGCGGAGGGCGCGGCACGATCGAGGGGCCCTTCACCGAGAAGGTCGGGCCCTCGAAGTCGACGTGGTGCAGCCTGTCCCGGTCGATGAAGCGCCCGGTCTCCTCGTCGCGTATCTCGGCGTCGTCCTGCCAGCTGTCCCACAACCGGGCGGCCACGTCGGCGACTTCGCCGGCCTCGCGCCACAGCGCGTCGGCGGTCGCGGCGTGCCGGCGGCCAAACAGCCGCGCCTCGCCCTCGGACGTCGACACGTCGATCCGCCAGCCGGCCCGGCCGCGGCTGACCCAGTCGAGGGTGGCCACGGCCGCCTGGACGTGGAAGGGCTCGGTGTGTGTGGTGGTCACGGTCGGCACCAGACCGACCCGGCGGGTGAGGGGCGCGACCCGTGCGAGGACGGCGAGCGCGTCGGGTCCCGGGCGCGCGAAGGTGTCGCCGAGCGTCACGAAGTCGAGTGCCCCGCGCTCGGCGAGCCGCGCCAACTCCACGTGGGAGGCGGCGTCGTACGCCGCCGGTTGGTCGAGGGCGGCGGCCAGGTGCAGAAGCGCCCGGCCGTTCGGTGCGGTCATCTTGGGTGGACCTCTCAGCGAGGAACTGGGGTCCGGCGGAACCCGTGCGGAACCCGCCGGACCCGGGTGGACTACGACTGGGTCTTGGGCGGACCGGAGCGGACTACGACCGGGCCTTGGGGAGACCGGAGTGGATGGACTACGACCCGGTCTACGGCAGACCGGAGTGCACTACGACTGGGTCTTCGGCAGACCGGGCGGGTTGATCTCGGACTTCTCGACGGCCTCGGTCGACAGCCCCCAGCGCTTGAGCACCTCGGCGTAGGTGCCGTTCTCGATCACGTGGTCGATGGCGGCGGCGTAGGCGTCCACGAGCCCGCTGTCCTTCTTCGTGGTGGCGGCGATCTTGCCCTGGAGCTCGTCGCCGGCCCCGGAGAGCGTGCCGACGATCTCGGTCTGGCCGGCGGACGCGACGTGGTAGACGGCCGACGGGCTCGGGCCGAGGTAGGCGTCGATACGTCCCGACTGGAGCGCCAGGTAGTAGTCCGTGTCCTTCTGGAAGTACTTGATGTCCACGGGCTCCAGCCCGGCGTCCTCGTTCTGCTTGCTCCAGTCGACGAGGATCTTCTCCTGGTTGGTGCCGGAGGAGACGGCGATGGTCCTGCCCGCGACGTCCTTGGGTTCCTTGACCGCCCAGTCCCCGCCCTTCTTCGCCTCGAAGGAGATGTTGTCGAGGCGGTAGGTCGCGAAGTCGTACTTCTCCTTGCGCTCCTCGGTGACGGTGACGTTGGAGAACACGGCGTCGAACTTGCCGCTGTCCAGCCCGACGAAGAGGTTCTCCCAGGACACCTCCTCGTTGTCGAGCTTGAGTCCGAGGGTGTCCGCGACGAGCGTCGCGAGGTCGATCTCCGAGCCGATCCGGGTTCTGTCGTCGGTCGCGTAGAACCCGAGTGGCGGCGAGGCGTCGGCGCTCTGGCCGAGCTTCAGCGTGCCGCGCTCGGCGATGGCCGCCGGCACGAGCGCGGCGATCTCGTCGACCTTCTTGCCGCGGACCCGGTTCTGGTCGGGGCCGATGTTGATGCTGCCGACCTTCTTGGTGTCCGAACCGCCCGTCCCGGTCGCCGCGTCACTGTCACCGCCGCAGGCGCTGAGCAGCGGTGCGGTGACGAGGGCGGCAACCGAGACTGCGAAGGTACGTCGGGACAACATGGGCGAACTCCTTGGGTTTGCAGGGGTTTACTGATGAGTCGAGAAGGAACTGAGGGCTCGTCACAGGACCTTGGAGAGAAACGCCCGGGTCCGCTCGTGCCGTGGCTTGTCGAGTACGTCACCGGGGGCGCCCTGCTCGACCACGCGGCCGTCGTCCATGAAGACGACGGTGTCGGCCACCTCGCGGGCGAAGCCGATCTCGTGCGTGACCACGATCATCGTGGTGCCCTGGTGGGCCAGGTCCTTGATGACGTCGAGGACCTCGCCGACCAGTTCGGGGTCGAGCGCGGAGGTCGGCTCGTCGAAGAGCAGCAGCTTCGGCTCCAGGGCCAGCGCACGGGCGATCGCGACGCGCTGCTGCTGACCGCCGGACAACTGCTTGGGGTAGGCGTCCGCCTTGTCGGAGAGACCCACCCGGTCGAGCAGTCTGCCCGCGGCCTCCACGGCGTCCCTGCGCGGCCGCTTCAGCGCGGAGACGGGTGCCTCGACGATGTTGTCCAGCACGGTGAGGTGCGGGAAGAGGTTGAAGTTCTGGAAGACGAAGCCGATCCGGGTGCGCTGCCTGAGGATCTCGCGCTCGCGCAGTTCGTAGAGCTTGTCCCCGGAGCGCCGGTAGCCGACGAGCGTGCCGTCGACGCTGATCCAGCCCTGGTCGACCTTCTCCAGATGGTTGATGGTGCGCAGCAGCGTCGACTTGCCGGATCCGGACGGGCCGAGGATGACGGTCACCTCGCCGGTGCGCACCTCCAGGTCGACACCCTTGAGCACCTCCAGCGAACCGAAGCTCTTGTGGACGGACTTGATGTCGACCATCGGTCCCGTCCGGTCCTGGGTGCCCTCGTCCTTCGTGACCGTGGCGCTCATCGGGTGGTCCCCTTCGCGAAGTGTCGTTCGACGTAGTACTGGATGATCGAGAGCACCGTGGTCAGGAGGATGTACCAGGCGGTGGCGACCATCAGGAGCGGCACGACCCGGCCGTTGCGGCCGTAGATCACCTGGACCTGGTAGAAGAGTTCGCCGATCGCCATCACGGAGACGATCGAGGTGCCCTTGAAGAGGGAGATCACCTCGTTGGCGGCGTTCGGCAGGATCGACCGCATCGCCTGCGGCAGCACGATCCGCCGGATCTGCCGCAGCCGGGGGATGCCGAGCGCGGCGGCGGCCTCCAACTGCCCGCCGTCCACGGCCAGTACGCCGCCGCGCACGATCTCCGCCGCATAGGCCGCCTGGTGCAGCGCGAGCCCGAGCACGGCGGCACTCATGGCCCCGACCAGGTCCATCGTGGGGAAGGAGAAGAAGCCGGGCCCGAACGGGATGCCGAACCGCAACTCCTGGTAGAGGTAGGCGAGGTTGAACCAGAAGAGCAGTTGCACGATCAGCGGGATCGAGCGGAACGCCCAGATGTAGGCGAAGGCCACGCCCTTCAGGAACGGGCTCGCCGACAGTCGCATGAAGGCCAGCACGATACCGAGCGCGAAGCCCAACGCCGTCCCGTAGAAGGTCAGTTGGATGGTGACCCAGACGGCCTTGAGGACCACGTCCGCCGTTATGTAGTCGGCGAACACCTCCCACTCCCAGCCGGCGTTGGTGGCGAGCCCGTGCGCGAACTGCGCCAGCAGCACAGCGGTCACGACGACCGCCGCCCACCGCCAGGGGTGGCGGACCGGCACGACCTTGAGCGCACCCAGGTCCTCCGGTTCGGAGGCCGTTCTGGCGCGGGGTGGATCACTGGTCAGAGACATGAGGGTTCCTCGGAGGCAGGAGGGGGACGTGGGCGGAACGCCGGGCGGGTACGGCGGACCGGGGGCGGAGAGCCGGGTGGTGAGCGCGTCGTGCTCGGAGCTTCAGGCCGCGGCCCGACAGGAGAGCGCGCGCAGGAACGCCAGCGCCGCACGCGCGGCCGCGTCGTTCTGCCGGAAGGCCGGACCGCCGGTACGCGGCCGGGTGAACGCCCCCGAGCCGCGCGCGTCGGTGTGCGGACCGAGCGCGAAACGCCGGGGATGCGGGGTGCCGGAGCGGTCCAGGACCCTGCTGTCGACGGGGTCCACGGCGAGCAGCCCCTCGGGAGTGGCGGCGGCGCCCTCCGCGTACAGCCGGCGCAGCAGCGGGTCACAGGTGCGCTCGACCGTGGGGTGCGGCAGCCGCGCCTCGACGAGCGCGCGGGCCTCGACACTCACGCCGGGCGCGGTGGCGCTGTGGGCCCGGAAGACGCCGTCCTCGGCGGTGACGGTCATGTCGGCGCCCACGAACCTCAGGATCCCGGCCCGCGACAGGGCGAGCAGCTGCCGCAGCCGGGGTCCGGGCGGCCCCGACGCGAGACAGCTGAAGAAGCCGTGCCACCACGGGCCGATGTCACCGAGCCTGACCAGCTGACCGTATACGGAGAGCAGCCCGAGGAAGACGGCCAGATCCGGGCTGCCGGCCGGATCATGACGGCGTGTCAGGTCCTCTTCGATGTACGCGCGCAGGCCCGCCTGAAGCTCCTCGGACGACGTGAACCGCACGTCGTCCAGCGGATGGTCGAGGGCCGCGAGGTCGAGCCGGTCGCCCGGATCCGGCACGGCGGACGCCACCAGTGCCTGGATCTCGGCGGAGTCGGCGGCGGCGTACTTCTCCTCGAAGTCCGTCCAGGCCATCCGCGTGCGCTCGGAGTGGGCCGCGAACAGCCGGTGGTAGTGCGCGAACCCCAGTTCCTTCTCGATCAGCGGCTGGACGTCCCGCCGGAAGTCGAACCCGTCCGGCCGCGCCAGCAGTCCGTCGATCTCGGCGGGCCCCAGGAACCGTGGCAGCGGCGGCCGTTCGCCCTCCCAGTCGTAACCGATCTTGGAGTGGTAGGGAACCCCGCGCCGCGAGCCGACGTACATGATCGGCTCGCGCCCGGACGGGATGTACGTGTCGCCCTCGTACCGTCCGCCACGCCCCTCCGTCAGCAGCACCATCAGGTCGACGAAGGCGAGTCCGAAGCCGCGCACCAGCACCGGTTCGCGCGCCTCCAGCGCGGAGAGGTCGCTGTCGGCGGTGAAGTCAGGCGGCAGGTGCACCAGGTGGTGCCGCTCCGCGTACGCCGCCAAGTCCCGTTGCTCATCGTCGGGTTCGGCGTCGAGGTGGCCGAGCGTGAGGACCACGAGGTCTGCGGCGAGCGGCCGGGCCACGCCTTCGAGCCACACCTGCTGGCGGCCTCCGCGCGGTCCTTCGACGCGCAGGGCACGGCGCCGGTGGTGCCGCACCCGGATGCCCGGCGGCAGGGCGTCCACGGTCCGTTCGTACACCCAGCGCAGGTAGCCGCCCTGGCGCTGCCGGTCCGCGAAGACGCGTCCGTCGAGGTCCGCCCATTCGTGCAGCGTGGGGCCCTCGACCACCGGTCCGTCCATGGCCACCGTCTCGTCGGTGAACATGGTGACGTCCTGGGCCTGCGAGTTCATCCACAGGAGCGGCGACTGCTCCTCGCGCCAGATGCGTCCGCCGCCCGGCGGATGGGGGTCGACGAGATGGATGTCGAACCCCGGGTCGTCCCCGGCGCCCGCGACTCCCCCTGTCCCCCCGGCGCCCTCGCCTCCCGCCGCGCCCGAACCGCCGTACAGCTCAGGCAGGTTGGCGGCGATCCGCTCCAGGAGGCCGGTGCCGCGCGGCCCGGCGCCGACGATCACCAGGGCGGGCCGTCCGGCGCTCATCGGGTGCGCTCCGAACCGCGCGCGTAGTGCCGCTCCACGTAGTACTGGCCGACGCTGAGCACCGAGGTGACGACGACGTACCAGAGCGTGGCCACCATGAGCAACGGCATGACCTGGTAGGTGCGGTGGTAGACGAGCTGGACGGAGTAGAGCAGGTCCTGCACGGCGATGACGCTGACGATGGAGGTGCCCTTGAGGGTGCCGATCAGCATGTTCCCGGCCGGCGGCACGATGGAGCGCATCGCCTGCGGCAGCACGATCCTCCACCAGCGGCGCCACCGGCTCAGCCCGAGCGCCTGCGCGGCCTCGATCTGACCGCGGTCGACGGAGAGGATGCCGCCGCGCACCACCTCGGCGGCGTACGCGGCCTCGTGCAGGGTGAGGCCGATGATGGCGACGGTGACCGGGCCGAGCAGGTTCACCGTCCTGATCCCGAGGATCTCCGGGTACAGCACTCCGATGTTGAACCAGAACAGCAGCTGCACCAGGATCGGCATCGACCGGAACAGCCAGACGTATCCCCAACTCACCGCCCTCAGCACGGGGTTGGCGGAGAGCCGGAACGCGGCGAGCAGGGTCCCGAGGGCGAAGCCGAGCACCATGACGAGCACGGTCAGCCAGAGGGTGAGCCAGAGCCCGCGCAGCACCGCGGCGGTGGTGAAGTAGTCGCCCACGACGTCCCACTGGAAGGCGTCGTTGCGCACCACGGAGTTGAGGGCGAGCCCGAGCAGGACCAGGACGACGACGGCGGCGGTCCACTGGCCGAGACGGCGCTGCGGGACGATGCGCGGGGGCGCCGCGTCTTCCGGTGCGGCCACCTTGGTGAGGGTGTCGGACGACATGCGAAGGCTCCGTGATGCGTCGAGTCGAACACGGTGGTGCCTTCACACGAGGCCGTACGGTCACCAGGACCGGGCGGGCCACACGAGTCGTCGCGAGGACGTCCCACGGCCGAGCCCCTCAGCATGGCCGTCCGACGAGAGTACGGCCGCGATTCCCTTCGTTGTCAAGGGTGTCCACACTGTGAGCCGTACGTCTCAGGTCAGTTGACGCGGAAACGGATGCCTGTTCCACTTGGCCCATGCACTCGCAGCAGTGGCTGGTCACGCGCTCCCACATCGACTTCGGTCGAGTGTGGTCCTCTTCCTGTTGAGCTGACCTCCGGCGCCCTGTCCGACGGGCGCCTTCTGCGTTTTCCCGGTGCCTTCCGAGCACCGTCGCCCACGCCTTCACACGCGTTCTCCGCGCCCCCCTCGCGCACTGAGCCCAGCTCCCCGCAGCCTTCAGCCTGCCCGCTCTCGCCTGCCCGGCTTCCGCCTGCCTCCGCCCGCTTCCACACGCCTCCCCCTGCCTCCGCCTGCTCAGGAGATCCGTACGCCATGAGTACGCTTTCGCGACCCCGAAGTCGCCGTTTCATACCTTTCGCCCTGGTAACCTCCGCGGCTCTGCTGCTCACGGCCTGCGGTTCCGGTGACCCGGAGAGCACGGGCGCCGGCGGAACCGGCGCCCAGGCCGCGGTCAACAGCGACGGAATCCCGACGACCGACGTGGTCTCGGCCGTCAAGGAGGACCCGGCGGCGGCGAAACTGCTGCCCTCCGGCGTCAGCGGCCTCGACATCGCCGTCAGCGTCTCCGGCCAGCCGCCCGGCACCGCCTACCTGCAGGACGGCAAGACGCTCGCGGGACAGGACGTCGACTTCGCGAACGCGGTCGCCAAGACCCTCGGCATCGAACTGCACTACCAGGCAGCGAGCTTCGAGGCGATCCTGCCGGCCCTCGACAGCGGCAAGTACGACCTCGGGATCGGCAACTTCGGTGTGACCGACGAGCGTCGCGCCACCATCGACTTCGTCACCTACATCAACGACGGCCAGGGTTTCGCCACCCGCGACGACAGCAAGCTGACGAAGATCACCGATCTGAAGCAGCTGTGCGGTCTGAACGTGGCGACCGCCGCGGGCACGACCTTCGAGGCGACGCTGGAGGACAACAAGAAGGTCTGCACGGACGCGGGCGAGGACGCCTACAAGGTGCAGACGTACAGCGAGCAGGGCGCGATCTGGTCCTCGCTGCAACAGGGCCGCAGCGACATCGTGATGAGCACGATCAACGGCCTGCGTTACGCGGTCGCCCACCAGGAGGGCGTGAAGTTCCTCAGCGAGTACCACCGCCTCGACGTCGGCTTCGCCTTCAAGAAGGGCACCGAGCTGGCGCCCGCCTTCCAGGCCGCGGTGAACCGGCTGATAGCCGACGGGACGTACGACAGGATCCTCAAGAAGTGGGGTACGACCGGCTCGGAGATCGAGAAGTCGGAGATCTCCCCGCCGGAGATCAAGGACTGAGACGGACGTCCACCTCCGACCCCGGGCTGCCGTCCTGCACAGGCGGCGGGACGGCACCCCGGCGCCTCGTCACCAGCCGCAGACACGCCCGTCAGCAGCCACAGTCACACCCGCAGTCGCACCCTTCGCAGCACTTGCCGCAGCAGTCACAGCACTGGCAGCAGTCTCCGCATCCACTGCAGTCGCAGTCGCTCTGGCTGCAGAGCCCGTCCCTGCGCTGCCGGCTCCACGGGTCCTCGAACTCGCCGCAGCACATCTGGCACGTACAGGCCAGCCCCGCCCACACCAGACAGCCCGCGAGGAGCCCGCGGCGGTCGCGGCGCGGCGGTTCCGGAGGGAACGGCGGTCCACCCGGGCCGCCGGGCGGCGCGTACGGTCCCGTCGGCGGCGGACCGTATACGTCCACCCGGTGCCCGCACGAGCTCGTACCGAAGGCGCGGTCCACGGAGTTGCGCAGTTCGTGCGCGAGCAGGATGTGCGCCAGCCTGCCGTCGGTGAACTCCACCTCGCGCAGCGCCAGCCGTATGCCGTGCAGCGCGTCGTCGGCGAGCCGACGGGCTTCGGTGAGCGGCGTCCCGGTCCCCGTGAGCGGGTTCCACGCGCCCGACGCGGCGTCAGTTTCCCGGTCCTCCACGGCATCCAGGAGATGCGCGAGCCGTCCGAAGAGCCGTCCGGTCTCGGCGAGCGGTACCGCGTTGCCCCGCCTTCCGGCGAGCACGGCGGTGTGCGCGAAGGCCGCTGCGGTCGCCGTCTCGGTCGGCTCGGTGACGGTCAGCAGCGGCGTCCCGAGCCCGGCCAGCGCCTCCACACCGAGCTGCCGGTCCACCGCGTCGACCAGCACCGCGGTGTCGAATCCGACGTCCGCGCCGGTACGCGCACCCGCGCGCCCCCAGCTCCTGGCGACCCGGCGAGCGGCGAGCGCAACCGGCCTGCGCGCCAACAGCCCGTCCCCGTCGGCCACGTGGTCGCGCACCTTGGCCGAGGCCAGCACCAGCGAGACGGCGGCGGCGAGCCGCGCACCCTCGCCCTGCGCGACGGACGCCGTGCGCATACCGCGCAACGGACAGGGCCCCGCCGTACGCCGCCACCCCGTGGCACGTTCGGCCTGAGCCTCCGTCAGAACCGATACCAGCAAGCCGTCATAGTTGGTGACGACCCTGGCGAACTGACCGTGGTCCCCGCGCAGCGCGAGGCACAGCCCGCACAAATGCGCCATCCACTGCGTCTTGAGTCCTTCACCGAGGCGATGGGCGCAAGGCCTCACAATCCCGAACACGACACTCCCCCGTGATGCGTACGAAGTTGAGCTGCGGCATCGTATCGACCACCTCGTTCACCCGTACGCACCATCCGTCACCCGAACGCCGTTGAGAATCATATTTCACTCTCAGTCAGCAGCCGTGCACAGCAGGACCCTTGGGAAACGCGGGCTCTCGACGAATTCGCTGTGCACCAGTACCGTCACGAAACCCCCGCGCGGCGTCTATCCCCTTGGCGCTACATCCGCATCATGGACGACCATGGGGATGCGGAAAGCAAGAAAGACCGCTGTGAGAGGAGGCGTCCATGGGATCGGTGCGCAAGGCGAGTGCCTGGCTTGGCCTCGTCGACGACAACGATGACGAGCGTTACTACGACGACGACAACTACGCCGAGAACCAGGAGACCGGAGATGCCTGGGTCACCGACCCTCGTGTGAAGGTCGCTTCCGAGACGGCCGAGGAGAAGGGCCGCCGGATCGGCACGGTCACCCCGGACAGCTTCCGGGACGCACGCGGAATCGGCGAACTCTTCCGGGACGGCATCCCGGTCATCATCAACCTCACGTCCATGGAGCCCGCCGACGCCAAGCGCGTGGTGGACTTCGCGGCCGGCCTGACCTTCGGCCTGCGCGGCACCATCGAGCGGGTCGCCACCCGCGTCTTCCTGCTGACCCCTGCCAACACGGAGATCGTCAGCGGCGAGGCCGCGAGCCGTCCGACCGACGGCTTCTTCAACCAGAGCTGAGGCAGGGCCGCTCACCGGCCCTGCCTCGCCCGGGGCCCCTCACGGGTCTACCGGAAGGCATCGAGTCCGGTGAGCGCCTTGCCCAGCACGAGTTGGTGCATTTCGACGGTGCCCTCATAGGTGAGCACCGACTCCAGGTTCGTGGCGTGCCGCATCACCGGGTATTCGAGCGAGATGCCGTTGGCGCCGAGAACGGTACGCGCGGTCCGGCAGATCTCGATCGCCTCCCGCACATTGTTGAGCTTGCCGAAGCTGACCTGCTCCGGGCGCAGCCGCCCCGCGTCCATGCGCCGCCCGAGGTGGTGGGCGAGCAGGATCCCCTTGTGCAGTTCGACCGCCATGTCGGCGAGTTTGGCCTGGGTGAGCTGGAAGCCGCCGATGGGCCGCCCGAACTGCTCACGCGTCTTGGCGTATTCGACCGCGGCATCGAAACTGGCCCGCGCTGCGCCCATCGCACCCCACACGATCCCGTACCGCGCGTGCGACAGACACGCCAGCGGCCCCTTCAGCCCGGTGACCTCCGGCAGCACGGCGTCGGCGGGCAGCCGTACGTCGTCCAGGATCAGTTCGCTGGTGACGGAGGCGCGCAACGACCACTTGTGCTTGATCTCGGGGGCGGAGAACCCGGCCACGTCGGTGGGCACGACGAATCCGCGGATCCCCTCGTCGGTCTGCGCCCACACCACGGCGACACCGGCGACCGACCCGTTGGTGATCCACATCTTCCGGCCGTTGAGGACCCAGTCCCCGCCGTCGCGCTTGGCGTACGTCCGCATGGAGCCCGGGTCGGATCCGTGGTCGGGCTCGGTGAGCCCGAAGCATCCGATCACCTCACCGGCGGCCATGCCGGGCAGCCACCGCTGCTTCTGCTCCTCCGACCCGAACCGGTGGACGGCGTACATCGCGAGGGATCCCTGCACCGACACGAGCGACCGGATGCCGGAGTCGGCAGCCTCCAGCTCCAGACAGGCCAGCCCGTACTGCACGGCGGAGGCGCCCGCGCACCCGTACCCCTGAAGCGACATCCCGAGCGCCCCGATCCCGCCCAACTCCCGCGCCAGCTCCCGGATTCCGGGCAGCTCCCCCTTCTCGTACCACTCGGCGACGTACGGCAGCACCCGGTCCGCGGCCCAGGCCCGCACGGTGTCGCGGACCGCCAGATCCTCCGCGTCCAGCAGATCGTCGAGACCCAGCGGGTCGGCCGGGTCGAAGGGGGGCAACTTCGAGGACGCGGACATGCACAGCCTCCGGGACTCTGAAACTAGCACCGCTAGTTACGACTGGTGCGCCGACGTTACGACGCGGTGTCCCGCACGTCCAGCGCCCCACGAACCCACAGCCGCGGACGGCGGCCGACCGACCCACGAACTCGCGGCCGCGCACGGCGGGCGACCCCCACGGGAGACCCGCACTTGTTGTCGGGGCCGCACCGGCGGTGCGCGGGCGGGAGAACTACACGGAGACGCGGGACGACGCCACTTCCCGGGGCGCCGGAATTTCCGCCGAGCCCGCCGCAGGCGCCTCGCACTCCATGACCCGCGGCAGCCGCAGCGCCATGACCGCCCCGAGGAGCAGCAGCCCCGCACTGACCAGCAGCGTCACATGCAGCCCATGCACGAAGGAGTCCCGAGCCACCTGCCGCAGGACCGCGCCGGGATGCCCCCCGAGCCGCGCGGCGACCTCGTACGCCTCTCCCAGCGAGTGCCCCGCCGCCTTGGAATCGGAGGCCGGAACCCCCGGAACCGACGACAGCCGGGGCGTGTACGCCGCGTTCATCACGCTCCCCAGCAGCGCGATGCCGATGCCCGCGCCCAGCTGATAGGAGGTCTCCCCGATCGCGGCCGCCCCGCCCGCCTGGGCCGGCGGCGCCTCGCTGAGCATCGACTCGTAGGCCCCGAAGAGGGTCATCTCCAGGCCGAAGCCGAGCAGCACGAACCCGAAGAGCAGCAGCCCCGTGTTGTCCCGCCCGCCCATCGGGAGGAGCGTGATCACGGCGGCGGCGGTGACGCAGAAGCCGGAGCAGACCATCGCGCGCGGCCCGAACCGTCGCAGCAGCTTCGCGCCGGCCAGCCCCGCCGCCATCGCGGCGACGGTGAGCGGCAGCAGCCGCAGCCCCGTCTCCAGCGGCGAGAGCCCGAGCACGAGCTGGAGGTACTGGGCGGCGATCAGCTCAAGCCCGACCAGGGCGAGCATGGCGAGCACGATGCAGCAGACGGACGTACTGAACGCGGGCCGGGAGAACATCCGCAGATCGACCAGCGGATGCTCGCGCCGCCGCTGTCGTCGTACGAAGGCCACCATCAGCGCCGCGCCGGCCAGCAGCGGTACCAGGGTGAACGGGCTGAAGGGCGCCTCGCCGCCGCCGAGCCGCTTCACGCCGAGGACGAGGCCGAAGAGCGCGGCGGCACCCATCAGCGCGCCGACGACATCCCAGGGTCCCTTGCCGTCGCCCTTCGACTCGGGCAGCAGCAGCCGTCCGATGGGCAGGCTGACCAGCATCAGCGGGATGTTGACGAGGAAGACGGAGCCCCACCAGAAGTGCTCCAGCAGGAATCCGCCCAGCAGCGGCCCGACCGCCGCGCCGACGGCGGCCACGGCGCTCCAGATCCCGATGGCGAGCGCCCGTTCCCGCCGGTCGGGGAAGACCTGCCGGAGGATGGAGAGCGTCGCGGGCATGATCATCGCGCCGCCGACGCCGAGCAGGGCGCGCGCGCCGATGAGCATGTGCGCGCTGTCGGAGAAGGCCGCGAGTCCGGAGGCGACACCGAACAGCGAGTAGCCGAGGAGAAGGATCCGGCGGCGGCCGACGCGGTCGCCCAGCGTGCCGAAGAGAATGAGGAGCGAGGCGCAGACGAGCGGGTAGACGTCGACGATCCAGAGGAGCTCTATCCCGCCGGGCCTGAGGTCCTCGGTGACGGCGGGCACCGCGACATGCAGGACGGTGGCGTCGAGGGCGACCAGGAGCAGGCTGACGCAGAGGACGACCAGGACGACCCAGCGGTTGGCACCGGCTCCGGTCTCCCGACGGCATCGCGCAGCGGCCGTAGTCGTCCCGGACATGCACTACCTCCCAGATGTTCCCTCGCGTTCGGCGGGACCGCGGGGTGGGGACTCCCTGCGGCTGCGGCCTGGGAGAGCGGAGTCCCGGCCCACGCAACAAAGGCGAGTGAGCCGTCAGCGTACGCGAGTTCCGGCCACTGACGCGTGGCGGACCTCTCACGTTGCTTCCAGCAGGGTGTGTCGTACGCCACGTTCCCCCGTATCCAAGCTAGCCCTTCCGGGGCGACCGGTTCCGGGTGACAGCTCGTGGTCGTACGCACCTGGCGGCGCACCCGTCCCCACTGTCGACTCCATGCACAGGACCGTCCACTTGCCGCTAACGACTCCTCCGGGGAGATAACGAAAGGCTGGCGGAGCAACGGACGCCAGGTGGTTCCGGCGTCCTGACCTTGGAATCGTCCTGAAGAGGAGTGCACATGCGAGCAAAGCGAATTCTTACCCTGGTCGGAACGCCCGTCGCGGCCGTGGGGCTCCTGCTCACCGCGGGCAGTCCCGCCCTCGCCGTGGATCACGAGATGCACACCGATGACGGCGACCCGGGCGGCCGGGTCCAGTTCACCGCGGGCGGCGACATCGTCAGGGTCGACGACCTGGAGGCGGACGGGTACGCCGCCAAGCTGTTCGTCTACAACCCGAACGGAACGACGCGGTACACGGTCCAGGCCGGCACCGCGGGCACCAGCAAGACGGTGAGCGCCAGTAACGGCGGCGTCTACAACCTCGCCGAGGGCACGGCGTACACGTTCAAGATCTGTCTGCACAAGACCAGCGGTGACTCCTACTGCGACAGCGCAGTGTGGGCGGGCTGACAGCGGCCTTGAGCGGCTGACCTGACGTGGTACCGGCGGCGCGGAAGCGCCGCCGGTACTTCCGCGTGTGTGCCTCCGGCCCGCCGGAAGCTCTTCCGCAACCGGCGGGCACTCCTCGGCACCCGGCGGGCCGAGAGGCTATGCGGGAAGGCCGAGGGCCCGGCGGCGGTAGTGGCTGGGCACGATGTCGTAGGCGGTACGGAAGGTGCGGGTGAAGGCGGCGTGCCCCTTGAAGCCCCAGCGGGCGGCGATCTGGTGCACCGGAACCTCCCGCAGCCGTGGATCCGTCAGGTCCCTGCGGGCGCCTTCGAGGCGGTGGCGGCGGATCAGCGCCGCGACCGTGGTGCCGCGGGTCCTGAAAAGACGGTGCAGGTAGCTCACGGAGATGTGATGGGCGGCGGCGACGGTCCGCGCGGAGAGGTCAGGGTCGTGCAGGTGCTCGCGGACGAAGGCCTCCACGCTCAGCAGCAGACCACGGCGGACGGACTCGTCCGGTGCCTGGGCGTCGGTGTCGGCGTGATGGGCGAGCGCGGCGGCGAGCAGGTCCAGGCCCACCGCGCTCAGCCGGGCGACGTCCGCGGGCCGGTAGGAGTCGCAGTCCGCGGCCACGCCGCTGAGGAACCGGGTGAACAGTGCTCCGGTCCCCTCCTGTCCCGACAGGCGCGTCACCAGTAAGCGGTCTATCTCCGGGGCCGAGAGCGGGAGCATCGCGCGGGGCACATGGGCCCGCACCACCGTGGCCCTGCCGCGGCCGGCCGGCCGCACGCCGAACGGCCGGGACCCGTCGCAGAGCGCGAAGTCCCGCGCGCCCAGTACCGCCTCCCGTCCGACCTGCGTCACTCTCACTCCCCCGTACTGGGCGAACACCACCGAGCACAGCCTGGGATGCGCGTGCCGGGTCAGCCTCGGCGTACGCCGCACCTCGGACGGCGGGCAGGTCAGCTCCGTGACGTCCATCGAGCCCAGGTCCAGCACCGATAACGGCAGGTCGGCGCGGAACACCTTCTTGATCATCTTGCCCCCGTACGTTTCCCCTCCGAAACCTGGTCGACACCCATACTTCATGGGCAGTACATGACATGTCCACCTAATTACTCCCTGGGCTTCACCCCGGGGACCCCGAAGCGGGAGCCGACCCCCCGTCTTCCATGATCGACTCCGTGACGCCGGGTGAGCGGACGGATAATTTCACCCAATCTTCAGGTGAACGGAAATATAAGAACCGCAAATCGAACTCACACCTGATCAATGGAATTGAAGGGTTCAGCCATGGCGGATAAGCGATTCATTGGAAATTGACATCATCCTGAGAGGAATCCCACATCACATCGTCATCACAAAGCGAGTGAATCGACCTGGAACACAGCTCACTCGCTGTAACGTCGATTGAGTGCGTACCAAACGATTGCTGACTCGTCTTGAGCGGGTCTTCGCCCGGCTGGACCGCGAGCCGGAACGCCCGGCCCACATCGATGTGCCGGTCATGAACCGGCACAGGGTCGTGCTCTTCACCGCGACCCTGGCCTTCTACGTGGCCATCGTGTGGGCCGTCGTGATCACCTCATGGCTGGTCCGGCTGGACTGGCAGGTCATGTTCTTCCGCCCCTACCAGCAGTGGTCGGAGATCCACGCCTTCCTCGACTACTACGTGGTGCTCGGCCAGCGCGGCCCTACAGCGGTGATGGTCACCGCGTGGCTGGGCTGGCGGTCCTGGCGGCAGCACACCCTGCGTCCCCTGCTCACGCTGGGGGCCTCACTGCTGCTGCTGAACATCACGGTCGGTGCCGCCAAGATCGGCATGGGCCGCCTCGGCCCGCACTACGCGACCACGGTCGGCTCGAACGAGATGTGGCTCGGCGGCGATATATTTCCGTCCGGTCATACCGCGAACGCCGTTGTGACCTGGGGAATCCTCGCCTATCTGGCCTCGACCCCGCAGGCCAGGCGCTGGCTGTCCGCGGTCTCCGCGGTGGTCTCCCTGGGCGTCGGCCTGACCACCGTCTACCTCGGCACCCACTGGCTGAGCGACGTGGTCCTGGGCTGGGCCGCGGGTCTGCTGATCCTGCTGGCGCTGCCCTGGTTCGAGCCGCTGATCGCCCGCGCCGAGGTATGGATCTTCGGCCTGCGCGACACCTGGCGTGCCCGTCGCGCCCGCCCCGCGCCCGCATCGGCGGGCTCCCCCGCCCCGGCCCCGGCGGGCGCACCCGTCATGGTCACGCAGCCCACCCTCGTCGAGGGGGACTCGCCGGCCCACGAGGCGACGGGCTCCCGTGCGCCGCGGGCAGCGGGCACGATGGCTCCCGGTCCGCACGCGGCACGCTCCGAGCGCACGCCCGTGACCCCGGTCGGCAGCCGCCGCCCGCCGCAGCCGGACCGCGCGCCGCGCACGCCGACGAACACCTCGGCCCGCCCCGTGACGGGGCCCTGAGGAACACCCAGAACCGCGGGACGGTACGCACAGCCTCTCCCCGCACCGCGAAGGCCCCCGGATCCTGACGAGCCGGGGGCCTTCGCACATCACGTCGGCGGCGCCGTCAGCCCTTCCAGCAGCGGGTCACCCTGCCGTCGCTGACCTCGAAGTTCAGCCGCCCCGCGCGGTACTCCATGGTGATGATCGCGCCGGGCGGCAGCGAGCGCACCGTGGACCAGCCGTGTTCCCTGGCCCGGTGCTCCGCGCTGCTCGCCTCCAGCCCGACATAGGGTTCCGTGCTGTCCTGAGGCTCCGCGGGAGGAGTGGGAATGGGTGCCATGAACGCCACGTTAGGCGGCCCTTCGCCACCGGGGAAGCCCGACCCCTCACCACGCGCCGCTTATCCCCCCGCGGTCACACTTCTGTCACAGAATCGCAGTAACCGTTTCGGCCTAACTCCGTCACTCGTACGAGGGGTACGGCGCGCGTTTCGCACACCTTCGAACGTAATTCTGGACCGCGGTGTCGCCGCCTAGGACAGCCCATCGGTCAGCCCAATGGAATGGGTTGATCCGCCGGTGCGGCGGGCCTATTCATTCCGATTCCCGTAGGCGCCCCGGAAGCTGACACCGCATAGGAAATACACGGTTCCAGCACACAACCCCCGCATGCGGCCCGCACAACTTCACGACAGTGCCGTACGCGGCGGTGTCCCCGGCTCGTCGGCCCGATCCAGAGCCCGGGACAGCCGGTCCCGCGCCGTCCTGATCGCCCCGGTGAGCTCGGCGGGTTCGAGCACCTCGAACTCCAGGCCCGTCATCATCACGTGAAGCACCATCACGTCCAGGTTCGCGGCCCCGGTGCGCAGGACGCAGCTGTCCTCCCCTTCCGCCTCCAGCGTCCCGGCGGAGGGCGAGATCCGCTCGGCGGCCTCCGCCACGGGCACCAGCAGCCTGACGACGGCGTGCGAGGCGTACGCGCGCGTGGAGACGCCCCTGGAGACGTACGCCGCCAGGTCCTCGGCCGGTGGCGTACGAGGGGTGAAGCGCGGTCCGTGCGGCGGGGTGGGCGTGACCCGGTCCACCCGGAACGTACGCCAGTCCTCGCGGTCGACGTCCCAGGCGACGAGGTACCAGCGGCGCTCGGTGCACACCAGGCGGTGCGGTTCGACGGTACGGCGGCTGACCGCGCCCTCGTGGTCGCGGTACTCGAAGCGCAGCCGTTCGGCGTCCCGGCAGAGGTTGGCCAGTTCGGTGAGCACCGCCGGGTCCACGGCGGACGGCTGCGGGCCGCGCAGCATCGGCACGGTGAACGCGTTCAGGGCTCCCACCCGGCGGCGCAGCCGGTGCGGCAGCACCTGTTCCAGCTTCGCCAGCGCGCGTACGGAGGTCTCGCCGATGCCCTCGATGCCCTGGCCCGCGGCTGTCCGCAGGCCCACCGCCACGGCCACCGCCTCGTCGTCGTCGAGCAGCAGCGGGGGCAGCTCGGCGCCCGCGCCCAGCTGGTAGCCGCCGCCCGTTCCGGGGCTCGCGTTGACGGGGTAGCCCAGCTCCCGTAGCCGGTCCACGTCTCGGCGCACCGTACGGGGCGTGACGCCGAGCCTGTCCGCCAGGTCCGGCCCCGACCACTCCCGATGGGCCTGAAGCAACGAGAGCAGACGCAGCAGCCGCGCCGAAGTCTCCAACATGCCCCGAGTCTGCCAGCCCTTGCGGACAGCCACTGTCCGCAATCTTCTTCGCCCCCTCCGCCCCTACCCGTCCCGTTCCTGGGGGCTGCCGCCCCCAGACCCCCGCATCGCGCTGACGCGCTCGTCCTCAAACGCCGGACAGGCTAAGAAATAGCCCCTCCGGCGTTTGAGGAGCGGGGGTTCGGGGGCGGAGCCCCCGAGAGACGGGATGGGAAGGGGCGGAGGGGGCGAAAACCCGCTACCCCCACCCCGTCACGGCCGATAACCCAGCTGCGGCACCTCGAAACAGTTGCTGTCCATGTCCCCCTGGGAGACCCAGCCCCGGTGGTCCTCCCAGCGCGCCACCGACACACACGTCCGACGCGTCGAAGGCGCCTGCGCACGCCGCTCGAAGCGGACGGGAACCAGCAGCCCACCCGCGCTGTAGGGCACCCCCCGGTCCATGAACCGGTCGACACATCCCCGAGTGACCCCCTCCCCCACACACGCCTCCGCCGCATCGGAGAACCACATCGCGGCGGCCCACCCCTCCAACTGCCACTGAGAATGGACCTCCAGCCCCTCCGTGGCCTCCCGGAACTCCCGCACGGCCCCGACCCCGGTATCGGCATGGTTCCGGGAAGCCCCGGTCGCCCACAGAGCGTTCCGGCACCGAGGCGAGCCCGCGTAGTCCGTGGCGACGGCCGACGTCCAGTTCTGCACGTTGGTCACCTTGGCGACGACCTCGGCACCGACGTCGTCCATGGCCTCGCAGAGCCGTGCGTTGCCGTGCGTGTCGAGCGCGTCGAAGACGAGGTCGGCGCCCTGTTCCTTCAGATCGGCCGCGGCCGCCCGGAAGTTAGGCAGCGCGAAGTCGACCTGTTCGGTGACGACCCGGTAGCCCTCGGCCCTCAGTCCCTGGACGACGAGCCGGGCGTAGGCGGCCGACGCGGCCTGGTTGTAGGAGACCACGGCGGCCGTACGGGCACCCTGTTCACGCTTGAAGTAGCGGTAGACCTCGGTACCGCCGTACAACTGGCCGTCCCACCCGGGCGAACCGTCACGGGGCGCGAGGCTGCCGTAGATCCCGTAGAGGTGCGGATACGTGTCGTAGGCGGGCCCGATGGGCTGCCCGCCGATGTCGGGCACGCGCGCGCGGGACACGCGGGAGGCGCCGGCGTAGTCGAGGGAGGTGGTGGCCACGAGGGCGACGACCTCGTCCTCGTCGACGAGCCGGTGCACGCACTCGTTGTTGCCGACCCCGCTGCCGCCGTCGTCGCACAGCCGCACCTCCACCGGCCGCCCGCCGATGCCCCCGCGCGCGTTGAGCCGGTCGAAGTAGGCCTTCGCCCCGTCGCGCGGCCCGGTGAAGGCGGCGCCGCCGACGGGGCTGGTGACACTGGTGATGATGCCGACGCGGATCGGGGTGGCGCCTTGGCCCGGGGCGGGTGCGGACCGGTTCCCGAAGTCGCTCTCGGGGAGGCGGCTGCCGCAGGCCGCGCTCAGCAGGAGCAGCAGACCCGCGGCGAGTACCTCAACAGCCCGGCGCCGGCGAGGCATTGCCGCTCAGCTGCACCAGTGCGCAGAGCGTGCTCACGGACACCTTCCAGGTGCCGTCCTGCTCGACGGCCGTTCCGGAGGCACCCGGCAGCGCGGTGGCGCCCTCAAGGATCAGCGAGTACGTCACGTTCGCGTCGGCCGGCGAGGTGAACTCGACCTTCTGCACCTCGGCCTGCACCTGCTGCCCGCGCTGGTCACCGCTGAAGCCCTCAAGGACCGGCGCCATCTCCTCGCCGTTCTCCAGCACGGCCTGTTTGTCCTTCAGGGCGACGGCCGGGTCGAAGAACTTCTCCCAGTTCTCCGTGACCTCCTGCTCGGCCGCGGCGGCGTCGGAGGGTCCAGCGGGGCTGGGCTCCGCGCTGGTGGGTCGTACGGACTGTTCCACGGAGGGGGTGGGCGGGTTCGTCTCATCGCCGCCGCTCTCGTCGCTGCACGCCGTGAGGGCCGCGGCCAGCAACAGAACCGCCGCCGCCACCCCCCGGCCGTTCCCCCACCTGAGGTCGCTCCCGAGAACCATCTGGCTCACCACCGGGTGTCGGACCGGACCAGGTGCGCCCGGTGCTTTCAGGGTCAGCTTGCAGAAGGCATAGTGCAAGCCATTGCCTGACATGGACAGTCAACGGACCAAAACACACGACGTGTTGGAGCCCCGGATGCGGACAGCTCGACTGCGGACTGTGCACCCCGTCCTGTGGGCCGGGTGGGCCGCGCTCGCCGCCGGAGCGGTGTTGTGCGTGATCGGCTGGTACGGCGTCTCCGGGGAGCGGTACGCGGAGCGGCAGTTGCCGTTCCTGGCGTCGTGCACGGTCCCCGGCGCGGCGCTCATCATCGCGGCCGCGGTACTGCTCACCCACGGCAGGAACGCGCTGGCGGCGGCGCGCGTCGAGGAGTTGTACCGACTCCTGGTCGCGGCCGGCCCCGCCGACGCGGACGAGTCCGGACAGGCGGCCACCACCCCCGTGGCCGTCAGCGGTGAGCTCCTGACGGTGCCGGGCGGCACGCTGTGGCACCGCGCCGACTGCCCGTTGGTCGCCGGGAAGGCGGAGGCCGTGCCGGTGGACGCGCTGCTGCTGGCGAGCGGGGAACTGGGTCCGTGTCCGATCTGCGAACCGTCCGCCGCCGACCCGGACGACTGATGGCGTCACTGACGTACGACCTCACCCTCGCCGGCCTCTCGGTCGGCGGTGCCGCCGCCCTGACCGGCATCGGGCTGATCGTGACCCACCGGGCGACCGGCGTCCTCAACTTCGCGCACGGGGCGATCGCGATGGTGTGCGCGTACCTGCTGCGCCAGTTGACGGTCGAGTGGGGCTGGCCGCTCTGGCTCGGCGCCGCGGTGACGCTGCTGCTGGTGGCCCCTGCGATCGGCGTCGCCCTGGAGCGTTTCGTCTTCCGCCCACTGGCCGTCCTCGGCGGCGACCCGGCGCAGACGCTGGTCGCGTCCATCGGCGTCTTCGTGCTGCTCGTCGGCGGCGCCGCTCTGGTGTGGGGCACGGGTGCGCGCGCGGACGCGCCGACGCTGGTGTCGGCTGATCCGTGGGGGCAGTTGGCGGTGGCCGTCGCGCTGGCGGTGGGCGTCGGAGCCGTGACGCGCCGGACGCGTGTCGGCAAGGAGTCGCGTGCCGTCGTCGACGACCGTCCGCTGGCCGCGCTCGGGGGAATCGACGCGGACCGGGTGGCCGCGGCGGGCTGGGCGTTCGGCTCGTTCACGGCCGGCCTGACCGGCGTACTCCTGGCTCCCTACGTACGCCTCGACCCGTACGGCATGCCCCTGCTCGTCATGGAGGTGCTCGCGGTCGCCGTGGTCGCCCGGATGCGGAGTCTGCCGGTGGCGGTCGTGGTGGCGCTCTGCGTCGGCGTCGGCCAGAGCCAGTTGACCCGGCTGCACCCGTCCGGCTGGGGGGAACCCCTGCTCCAGGCCGTCGGCGCGAACCTGTTCGTGGTCGCGCTCCTGGTCGCGGCCCTCGTCCTCCCGGGCATCGGCGCCCGCGACGCGCTCCCGCGCACGGCGACGGCCCGCGTGGCGACGCCTCCGGGTGCGTGGATCGTGGCGGTCGTCCTCTTCCTGCTGCCCCTGGGCTTCGCGGGCTCGGACCTGCACACGTCGGTGCAGGTCCCCGCGCTGGGCGTGGTGCTGCTCTCGCTGGTCGTGGTGACGGGGCGGGGCGGCCAGATCTCGCTCGGGCAGTCGGCGTACGCCGGTCTCGGCGCCCTCTTCACCGCTCTGCTCGCGGCGGGCCGCTTCCCCGGCCTGCCCCCACTGCCGGAACTGGCCGCGCTGGCGGTGGCGGTGCTGCTGGTCGCCCCTCTCGGTCTGCTGACCGGATGGCCCGCCATCAGCAGACACGGCCTGGCGCTCGCCCTGGCCACCTTCGCGGTGGGCGTCGGCGTCAGCCGCTTCGTCTTCGCCCAGCCCTACGCCGTCTCCGGCCTGTCCCTCGACCGCCCGGCGGGCTTCGACGGCGACCGCGCGTACTACCTGCTCGAACTGGCCCTGCTCGCCTGCGCGTTGCTCGCGGCCGGTGCGCTGCGCCGTGGTCGCGCGGGCCGCGCCCTGGCGGCGATGCGGGACCACGAGGGGGGCGCGGCGGCGGCGGGAGTCCGTGTCCCGGCCCTGAAACTCACCGCCTTCGTGGCGGGCGCCGCGCTGGCCGCCCTCGGTGGCGGCATGCTCGGCATGGGCCTGCGCGCGTTCGACGCGACGGCGTACGACCCCGTCCGCGGCCTCCTCTGGTTCGCGGCGGTCGTCGTCCTCGGCGCCGACAGCATGCTCGGCGCGCTCGCCGCCGCGGCCCTGCTCGTGGGCCTCGACGCCGGGGCGCGCGGCGGGGTGGCGGCGGCCCTCATCGGCGTACTCGCCGTCCTCGTCGGCCGTTTCCCCGGCGGCCCGTACGAGGCCCTGCGCGCCGCCGCCGCCCGTCTGCGCCTGGGCCGCCGGGTCACCCTCACGCCGCTGGGCGCCCGAGCACGCCGACGGCTCCGGCCGGTCCCGCCGGGGAGAACGGTCCCGCTGATACCGGCCGGAACCGCCACCCCGCCGACCACGGGCCGACTCGTACCGGACGGACGGGACCACCGCCTCCTGCCAATCCCCGCCCACCGACGCGGCACGACCGACCCGAGCGGCCGGACACCACCCGCCAACGAACGCGGCGCGACCGACCCGGGCGTCCGGACAACACCGGCCCACCGACAGAACTCAACCGACCCGGACCGCCGGGAACCCGCCCACGAACGCGCCGCAACCGACCCGAGCGGCCGGACACCACCCGCCAACGAACGCGGCTCCACCGACCCGGGCGTCCGGACAACACCGGCCCACCGACAGAACTCGACCAACCCGAACCGCCGGGGACCCGCCAACCCACGCGGCTCGACCGACCCGGACCGCCGGGAACCCGCCCACGAACGCGACTCAACCAACCCGAGCGGCCGGACACCACCCGCCAACGAACGCGGCTCCACCGACCCGAGCGGCCGGCCAACACCGGCCCACCGACAGAACTCGACCGACCCGGACCGCCGGGAACCCGCCCACGAACGCGACTCGACCGACCCGGTGGCCCGGTCCCCGCGGACGCGCCCGCACCGCCGGGGAACCCTCCCACCCAGGACCCGCGCACCCCCGCTCGCCCCCCGGACGAGCCCGGGAGCGGCCCCCGCTCCCCGCGACGGTCGCCTCCCCCGCCCCCGGAGGCCGCCACCCTCCGCGCCCGTGGACTCCGCGTCGCCTACGGGGGTTTCGCCGCCCTCGACGGGGTCGACCTCGACGTCAGGGCCGGCCGGGTCACCGCTGTCGTGGGCCCGAACGGGGCCGGGAAGAGCACCCTCTTCCACTGTCTCGCCGGGACGTTGCGGCCGGGCGGCGGGCGGGTGCTGCTCGGGGAACGTGACATCACCCGGCGGCCGGCACACGTCCGCACGCGGCTCGGGATGGCGCGGACCTTCCAACAGCTGGCGGTCTTCCCGTCGTTGACGGTGGCCGAGAACGTCCGGGTGGGCGCCGAGCAGGGGAGGATCCCGGATCCGGGGGCGGTGGAGCGGGCGCTGCGGCTCTTCGGGCTCGACGGGCCGGTGCGGACGCTGCCCGCGGCGGGGCTGCCGACCGGGACGCTGAGGCGGGTCGAGCTGGCGCGGGCGCTCGCGGGGAGTCCCCGGGTATTGCTGCTCGACGAGCCCGCCGCGGGCCTCGACGACGGCGAAGTGGCCGCCCTCGCCCGCGTGTTGCGGGCCCTCGCCGCCGACGGCATGGCCCTGCTCGTCGTGGAGCACGACCTCGACCTGGTCGCCGACCTCGCCCACACGGTCCATGTGATGGCGGCGGGGCGGATCGTCGCCTCCGGACCCGCCGACCGCGTCCTGGAGACGGGAACCGCCGGATGACCATCGCCCTGCGCCGGGCGCGCGTGCGCTACGGCCCCCTGGAGGCCCTGCACGGCGTGACCCTGGTGGCACCCGGCCCCGGCCTCACCGTGCTCCTCGGCCGCAACGGCTCCGGCCGCACGACCGCCCTGCGCGCCCTCGCCGGCGCGGTACCCCTGTCCGGCGGCGCCGTCGTCTGGGACGGCACCGACGTCACCCGGCTGCCCGCCTACGAACGCGCCCGCCGCGGCCTGTGCTTCGTCCCCGAGCGCCGGGCCGTCTTCGGCTCACTGACGGTCCGCGAGAACCTCGAACTCGCCGCCCCCGGGGAGGACTTCACCCCGGCCCTCGACGCCTACCCCGGGCTCCTCCCCCTCCTCCCCCGCCGCGCCGGCACCCTCTCCGGCGGCGAACAGCGCATGCTCGCCCTCTCCCGCGCCCTGCTGACCCGCGCACGCGTGATCCTCGTCGACGAGCCCGCCCAGGGCATGTCCCCGACGGTCGCGGCGCGGACGTACGAACTCCTGGGCGGCCTCGACGCCTGCGTGGTCATCGCGGAACAACGGTTGCCGCCCGGCCTGCGCGAGAGGCCCGGTCCGGGCGAGAGGCCCGGCCGGACGACGTACGTCCATGAACTGCGGCGCGGCGCGGTCGTGTTCAGCGGAGAGGCGGCCGAGACGGGACGGGAACCGGCCGGACCGACGGCGAGCGGGTCTCCTCCGGCGGGCCGAACAGGGTCCGGGTCGCGGTCCGGACGCCACCCGCGGAGCCCTTCGGGATGACCACCAGCATGCCCACGCTCAGCCGGTCCGGAGAAGCCCCGATCATCTGCTTGTTGGCCTTGTAGAGCGTCCGCCAGCCGCCCTTGATCCGGTACTTGCGGGCGATCGACGACAGCGTGTCGCCGCGCTTCACCACATGCATACGGCCCTGGAGTTTGTATCTCTTGGAGCAGACGGGCCAGGCCCCCCAGCCCTGGACGGCCAGCACCGCCTCGGCCACCTTGATCTGCTCCGCACGGGTGGCCAGATCGGCGCGCGCGGCGTATTTCAGACCGCCGAACTCCTTCCAGGTCGGCTGCCAGAACTGCAGCCCCCCGTAGAAGCCGTTCCCGGTGTTCGCGTTCCAGCGGCCACTGCTCTCGCACTCGGCGAGACAGCCCCAGGGCCACTGGTCGTCCGCGCACTCGTACGGCAACCGCGTCGTCGCGGAGCCGGGCAGCGGAGGCGGTGGCGCGGCGGCCGCCCTGGAGGGTGCCAGCACGGACAGCGCGGCGGCGACCGCGGCCGCGTACCGGACGCACTTGCTCGACATGGTCGGCGGGAGCCACATGGGATGCATCGGCACACGCTAAGCAGCGGTCCCCGGCCCGGCCGTCCAGCCGCGCCCGGCCGGGCCGGGGCCCCACCCGGTCGGCGCACCGACCGGACAGGGCCCCACCGGGTCTCCGGCGTCCCGCGCTCCGGAGGGAACGACGGGGCGGCAACTCAGGGACGGGGAACTCAGAGGTCGAGCCGCTGGCCGGGCACGATCAGGTCGGGGTCACCGCCGATGACGGCCTGGTTGGCGGCGTAGATCTCCCGCCAGTCGGTCCCGTGCGACGCCGCGATGGTGCTCAGCGTGTCGCCGCTGCGGACGGTGTAGTCACCGCGCGACGAACTCCGGTTCGTGCGCTCGCCCGACGGACGCGCCGGAGTCTTCGACGGCGCCGCCTCGGGCGTGGACCTGGGTGCCGCCTCGGGTGCCGACTTCGTCGTGCCCGATCCTCCTGTCGAGCCGCCGCCCGAGGAGGTCGGCGCCCCTCCGTACGCGCCGGCCCGCGCCGAACACGTGGGCCACGCGCTCCACCCCTGTGCGCGCTGGACCTTGGTGGCGACGGCTATCTGGGCGTCCTTGGAGGCCTGGTCGGCGGTCGCCGCGTAGGCGCCACCGCCGTACGCGCTCCAGGTGCCGGCGGAGAACTGGAGTCCCCCGTAGTAGCCGTTGCCGGTGTTGATGTGCCAGTTTCCGCCGCTCTCGCACTGGGCGATGCGGTCCCACACCCCGCTGTCGGCCGCGGCGGCGTCACCGCTCGCGGCGAGCAGTCCCAGCGGGGCGAGCAGGGCCGCCCCGGCGAGGACCGCGGCCGTACGTGTCGTACGGCCCTTGGGAGTGCTGTTCTCGGCACATGCGGTCATGTAGTTCCCTCTCCACGTACCCGGGCTCCCCCAGGCAGGGCGCGGCCCCCGCGTGTATGACGCGGGTGGTCGCGCTCCGCCCCGTCCGCCGATGGCTCTGCTGTGAGCCGGTTCGTTCGGCGGCGGACGTACCCGAGCGGTGCTCTGTGCACACGGCGGAGGAATCTATGGAGCGCGCCGACCGATATCAACCAACTCCTTGTCATACGAGGCCAGTTCGCCATTACCAAGGGTAGCGGCGAGATCCGGCCACCCACTTCATTGGGGGATTTCCTGATATGTCGGCCTGTCACCTCTCCGGCCTGTGACCCACTTCACCGGACCAACTTCCCCAGGCACCCGCGAAGTTGACTCGGAGTGACGGATTCCGTAGGTGATCTCACGCTGCGCTTCGGATGGTTCGATTCCGTTCGCTTCCGGGCGTGACTCCGGCCACAGATAGCCCGTTGTCATCTTCATGAGCCGGGGACCCCCGGATCTCAGCTGCCGGGGGCCACCCGGCATCACCACGCACCGCATCCCGAGGAGCCACCGTGCCGCGCATGCTCGACGTCAGCGACGACGTACGCGCCGAGATCGGCGACGAAGAAGCCGACCGTCTGCTCGCCGGAGAGAACGCCCCGGGCAGTTACGACTGCACGTCCTGCCGCACCCAGGGCGACTCGGAACAGGAGCGCACCAGCACCGTCCTGTTCATCGGCGACGAGACGGCCGTTCTGGCCTTCGCCCACGCCACCTGCCTGCCCTCGCAGGTCGTGCAGGTCACCGAGGAGCAGCTCCAGGGCGCCGTCCGCTCGATCACCGCCGAGGGCGGCCCGGCGGGCGCCGGACCCGAGCAGGCCGTACTCGGAGTGACCAGCGGACTCGTCCTGATCAAGGGCGAGTTGCACCCGGCGCTCGTCGTCGAGCCGACCGGGCCCATCGTCCGCCCCGGCTCGACCGACATCGGCGACGACTTCCTGCCCCTCCTCATCGAGCAGGGCTTCATGCCGGTGACCGAGCTGAACTCGGTGCCGCCCGTGCTGCACGGCTGGTCCGTGCTGCTCGCCGCAGGCCAGCTGCACGCCGTACTCCAGCCGGGTACCGGCGGCGGCTCACCGGTCGCCTGGTGGCAGGCCCACCAGGCGCTCCAGGTCGCCGACAGCTGGCGTGCCGCCGCCAACAAGCACCAGCAGGTGCTCCTGTTCGCGGCGCCGGTCGGCTCCATCGGCCGGCAGCCCCGCGAGGACCTGCTGCGCGACGCCCTGGACAAGGCCGCCGCCAACTGCAAGCTCGTCGCCAGCGCGCTGCCGCTCGCCGGGACCTGAGGACACCACCGGCAGGACCGGGGAACCGCGCGATCCCCGCTGACGGCGGACCGTCAGCGGGGATCGCGCGGTTCCCCGCGCCCGCGTCGGGACCGGCCGCACGCTCCCGGTGACCTGCGAAAGCGACGCCTTGGCCGCATCCGTGGCGGGCCGTGTTCGTTGGCACGTACGTGCACACCTACGACGCCCCCCGCCGCCGGCCCTTCCAGCCGGTCCCCGCCGCGCGAGCGGCCCAGGACTCCCCGGGCGGCCCCTCCGCCACGCCGATCTACGACGCGCTCTACGCCGAGTGGGTCAGGTCCTACCGGGCCCTGCCCGGCGACCGCCAGGGCGAGGAGGAACTGGGCTTCGAGGCCTTCGGCCACCTCCCGCAGGCCACGAACTCCTTCAGCTCGTTCAGTTCCTACGGCTCGTACAGCCCGCACAACTCCTACAGCTCGTACAGCGCGGGCGCCTACTCCGCGCGCCGGCAGACGAACGGCCGCCAGCAGCCCGGCACCGGAACGCACCACGTCCCGGCCGCACTGCCGCCCGCGCCGCGCCGAGAGCCCTGAGGGGAGCGGCAGAACGGTGAAGGGGCGGCTCCTCATGGAGCCGCCCCTTCACCGTCACAGTCACTGCCACCTACGCCTCAGCGGCGCTACTTCTTCTTCGCGCCGCGCTTCTCGCGCACCCGCACCGAGATGTGGATCGGCGTCCCCTCGAAGCTGAACTCCTCGCGCAGCCGGCGCTCGATGAAGCGCCGGTAGCCGTGCTCGATGAAGCCGGAGGAGAAGAGCACGAACCGCGGCGGCTTGGTGCCCGCCTGCGTGCCGAAGAGGATGCGCGGCTGCTTGCCGCCGCGGACCGGGTGCGGGTGGGCGGCGACCAGCTCGCCGAGGAAGGCGTTGAGACGGCCGGTCGGCACGCGCGTCTCCCAGCCGGCCAGGGCGGTCTCGATCGCCGGGACGAGCTTCTCCATGTGCCGTCCGGTGCGCGCGGAGACGTTCACCCGCGGCGCCCAGGCCACCTGGAGGAGCTCGGTCTCGATCTCGCGTTCGAGGTAGTAGCGGCGCTCCTCGTCGAGGGTGTCCCACTTGTTGAAGGCGAGGACGATCGCCCGTCCCGCCTCGACGGCCATCGTGACGATGCGCTGGTCCTGGACGGAGATGGACTCGGAGGCGTCGATCAGGATGACGGCGACCTCGGCCTTCTCGACGGCTGCGGCCGTCCGGAGCGAGGCGTAGTAGTCGGCGCCCTGCTGGAGGTGGACGCGCTTGCGGATGCCCGCCGTGTCGACGAACTTCCAGGTGATGCCGCCGAGTTCGATGAGCTCGTCGACCGGGTCACGGGTGGTGCCCGCGACCTCGTTGACGACGACCCGGTCCTCGTTGGCCACCTTGTTCAGCAGCGAGGACTTGCCCACGTTCGGGCGGCCGATCAGGGCGATGCGCCGGGGGCCGCCGACCGCGGTGCCGAAGGTCTGCGCCGGGGCCTCGGGCAGCGCCTCCAGGACGGCGTCCAGCATGTCGCCGGTGCCGCGGCCGTGCAGCGCGGAGACGGGGTGCGGCTCGCCGAGGCCGAGGGCCCAGAGGTAGGAGGCGTCGGCCTCGCCGCTCAGGCCGTCGACCTTGTTGGCGCACAGGACCACGGGTTTGCCGGCCTTGCGCAGCAGTCGTACGACCGCCTCGTCGGTGTCGGTGGCGCCGACCTTGGCGTCGACGACGAAGACGACCGCGTCGGCCGCGTCGATCGCGTACTCGGCCTGGGCGGCCACCGAGGCGTCGATGCCGAGGACGTCCTGCTCCCAGCCGCCGGTGTCGACGAGCTTGAAGCGGCGGCCCGCCCACTCGGCCTCGTAGGTGACGCGGTCGCGGGTGACGCCCGGCTTGTCCTCGACGACCGCCTCACGGCGGCCGATGATCCGGTTCACCAGGGTCGACTTGCCGACGTTGGGGCGGCCGACGACGGCGAGCACCGGCAGCGGGCCGTGGCCGGCCTCCCCGAGCGCGCCCTCGACGTCCTCGACGTCGAAGCCCTCTTCCGCGGCGAGCTCCATGAACTCCGCGTACTCGGCATCGCCAAGCGCCCCGTGCTCCTGCTCCGCGGAGCCGTCGGGCTGGATGTGGTCGTTCATGAAGTCCGTACCTCGTCGTTCATCGTGGTGATCGGTGGACGCCCGCAAATCGGGCGGTCCACTACTCAAGTGTCGCCTGGTGCCCGGTGGGGCGCCCGGCGTTTTCCCGGCGCCCGGTGAGGCGCCTGGCGTGCTCCAGGTGCGCGGTGAGCTGCTTCTGGATGCGTACGGTCGCCTCGTCGAGGGCCTTGCGCGTACGCCGTCCGCTGCCGTCGCCCGCTTCGAAGGGGTCGCCGAAGACGACGTCGACCCTGCTGCGCAGCGGGGGCAGCCCCTTTATCAACCGGCTGCTCTTCCCGGAACTTCCCAGTACCGCCACCGGCACGATGGGCGCCCCGCTGCGAAGGGCGAAGTACGAGAGGCCGCCCCGCAGCGACGCGAAGTCGCCCTCACCGCGGGAGCCCTCCGGGAAGATGCCGAGGACACCGCCGTTCGACAGCACCCCCAGCGCCCGGGTGACGGCCGTACGGTCGGCGGTCGAGCGGTCGACCTCCAGCTGACCGAGGGCTCGCATGGAGGAGCCGATCGGGCCGACGAACGCCTCCTTCTTGACCAGGAAGTGCGACGACCTGGGCGCCACCCCGATGACCATCGGGCCGTCGATGTTGTGCGAGTGGTTGACGGCCAGGATCACCGGACCGCTCGCGGGAACCTTCCAGGCGCCGAGGACGCGCGGCCTCCACAGGCCGTACATCAGTCCGACGCCGATACGGCGCCCGACCTCGGCACCCCGTGCCGACGGTGCTTCGGTCACTTCGCGTCCCGCTTCTCCTCGACGAGGGTGACGACGCACTCGATGACCTGCTGGAGTGTCAGGTCCGAGGTGTCCACCTCGACCGCGTCGTCGGCCTTGGCGAGCGGGGACGTCTTGCGGCTGGAGTCGGCCGCGTCCCGCCTGACCAGGGCCTCGCGGGTGGCGTTGATGTCGGCGCCCTTGATCTCACCGCTGCGCCGGGCGGCCCGCGCCTCCGCGGAGGCGGTGAGGAAGATCTTCAGGTCGGCGTCCGGGAGCACGGTGGTCCCGATGTCGCGCCCCTCGACGACGATCCCGCCCCGCGCGTCGGCGGCGATCGAGCGCTGGAGCTCGGTGATCCGCGCACGTACCTCGGGCACCGCGCTGACCGCGCTGACCTTGGAGGTGACCTCGTCCGTGCGGATCGGGCCCGCGACGTCCGTGCCGTCGACGGTGATGGCCGGCGCGAGCGGGTCGGTGCCGGAGACGATCTCCGGCTTGCCCGACGCGGCGGCGATCGCGCCGGGGTCCGTGACGTCGATCCCGTTGCTCACCATCCACCAGGTGATCGCCCGGTACTGGGCGCCCGTGTCCAGGTAGCTCAGTCCGAGCTGCGAGGCCACCGCCTTCGAGGTGCTCGACTTACCCGTGCCGGAGGGGCCGTCAATCGCGACAATCACAGCCGGTACGGTCCGGGCGGCGCCGTTTTCCACGGTGGGAACACCTTCCTGGTGCGGGGCGGAGGCTTGTACGGGACACGATCGCGCCCCGCACAAGGTTACTGGCTTCACGGACCCCGTATTACTGGCCCTTCCTGGGCCGTCGCGACAGCGCCCTCGCGCGGACCCTCACAACGGGCCGCTACTGCCGCAGTGCCCAGCCCCGCTCCCGCAGCGCCGCGCTCAGCACCGGCGCCGCCTTCGGCTCCACCATCAGCTGCACCAGACCGGCCTGCTGCCCGGTCGCGTGCTCGATGCGTACGTCCTCGATGTTGACCCCCGCCATCCCCGCGTCGGCGAAGATGCGGGCGAGCTGGCCGGGCTGGTCGTCGATGAGGACGGCCACGACCTCGTAGGGGCGCGGCGCGGAACCGTGCTTGCCGGGCACCCGCACCTGCCCGGCGTTCCCGCGGCGCAGGACCTCCTCGATGCCGGTGGCGCCCTCGCGCCGCTTGGCCTCGTCGGAGGACTGGAGGGAGCGCAGGGCCTGGACCGTCTCGTCGAGGTCGGCGGAGACGTCGGCGAGGAGGTCGGCGACCGGTCCGGGGTTCGCGGACAGGATGTCGATCCACATTCGGGGGTCGGAGGCGGCGATCCGGGTCACGTCACGGATGCCCTGCCCGCAGAGGCGTACGGCGGCCTCCTCGGCGTGCTCCAGGCGTGCGGCGACCATGCTGGACACCAGGTGCGGCATGTGGGAGACGAGCGCGACGGCCCGGTCGTGGGCGTCCGCGTCCATCACGACGGGTACGGCACGGCAGTGCGAGACGAGTTCGAGGGCGAGGTTGAGCACCTCGGTGTCGGTGTCCCGGGTGGGCGTCAGGACCCACGGGCGCCCCTCGAAGAGGTCGGCGGTGGCGGCCAGCGGTCCCGACTTCTCCCGGCCGGACATGGGGTGCGAGCCGATGTACGCCGACAGGTCGAGGCCGAGCGCCTCCAGCTCACGGCGCGGGCCGCCCTTCACGCTCGCCACGTCGAGGTAGCCGCGCGCGAGCCCGCGCCGCATGGCGTCCGCGAGGGTCGCGGCCACGTGCGCGGGCGGCGCGGCCACGATCGCGAGGTCGACGGGACCCTCCGGGGCCTCGTCCGTGCCGGCGCCGAGCGCGGTCGCCGTACGGGCCTGCTCCGGGTCGTGGTCGGTGAGGTGGACCACGACGCCGCGTGCGGTCAGGGCCAGGGCGGCGGACGTGCCGATCAGCCCGGTGCCGATGACGAGGGCGGTCCTCACTGGGCGATGTCCTTGCGCAGTGCGCCCGCCGCGCCCAGGTAGACGTGGGCGATGTCGGCGCGGGGCTTGTCGGACTCGATGTGTGCGAGGACACGTACGACCCGGGGCATCGCGCCGTCGATCGCCAGTTCCTGCGCGCAGATCAGCGGCACGTCGACGATGCCGAGCTTGCGCGCGGCGGCGGCCGGGAAGTCGCTGTGCAGGTCGGGCGTCGCGGTGAACCAGATGCTGATCAGGTCGTCGGTGGTGAGGCCGTTCCGGTCCAGGACGGCGGTGAGCAGCTCGCTGACCTGCTCGTCCATGTGGCCGGCCTCGTCCCGCTCCAGTTGGACGGCGCCCCGGACCGCTCGTACCGCCACGGTGATGCTCCTTGCTGATGTACGTGTACGTCTTGTCACACCAGCGTAGTCAGCCCCCGACACGCCGGTGCGCGGCGCCCGCCTGCCGAGACGGGGGCCGCGCACCCGGAACGGGGGTCAGACCTGCTGCGCCTTGATGAGGTCCTCCAGGGACGCGGACGGCAGTCGGCCGTTGGGGGACAGCTTGTCGACCGCCTGCGGCAGGGTCTCGGCGATCTGGGTCGCGGCCTGGTCCGGGGTGACGCCGGCCTGGTCGGCGACCTGCTTGAGGGTCTCGTCGGGCACCGCCTGCTGGATCTGCGCGCCGGTCACGGGCTGGTTCTCGCCGGTGCCGACCCAGGAGTTCTTCTGTTCGGTGAGCCCGGACCTGGTGAGCATCTCCAGCAGCCCGCCCAGCGGGTTGCCGCCGGCCGAAGCACTGCCTGGAGCACCGCCAGGAGCACCGCCATGACCACTGCCCGAACCGCCGGCCAGGGACTGGAGCAGCGCCCCCAGGATGCCCGCGCCGGAACCACCGGCCGTTCCGCCCTTGCCGCCGCCGAGGAGGCCCCCGAGCAGACTGCCGAGATCGTTACCCGCCATGGTTGGTCACGCCTTTCGAGAGCGGGCCGGGGGCACGTCACCGTCCGGCCTCAGACCCTGCCAATGTCACTCGAACCGTCCTCTTCCGCCACTCGTCCCCCGTGTAGTGAGAACGCATCCGTGCGCCTCTGGACGCCGGGGCGAGGGTCCGCTCTGATAGCAGGAGACTCGCCTCGGGGGAGGCCCGCATGGCCCGTACGAAGCGCCCAGGACCCGTTGTCACCCTTCTCGTGGGGCTGGTGCTCGGCCTGTTCCTGCTGTCGCTCAACGCGACGACGGGGACCAAGCCCGCGTCGTCGGCCCAGGAGGTCGCGCCCGCCGCGTCCACGTCGCCCAGCCCGAAGCCGAGCGCCACGCCGAGCCCGGCGCCCACGAAGTCCACCGCGTCGCCTTCGCCGTCTCCGTCGAGGAACGCGCCGTCCAACGCCGACTACGCGGGCCGTACCGACGACGACTCCTCGGCGATCGCGGTCACCGTGCGGGGCGGCAAGGCGATCGCGTACTTCTGCGACGGCCACGACAAGGAGTCCTGGCTGAAGGGCGACGTCGAGGACGACGGCACGATGAGGCTCACCGGCAAGAAGAAGGGCGACGAGCTCAACGGCAGGCTCCAGGACAACAGGCGGATCCGCGGCACCGTCGACCTGGGCGGGCAGCGATACGGATTCACCGCGGACAAGGCGGTCAAGCCGTCCGGGCTGTACCGGGCGACGGCCACCGTGCGCGGCGCCACCGTCGACGGCGGCTGGATCGTGCTGCCCGGTGGCGATCAGGTCGGGATCCTCAAACGCGACGACAAGCCCGCGCCGGCGCCGGAGATCGACCCGGAGACCGGCGCCGTGACGATCGACGGCGAACAGCTCACCGCCCGGCCCGTCACGCCCTGACCTCCCGCTCGTCCCCATCATCCGACCCCCTCTCGCGCAGGGAGCCGTTCATGACCGTGGATCGGAACGCCGCCACCCGGGGCTTCCCGCTCCGACCGCCCGGACGCGCTCCGAGCCCGGCCCGCTATCTCGTTCCGGCCCTGGTCGCCGCGGCGGTGGCGGTCGGCCTCGGCGTGTACGGCAAGGTCCACGATCCGGCGGGGACCGCCTTCAACCTCGCCGGCTTCAGCAGCACGGGAGCCGTGAAGTCCTGGCTGGCGACGGCGGCGTTCGCCTTCGCGCTCGTCCAGGTCGTCTCGGCCCTCATGGTGTACGGGAAGCTGCCCGGGCCGAGTTGGTCGTCGGCGCTGCACCGCTGGTCGGGTCGGATCGCGTTCCTGGTGTCGGTACCGGTCGCGGTGCACTGCCTGTACGCGCTGGGCTATCAGACGTACGAAACACGCGTTTTGTGGCACTCTCTCCTGGGTTGCTTCTTCTTCGGTGCCTTCAGTGCGAAAATGCTGCTGCTCCGTTCGGAGCGACTGCCCGGCTGGCTGCTGCCGATCGTCGGCGGACTGGTGTTCACCCTCCTCACCGTCATCTGGCTGACGTCCGCCCTCTGGTTCTTCCGCACCTTCGGAGTGACGACATGACCCATCGCCCCACGCGGCGCACGATTCTTCTCGCGAGCGGCGCGGCGGCTCTCGTCGCGGGGTGCAGTGAGTACGGCGACAGCGGCGACTCCTCGTCCGCCGCCGCCTCCCCCGGACAGGAACTGGCGAAGACGGCCGACATCCCGGTCGGCGGCGGCAAGATCTTCAAGGACGAGCAGGTCGTGGTGACGCAGCCGGAGAAGGATCAGTTCAAGGCCTTCTCCAGCATCTGCACCCACCAGCGCTGCCCGGTGGCCAACGTCTCGGACGGCACCATCAACTGCACCTGCCACGGCAGCAAGTTCAGCATCACGGACGGCTCGGTCACCAACCCGCCGGCCACCAAGCCGCTGCCCGAGAAGCAGATCACGGTGCGGGGAAATTCGATCAGCCTGGCCTGATCGGGCCCGTACGCTCCGGGACATGGACTCCGAGGCCCTGGTGCGCGACCACACGATCTACTCCTGCGTGATGGGTTCGCGCGCCTTCGGCCTGGCCACGGACACCAGCGACACGGACCGCCGGGGCGTGTTCGTCGCCCCGACCCCGCTCTTCTGGCACTTCGAGAAGCCGCCGACCCACGTCGAGGGCCCGGCCGAGGAGCAGTTCAGCTGGGAACTGGAGCGCTTCTGCGAGCTCGCCCTGCGTGCCAACCCGAACATCCTGGAGTGCCTGCACTCCCCCGTCGTGGAGTACGCCGACGACACGGGCCGCGAACTCCTCGCCCTGCGCGAAGCGTTCCTGTCCCTCCAGGCGCACGACACGTTCACCCGGTACGCGCTCGGCCAGCGCCGGAAGCTGGAGGCGGACGTACGCCAACAGGGCGCCCCCCGCTGGAAACACGCCATGCACCTGCTCCGCCTGCTGATGAGCGCCCGCGACCTGCTGCGCACGGGCAGGCTCACCCTCGACGTCGGCGATCAGCGTGAGCCGCTGCTCGCGGTGAAACGGGGCGAGGTCCCCTGGCCGCACGTCGAGGCCTGGATGGCCCGGCTCGCGACAGAGGCGGACGAGTCGGTCGACGGGAGCCCACTGCCCGCCGAGCCGGACCGGCCGCGCGTCGAGGACTTCCTCATCCGCGCGCGCCGGGCGTCAGCGCTCCAGGCGGACCCGGACGACGAAGGCGTGCAGGGCGTCGTACGCGGTCGCGGTCTCCGGCAGAGCTGACGCGTCCCTGGCCTCCGCCAGCAGTCCGTGCAGCCGCTCGACATCGTCCGCCACGCGGGTGTGAGGGACGTCCGCGGCCCCGTGCTCCCGCTCCGCCTTCGCGGCGATCAGGTCCGGCAGACAGTCGGGTGCCCCGGCCTCCCCCAGCAGGGTGCGCAGATCCGCCCGTACCTCGCCGCTGCGCATCAGATGGATGCCGGTGAGGAGCACCCGGAACGTGTAGAGCAGCGGCTTCAGTTCGCCGGTCTTCTCGAAAAGCCGCCACTGGGTGGTCGCGAACCCCTGGTAGTGGTGGGCGTGATGGCGGGTGAGGACGCCCGGCGCGAGGGAAACCAGTTCCCGGTGGGCCTCGGTGGTGTGCACGACGAGCGGCGAGAGCAGCTGCTCCAGCACATAGCCGTTGCGGCGCAGCATCAGCCGTACGAACTTGCGCAGGTCGTGCGTGACGAGGTCCAGTTCGACCCCGTCCCGCACCCACATCCGGGACCGGGTCTCCTCCGGATCGCGCAGCCCGACCAGATCGGCCGCCGGAAGGAGGTGGACGCCCCGCAGGTCGACGTCCGAGTCGCGGGACGGGAAGCCGTAGAGGTGCGCACCCGAGACGGTGGCGAACAGCACTGGATCGGGCTGTTCGGCCACCACGGACATGAGGTCGACGTCGAGGAGATCGGTCATCCCTCAAGCGTCCCAGAGCGCCCCCAGCGACATGAGGTCACCCTGGTACTCGATGCGGTCGGCCCACGAGGTCGGCCACGCGTCCGAGCCGTGGTAGGCCCCGGCGAAGGCGCCGGTCAGGCAGGCGATGGAGTCGGAGTCGCCGGAGGTGCAGGCGGCCCGGCGTACGGCGGTCAGGGGTTCGTCGACGAACAGCAGGAAGCACAACAGGCCGGTGGCGAGCGCCTCTTCGGCGATCCAGCCGCCGCCGGTGGCCAGACACGGGTCGGCCTCGGGCGAGACCGTGCGCACGGCGTGCCTGAGGTGGTCCAGGATCTCCAGGCACTCGTCCCAGCCGCGCCCGATGAAGTGCTCGGGCGTGGGGTCCTGGCCGCGGGTCCACAGGTCACCGAGCCAACGGGCGTGATAGCGGTGGCGGTTCTCGTACGCGTACGACCGCAGTCGGCCGATCAGGCCCATCGGCTCGGTCCCCTCGGCGAGGAGCCAGATCGCGTGGGCGGTGAGGTCGGCGGCGGCGAGCGCCGTGGGGTGGCCGTGGGTGAGGGCGGCCTGCAACTGGGCCGCGCCCGCGCGCTGTTCCTCGCTCAGCCCGCGGACGAGCCCGACGGGCGCCACGCGCATGTTGGCGCCGCAGCCCTTGGAGCCGATCTGGCTCGCCTCCTGCCAGGGCCGCTTCTCGTTCCTCAGGAGGTTGCAGGCGACGAGACAGGTGCGGCCGGGCGCGCGGTTGTTGTCGGGCGACTGGTACCAGTTCACGAACTCCTCGCGCACCGGCCGCTCCATCCGCAGCGGGCCGAGCAGTCCGCGGTCCATGGCCGTGCGCAGTCCGCGGGCCAGCGCCAGCGTCATCTGGGTGTCGTCGGTGACGATCGCCGGCGTGGGCAAATCCATCTCGCGCCAGGGACCGCACTTGGCGAGGATCGCCGGTACGGAGTTGAACTCGGTCGGGAACCCCATCGCGTCGCCGAGGGCGAGGCCGAGCAGGGATCCGGTGGCGGCACGTTTCGCGAGCGTCGTGGTGGTCATGTGGGTCGTCCTTCCTGAGTGGGACGCATCAGGGGCGGGTGCAGGGTGGTGGCGCCGCCCGCGCGGTAGACCGCGGCGGGTTTGCCACGGCCTCCCGTCAGACGCGCGGCACCCGGGACCTGGTCGACGAAGCCCGGCGTGGCGAGCACCTTGCGCCGGAAGTTGGGCCGGTCCAGGACGGTTCCCCACACGGTCTCGTACACCTGCTGCAACTCCCCGAGGGTGAACTCGGGCGGGCAGAAGGAGGTGGCGAGACAGCTGTACTCGAGCTTGGAGCCGACGCGTTCGTGGGCGTCGGCGAGGATCCGGTCGTGGTCGAAGGCAAGAGGACCGAGCGCGTTGTACCGCAGCCACTGGGCCTGCGCCGCGTCACCGCCGCCGCGCGGCTCGGGAGGGTCCGCGAGCAGCGCGGCGAAGGCGACGGAGACGACGCGCATCCTGGGGTCACGGCGGGGTTCGCTGTAGGTCCTGAGCTGTTCGAGGTGGAGCCCGGAAATGTCCGACAGGCCCGTCTCCTCGGCGAGTTCGCGCCGGGCGGCCGTCTCGGCGGACTCGTGCGGCAGCACGAAGCCGCCGGGCAGCGCCCAGCGGCCGAGGTACGGCTCCTGTCCGCGCTCGACGAGCAGCACCTGGAGCACGCCCGCACGGACCGTCAGGACGGCCAGGTCGACGGTGACGGCGAAGGGCTCGAACGCGTACTTGTCGTAACCCTCGGGTGCGCTGCCCCCCGGCGCTCGACCTTCGCGTGCGAGCACGCCCACCCTCTCCCCACTTAATAGTCAGAACGACTAATAGTCACCACGACTATAAGAGAGGTGAGCGTGCTCACACAACCCTCCAACTGACCTGATTCGAGGGCTTCTTGACGGGCTCGGGCGACCGGAGGCCGCCACCGCCGCTCCCGCCGCAGCGGCCCCACCCGTAGGCCCCCTCAGTGCGGACCGGGCCCCGAGAGGAAGCGCGCGGGGCCCGGTCGCCGCCCCAGGAAGGCCAGCAGCCGGTCCTCGGGCCCGGACCGGGAGGACGGCACGCCGACCGGCTCGGCGAAGCGCACCCCCCGGTCCGCGTCCCCGACGAACTCCCGCGCCACGAAGAGCAGTTCGCCCGCGAGCGCCGGCGGAATCGGCCGCGACCTCTCGCACGCCTGGGCGACGTCCCACCCGTGTACGGCGATCTCGACGGCGCCGACGGCCGCCAGCGGCCCGATGTCCAGTGACTGGTCCCCCACCCGCACGGAGGGCTCGGCCGACGGCACCGCGCCCGACACCACGGCCCAGGCGCCGAGCAGCGCGCAGGCCCGTTCCCGGAAGGCGCACACGGGATCGGCCGCCCTCGGGGTGGGGCACAGGCCCACCCGCCCCTCGGCGACCCCTTCGTAGAGCGCGTCCACCGAGTCGTCGAGATGCCCGAGCAGTTCCCCCAGGTCCCAGCGGGCGCAGGGCGTCGGCCGTCCCAGGCTCCCCGGCGCCACGACGGCGACGCTCCCCAGCGCGTAGGCGAGCGAACGCTCCAGCAGTTCTCCGGAGTTCACGAGCGCACCCCCGCCGTGCCACGCCGCCCCCGGCATCCGTCGTGCGCCTCAGCGGACCCCAGAAGCCCTCGGGGCTCGCCCGCCGCCTCTCCGGGCCCGCGAGGCCCCGGACGCCGCACAGGGCCCTCCAGGGCCGCCGGGCGCCCTTCCGTGAGGATCCGCCACGTCCCGCCCCGCAAGGGCGACCGGTCCCCGTGTTCTCTCGCTGCGCCCATCGCGCGCTCCCTTCCCTCACCCGTACAGACGGCCGGGAAGCGGAAAAGGCATCGGCCGGTTCCGGAACGATCCCGGAACCGGCCGAAAACGACTGGCACACCTGACGACGGGCGGCAGGCGACAAGCGCCAGGCGCTCCTAGAGATCGACCTCCTGCATGAGCATCCCGACCTCGGTGTTCGACAGGCGGCGCAGCCAGCCCGACTTCTGGTCGCCCAGGGTGATCGGGCCGAAGGAGACGCGCACCAGCTTGTCGACCGGGAAGCCGGCCTCGGCGAGCATGCGGCGCACGATGTGCTTGCGGCCCTCGTGCAGGGTCACCTCGACCAGGTAGTTCTTGCCGGTCTGCTCGACGACCCGGAAGTGGTCCGCCTTCGCGTAACCGTCCTCCAGCTGGATGCCGTTCTTGAGCTGCTTGCCCAGGTCGCGCGGGATCGGGCCCACGATGTGCGCGAGGTAGACCTTCTTCACGCCGTACTTGGGGTGGGTCAGGCGATGCGCCAGTTCACCGTGGTTGGTGAGCAGGATGACGCCCTCGGTCTCGGTGTCCAGCCGCCCGACGTGGAAGAGCCGCGTCTCGCGGTTGGTCACGTAGTCGCCGAGGCACTGACGGCCCTCGGTGTCCTCCATGGTCGAGACGACACCGGCGGGCTTGTTCAGCGAGAAGAACTGGTACGACTGCGTGGCCACGGTCAGCCCGTCGACCTTGATCTCGTCCTTCTCGGGGTCGACGCGCATGCCCTGTTCCAGGACGATCTCGCCGTTGACCTCGACCCTGGCCTGCTCGACCAGCTCCTCGCAGGCACGCCGCGAACCGTAGCCCGCGCGCGCGAGCACCTTCTGCAGGCGCTCGCCCTCCTCCTCGGCCCCGGGGTGGGTCTTGGGCGTCTTGATCTCGGGCTTGCCGGCGTACCGGTCCCGGTTGCGCTCCTCGGCCCGCGTCTCGTACTCGCGCGACCGCGCCGGCTCCGTACGGCCGCCACGCTGCTGGCCCTGCTTGGGACCGCCCTTGGCACCGCCGCGGGCCGCGTTGCCGCGCCCTGACTTCGGGCCCTCGTGGGACGCGGCGGGGCCTACGTCGTAGCGGCGCTCCTCGGGACGGGGCTTGCCGGGGCGCTTGGGCTGCTCGTCACGCCCTGCCGCGCTCCTCGGCTGGGAGTTGCCCCCGCCGGTTCCCCGGGGGGCGCCGCGCCCGCCGGATCCACGGGAGTCACCGCTCCCGCCGGACCCGCGGAAGTTACCGCCTCCGCCGGACCCGCCGCGGGAGCCACCCCCGCCGCCGGACCCGCGAGAGCCGCCTCCGCCGCCGGAGCCGCGGGAGCTGGAGCCCCCGCCGGACCCGCGGGGGTTGCCGCGCCCGCTGTTACCGCCACTGCCACTGCCACTGCTTCGCATCAAAGTTCCGTCGTCGTCGTGTCGTCTGCATCTGCATCCGGTGCGTCCGGATCGAACGACGGGACCCCTTCCAGCGTCTCTGCTTCGATCGCGTCCGCCTCGGGGAGGAAGGGCGCGAGCTCCGGGAGCTCGTCCAGGCCGCGCAGGCCCATTCGCTCCAGGAAGTAGTTCGTCGTCCTGTACAGGATCGCACCTGTTTCGGGTTCCGTGCCCGCCTCCTCGACCAGACCGCGCTGGAGGAGGGTGCGCATCACGCCGTCACAGTTGACTCCGCGGACCGCCGAGACCCTGGATCGGCTGACCGGCTGGCGGTACGCGACGACCGCCAGGGTCTCCAGGGCCGCCTGGGTGAGCCGGGCCTGCTGGCCGTCCAGCACGAAGCGCTCGACGGCCATCGCGTACTCCGGCCGGCTGTAGAACCGCCAGCCCCCGGCGATGAGCCGCAGCTCGAAGCCTCGCCCCTGCACGGCGTAGTCGTCGGCCAGGTCCCGCAGCGCGGCCGCGATCCGGCGCTTGGGCCGCTCCAGGATCTTCGAGAGGTGCTCCACGGTCGCGGGTTCGTCCACGACCATCAGGACGGCCTCAAGGGCGGGCTTGAGATCGAGGTCGGCGACGGTGCGCGGTCCGGCCGCGGTCTCGGTGGTGTCCTCGCTCACGCCTTCTTCTCCTCCTTGGGCACCTCAGGCGGCCGGTCGAACTCGTCCGTCACCTTCGGCTGCTCGTCACTGTCCCCGCCGGTCCAGCGCACGACCAGCTCCCCGAGGGCCTCTTCCTGGTCCAGCGCCACGGCCTTCTCGCGGTACAGCTCCAGCAGCGCGAGGAACCGGGCCACGACGGTCAGGGTGTCGGCGGTGTCCTCGACGAGGTCGCGGAAACTGGCCGCCCCCAGCTCCTTCAGCCGGGCCACCATGATCCCCGCCTGCTCCTGGACGCTGACCAGCGGCGCGTGGATGTGGTCGACGTAGACCTGCGGCTTGGGCCTGGGCTGCATCGCCTTCACGGCCAGCTTCGCGAACCCCTCGGCCCCGATGCTGATGACCACCTCGGGCAGCAGCGCCGCGTGGTGGTCCTCAAGTCCGACGGTACGGGGATAGCGGCGGGCCTCCCGGTCCAGGCGGGCCTGGAAGATGTCCGCGATCTGCTTGTACGCGCGGTACTGGAGCAGCCGGGCGAAGAGCAGGTCCCGGGCTTCGAGGAGCGCCAGATCCGCCTCGTCCTCGACCTCGGCCGACGGCAGCAGCCGCGCCGCCTTGAGGTCGAGAAGGGTGGCCGCGACGACGAGGAACTCGGTCGTCTGGTCGAGGTCCCAGTCCGGTCCCATCGCCCTGATGTGCGCCATGAACTCGTCGGTGACGCGGGACAGCGCCACTTCCGTGACGTCCATCTTGTGCTTCGAGATCAGCTGGAGCAGCAGGTCGAAGGGGCCCTCGAAGTTCGCGAGCCGCACCTTGAAGACGCCGTCGTCGCTCCCGTCGTCGGGATCGGGCACGGGGTCGGGCTCAATGAGAATCTCGGGCACGGCCCCGTCGAGAACCTCGGGCGCGGACTCGACAGGAGCCTCGGGCTCCGAAGCGACCTCGGGTCCGGCAGGAACCTCGGGCTCCACAGCGACCTCGGGCTCCACAGGAACCGTCGGCTCGACGGGCACCGCGGGCTCCGACTCAGGGGGAAGCGGCGGTACCTGTTCCTCGGCAGGAGCCGGGGGCGCCGCCCCGGGCCCCCGCCCCAGAACACGCCGACGGCCGGCACCGGGGCCGGAGGGGGGAACGGAGGCGTCATACGAGGGCATAGCGCTCGCAGGCTACCTCCTACCGCCCACGAAGCCGTCGCACGAGAATGCTCGCGTCCCCACGGGATTCCAGATCGGCGAGCACCACGGCGACCGCCTCGCGGACGATCCGCCCGCGGTCGACGGCCAGCCCGTGCTCGCCCCGGAGCACCAGCCGGGCGTGCTCCAGGTCCATGAGCTCTTCCGCGGACACGTACACGGTGATCTTCTCGTCGTGCCGCTCGCGCCCGCTGGGCCGCCGGTTCTGTCCCTGGCCCCGTCCGCGCTTGCGCGAGGACTGTCCGGCGGCAGAACCTTCCTGCATCGCCTGACCTCGCCCCGAGCGCTCCGCGGTGGCGCCACGGCTGCGGGATCCCGCGTCGGGGTCGGAGTCGGCGGCGACGTGTTCGTCACCCTCGCCGTCACCGCCCTGGACGGGCACCCCCTGCGGCGCGTCGTCCCCGGCGGCCGCCGTGTCGCTCTCGCCCGCGGGAGCCGGTACCCGGGCCTCGCCGTTGGTCCGGCGCGAGGGCGAGGACGCCTGGAGCGCCATTCCCCCGGTGGTACGGAACAGTTCGTCGGCCCCCGGCAGACTCACTCGGCGTGACACCGGGCGAGCACCTCCCTGGCGAGCTGGCGATAGGCGGCGGCACCGACGGAGTTGGAGGCGTACGTGGTGATCGGCTCACCGGCGACGGTGGTCTCCGGGAAGCGCACCGTGCGCCCGATGACCGTGTGGTAGACGTGATCGTCGAACGCCTCGACGACGCGCGCGAGCACCTCACGGCTGTGCACCGTGCGGGAGTCGTACATCGTCGCGAGGATGCCGTCGAGCTCCAGCTCGGGGTTGAGCCGCTCCTGGACCTTCTCGATGGTCTCGGTGAGCAGCGCGACCCCGCGCAGGGCGAAGAACTCGCACTCGAGCGGCACGATCACCTTGTGGGCCGCCGTGAGGGCGTTCACGGTGAGCAGGCCGAGCGAGGGCTGGCAGTCGATCACGATGTAGTCGTAGTCGGCCATCAGCGGCTTCAGGGCGCGCTGGAGCGTGGACTCGCGCGCGACCTCGCTCACCAGCTGCACCTCGGCGGCGGACAGGTCGATGTTGCTCGGCAGCAGGTCCATGTTCGGGACCGCCGTCTTCAGGAGCACGTCGTCGGCCGACATCCCCCGCTCCATGAGCAGGTTGTAGACGGTGAGGTCGAGCTCCATCGGGTTGACGCCGAGGCCGACCGAGAGCGCGCCCTGCGGGTCGAAGTCGACGAGCAGGACCCGGCGTCCGTACTCCGCGAGCGCGGCACCCAGGTTGATGGTCGACGTGGTCTTGCCCACGCCGCCCTTCTGGTTGCACATCGCGACGATGGTCGCGGGGCCGTGGTCGGTCAGCGGGCCCGGGATCGGGAAGTACGGCAGCGGACGCCCTGTCGGGCCGACGCGCTCACGACGCTGACGGGCGGCGTCGGGCGCGAGCGTGGCCGCGTACTCGGGATCCGGCTCGTACTCGGCGTCGGGGTCGTAGAAGTGCCCCTCGGGCAGTTCGTCGTAGTCGGCGAAGTGGGTGCGGTTCTCGCCACTTCCGTTGCCGGCCATGGCGTTCACGTGATGGCCATCCATGCTCGGGTGTGCTGTCTGAGTCATACGGGGACTCTTCTGGGCTGCGAAGGTGCGGACAGCGACGGAGCCGACAGCCTCGAGCCCCGTGGGGGCCTGGCCCCGCGTCGGCATTCCTGGTTGACCACCCCCGGGAGTAAATGTCGACTCATTCACAAGTCGTCTTACCTCCTTGGTGACCAGGAAACTTCTCGATAGGTCAGCGTGGCACCATGCCGACGGTTGGCGACTCTATGGCGTGTCACCGCTCCGCAGCAACACAATCCGCCGGACCCGACCCGATGTGTCGGCAACCGAACACCCCTCTGTCAAGGGCGTAAGCCCGTCGCACAGCAGGTTTCACCGGTGTACGAATCGGTTAAAGGGTTACGTTCGCGGCGAGTTGAACGAGTGTCACAAAGTGACCCGACACACACCCGGCCGGACCTTGTCGGGCAAGGTCCGGCCGGGTGTGCGGTGTTGACGAGCCGTGTTGACGTATCGCCTTTTTACCCGTTGATGACTTAACCGAGCAAGGTCTCCAGCTCGACGTGCTCAAGTCCGTGCGCCTCGGCGACCTCGCGGTAAACAACCTTGCCGTCATGGGTGTTGAGACCCTTGGCGAGAGCCGCGTCACGGCGCAGCGCCTCGACCCAGCCGCGGTTCGCCAGCTCGACGATGTACGGGAGAGTCGCGTTGGTGAGCGCGTACGTCGACGTGTTGGGCACGGCGCCGGGCATGTTGGCGACGCAGTAGAAGACCGAACCGTGCACCGGGAAGGTCGGCTCGGCGTGGGTGGTGGGACGCGAGTCCTCGAAGCAGCCACCCTGGTCGATCGCGATGTCGACAAGAACACTTCCCGGCTTCATTCGGGAAACGAGTTCGTTGGTGACGAGCTTCGGCGCCTTCGCGCCCGGGATGAGGACGGCGCCGATCACGAGGTCGGCGTCCAGGACGGCCTTCTCCAGCTCGAAGGAGTTGGACATGATCGCCCGGACCTTGGTGCCGAAGACCTTGTCGGCCTCGCGCAGCTTGTTGATGTCGCGGTCGAGCAGCGTGACGTGGAACCCCATGCCGACGGCGATCTGCGTGGCGTTCCAGCCGGAGACACCGCCGCCGATGACGACGGCCCGCGCGGGCTGCGTGCCGGGGACGCCGCCGGGCAGCACGCCGCGGCCGCCGACCGAGCGCATCAGGTGGTACGCGCCGACCTGCGGGGCCAGCCGGCCCGCGACCTCCGACATCGGGGCGAGCAGGGGCAGGGCGCGACCGGGCAGCTCGACGGTCTCGTAGGCGATCGCGGTGGTACCGGACCCGACGAGCGCGTCGGTGCACTCCTTGGAGGCCGCCAGGTGCAGGTAGGTGAAGAGCGTCTGGTCCTTGCGCAGGCGGTGGTACTCCTCCGCGATGGGCTCCTTGACCTTGAGCAGCAGGTCGGCGGAGGCCCAGACCTCGTCGGCGGTGGGGAGGATCCGCGCGCCGGCGGCGACGAACTCCTCGTCCGTGATCGAGGAGCCGAGACCGGCGTGCTGCTCGATGAGGACCTGGTGGCCGTGGCGCACCAGTTCGTGCACACCGGCGGGGGTGATGGCCACCCGGAACTCGTTGTTCTTGACCTCGCGGGGGATACCGACCTTCACGTCGATCACGGTCCTTGGCTCAGAGGGTTCTGGGGGGTGTGCAAGCCGGGGCGATGCGAGCCGGGGCATTGCAGGTCATACCCGACGCGAGGGAGCACACCGGGAGACACCACGAAAGAACGCGGCGGAGCCAGTCTAATGAAGGGATTCTCTCTGTCTAGCCTTTCAATGCATCAATCTTCTTCGGGTGTACTGCGGATTTCGTAGGCGTTAGCGTCTTGTTCCCTGGCTGACGCGCTCTCCGGGAGCTCGTCACCCAGCATTCGCCCGGCCGCCACCCGGTGCAGCTTGGCGGCGGCGGGGTCGCCGAGCCGGTCCAGGGTGTCGGCCAGCCTGAGCTGAAGCGCGGCCTGGAGTCGTACCTCGTCCGCGCGGCGCGCCAGCTCGGCCGCCTCCTGGCAGGTGCGCAGCGACTCCTCGGGCCGCCCGGCGTACTCCTGGACCCGCGCCAGTTCGCTCAACGCCCTTGCCTGAGCTGCCAGGTCGCCGTTCTTGCGGTGCCCGGTGACGGCGGCCCGCCAGTTGCGCAGCGCCTCGCCGTAGCGGCCCGCGTAGGTGTGCGCGGTGGCGATACGGCCGTACAGCCGGGCGGCCTCCACCCGCTCGTCCCGGGCGAGCCGCTCGCCGAGCGCCCGCCCGTACCAGTCGGCGGCCCGGTCGTAGTCGCCGAGTTCCTGGTACGCGCCGCCTACGGATTCCATCGCGCGGCCGGTCGCATACAGGTCGTTCGCCTCGCGTCCGGCGTCGAGCGCGGCCCGGTAGCGGGCCAGCGCCTCGGGCGTACGGCCGGTCTGCGCGTCCAGGTCCGCGAGGTTCAGCAGGGCCGCGGCCCTCTCCCTGGGCAGTTTCCGGCGCTCGGCGACGTCCAGGACGAGCCGGTGGATGCCGTACAGCTCCGGCGCGGCGGCCTGCGTGCCGACGTGCGCGACCATCGCCCGCACCAGCGCGGCCATGAGACGGCGGGCCAGTGTGTCCAGCTCTCCGTCGGCCACCGCGAGCCGGGCCGAGGCGAGCAGCGCGGGCTGCCGGATGCGCAGCCAGTCGGCGGCGGCCCGGGGGTTCGGGAAGCGCAGCGCGCGGGGCATTCCGGCGAGTTTCTCGCGGGCGGGCGAGCTGTCGGTCTCGGTGATGGCGCGGCAGGACACCAGCAGCCGTACGGTCCGCTCCAGCATCCGGGCGCGGGCCAGCTGGAGCTCGGCGGGGCGGTCGTGGGCCTCGGTGAGCGCGGTCAGCAGCGGCAGCAGGCAGCCGGGTACCTCGTACTGCGGGAGCGGTGACTCGACGGGCCGGAGCAGGCCGAGCGCGGCGAAGTCGTCCAGGGTGGTGCGGGCGGCGCTCACCGAGCAGCCGGCGAGCGCGGACGCGGTGTGCGGGTCGACGAGACCGGCCGGGGCGAGTGAGAGCAGTCGCAGTATCCGCGCGGCGGCGCTGGGCAGCGAGGCGTAGGTCAGCCGGAACATGCGGGCCGGCGCCGGGCCGTCCTCGCCCTCGCCGCGCAGGTGCTTGGCGAGGTCGGCGACGGCCGACTGGGGGCGTGCGGCGAGCCAGCCGCCGGCGAGCACCAGGGCGGCGGGCTGGCCGGCGCACAGCTCGACCAGGTTCTCGGCGGAGAGCGGGTCGACGGTGATGCGCACCTCGCCGGTGAAGCGGCCGAGGAGTTCGAGCGCCGCCTTGGTGTCCAGGCCGCCGAGGGTGCAGGGGCGGACGTCCGCGATGCCGGTCAGCGGCCCGCCGGAGACGGCGATGACCAGGCAGTCTGGGGTGTCGGGCAGCAGGGCGTCGACTTGTTCGGCGTCCGCCGCGTCGTCGAGCACGAGCAGGACCCGGCGGACGGCGAGCGCCTCGCGCAGCGCCTCGCCGAGGGCGTCGGCGTCCGCGCCGGGCGGGGTGGGCCGTTCCAGGGCGGTGAGCAGTTCCCGCGCGGTGCGCTCGGTGGGTACGGGGGTGCCGTCGGCTTCGGAGAGACGGGCGCGCAGCACGCCGTCGGGGTAACTCTCGGCGACCTGCCGCGCGAGTTCCTCGGCGAGGGCGGTGCGGCCCGAACCGGGCTTGCCCGCGATGAGCAGCACGCGCGCGCGTGGCGCTTTCCGGCCCGAGATGGTGTCCAGACCCGCTCGCTCGATGTCGGCCCGGAGTTCCTTCAACTCTCTTGTGCGACCCAGGAACTGACTCTCCGTAGGAGCGGACTCGGCAGCCGGGCGCTGCCCCTCTGCCGACACTTTCGTGCCGCCGTTGTCCACCGCCTGATCCGTCACGGGCCACACTCCCGTCCCACTGCGCGCGCAAACCCGCCGGGACTCCGGACGGGGCGTTTTCAGAGCCTAGTTCACGCTCTGCGACGATCCGTGCGGAGCGCGGCGGACAGGTCCCCCGATCGGATCAGGCGATCGTAGGACTGATTGCGTCGGACGGGTGTGAGGCGGGTGTCAGACGGCTGTCAGACCTCGAAGGGGCGGGCCGGCCAGGGCGCCTCCGCCGGGCGCAGCACGTCGAGGCCGTCGCCGTTCCGTGCGGCGACCAGCGAGAGCACGCCGACGGCGAGGCAGGTGTTGTGCAGGTCTCCGGCGAGTACCCGGCGGACGAGCTCGTCGACGGGGACCCGGGCCAGCTCCATGTCGGCCTCCTCGTCCTCGACCTCGAAGCGCAGTCCCTCCGCCTCGGAGAGGTCACGGGCGAGGAAGACGCGGACGGCCTCGGTGCAGCCGCCGGGCGTGGTGTAGACGTCGGTGAGAACCCGCCAGTTCTCGGCCTTGATGTGCGCCTCTTCGTAGAGTTCGCGCTGCGCGGCGTGCAGGGGGTTCTCGCCGGGGATGTCGAGGAGACCGGCCGGGATCTCCCAGAGCCTGTGGCGCACGGGGTGGCGGTACTGGCGCAGCACAAGCACGCGGTCCTCGTCGTCGAGGGCGAGGATGGCGACGGAGCCGGGATGGACCTGGTAGTCGCGGCGGGCGACCGATCCGTCGGGCATGACCACGTCGTCCGTGCGGACCGAGGTCTTGTTGCCGACGAACGGGGTCTCGCTCGCCCTGATCTCCCAGGCCTCGGCGGTGTCCTTGATGCTCATGCCCTGTCCTCCCACACGTGCAAGAAACTGGCCCCGCACAGGAACCGTTACCGGAACCCGTGACGGAAAACGGGGTGCACGCCTCAAAAGGCACACACCCCGAACACCGTACAACCCTCGCGTTACTTGGCTGTCTTGCCCGTCTTGCGTTCCACCGCGGCCTTGACCAGGCCCGCGAAGAGCGGATGCGGGCGGGTCGGGCGGGACCGAAGCTCGGGGTGGGCCTGGGTCGCCACCAGGTACGGGTGGACGTCGCGCGGGTACTCGACGTACTCGACGAGCTTGCCGTCCGGCGAGGTCCCGGAGAACTGGAGACCGGCCTTCTTCTCCAGCTCCGCGCGGTAGGCGTTGTTCACCTCGTAGCGGTGCCGGTGCCGCTCCTCGACGTACTCCTTGCCGTCGTACACCTCGCGCGCGATGGAGCCCTCGGCGAGCTTGGCCGGGTACATGCCCAGCCGCATGGTGCCGCCCATGTCGCCGTCGCCCGCCACGATGTCGAGCTGCTCGGCCATGGTGGAGATGACCGGGTGGGAGGTGCCGGAGTCGAACTCGGTGGAGTTGGCGTCGGTGATGCCGGCCAGGTTGCGCGCGGCCTCGATGACGATGCACTGGAGGCCCAGACAGAGGCCGAGCAGCGGGATCCCGTTCTCACGGGCGTACTGGATGGCGCCGACCTTGCCGGACACGCCGCGGTCGCCGAAGCCGCCGGGGATGCAGATCGCGTCCACGTCGCCGAGCTGCTTGGCCGCGCCCGCCGGGGTCTTGCAGTCGTCCGAGGTGACCCACTTGACCGCCACCCGGGCCTTGTTCGCGAAACCGCCGGCGCGCAGTGCCTCGGTGACCGAGAGGTAGGCGTCGGGCAGGTCGATGTACTTGCCGACCAGCGCCAGGGTGATCTCGTGCCGCGGGCTGTGGACGCGGTCGAGCAGGTCGTCCCAGGCCGTCCAGTCCACGTCGCGGAAGGCGAGGTCCAGCTTGCGGACGACGTACGCGTCCAGGCCCTCGGTGTGCAGGACCTTCGGGATGTCGTAGATCGACTTGGCGTCGATGCACGCGACCACGGCCGCCTCGTCGACGTCGCACATCAGCGAGATCTTGCGCTTGATGGCGGTGGGCACCTCGCGGTCGGCCCGCAGCACGATCGCGTCCGGCTGGATACCGATGTTGCGCAGCGCGGCGACCGAGTGCTGGGTCGGCTTCGTCTTCAGCTCCCCGGAGGGGCCGATGTACGGGAGGAGCGAGATGTGGACCACGAACACGTTGTCGCGGCCGACCTCGTGACGGACCTGACGGACCGTCTCCAGGAAGGGCAGCGACTCGATGTCGCCGACCGTGCCGCCGACCTCCGTGATGACCACGTCGACGTCGTCGGTGGCCATCCGGCGGATGCGGTGCTTGATCTCGTTGGTGATGTGCGGGATGACCTGCACGGTGTCGCCCAGGTACTCGCCGCGCCGCTCCTTGGCGATGACCGTCGAGTACACCTGGCCGGTGGTGACGTTGGCCGAGCCGTCCAGATCCACGTCGAGGAAGCGCTCGTAGTGGCCGATGTCCAGGTCGGTCTCGGCGCCGTCGTTGGTGACGAACACCTCACCGTGCTGGAACGGGTTCATGGTGCCCGGGTCGACGTTCAGGTACGGGTCGAGCTTCTGCATCGTGACTCTCAGGCCCCGCGCCTTGAGCAACATACCCAGACTGGAGGCCGTGAGGCCCTTGCCGAGGGAGGAGGCGACACCCCCGGTGACGAAGATGTGCTTGGTCGTCGTGGCTGTGCTGTTTCGGAAAGCAGCGGGCGTCATGGCCAAGAGGGGGCTCCCGTGGTCGCGGTCTGGGGTGCGTACCGGCGTGGGGTCCGGAGTTCTCCGGAGGTGCCGTCGCTGCGGTTCGGGGGTTTTTCTCCCACCGGTCCACGGGCTACCAGGGTATCAGCGCCTCAGGGAGGCTGCTTCCGGCCACGCTCCGCACACACGTCGACACGTACCCCACACGCCACACACTGGAGTCTCACTCGATCGGCGGAGCCGGGTTACCGGGACCGGCACGCGGATCTTCCAGGTGCGTCGTATCCTGCTCGGACACTTGCTGCCGAGCCCGGCCGACACACGGCACCATCCCCGTCCGTATCCCGGAACACGAGAGCTCGTCAGTTCGTTTCGCAACGACAATCGCACCGACTATTGACGTTTCGTAGCGACGCAATACCAACGTTCCCTTGACCGCAAGAGCGACCGCCCCTCCGGGGGCGACGTGGCCGTTCGACTGGAGATGCACGTGGCCGGGCGCATCGAGGACTACGCACTCATCGGAGACATGCAGACAGCCGCGCTGGTCTGCCGGGACGGCACGGTCGACTGGCTGTGCCTGCCCCGCTTCGACTCCCACGCCGTCTTCGCAGGACTGCTCGGCACGGAGGAACACGGATTCTGGCGGCTGGGGCCGGCGCACGCGGCCGACGCCCCACCGCCGACGGCGGCGCGCCGTACCTACCGCGGCGACTCGCTGATCCTGGAATCCGAGTGGGACACCCCACGCGGCACGGTCCGCGTGACCGATTTCATGCCCCCGCGCGACGGCGCGCCGCAGCTGATCCGCATCGTGGAGGGCGTCACGGGCCGGGTCCCGATGCGCTCCGCGCTGCGGATGCGTTTCAGCTACGGCCGGGTCGTGCCCTGGGTGCACAAGCACGAGGGGCGGACGGTCGCCGTCGCCGGCCCCGACTCGGTGTGGTTCGACACCGCCTGCGAGACCTACGGCAAGGCACTGACCACGTACGCCGACTTCACGGTGGCGCCCGGTGACCGGATCGCGTTCACCATCTCGTGGGAGCCCTCGCACAAGGTGCCGCCCGCGCTGCCGGAGCCCGAGCAGTCGCTGGAGGCGACCGAGGAGTTCTGGCGGGACTGGGTCGGCCAGTGCACGTACCACGGCCCCTACCGCGAGGCCGTCGTACGCTCGCTGATCACCCTCAAGGCCCTGACGTACGCGCCCACCGGCGGCATCGTCGCCGCGCCCACGACCTCGCTCCCGGAGGAGATCGGCGGCGTACGCAACTGGGACTACCGCTACACCTGGCTGCGTGACGCGGCGATCACCCTGTCGTCGCTGCTGCGCACCGGCTACCGCGAGGAGGCGCGCGCCTGGCGCGAGTGGCTGCTGCGCGCGGTCGCCGGCGACCCGGAGAACCTCCAGATCATGTACGGCATCGCCGGCGAACGGGAGTTGGGCGAGGCGGAGCTCCACTGGCTTCCCGGGTACGAGAATTCGGGACCCGTCCGCGTCGGCAACGGCGCCGCGGGCCAACTCCAGCTCGACGTCTACGGCGAGGTCACCGAGGCCCTGCACCTCGCCCACATGACGGGCCTGTCCCGCAACGACTACGCCTCGCTCCTCCAGCTCAAGCTGATCCGCTACCTGGAGGACCACTGGGACCAGCCGGACGAGGGCATCTGGGAAGTCCGCGGCCCGCGCCGCCACTTCGTGCACTCCAAGGTGATGGCCTGGGTCGCGGTCGACCGCACGATCAAGCTCATCGAGTCCGGTGACGCGGACGGTCCGCTGGAGAAGTGGCGCGAGCTGCGCGACGACATCCACCGGGACGTGTGCGAGAAGGGCTACGACAAGGAGCGCAACACGTTCACGCAGTCGTACGGCTCCAAGGAGCTGGACGCCTCGCTGCTGCTCATCCCCCAGATGGGCTTCCTGCCGCCGGACGACAAGCGCGTGATCGGCACCATCGAGGCCATCCAGCGCGAGCTGTCGACCTCGGACGGCTTCATCCTGCGCTACCCCACCAGCGGCGAGGACGCGGGCGTGGACGGCCTGGAGGGTGACGAGGGCGCCTTCCTCGCCTGCTCGTTCTGGATGGCGGACGACCTGGCGATGATCGGGCGGGTCGACGAGGCCCGCAAGCTCTTCGAGAGGCTGCTCGCCCTCCGCAACGACCTGGGCCTGCTCGCCGAGGAGTGGGACCCCCGGCTCAAGCGCCAGGTCGGGAACTTCCCGCAGGCCTTCAGTCACGTTCCGCTGATCGACACGGCACTGAGGCTGACCGCTTCGGGCGCGTACGGCGGCTGAACGGGAGCGCGGGATCCGGACCTCGATTCCCGGATCCCGTGTCCTCTTCCCGCCGGGGCGGCGAAGGGGCTGGTGCGCGGGGCCGACGGAACCGGGTAACGTCTTTGTCATGTTCTTCCAGACGCCGATTCACGAGTGAGGCGTGACGGGCCCCCGCCGACGTCCTTCGACATCGCCGCCCGTCCCCCACCAATGAGTCCGCAGATCACTTCGCATCATTACCGGGAGAACCCGTGACCGTGAGCAAGAACATCAACAACCCTGTGGGCATGGGCGGCGGCCAGCGCAAGAAGCAGTCCCGCGCCGAACGGCAGAACCACGGTCCGCACCGCAACCTCGACCGCCAGGGCGCGGCCGACCTGAAGGCGGAGCTGGTGCGCAAGATGCGCGAGAAGACCGGCACGACCGAGGGCACCGGACAGGCCGAGGACGCCCAGACCGCCCAGACGACGGCCGACGACGCCGCACAGAACTGACGCACCGCCGCCGGACGGCACCGCACGCGGCCGGTCCCGCTCAGCTCTCTGCCCCCCTTCGCGCTCGCCTCGGCTGACCACCCGGGGGCAGTCACCGCCGAATCGGCGGCTTTGCCAGGCGGCTTTGCCAGGCCGAATCCTGCCCAAGTCGGCTGAAATACGGCCGAAAAAGTCCGAACGGGCCTGATTACACCTGAACGCGCCCGATCCGCCCTGCCCGCCTAGGCTGGAAGCAGTCCTGTCCCCTGCTGAAAGGGGCGGCTGCCATGGCTCCCTTCTCCAAGGCGGGCGCGGCTCTCGCCGCGTTCCGCGCGGATCTGGCCGGCGACGCGTTCGCTCCCGAGGACCCGGGTTACGACGAGGCCCGGAAGGTCCACAACGGCATGATCGACCGGCGCCCGGCGGTGATCGCCCAGTGCGCCGACGAGGCCGACGTCATCCGTTCCGTGCGTTTCGGGCGGGAGCTCGACCTGCCGATCGCGGTGCGCGGCGGCGGCCACAGCGTGGCAGGCATGGCCCTGAACGATGGTGGTCTGGTCGTCGACCTGCGCCGGATGCACGAGGTGACGGTCGACCCCGGATCCCGGTCGGTACGGGTCCAGGGCGGCGCGCTCATGAGCCATCTCGACCGTGCCGCCCAGCCGTACGGACTGGCGACCACCGGCGGCCGGGTCTCGACGACCGGTGTCGGCGGCTTCGTGCTGGGCGGTGGCAGCGGCTGGCTCGACCGGCGGTTCGGCCTGGCGGTCGACAACCTGCTCGGCGTCGAGCTGGTGACCGCGGACGGCACGACGGTCCGGGCCACCGCCGAGGAGAACCCGGAGCTGTTCTGGGCCCTGCACGGCGGCGGCGGGAACTTCGGCATCGCCACCGCGCTGACCCTGAGGCTGCACGAACTGCCCGAGTTCTCGATGGCCCTGCTGATGTATCCCCCGGAGAACGGCCCGGAGGCGGTCCGTCGCTACCGCGACATCATCGCGACGGGACCGCCCGAGGCGAGCGGCGCCGTCATCCACCTGACCGCTCCGCCCGAGGAGTTCGTCCCCGAGCACGTGGTCGGCCAACGGGTGTGCGGCGTTCTCCTCACGTACGCGGGCGGCGAGGAGGGCCTGCGCGAACTCGCCGAGCCGCTGCTCGCCGTACCGCACGAGGTGGAGATGGTCGCCGCCCTCCCCTACGCCGACTTCCAGTGCATGCTCGACGACCCGCCCGGCCTGCGGAACCACTGGTCCGCCGAGTACCTCACGGGCCTGCCCGACGACCTCGTGGACGTCTACTGCGCCCTCGGAGACACGATGCCCGTGCCCACGGGCACCCAGCACGTCCTCTTCCCGCAGGGCGGCGCGATCGCCGAAGGACCCGCCGAGTACCCGGTGCCCTACCGCAACGCCCCGTGGGCCGTCCACCCCTTCGGCGTCTGGGAGGACCCGGCGGACGACGAACGCTGCGTCCAGTGGGTCAAGGGCGTCCGCGCCGCGGTCCAGCCGTGGAGCACCGGCGCGGTCTACCTCAACTTCATCGGCGACGAGGGCGGCGACCGGGTGGTGGCGGGCCTCGGCACCGAGCACACCCGGCGACTGGCCGCGGTGAAGGCGTCGTACGACCCCGACAACGTCTTCCGCTTCAACCACAACATCCCTCCCGTGCCCGGCTGAGCGCGCCGGCCGCTCCCGTGCCCGCTCCCCCGACGGGCCGGAGATGTTCCGGACCGTGCGGGCGGGTAGCGTCCGCAACCATGGACAGCCGTTACGACACCCAGGGCGCCGGAATCACCGTGCAGCGGGCGCTGGAGCTGCCCGGACTGCGCGGCGGGCTGCCGGAGATCCTCGCGGGCGCCGACCGGCTGCAGCGCACAGTGCGCTGGGTGCACGCGGGCGAGGTCCCGAACATCGCCTCGCTCCTCAAGGGCGGCGAACTGCTCCTGACCACGGGATACGGTCTCGGCACCCGCCCCGCCGAACAGCGTGCGTTCGTCCGCACACTGGCCGAGCGCGGCATCGCGGCCCTCGTGGTGGAGCTCGGCCCGCGCTTCACCAGGCTGCCCGCGGCCCTCGTCGAGACGGCCAGGTCCGCCGGTCTCCCGCTCGTCCAGCTGCACCGCGAGGTGCCCTTCGTGGCCGTCACGGAGGAGATCCACACCGAGATCGTCAACGGCCACTACGCCCTCCTCCAGCGGGCCGAGGAGGTGCACAGACGCTGTACCGAGGCGCTGCTCGGCGGCGGCGGAGTGCCCCAGGTCCTCGGAATCCTCGCCGACTTCAGCGGCAATCCGGTGTTCCTGGAGACGGCTGAGGGGCAGTTGCTGTACGCCGCCGGGTCCGGCGGACCGGGCGCCGATCCGCTCCAGGTGTGGGAGGGGCTGCGCGGCCAGCACAAGGAGGAGCCGCCGACGGGGACGACCCTCGTGGACGTGCCGGGGGGCGGCCCCGGCACCGGTTCGGTACGGGCGCGGCTGGTCCTGCTGCCCGTCAGCTCCCCGGTCGCCCCGGTGCACCGGCTCGCGGCGGAGCGGGCCGCCGGCATCCTGGCCGTCGTGCTGATGCAGGCCCGCCAGGAGGAGGAGCTCGCGGCGCGCGGACGCGGTGACTTCCTCACCGACCTCGCCGAGGGCCGTATCGAGGCCGAGGACGCTCCGGCGCAGGCCCGGGTGCTCGGCTTCAAGCCCGGCGGCGGCCCACTCCTGCCGGTCGTGATGCGGCTCGCCGACGGCCTCTCCCCCGGCGGCGGCTGGGCGGTGCTGGCCCGCGCGGTCGCCGAGGAGCTCGCCTCCGTCGGAGTGCCCGTCCTGCTCGGCGTACGTCCGGTCGAGGGCCGTGTCCCGCTGCTGCTGGGCCTGCGCTCGGAGTCCGAACGCGCGGCGGTCGCCGACCGGGTCGCGGCGGCGCTGCGGGCGGGCGTGGAGCGGGCGGGCATGCAGCGACCCGGCGCGCTGCCGCCGGTGGTGGTCGTCGGCGTCGCGGGCGGCTGGGCGGCGGCCTCGGCGGGTCTGCGGCACGCGGCGGAGACGGCGACGGCCGCACAGGGTCTGACCGACCGGCCCTGGTACGACGCCCGGCGCCTGGACATCGACCTGCTCCTGTGGCGGCTTCGCGAGCACCCGGACCTGGCGGCCTTCGTCGACCGCGCCATCGGCCCCCTCCGGGAGCACGACAACCGCTCACGACCGCCGCTCCTCCCCACCCTGGAGACCTACTTGGCGCACGCGGGCCGCAAGGCGGAGACGGCCCGCGAGCTGCACCTCAACCGTCAGACGCTCTACAACCGACTCGCCAGGATCGGGGAGTTGCTGGGCACGGATCTTGACGACCCGCAGACGGTACTGGCGTTGAGCCTGGCGCTGCGCGCGCGAAGGCATGCGCCGTAGGGCTCGCTCAGGGCAGCGGTCGCGCTTCGGTCAACTCGTCGTAGACACTGAGCACTTGGGCCACCGTGTCGTCCTCGGTCGGCCAGGTGGCGGCCTGGTGGGAGCCCCTGTCCTTGAGGAGTTCCCGGCGCGCGGGGTCGTCGAGCAGGGCAACGACGGTTTCGGCGAGCGCCTTCGCGTCTCCGTACGGGACGAGTTCCGCCGCGTCGCCGACCAGCTCGGGGATTCCGCCGACCGCGGTCGCGACGAGCGGCACGCGCGCGTGGAGTGCCTCCTGCGCGAGCACGGACCGCGACTCCCAACTGCTGGGCAGCAGCGCGAGATCGGCCGCGACCAGAAGCTCCGTGATGTCCTCGCGCCGCCCGATCAGCCGGACGGGCAGCCCTTCGTCCTCGATGCGGCGCTGAAGGACCGCCCTGAGCGGCCCCTCCCCCGCGACCACGAGCAGCGGCAGGGGATCGAGGTCGCGCCACACGCGCGCGGCGTCCAGCAGCGTCCCGTATCCGCGGTGCGGGTCCAGCGAGCCGACCGCCATCAGCAACGGCCTGCCGGTGGCACCGAGTTCGGCCCGCGCCTTGTGCCGTAGCAGGTCGGGGTCCCCGTGCTCGACGACACCGCGCGGCACCGGAGACGCGACGGCGGAGAGCCGCGCGTCGCGAGCGCCCCTGTCACGGGCCCGGTCCACCAGGTCGGAGGACGTGCCGAGAACGACGGCGGCGGCCTTGGCGACCCGCCGCTCCAGCAGCCGCAGCAGACGCGCCCGCGCACCCTCGGCGTGCGGACGCGTGTGCCAGGTGACGACGAGCGGGGTGTGCCGGCCGCTCAGCGCCAACGTGGCCCGCAGCGCGGCGTGCAGCCCGTGCGCGTGCACCAGGTCGGCGTCCGCGCAGGCCGTCCGCAGCGCGGCCACCGAAGCCGGGTCGTTGCTGCGCGGCACGGGGACGTGCCGCGCGCCCACGCCGGTGAACCCGTAGGCGCGGTCGGCATCACTGGGGGCGCACACGGTGACCCGCACGCCCCGGGCGACGAGCCCGGAGGTCAGCGACCGCACATGCGCGCCGCTGCGCGCGCTCCCGCCGCCGAGCACCTGCACGGTGCGCAGCGGCGACTGGCCGTGCGGTGAGTGGCTGCTCACGTGGCTCACGTGGCCGGGGCTCCTGGTTTCGGCGTCGGACGGTCACGAGGAAACGGACAGAAGGATCGTGCGGAGAAACGTACAGAGGGGGTGTACCGCACATCGCGCTCCGCGTCCAACGCCAAGGATGCCAGGCCGCACACCCGTTCCGGCACCACCGCCCGGTCGAGGACACGGCTTCGGGCCCAACTAGTTGGTCGGAGTCACTCACACGAGTGACAGGCGCCGCCCCCGGCACACGATCACGTCCGTCCGGACCGCCGGATGGCCGACACCGGCGCCACCGTCGTGGAATCGGCAGCACCGGCGTGGGATCGGCATCACCCGCGCGACCCGCAGGCCGACCGGCATCACCGGCGCCACCCGTGTGAGCTCAGCGCCACGGCGTGGCATCGGCACCACCGCCGCCACCCGCCTGAGACCGGCACCACGGCGTGGCATCGGCACCACCGCCGCCACCGGCGTGAGATCGACGCCACCGGGGAGATCCGCGCACCGGCGTGAAACCGGCACGCGCCCCCTCCCGCGAGCCCCCGACCGCGCCCCCAGCGCGGTGATCGGCCCGGTCACCGGCCCGATCACCGGCACGCCCCGAGAGTCAGCCGTCCGCCCGAGCCGTGGCCAGCAACTCCTCCGCGTGTGCCCGTGCCGTCTCCGAGTCCTCCTGGCCGGCCAGCATCCGGGAGAGCTCGCGGATGCGGTCCTCGCCCTCCAGAACCTTGACGCCGGACCGGGTCACGGACCCGTCGTTGGTCTTCTCCACCAGCAACTGCCGGTCGGCGAAGGCGGCGACCTGCGGGAGGTGCGTGACGACGACGACCTGCGCCGTCCTGGCGAGGCGGGCGAGCCGCCTGCCGATCTCGACCGCGGCCTTGCCGCCGACGCCCGCGTCGACCTCGTCGAACAGATACGTGGGCACGGGGTCCGTACCCGCGAAGACGACCTCCACCGCGAGCATCACGCGCGAGAGCTCACCGCCGGAGGCGCCCTTGGCGATGGGCCGCGGCGGCGCGCCGGGGTGCGGGGCGAGCAGCAGCTCGACCTCGTCGACGCCCGCGGGACCGTACGCGACCGTCCGTCCGTCGAGCTGCACGCCCTCGGGGTCGTCGGTCTGCCGGATCTCGAACGACACGCGCGCGTGCGGCATGGCGAGGGAGGCGAGTTCGGCGGTCACCGCGGCGGCGAACCGCTCCGCGGCTTCCGTACGGGCTTCCGTCAACCCCTGGGCCAGTCCGCCCAGTTCGGCGCGCAGGGCGTCCCGCTCGCCGGTCAGTTCGCCGATCCGCTCGTCGTCGCCGTCGAGTTCGAGCAGTCGCGCGGCGCCCCGCTGGGCGTACGCCAGCACGGCGTTGATGTCCTCGCCGTATTTCCGGGTGAGCTGGGTGAGCGAGGCCCGGCGCTCCTCGACCGCCGCGAGCCGCAGCGGGTCGGCGTCCAGGTCGTCGGCGTAACCGGCCAGTTCGCCCGCCACATCGCCCAGCAGGATCCCGATCTCCCCGATCCGCCCGGACAGCGCGGCGAGCGAGGAGTCGTGCGAACGTACGGCCTCCAGCGCCCGGTGCGCCCCCGCGACGAGTGTCGCCGCGTCGATGCCCTCGGGATCCTCCGGGTTTCCGGCGAGCGCCGCGTGCGCGACCGTGGCGGCCGACGCCAGCGCCTCCGCGTGGCCGAGCCGCTCGGCCTCGGCGGCCAGCTCCACGTCCTCGCCCTCGCGCGGCTCGACTCCCGCGATCTCGTCGAGCCCGAAGCGCAGCAGGTCGGCTTCCTGGGCCCGTTCACGGGCGCGAGTGGTGATCTCGTCCAGCTCGGCCGAGATGGCGCGCAACCGTCGGTAGGCGCCCGCGTACTTGGCGAGCGGCACGGCGACCGCGTCCCCCGCGTACCGGTCGAGCGCCTGCCGCTGCCGGGACAGCTTGAGCAGCCCCTGCTGGTCGGTCTGGCCGTGCACGGCGACGAGTTCGTCGGCGAGCTCGGCGAGCACCCCCACGGGCACCGAGCGCCCGCCCAGGTGGGCCCGTGAGCGCCCCTCGGCGGAAACGGTACGGCTGATCAGCAGCGCCCCGTCGTCGAGTTCGGCCCCGGCCTCCTCTGCCCGTACGACCGCCGTGCCGCCGACGGGCAGGGTGATCCGCCCCTCCACGACCGCGTTCTTGGCGCCGATCCGCACCAGGGCGGGGTCGGCGCGACCGCCCAGCAGCAGCCCAAGGCTGGTGACCACCATCGTCTTGCCCGCACCGGTCTCACCGGTCACGGCGGTGAAGCCTGGCGACAGCTCGACCACCGCGTCGTCGATGACTCCGAGCGACCGTATCCGCATCTCCTCCAACACGCCCCCGACCATACGAGGTTTTCCCCGCCCGGCGCGACGCGACCCCACCCCGGGGCGTCACTCCTGGATGCAGCACTCGTTGACAGCGCGGCTCCCCACGCACGTGGGGATGATCCGGTCGTCTCCGTCCTGGACGAGTTCCGGATACTCTGCTCCCCGCGCACACGGGGGTGGCCCCCGCCGACCCTCAGTGCGGCGCCCCACGCCACCCGGAGACCGGCAGCGCGAACTTCGCCACCAGCCGGTCGGTGAACGAGGCGTGGTGCAGCCTCGCCAGCCGCACCGGCACGGCTCCGCGCCGGACCTCCACCCGGGCGCCGGGCGGCAGCTCCACCGTGCGCCGGCCGTCGCACCACAGCACCCCCGGCGGAATGTGCGGCAGCACCTCCACGGCGAGCACCGAGTCGGGCGAGGTCACCAGCGGCTTCGCGAACAGCGCGTGCGCGCTGATCGGCACCATCAGGAGCGCCTCGACCTCCGGCCACACCACGGGCCCGCCCGCGGAGAACGCGTACGCCGTCGAGCCGGTCGGCGTCGCGCAGACGATCCCGTCGCAGCCGAAGCCGGTCACCGGCCGTCCGTCGATCTCCAGCACCACTTCGAGGAGCTTCTCGGCGGACACCTTCTGCACGGCGGCCTCGTTGAGCGCCCAGTCGGTGTGCACGATGTTGCCGTTCTGGTGCACGACGACGTCGACGGTCATCCGCTCCTCGACCTCGTACGCCTTGGTCACCACCCGGTCGACGACCTTGTCGAGGTCGTCGCGCTCGGCCTCCGCGAGGAAGCCGACGCGGCCGAGGTTGACGCCGAGCATCGGCACCCCGGACGCGCGGGCGAACTCGGCGCCGCGCAGCAGCGTCCCGTCACCGCCGAGCACGATCAGCAGCTCGCAGCCGTCGAGGCACTGCGGTGTGGCCTCCTTCACCAGCTCCACGGCCGACGGCAGAGGCAGGTCGGCCGCCTCCGCCTCCAGCACCCGCACGCCGATCCCGGAGCGCAACAGCCCCTCAACGACGAGTTCGGCGCTGCGGATCGCAGCGGGCCGCCCGGTGTGGGCGAGCAGGAAAACTGTACGAGCTCGGGTCTGTGTCAACGCGGCCCCTCCGCCACTGCACGGTCAACGTCTGCCGGGTCGAGTTCGGGTGCTCCGGCACGCAGCCACAGAAAATACTCGACATTGCCGGAAGGCCCCGGCAGCGGACTGGCCGTGACCCCCCGCACCCCGAGCCCGAGTCCCCAGGCACGCTCGGCCACCGCGCGCACGGTCTCCGCCCTCAGCTCCGGGCTGCGCACGACACCGCCGCTGCCCAGCCGTTCCTTCCCCACCTCGAACTGTGGCTTGACCATCATCACCAGATCGGCGTCGGGCGCCGTGCACCGCGCGAGGGCGGGCAGCACCAGGCCGAGCGGGATGAAGGACAGATCCCCGACAACAAGATCCACGGGCTCCCCATCGATCGCCTCCAACGTCAACTCGCGTACGTTCGTACGGTCCTTGACGGTGACGCGTTCATCGCTCTGCAGAGACCAGGCGAGTTGACCGTAGCCGACATCGACGGCGACCACATGAGCGGCGCCCGCGCGCAGCAGTACGTCGGTGAAGCCGCCGGTGGACGCTCCGGCGTCCAGCGCCCGCCGGCCCTCGATCTTGAGCCCCTGAGGGACGAAGGCCTCCAGCGCGCCGGCGAGCTTGTGCCCGCCGCGCGAGACGTAGTCGGGGTCGTTGTCGTCCCGTGTCACCACGATCGCGGCCGCCGTCTCCACCTGCGTGGCGGGCTTGACCGCGAGGGTCTTGCCGACGGAGACCCTCCCCGCGGCGATCAGCTGTCCGGCGTGCTCACGCGAGCGGGCGAGCTTGCGGCGGACCAACTCGGCGTCCAGGCGGCGGCGTGCCACTCCTGCCACGTTCGGTTCAGCTCCTGCGGTCGTACGGCGATGGGGGCGCCGGGGGTCCCGGGCGGACGTCGAGCGCGGTGAGCGCGTCGCGCAGCCCCCGGTGTACATCCTCGTACACCTCGACGTGTCCGTCCGTGGCGAGGTGGTCGGCGTCGGCCAGCCGGTCGAGCTGGGTGTCGATGTCCGCGTTGCCGGTGGGGATGCGAGGCACGTTCAGCGGGGCCGGGGCGGCGAGGTCGTACGTGGGTTCGGCCTCGGCCGGAACCTCCGGCTCCGGGACCTCGTCCTGCGTGGACGGGGTCTGGGGAACTGAGTCGCTCATGCCCCGACGCTACCCCGAAGCGCTGCGGTACCGTCGATCACGATGGCGACGATCGAGGAGTGCCGCAGCGCGCTCGAGAAGCTTGCGGACAACATGGCTGGTGCCGACGGGGGCGTACGCGAGGCGGCGGCTCTCGACCGCTCGCTGAGCTGTCGTGTCACCGATCTGGACGTCACCTTCGTCGGCCGCCTCCAGGACGGCCGGATCAAGGTGCTGGACACCCTCCAGGGGCCGCCGCGCGAGAAGGCCCAGATCCGGCTGGCCATGTCAGGCGACGATCTGGTCGCCATGGTCGAAGGCGAGCTGCACTTCGCGAAGGCCTGGGGCTCGGGCCGGGTGAAGCTGGAGGCGAGCGTCCTGGATCTGCTGCGCCTCAGGAAGCTTCTGTAGCGGCCACCCGCGCGCGTGCCCTGCGCGCCGCCGGCACCACCAGCGGTGTGCCCGTCTCCGGGTCCTCGATGACCTGGCAGCGCAGTCCGAAGACCTCCTCGACCAGTCCGGCCGTGACGATGTCTCCCGGCGCGCCCTCGGCGATGACCTCGCCCTCGCGCAGGGCGATCAGGTGGGTGGCGTAGCGGGCCGCGTGGTTGAGGTCGTGGAGTACGGCGACCAGGGTGCGGCCCTGTTCCTCGTGCAGTTCGGCGCAGAGGTCCAGGACGTCGATCTGGTGCTGGATGTCGAGATACGTGGTGGGCTCGTCGAGGAGCAGCAGCGGTGTCTGCTGCGCGAGGGCCATCGCGATCCACACGCGCTGCCGCTGACCGCCGGACAGTTCGTCGACATAGCGATCGGCGAGTTCGGCGACGCCCGTCGAGGCCATCGACTCCCGGACGACCCGCTCGTCCTCCGTGGACCACTGCCGCAGCAGCCCCTGGTGGGGATAGCGGCCCCGGCCGACCAGGTCACCGACGGTGATCCCGTCGGGCGCGATCGAGGACTGCGGCAGCAGCCCCAGCGTCCTGGCGACCTTCTTCGCGGGCATCGACTGGATGACCTGCCCGTCGAGCAGCACCCGGCCCTGAGCGGGCTTGAGCATCCGTGAAAGGGCGCGCAGGAGTGTCGACTTGCCGCAGGCGTTCGGGCCGACGATCACCGTGAAGGAGTTGTCGGGGATCTCCACCGACAGCTTCTCCGTGATGACGCGCTGGTCATAGGCGAGGGTGACGTTCTCGGCGGACAGGCGGTTCACGGTGGTGGTGCTCCTCTTGTTCTTCTCGTTCGCTGCGGCGTCCGCTTCCGGCCGTCCCGCCTTCCGCCCGGCGCTCATATCCGGCCCGCCTTCCGCTCGGTGACCAGCAGCCACAGCAGGTAGACGCCGCCGAGGACTCCGGTGACCACCCCCACGGGCAGCTGGTCGGCGCCGAAGGCCCGCTGGGAGGCCCAGTCCGCGACGATCAGCAGGGTCGCGCCCATACACATGGAGGGCACCAGGTTCGGCCCCGGTGACCGGGTCAGCCGGCGGGCGAGCTGCGGCGAGGTGAGCGCCACGAAGCCGACCGGGCCCGCAGCGGCGGTGGCGCCGGCGGTGAGCAGTACGGCGGCCAGCATCAGCAGCAGCCGCGTCCGCTCGACCCGCACTCCGAGCGCGTACGAGACGTCGTCGCCCATCTCCGTCATGCGCAGCCCGCGCGCGTTGCCGAGGACCAGCGGCACCAGCACGGCGCACATGACGAGCAGCGGCCACACCTGGGTCCAGTCACGGCCGTTGAGCGAACCGGTCATCCAGACCACCGCGCGGGCCGCGTCGACGATGTCGGCCTTGGTGAGCAGATAGCCGTTGACCGCCGTGACGATCGCGGAGACGCCGATACCGACCAGGACCAGTCGATAGCCGTGCACGCCTCGCTTCCACGCGAGCAGATAGATGGCCAGCCCGGTCACCAGGCCGCCCGCGAGCGCCCCGAGAGCGACCTGGTTCGCGCTCCCCGAGAACAGCACGATCATGATGAGCGCACCGGCCGTCGCACCCTGCCCGAGGCCGAGCACGTCCGGACTGCCCAGCGGATTGCGGGAGATGGACTGAAAGACCGCGCCGGCGAGCCCGAGCGAGGCACCCACCAGCAGACCGACGATGACCCGCGGCAGCCGCAGGTCGTCGACGATGTACTCCTGGATCGCGGTGCCCTCGCCGAACAGGGTCCTGAGCACGTCCGGCGCCGAGATCGGGAAGTCGCCGGTACCGATCAGCACGACGCTCGCGGTGAGCGCCGCGGCCAGCAGCAGGACGACGACCGTGAACGCCCGGACGTCCAGCCGGACCGACAGCCCGCCGGGTGTCCTGACGGCTCGGGTGCCCCGGACGCGGAGGGCGGGGGGACGCGCGTCCGGTTCGCGCGTCGCCGGATTGCGTGTGGTGGTCACAGCTGCGCCGTCCTCCGCCGTCGTACGAGATGGATGAAGACCGGGCCGCCCAGGACCGCGGTGACGATGCCGACCTGCAACTCCGCGGGCCGCGCGACCATCCGGCCCACGACGTCGGCGCCGAGCAGCAGCACGGGCGACAGCACGGTCGCGTACGGCAGGATCCAGCGCAGGTCGGGCCCGGTGAAGGAGCGGACGACGTGCGGGACCATCAGGCCGACGAAGACGATCGGCCCGCAGGCCGCGGTCGCCGCGCCGCACAGCACGGTCGCGGCCGCCATGGACAGCGCGCGGGTGCGGTTCAGGTTGGCGCCGAGCGCGCGGGCGGTGTCGTCGCCCATGGTCACGGCGTTCAGCGGCCTGGCGAGCGCCAGCGCGAGAAGGGTGCCGACCGCCAGGAATGGCAGCACCTGTTTGATGGTGGTGTCGGTGGCGGAGGCCAGCGAGCCGACGGTCCAGAACCGCATCTTGCCCAGCGCCGCGCCGTCCGTGATCATCACGGCCTGCAGATAGCCGTAGAGCGCCGCGCTGATCGCCGTACCCGCGAGCGCGAGCCGCACCGGGGTCGCCCCCCGGCTGCCGCCGAGGAACCAGACCAGCGCACCCACCGCGGCCGCCCCGAAGAAGGCGAACCAGACATAGCCGCTCAGACTCGTGACACCGAAGTACGTGATGGCGGTGACGACCGCGGCGGACGCGCCCGCGTTGATCCCCAGCAGGCCGGGGTCGGCCAGCGGGTTGCGCGTCAGCGCCTGGAGGACGGCCCCCGCCAGCCCCAGCGCGGCGCCGGCCAGCAGCCCGAGGACGGTACGGGAGAGCCGGTCGCCGACCACGACGTCCGCGTACGTCCCCGAGTCGTGGAACAGGCCGTGCCAGACCTGGTCCAGCGGCAGCGCTTTCGCACCGATCGCGATACTCGCCAGCGCGACGAGCACCAGCAGACCCAGGGAGGCGAGGAGCCCGACGGCACGTATCGCCCGGCGGGTCGGGGGCGCGGCGGCGGTCTCCGCGCGCTGTTCGGGAGGGCTGTCTACCAACACCCGGTTAGGTTAGCCTACCCTCGCATGCGGCCGGATCCCGTGTCACCGCAGCTGAGCGGCCCTGCGCCCGCCCCGGCGGGGGCCCGTTCGCACGGCACGGCGCCGCCGGGGTCCCCCTCGCTCAGAGGCCCAGCCGCGCCAGCGCCTTCCCTCCGTCCAGCTCGCAGGATCCGTCGCCTGCCGCCGTCCACGCCGCCGCGCACAGCGCCCGCAGCCCGTCCAGCGCCTCGCCGTCCCCGTTGAGTTCCAGCCGGTCGCTCCCGGCCGTCGCCGTCCAGCCGCCGCAGCGGAACCCGTCCGCCGCCTCGGTGACCTCGGGCTGGCCGGTGAGCAGACCGCGCAGATCCGCGTCGACATACGTCGGCCGGTGCCGCGGCGGGGCGGCGAGAAGCTGCGGGCCGTCCGTGACGCCGGTCAGTACGAGCAGCGAGTCCACCTCGCCGTTGAACGCGCCCTCGATGTCCGTGTCGAGGCGGTCACCGACGACCAGCGGCCGCTCGGCGCCTGTCCGCAGGATCGTCTCGCGGTGCATCGGGGGGAGCGGCTTGCCCGCCACCTGCGGCTCGGCTCCGGTGGCGATGCGTACGACCTCGACCGCCGCGCCGTTTCCGGGGGCGATCCCGCGTGCGCTCGGGATCGTCAGATCGGTGTTGGACGCGAACCACGGCACCCCGCGCGCTACGGCGTAGGACGCCTCCGCGAAACGCCCCCAGGGCAGATCCGGGCCGCCGAATCCCTGGACGACCGCCGCCGGGTCGTCGTCCGCCGACTCCACCGGTTCGAGCCCCCGCTCGCGCAGCGCGACCCGCAGCCCCTCTCCGCCGATGACCAGCACACGCGCGCCCGCGGGCACCTGCTCGCTGATGAGCCGGGCCACGGCCTGCGCCGAGGTGATGACGTCCGGGGCCTGAGTCGGTATCCCCAGCTCCGTGAGGTGCTCGGCCACCGCGTCCGGCGTACGCAACGCGTTGTTCGTGATGTACGCGAGACGCATCCCACCGGAGCCGGCCGTGCCCAGGGACTCAACGGCGTGCGCGATGGCGTTCCCGCCCGCGTACACCACTCCGTCCAGGTCGAGCAGAGCCGTGTCGTACGCCTCGCTCAGGGCCTGCGCACTGCCCTCGGGCCGCGTCCTGACGGTCTGGCTCATTCCGCATCGCTCCTCATTCGATCCCTTTGCCCCGATCATCGCGCATGCCACTGACACACTTACGATGCCTGAATGAACTATGCAGGTCCCGCGCACGTACCCGCACGCATGGGCCTTGATCTGAACCCCTTCCGGGGCCTGCGCTACGACCCCGACCGGGTCGGCAGCCTGGCCGCCGTGACCTCACCGCCGTACGACGTCGTCGTACGGCCGGACGGTCTGCACCACCTGGAATCCGCCGACCCGCACAACATCGTCAGGCTGATCCTCCCGCAGGACCCGACCCCCACCGCGCGCAACCAGCAGGCCGCCGAAACCCTGCACCGCTGGCTGTCCGAGGGCGTCCTCACCACCGACAGCGAGCCGGGTCTGTACGTCTACGAACAGCGCGACGGCGGCATGCTGCAACGCGGCATCATCGGTGCCCTGCGGCTGTCGGAGCCCTCGGACGGCGTGGTCCTCCCCCACGAGGACGTGATGCCGCACGTCGTCGCGGACCGCGCGGCCCTGATGCGCGCCACCTCCGCCAACCTCGAACCCCTGCTGCTGACATATCGCGGCAACGGTTCCCGGACGGGCACCGCCGCCGTCATCGAACGCACGGCCCAGCGTCCGCCGCTCCTCTCCACCACCACGGAGGACGGCTTCAGCCACCGCCTGTGGGCGGTCACCGACCCGGCCGACCTGGCCGAGATCCGGACGGACCTCGGCCACCACCAGGCCCTCATCGCCGACGGCCATCACCGCTGGGCGACGTATCTGCGTCTACGCGCGGAGCATCCCTCCCCCAGCCCCTGGGACTACGGCCTGGTCCTCCTGGTCGACACCACGCGCTACCCCCTCCGTGTCCGGGCGATCCACCGCCTCCTGCACCGCCTGCCGGTCGCGGACGCCCTGGCCGCCGTCACGGACAACTTCCGCGTACGCCGCCTCGACGTGCCTCTCGCCAAGGCCATGGAAGCCCTGGCCACGGCGGCCAGGGACGGAAACGCCTTCCTCCTGGCCGGCGACGGAGCCTTCCACCTGGTCGACCGTCCGTCCCCGGCCCTCCTCGACCGTACGATCCCGGAAGACCACCCGAAGGCCTGGCGCACCCTGGACGCGACCGTCCTGCACGCCACGCTCCTCGAACACGTCTGGGGCATCCCGGAGGACTCGCCGGAGCACATCGCGTACATCCACGACACCGAGGCGACCGTCGACAAGGCGGAGCGCGACGGCGGCACGGCGGTCCTGATGCATCCGGTCCGCGAGGAGGTCGTACGCGAACTGGCCCGCCAGGGCGTCACGATGCCCCGCAAGTCGACGTCGTTCGGCCCGAAACCGGCCTCGGGTCTGGTCCTCCGGGCACTCGCGGGCTGACAGACACGGAAGGGCGGAACCCCTTCCGGAGTCCCACCCGTCCGCTTCTACGTGTCCCGCGCGGCGTCAGCCCTGAGGCGCGCCCTTGGACCCATCCTCGTCGCCGTCACCGTCGTCCGGCGTCGACTCGTCCTCCGGAAACTCGTCTTCGTCGTCGTCCTCGTCGTCCGCGAACTCGGTCGGGGTGTCGCTCTCGGACTCGACCGGAGCCGGGGCGTCCGTCGCTGACACCTCCGTCACCGGCATCGCCGTCGTCTCGTCCTCGTCGTCGTCCTCGACGAACGCGTCGACGAACTCGACGCCGTCCAGCTCGGCCAGCCGGTCGGAGGCGTCTGTGCTGCCGTCCTTGTCGGACTCGATGGCCTTCGCGAACCATTCGCGCGCCTCGCCGTCCCGGCCGGCGGCGAGCAGCGCGTCGGCGTAGGCGTAGCGCAGTCGCGGGGTCCAGGGCTGCACGGAGTTCGAGGCGAGCTCGGGGCTCTGGAGGGTGACGATGGAGGCCTCGATCTGGCCCATGTCCCGTCGCGCACCGGCGGCCACGAGACGCATCTCGACCTGCCCGGCCTTGTCCAGCTTCTGTACCTCGGGCGCACCGGCCATGTCCAGCGCCTTCTCGGGCCGGCCGAGACCGCGCTCGCAGTCCGCCATGACCGGCCAGAGGTCCACGCCGCCGGTCATACGGCGGGCGGCCCGGAACTCGGCGAGCGCCTCGCTGTACTTCTGGCTCGCGTACGCGGCGAAACCGGCCGCTTCCCGTACGGCGGCGACGCGCGACGCCAGACGCAGGGCCACCTTCGAGTAGCCGTACGCCTCCTCGGGGTCCTCGTCGATGAGCCGGGCGACCATCACCAGGTTCTTTGCGACATCCTCGGCAAGCCCCTTGGGCAGGCTCTGCAGCTCCTGCCGTACGTCCTTGTCGATCTCGTCGCCGGTGACGTCCTCGGGGATCGGCAGCCGCTTGATCGGCTCACGGTCCCGGTCGCGCTCGTCGCGGAAACCGCCGCCACCCCGACGGTCGTCACCGCGCCGGTCGTCCCGGCCCCGGAAGCCGCCGGAGCGAGCGCCGCCCCTGTCGTCACGTCGCGGACCGGCTCCCCTGTCGTCACGACCGCGGAATCCACCGCCTCGGTTGTCGTCCCGCCGGTCGTCGTCTCGGCGGAACGCCGGACGGTCGTCACGACGGGCATCGCCGCGGTCGTCCCGACGGAAACCACCACGGTCACTGCTGTCACGACGGTCGTCTCGACGGAAACCACTGCCACCACGGTCATCATCACGCCGCGGACCACTACCGGCACGGTTGTCATCACGACGGGGCCCGCCGGTGGGCCGGTCGTCACGACGGAAGCCGCCGGTCGGGCGGTTGTCATCGCGCCGGAACGGCGGACGGTCGTCACGACGGGCATCTCCACGGTCGTCCCGACGGAAACCACCACGGTCACCGCTGTCACGACGGTCATCCCGCCGGTCGTCACGACGGAAACCACTGCCACCACGGTCATCATCACGCCGCGGACCACTACCGGCACGGTTGTCATCACGGCGCGGACCACTGGTGGGCCGGTCGTCACGACGGAAGCCGCCGGTCGGGCGGTTGTCGTCGCGGCGGAACCCACGGTCGTCGCCGCGCCTGTCGTCACGCTTGAAGGCGGGGCGGTCGTCACGACGGTCGTCGCGACGGGCATCGCCGCGGTCGTCACGGCGGAACCCACCGCGGTCACCACTGTCACGCCGGTCATCGCGGCGCGGCCCGCTGGTCGGGCGGTCGTCACGGCGGAAGCCGCCGGTGCCGCGGTTGTCGTCACGGCGGAACGGCGGCCGATCGCCCTCGCGCCGGAAACCGCCACGGTCGCCACTGTCACGACGGTCATCACGCCGGTCGTCACGACGGAAACCACTGCCACCACGGTCATCATCACGCCGCGGACCACTACCACCACGGTTGTCATCACGACGGGGCCCGCTGGTGGGCCGGTCGTCACGACGGAAGGCCGGACGGTCGCCCTCCCGACCGGTTCCACGGTCCCGGTCGTCGCGACGCGGACCGCTGGGACGCTCGTCACGCCGGAACGGAGGGCGACCACCACGGTCACCTTCCCGCCGGTCGTCACGGCCACGGAAGCCGCCGGTACCACGGTTGTCGTCACGCCGGTTGTCATCCCGGCGGTTGTCGTCGCGCCGGAAACCGCCACGGTCACCGCCAGTCCTGGCGTCGGGCCGGCCCTGCCCCGCACGATCACCGTCACGGCGATCGTTGTCTCGGCGAGGGCCCCCGCGGTAGCCGCCGCGGTCACCACTGTCCCGGCGTCGCTGGTCGCGCTCCGGTCGCTCATCGGGAGAGTTGGTGGACATGGGTGACTCCTGTCTTCGGTACCGCAAGTCATTCTCGCGCAGCCAGGTACCCAGCGCGCTTCGGAAAAACAAAAAAGGACCTCAGGTCCCAGCGAGTCGCTGGGACCTGAGGTCCTCAAGATTTGTTCGGCGGCGTCCTACTCTCCCACAGGGTCCCCCCTGCAGTACCATCGGCGCTATAAGGCTTAGCTTCCGGGTTCGGAATGTAACCGGGCGTTTCCCTTATGCTATGACCACCGAAACCCTGTCAGACTCCCCACATTAAAGTGGGTCCTCGAACGGGCAGCGAACAAGCACACTATTCAATTGATTAGTGGAACTGTTCAGCCAGCACAACCGTTCGTTGTCTGGGAACTACACAGTGGACGCGAGCAACTGAGGACAAGCCCTCGGCCTATTAGTACCAGTCAGCTTCACCCCTTACGAGGCTTCCACATCTGGCCTATCAACC
>NZ_JBIVKZ010000024.1:0-37814 GCF_044751025.1 Streptomyces sp. NPDC088747
CCACCCACCACCACCACACCCTCCCCACCACCATCACCACCCACTTCACCCAATACACCGAACTCCACACCCCCACCACCATCACCACCACCACCACCCCAAACACACACCCCAGCACTGGCAGCACCAGCGACACCGGCCACAGCAACAGGAACGACGCTGGGCACAACAACAACCACAACAACAGCCACAACAACGGAAGCAACAACACCCGACCCGACAACGACACCAACCGCAACGACACCCGCCAACCCCACACCCGCACCACCCACATCACCGCCCACCAAAACAACACCCCCACCTTCCACGCCACCATCACCACCCCCACCAACTAACCCCCCACCCGCCACACCCACCCGCCAGGCGACACGACACCATCAACCCGGCACCCGGCGCCCCCCACCACACCCAGGCCCCACCCCCAACACCCAACGCAAGCCCCCAACCCCCCACACACAGCAACCCACCCCGACACCACACAGCCCCCCCACCCCACGACACGGACCCGCACGGCTGAACAAGAAACCCTCGACAGACGAGGAGCCCTGGAACTGTTAACAAAATGATTCACAAGGCATCGTCGAGTCCTGAGGGTGCGCAGCAGCCAGGTGCGGGGATGCTGTCGTGTCGGACGCGATCGACGCAGTGGACTGGGGTGCCATACCGGGCCATCCCGACTGGTATGAACCGGCTCGTGCCTCCCGCAGTCTGCGCTCGCAGGCGGATGCGGCGAATCCGGTGGAGGCGGCCGAGGCAAGCCCGCTGCTCGACAGCGGCGGAATCGTCCATGGCCACAGTGCTGCGGTATTCCCGGCGGCCGCGGTCGCGGCCCCTCTGCTCCTGGACATCACTCAGCACGGTCACCCAGCGGCGCGGAACGCCGCGTTGGAGCTGGTCGATGAGGCCCCGTCGTCCTATCCCCACGACGAGTACACACGGATGACAACGTCCTACGGCCCAGCAGTCCCGATCTGCTGCGCCATCGCCCACCAGCCGCGAGCTCCCGCAGCCTTCCTCGTTGAACTGGGCAAGCAGAGCAAGGCACTGCTTGCCCATACGACCAAGCACTGGTGTTTCGAAATCCGAGAGTGCGTCGCCGACAGCAACGACACAGCAGCCTCCGGGGCTCTGCCCGGCTGTTTCCCGGGCGGCGTGCATGCGGTGGAACTGCACGACGGCGGTGAGACAGCCGTACTGGACGACGCTGCCCTCAAATACCCACCCACAGACGGCTCTTCTCAAGCATGCTCGCAGGTGACGGGACGACACCCGGGCGAACTACCGCCCGGCGCCGCCCTGTTCCCGGCAGAGTGCGGCGAACGCCTGCACTGACCAGCCCCTACAGTTCAGGACCATACGGTGCAGGAGCCGCCTGCCCTCGTGGAGTAACTGATCGTTTCAAAATGAGGTTCGGAGGCAGCGGAGGCATATGAGGCTGCAGGCCAGTTCGAGCAGGCCCTGATGGAGATCGGCGCGCCGTACGTAGCGAGTGCGGAGTCGTTTGAACTGGTGAAGCCAGGCGAAGGTGCGCTCGACCGCCCAACGCACCTTGCCCAGTGCAGAGTCATGGGCCACGCCGCGCCGGGCGATCAGCGGCTTGATGCCGCGCTTCCTAAGCTTCTTCTTTATCTACCAAGATCTTCCGGGCTTGCCGATGACCTGGAGGGTCTCGGGGCGTTTGACGGTCTTGCCGACGTCGTAGCAGGGTGCCCGGTGTTTGTTCTTGACGCCGGGTGGCCGTCCGGGGCCGGCGCCTCGAGGTTTGCGAACACGGGTCGGACAGGCCAGGTGAGCGCGGATGTTTCTGAACCCTCGCCGGACCCGCGCGGGGGTGAGCCGGCCGGAGGCAGCTGGCTTATCCCAGGGTCGGCGGAGGTCCTTGGCGAGGGCCGGGCAAGCCGGAGCTGGGTGTGAGCGACGATCAGGATCCAGGTCCAGCGGTCCGCCGCCTCGGGACTACGGAGTTTCGGGGGTCCAGCCTAGGGTCTGCTTCGCGAAGCGGAAGGTGTGCTCCAGATCGAAGCGGCGGAGAAATGCCTGCCAGAAGCGGTCCACGTCGTCCGGGGTGGCGCCCGTCTTGGAGGACCATAACCACACCGGCGGGGCATCCCGGTCCTTCGACAGATGCTCGACCTTCAATCGGATCAACGTCCCCTCTACCACAGGCAGTTCACCGTCATGGTCGAGCCAGGAGGAGCGGTGGGTGAGCCGGGGGGGGTGGACCCGGTCCCATGCCTGGGTCTCGGCCTTGCCGTAGTTGTCGGTGTCCGTGACCGTGGTGATCGTCGGCTCGGGCCAGGTCTCCGGCTTGGCGAAGCGGAATTCCGGGCCGTGCTTGGGCGGCCGGCCGTTGACGCCGTGCATCCTCGGTGGTTTCGGCAGACGCATCACGCGGTCGGAGCGGACCCGGCCGACCAGCTCGACCGGCAGGTCGCGGAGGACCCAGGCCAGGCGGGTGACGTCGTAGCCAGCGTCGCTGACGATCACGATATGCGGGTCCCCTGTCTGCCACTGGCCGGCGGCGATGAGTCGTTCGACGACACCCCTCAGCTGGGCTGCGGCGATCGCGGTCGCGTCGTCCGCGGGGCCAAGCCGCACCGCGTCCAGGATCGCGGTCCAGGGGACGTGGCACCCGGCTCCAGCACGGCCACGAAGGAGTAGGGCCAGCCCGGAATGAACTGCGACGCCGTCTTCGCGCGACCATAGACGTGGCAGAACAGCCGCTCCGCCGAGCACGGCGCGTCCGAGCGAAGCCACGGCGACACATCGACCGCCAGGACCAGGCGCCCGCCGTCGAAACGCGGCAGCGACAGCCCGGCCAGCACCGACCGCAACTGGTCGACGTCGATCCAGCCGTGGTTCAAGCCGCCGTACATCGCTCCGTGCCCACGAAGATGCTCGGGCAACAGCGTCAAATCCACCGGGGACTTCACCGCACCGTCCGCACACAGCACCGCGCCCATCAACTCGAACAATTCGTCGCGCCGAGCGGTCAGGCATGCGTAGAACTCGCCCCGGAAGCGTGATGCCTCCGCGAACGCTTCCCTCCGGACATCATCAGGCAGCAGACTCACCCTCACGGCCTTCGTCGTGGTCACGTGCACCTTGGTCGGAGCACAGAATCAGGCGAAGGCCGCTCCCCCGTCCGGCGAATACCCAGGTGAGCGAATCCGTTCGAGATGCCATTCGAGACCGTGGCACCATGTACGGCATGACGACGAACCGAAAGGTCCATGCCGCGTAGGCGGCCAGGACGGATCCGTGCCGGCGCCGCTGGCAGCCACCGGACAACGGGTGCACGGCCGGTCATCGACGGCCTGTCTTCGCGTGCGCTGTCCGAGATCATCGAACTCGAGCGCACCCGAAACTATCTACAGCCGGGCGACGTCAGCACGGCTCTGCGCCTGTGGAAGGGCTACGTCCACCAGCCTGAGCGTGCTCTGTGGCACGACTACGAGTGGGGCAACGTGCACTGGTACTGCTGCGGCGCCCCTCTCGAAGCCCGAGCTCTCCTCGACATCGTGATGCAGGCTGTATCGCCACGAAGCGCCCGCGAACTTCGAAAGATCGTCAGCCGGTCAGACGCCGTCTGGAACCTTCCCTCCCCGCCCTACGCCGCGGACGGTAGATAAAGAACAAGCTAAGAGGTCGTTTTCTCCCGTTGTTTCATCCCTGGATGCGGCTTTGGTCCGGTGGTGTCGGGTTGCGCCAGGAGACGGTTGCCTCGCCGGTGAGGCGGCGGTGGCCGCAGCCTTCCCGCAGCTGGTCCACCCACAAGATCACGGTCTATGATGACGCTCCTTGAAGATTCAGATAGTACCATCACGGGTCGCTTGAGTAGGTCAGAACGTGTCCTAAATGGGCTCTAGCCTGCGGTTTATGCATAACTACGAGGACGGCGTCGAGATCCTTGTCCCCGCGAGCCCGGCCGAGCTGGAGGCGTGGCTCGACGAGCATCACGGGGAGCGGACCGCGCTCTGGGTGAAGATTGCCAAGAAGCATACCGGCATCCCGTCGCTCACCTGGGAAGAGATGGTCGACACGGTGCTCTGCTTCGGCTGGATCGACGGTCTGCGGCGCGGCTTCGACGACACGTACTTCCTGCAGCGCACGACACCACGCCGCCCCCGCTCGCCCTGGTCGCAGGTGAACGTCGGCAAGGCCGAGACCCTGATCGCGGCAGGCCGGATGCGCCCCCGCGGCCTCGCCGAGGCCGAGGCGGCGCGGGCGGACGGCCGCTGGGAGGCGGCATACCCCTCGCAGAAGAACGCCACCGCACCGCCGGATCTCGTCGAGGCGCTCGACGCGAACCCGGCCGCGCGGGCGTTCTACGAGACACTCGGCAAGTCCGACCAGTTCGCCCTGCACCTCCGCCTGGTCACCGCCCGCACCGAGAAGACCCGGCTGGCCCGCCTGGAGCGGATGGTGGCGACGATGGCGAGGTCCGAGTGGCCATCATGATTAACCGGTACGCATCGCCTGTCCGGGCATCGCCACCGCCTGCGAGCTGGCCCGCGTCTTCACCGGCCTGGTCCGCGGCCGGCGAGGGCATCTCCTCGCCGACTAGGTCCGCGAGGCCGAGACCAACGGCCCCGGGCCCGTGCGGGGCTTCGCCGGATGGCTTGGGCGATTGACGTTGTTCGGTTGGCACTGCATCGGGATCTGCGGAAGATCCGCCAGGACTCCAGGCCTGCGTCGCCTCGTTCCATCGGTACCCGTGCCGCGGCCAGAGCCCGGGGCAGGGTCTTCTCGGTGAGGGCGAGCTCCTCGAGGGGGGCTTGCACCTGATGTCGGTGGTCAACCAAGGGTCCGCCGCCCGGGTAGGCGAGGGCGGCTGGGATGGGGTGTTTGTAAGCATTTCTCTGGGCACCAGCACACCAGCGTCTCGCGGCTCCATAACGTACGAAGTTGATCTGGCTCCACTGGTATGACAAGGCACTTCAGGCCAGAGTCAGGAGGACCTGCGCATCGCATATTGCGGCGTGATCGTATAGGGGATGACTTCGTTCTGGACTGGGAAGCGGGTACGTCTGCGCGGTATCGAGCCCGAGGACTGGACGGCGCTCGTGGGCTTCGCCGTCGATGAGCGGTCAGGAGACCTGCTGCATCCGCCTCGGTCTGCCGAGGCCACGGGCGTCAGGGCCTCCAGGCCGCCGCCAATTTAAGTGCATCCGACTCAGCCGATGAGCAGCGGGGCCGGGCAGGGTGATCCTGTCCGGCCCCGCTGTCGTCGGTCAATCGCGGGAAGCGGCGTCGCAGACCGGATCGCCGAAGCACTCGGCATACCGAACCCGGCCGCGTACGGCGAGCGTCACCGCGTTCGTGGTCCGCCGACTCATCGCGCGCAGCCTGCTGACCGAACTCAAGCGAAAGCCGGTGAACCTCGTACTCAGTCAGAGCGTCTCGTTACTTCTTTTCACGCTTGAGGCGCCAGTAGAGCAGGGCAAATGCCACCACCAGCACTATCACTCCGAGGATGACGGTGGCCGCTGCTTCCTGCACCGCCGAAGTAACCCAGTGCGGTGTATCCGAGGTCAACCCCCAGGCCTGTTTTGCCCCCTATGCCGGCAAGCTTTGTCGCGGCTCCCGACGCCACCCGTCCCTAGTCCAGGACCAGCTCGAACCGTGGGGAGTCACCTCGCCGTCTGGCCGCGATCGGGACTGTCCAATCAACGGTGTAACTGGGGCTGGTTGAGGTTAGAAGTCGTATCTCAACCGATCTTGGAACGTGTGGATCGAACAGAGTTCCTGAAACGTGATCTTCCGGCGGTACGCGCATGAAGCCAGGGCGAGCGCCCGTTTGTGGTCGTTGCGAGGTGAGGTGAGGGGCTGCGAGTTCAAGTCGGGGCTAGCCTGACGGTCCCTGCTCGCTCGATGGTGAGGAGAGTAAGTGCCCATTCTGATCAACGCTGTTGATGTCCGCCCGCGCGTGTACTACAGGACCATCCGGATCGGCCCCATCCTCTTCGAACAAACGCCGGCGGAGGACGACACTGTTCAGATCCCCGGGGAAGGCTGGAGCCTTATCTCCAGCGACAATGATTTTTACCCCTTGGTGCGTTTGGAGGTGTGGGACGGGCCCGCTCCCCAGCCATCAGGCTCTTGGGATTATGAACGGGCTTTCCATTCTCCGATGGCAGATCGCCTCGCGGGGGTCGACTTGGGTGGCGTCTGCTACGGCGAAATCCCGCTGTGGCCTGGACGTTATCACCTGCGTTTGCTGTGCCGGGGGCGAGATCATGTTGAGACTTTGCTGGCTCTTGATCCGTTCCCTCCTGAGGAGCCGCATGAGGATCCCCTTGAGGTGTGGGTTGTTCAGATTTGGCCTAGTGCAGCCGCCAGCGCCGAGCTCGCGTTCCAGTCCTCGGATCACGCGGACGGCGGCCTTACTGTCGACAGCGCACGAGCCGTGCATCCCCATCGACAGGACTCGTGGTCCAAGGCCCGGAAGCCCCTGGGCCGGAACATCTTGGCGCAATCGCCATACCCGGTGCAGAAGTCGACGAGGCGGTGCTTGCGGATGCGCCAGCAGGTGACGAGCCGGTCCCAGGCCCGGTGCCGTCGGCAAGTTTCGCGGCCTTGGCCTGCGAGTAGAACGGGCGAACGCATGGAGTAAGAAGGCATCCGTGACCGAACCGATCCGAACCGCCAGCCAGCACGCGTTCATCGCCCTCGCGCCGCCCGACCACGCGAAGAACGAGCTGGCGCGGGCGCTGAGCCCGGCCTACGCCGCCCACCCCCACCTGCGCTGGAATCGCATCGAGGACTGGCACATCACCCTGGCGTTTCTCGGCGAGCTGCCGGTACCGGCCGTCCAGCGGCTTCGTTCACCACTCGCCGACCTGGCGTCCACCCGCCCCTCTCTCGAACTGGCACTGGTAGATGGCGGACACTTCGACGAACGAGTGTTGTGGACCGGCATCGAGGGCGATCTCGACCAACTGCACGAGCTGGCCGAAGCAGTACAGGCACGGGTCAGAGACTGCGACGTCGCCTTCGCCGAGCATCCGCTCCGTCCCCACCTCACGCTGGCCCGCGCTCGCCGCCGCGACAACGCGTCCGTAACGGCGGCGGCCGCCTGCCTCAACGGCTTCGCCGGACGCCCTTGGCAGACCGAACACCTCCACCTGGTCGGCAGCACACTAAGAGGGCACTCGGGCCCGCGGCGCTATCAGGACATCGACGCATGGATCCTCCTCACAGGGCCGAGGCATCCCGACCGGAAACCGCTGCGGGCTGCAGAGCGTGAAAACCAGGACGGTTCGGGCCCGGATTAATGCCCACTCGACCTCACGCGCCTTGAACCCGCTCAGACGGTCACCCCGCCTGGTCAGGAGGCGGTCCAGCACTTGCTCCTCTGGCTACAGATGCACGCCTCGGGCAACCAGCCGCGTACGACGGCCGCCGTCGACTTGCGCTCTGGGCAAGATTCGTTTGAAGACGGCCCCTGTTCAACGAGAGAGGGCCATGCTGCGCCCTTACGCCGTGATCTCCTTCTCTCGTGCGGCCCGGGGGGGGTCGGCGCGTGGAGTTTCACGGGTGCTGTCACCAATCCGCACCCGACCCCGTCGTACTGAGTGGCTGGCTCCGTCCTGACCATCGCGCTGGGAGGAATCCTGACGGTCTTCGCGCTCTGGTGGCGATCCTTCGCCCAGGACGCCCCTCGCCGCCTGAGAGCCCAGTCCACGGCCATGCTGTGGGGCTACGGGCTCTACGTGATGTTCGCTCCGTGGCCGCGGTGGGGGCATCCCTGGCCGTCAATGTCGCCCGTGCTACCGGCCATGCGCCCTCACCGACGTCCGGCGCGTCCGGCAAACCACATCCGGTAGCCGTGATCCTCGTCTCGGACCGGCGCTCCGCGCATCCGGTCAGGTATCGGGTAGAGAAAGCCCGGAGGACGGGCCCGCCGGGGCCCGGGGTGCAAGCACGTCGGAGGTGAAGGTGAGCGTCAAGACCCGCACATCGACACCCGCTGCTGAGGATGCAGGAGAGGAACATGCAGCGCAGCGGAAAGAACTACAGGACGAGAATGCGCAGCTCCAGCAGGCGGTGCGCTCGCATGCCGTGGTGGACCAGGCCATCGGCGTCGTGATCGTTCTGGGACGGCTGACACCGGAGCAGGGCTGGGACGTCCTGCGCAAGACCTCGCAGCGCACCAACACCAAACTGCGGACCGTCTCGGAACTCATCGTCCAGTGGGCCCGGACCGGACAGCTGCCTACCGACATCAGCAAAGAACTGGATCAGCAGCTCGCACACGTGCAGCACCCCCACAGGCAGGAATGAGCTCGAGTCTGCCGGGGTGCTGGTCGTTGACGAGGTAGCGCGCCCTCGATATCCCTCCCCCGAGGCGGCTGTGCAGTCTCCGAGACCCGGCTTCCCAAGGCCGGGCCCTCACTCCAAGGCCGATCTTCCGTCGGCCACCAGAACTCCGCCGACACTGGCGTGCCACCGCCACTGAATCCAGCGCCGCCGCGGACCGCGGGTATCGCAGGACTGGGGTAGTGAGGCGCGGCAGGTGAATGCGCCCCCTTGGATGTGCGGACAGGGCGCGCCTGCGGTGGGAGGCTGGAGGGTGTCCGGCCGCCGCGCGGATACGGCGGCGGCCGGAGAGCGCGAGGGACCGAAGTTCCCCCGGATCGGACCTCGCGTGAGGAGCTCTCCCGGCGGTGCGAGGCAGCGGGAGTTGCCTCGCTGGGCGCGCCCGGAGAGCCAAGGCTGGAGCTGCGCTGTCGGCGGCGCGGCTCCAGCCGGCTCGCAGTTGGTCCAGGCTCGGGGACTCGGAGCCTGCGGCGCGGACCGTAGCCCATGCAACCTTCCTTCAGCGTAGAAGAAGGCCGCAGTGATCGGAAGCCAGGAGTGGTTGTTCTCATACGCGGATACGTGGCCGGGAAGGCCGCCGTCGTGCGCCGGGCGGGCGCCAGGAGGTGACACACCGCCATGAGCTGAAGACGATGTTCTTACGCGGGGCGGGAAACCTCCTCTTGACAGGCGTCCGAGCCGGATGGCCACTGCTGCCTCGGCCAGGCGTGGTACTCGACGCACCGTCCGTTCGCCCACACCACGGAGCGAACGCCACCCGTACGGGTGGAGCAGCAAATGCGTGGACGTTTCTGCATCTTCTGCATTCCTATGATTGTTGGACGTTGCCCCAGACCTCGGTGACGGTCCGACGATCGCGAACCCCCGGCTCCCTGGGGGTCTCACGCCAGGAACCGGCATCGACATACAGGATGCGACCCCAGCCCCAGCGCAACACCGTCCGGCACCGCAAGAGCTACCGGCTGCGAGCCGGCACGCGCGCAGCTACCTCGTCGACAACATCACCGTGACCGAGCTGAGCGGCATCATCGACCTGAGTAACGTGGGTGAAATCCAGGCCCATACCTACGCAGCCACCGCCCCGCACGGCGCCCAGGTGATCATCGACCTGCGGCCGGTGGAATTTTTCGACTGCGCCCTCTTGGGTCTCCTGTGCCGGGCACACCGCAGAACTCTGGAACGAGGCGGCCATCTGGCACTGGTCTGTGTCCGGCCCTGGCACCTGCACGTCTTCAAAGCCGCTGGAGTCGGCAAGCTCTTCGAAACCTTCGCCACTGTCCGGGATGCCGGCTCCAAGCAGCAGAACGCCCCAGCACAGTCAGCATCACCGCTCCGGCCGCCGCGGTGATGCAGTGATGTCCTCGGTCTCCTCCCGCGAAGACCGAGAACCCCGCCCACAGCCAGGCCCGCACCTCAGAGACCGCAGCGGCCGGAACGCTCGTGCGCCAAGCACCTGCCCTGCCGCACCGCTTCGACGATCTCCGCTATTGCTCTGCACTGTTCTTCGGAAAGTGAAGCGTTCACCCCGGAACCTGCCGAGTTCCTCTCCCAGCGCCATCCCGCCCTGCGAGTGGCCCCCTTGCGTGGTCCGTCGGATGTCGGACCCGCGCCTCATGCTGGTCGCGACTACATGTTCCGGATGTGTTCGAGCGCGGTGTTGAGGAGCTTGCTCACCTGGTGGAGGGTGGTGGCGGTGGCGGTGGCCAGGTAGGCGGGGTGCTGGGCGAGCGGGGTGAGAACGGCGTGGCCCTTCTCGGGGTCGTCGCCGATGAGAAGTGTGGGCTGGTCGGTGGAGAGGTGGGGGTCCACGACCAGGAGCTGGCCGGCGGCGCGGTGTCCGCCCAGCACGGCGGGGCCGTCCCAGGCCGGTGACGTCCCGCCGTAGGCGGTGTGCTGGTCCAGGACGGGGCGGCCGCCGCGGTACACGGTGAGGCGGGTGGTGAGGTGGCCCGGGGGTTCGGCCGTGCGGCCGAGGAGTTGCTCCTCGCGCAGCAGGAGGGCGGCGGCGGTCGCGAGGTGGACCGTGCAGGTCTGGTGGAGCGTGCTGCCCGAGGCGCTGATCAGGGGCTGGGGCAGCCAGGTCAACATGGCGTGGTCGGCGACGGTGAGGCGGACGTCGTAGGTGGCGGGTGTCGTGGTGGCGCCGGGCAGCGCGATGGTGGCGGTCGGCGTGGTCACCTCCAGCCTGGCGTGTTCCTCGGCGGTGATGTCGAGGGCGAGCCGGTCCCCGCCGAGCGGCGCGCACATGGAGCTGATCACGCTGACCCGGGCCCACCCGTTGTGGGGTTGCGTCTGGTGCAGGTGGAAGGGGCCGCTGTTACGCATGAGCGGCACGGTCGTGGTGGAGCCGTCGCGGGCGGCCCTGATGACGGCGGTGGCCCGGACCCCGGAATGTTCGGGGTCCGTTGGGTGCACTTGTCCGGCCCCGCGCTTTTCGCCTGTCTGACCGCTGTCCGCCTCGCCATCTGGGGCGCGCGGTGCTGTGGTGGGCGGCGGGCTCGGGTGTGGTGCGGTGGCTGTCATACGGCGACCTCGGTGCGCCAGGCGGTGAGGCATCCGTTGACCCAGGCGGTTACGGGCTGGATGCCGTCGTCCGAGGCGAGGCTGGTGAAGACGACGGGGAGGCTTCCGCGCTGCCGGCTGGCGTCGGCGGCCATGGTGTCCAGGTCCGCGCCGACATAGGGGGCGAGGTCGGTCTTGTTGATGACGAGGAGGTCGGCGGTGGTGATGCCGGGGCCGCCCTTGCGGGGGATGTCGTCACCGCTGGAGACGTCGATGACGAACACCTGGTGGTCGATGAGGCCCTTGGAGAAGGTGGCGGTGAGGTTGTCGCCGCCGGACTCGATGAGGATCAGATCCAGCGGGAGCAGCGCCTCCTCCAGCTGTTCGACGGCTTCGAGGTTGGCGGAGATGTCGTCGCGGATCGCGGTGTGCGGGCAGGCGCCGGTCTCGACGGCGGTGATGCGCTCCGGCGGCAGCACGGCTTCGCGGAGCAGGAACTCGGCGTCCTCGCGGGTGTAGATGTCGTTGGTGACGACCGCGATGGACAGCCGGTCGCGTAGGGCGCGGCACAGTGCGGCGACGGTGGCGGTCTTGCCGGATCCGACGGGCCCGCCGAGGCCGATGCGCAGGGCGCGGCGGCTTCTGTCGGGGCGCTGTGCGTCGGCGCTGGGCGTGTGGTGGTGGGGCAGCATCGTGTCGAGGTCGAGGTGCATGGCGTTCTCCGAACGGTGTGGGGGGTCAGGAGGCGAAGAGCCGCATGGACCAGGCGGCGTGCTGTTCGCCGGTGATGTCAAGGAGCGGTGACGAGGCGGCGGGCAAACCTGCGACACCGTCGGTGGCGAGCCGTGTTGCCGCTTCGGCGGCGGCGTGGGCGACGTCGTCGAGTTCGCGGGCGAGCCGGGCGAGGAGGGCGGTCGCGTCGAACGGGTTGAGGCTCAGCAGCCGCACCGCCGCCGTCGCAGGGCCGCCGATGCTCTCGTAGGCGGCGCACTGGGCGGCGTCGAGCGGAGTCAGGCCGGCGGCGCGGGCGGTGACGCCCAGGACCACGGGCTGGTGGGCGCCCTGCGGCAGGCGGTGGGCGATCTGGTCGAGCTCGGGGCAGGGCCAGGCGGCCCGGGCCGCGCGCAGCATCTGCCGGCCGAGCTTGCGGGCGACGTGGCGCAGTGCCGGTACGGGGGTGCGGGCGTCGGCGGCCTCATCCAGCTCCATCGGGTCGTAACCGGTGGCGGCTGCGGCGGCAAGTCCGGCCGCGGTCAGCCCGGCGGTGTGCAGGCGGCCCCGGCAGAACGCCTCCAGGCTCGCGGCGTCGTGGACACCGTGCGAGGCGACCGCGGCCTCCACACCGCCGGAGTGGGCGTGCCCACCGGCGGGGAAACGGCCGTCGGCCAGGACGAGCAGAGCGGCATGGCTCATGGGAACGGTGGCTTGCCTTTCACAGGTCCGGAGCTCAGGAAAAGGGATACTTCCCGAGCCGACGGTCCGGTGGCGGGGGGCCGCCGGACCGACGTCGCGCTCAGAAGAGGAAGTACCGCTGCGCCATGGGCAGTTCGGTCTCGTAGAGCTCCGGATCTCTCTGCGGATGTTCCTTGTCGAACATCAGCTTGTCGTCGGGCTCGCCACCGTCGTCGTCACCGTCCGCAACGGCCTTCTTCAGCACAGTGCGGGCATCAGTGGTCGTGCCCCTGTTCGCTCCCGGTTCTCCTGTGCCGGGCTCTGTACCCGTGCCCGTGCCCTCGCCCTCGCCGATGGTGACCTGGAATGTCTCGGGGCCGATCTCGATCTCCGGCGACTCACCGTTGAGCTCCATGCTCCGCTTGGTCACGTCACGAGTGGATTTAGTCTTTTTCACCCCCTTGGTCAGGTTGTACTTCGCCTTGATGCCGACCGCCTCGGGCACCACGAAATTGAAGGAGTTACCTCCCGGGGCCCGGCCGCACGCCCCCCACACCGGGCGGGGCAGGTACGGCTGCGGTGTTGGGATCGACGCGTTGGCGTCGCCGACCTGCGCGTAGGCGATCTGTCCGCCCTTGATGATCATGTGCGGCTTGACGCCGAAGAACTTCGGCTCCCACAGCACCAGATCCGCGACCTTGGACGTACCGAGGGGCCCGGTTGTCTCGACGGATCCGACATGCTCATCGATGCCATGGGCGATGGCCGGGTTGATCGTGTACTTGGCGATGTAGCGCCTGATGCGGTAATTGTCATGCCTGTCGGTGTCCTCCGGCAGGTGGCCGCGGCGCTTCTTCATGACGTGCGCGGTCTGCCAGGTCCGCATGATCATCTCGCCGATACGCCCCATGGCCTGCGAGTCGGAGGACATCATCGAGATGGCACCGGTGTCGTGCAGCCAGTCCTCGGCGGCCATGGTGGAGGGCCGGATACGCGAGTCGGCGTATGACTTGTCCGCGGGGACCTCAAGGTTGAGGTGATGGCAGATAACCATCATGTACATGTGCTCGGCGACCGTGTTGACCGTCAGGGGCCGGGTCGGGTTGGTCGACGCGGGCAGGACACTTTCGTAGCCCTTGCCGACCAGCTTCATGATGTCCGGTGCGTGGCCGCCGCCGGCGCCTTCGACGTGGAAGACGTGAATGCCTCGGGGCTTGTCGGTGGCGGGGTCCTTGGTGGCGTTGAAGGTGTCCTCGACGAACCCGGACTCGTTCATCGAGTCGGCGTGCAGGGCGACTTGGGCGTGGTAGGTGTCACAGATCTCCAGCGCCTTGTCGATGGCCGCGGGGGTGGCTCCCCAGTCCTCGTGGACCTTGAGGCCGATGGCGCCGGCCTTGATCTGGGCCTCCAGCGCCTCGTGGGAGATCGTGCCGCCCTTGCCGAACAGGCCGATGTTGACCGGGTAGGCGTCCAGGGCCTCGAACGTCCGCCGGAGGTGCCACTCGCCAGGCGTCACGGTGGTGGCCCGGCTGCCTTCCGCGGGGCCGGTGCCGCCGCCGATGAGCGTGGTCACTCCCGAAGCGAGTGCCTCGTGGATCTGCCCGGGGCCGATGAAGTGCACGTGGGTGTCGATGCCGCCCGCGGTCAGGACCCGCCCGTTGCCGGAGATCACCTCGGTTTCCGGCCCCACCACGAAGTGCGAGGCACGCCCGCCCCGGTTCTCCTCGGCCGCATAGGGCTTCGGTGTCATCGTTTCCGGGTTGTAAGCCTGCCCGATCGCCTTGATCTCGCCGTCTCGAAGGCCGACGTCGGCCTTCACCACACCCCAGTAGTCGATGATCAGCGCACCGGTGATCACTGTGTCCACTGGATTGTGTGTCTTGTCGCTCCTGGGGAAATGCGACTGGCCCATCGACTCCCGGATGACCTTGCCGCCGCCGAAAAGCATCTCGTTGCCGCTACGGCCCGGTCCCCCGCACCAGTCCTCTTCGATCTCGACGATGAGATTCGTGTCGGCGAGTCTGACCCGGTCGCCCTTCGTCGGGCCGTACAGCGTCGCGTAGTCCTGCCGCCACAGCGGCACCGGAGGGCGCACGGTGAAGCTGAGCTCGCGCGGTGTCGACTTCACCACACCACTCGTCTGACCGGAGCTGCCACTCATGGAGCCACCGTCCACTCACTCGAATCCTTGACTCGAAGGCCCTTGACCAACTGGGCTCCCTTGATGGGCACCACCCACACTCTGCACACGTGCTCGGGCTCGATCCGCTCCGAGGTACCGGCCGCAATGTGCAGCCGCTTCCCCTTCACGTCGGCCGGGTCGGTGCACTCCTCGTCCTTGAAGAACTTGAGGCACGCATTGACGTCGCCCAGGTGGAAGTGGGAGCCGACCTGGATAGGCCGCTTCGCGGTGTTCTTCGCCCACAGCGGCCCCTCCCCCAGGGAGTCGGCGTGATCGTCCGCGTTGAACGTCACCGCGTGCTGACCGTCGTCCGCGAGGAGTTCGTACTTGCCCGGGTAGACCTCCGCGTCAGGGTCCGCCTTGCCGAGCGGGTCCGGGATGGTCACCAGCTTCGTGCCGTCCTTGAACGTCGCTTCGACCTGCACGTCGCGGATCATCTCCCGCACGCCGTCCATGACCTCGAGGTCCGTCAAGTCGACGCCGCGGGTCTTGCTGGGGATCTTGAGCGACTTCGCCACATCGCTCAGCTTGGTATCCATGAGCTCGGCGACCGTCTTCGTGTCGTGGCGGGCCTCCTCCAGCACATAGGCCGCCAACAGCGCCATGACCTCCGGGTAGTTCAGTGCGAGATCAGGCTGGCGCCTGAGTCGCCGTCCGGCCAGATCCGCCGCGACACGGATCATGAGCCGCTCCTGCTCATGGGGCGTCAGATGCATGCGGGTTCTCCTTCCTGTGGTTCGGCGTGACGTGCCCGGCAAATCGCCCAAGGAGAACCCGGTGCGGACGCCACTTATGCGGTCAACGACCCAGGCAGGAATAGAAACGGAAGCAGTACGTCCATTCATGCTTTCGGATGTAACTTGATCAGCGAGCCTCCACCGTCACACCCCCCATCGAGTAGTACGGGCAACGGCGCCTGCTACGCCACATGACCGTTGGCCGGCCCGCAATCGCTGGCTGGTCCGAGTCGCTGGGCGACGGCCATGACGGAAGTATCCCGACGGCGTCCATCCGCTGGACCGACTCCGACGGCGTGCCGCGCGCAGCCGGCGTCTCGTACGACAAGGCCAGCGCCGACGACCGGAGGACGTGACTGACCGCGGAGAAGTGCCGCGACATCGAGATCGTGCCGGTCAAGCCCGGGGAACGGCTCAAGCCTGCGAGCTGACAGCCGCATAGCCCCCGTGGGGAGCTGGGAGGAGCGGCGGGCACCGTACACGGCGACGCAACGGGGCTCGAGCGGTCTCCGTCCGGGGCCGTCAGGAAGACCGCACCACCACCATGCACCCCTTCCGGCCACTGCCATTGATCACGGCCGGAAATAGGGCCGCTCCTGTGGAGTTGGCCGCACGACCCGGCCCGGTTCGCGCCCTGTCCGCCGTGCCTGCTGCGAACCTATCGTGGATGGCGGGCGGTTGGGGGCGTCGGCGTGCGGGACACACGGCTGGTGCAGACGGCGGTGATCGGGACGAGCCCTCGGACGTGCCCGTCGTCCTGCCGACCGAGGCCATCCAACTGGACGCCCTCCGCCGCGTGCACGGCCACGACACGTTCTGGTGCGGGCTCCTGCTCGGCGGCTGCGGCGCGCAGCTCGCGCACGAGCTGTACGTCGACCGCGTCCGTTCCCTGTCAAGTGCAGCGTGTCGAGCTCTTCACTGGTGGTCTGTAACGACCTGCCGGTCGAGCTTTTGCACGTCGACGGCTGCCGCACGATCTTGCTGGGATCCATGGGAGAGGTGACGCAGAGGTCGCGCGGGGCTCGGCAGCGGGTGCGTGACTCTGGTCGGTGAGGCCGCTTACCTGTTCGGCTCCGCATTGTCCCTGCAAGACGCCGAGAACTGCGTCGGATTGACCGCCACAGGCGCTGACGATCAGTGGTCCGCGGAGTTTGTGCTCGAGGGGCGTCGTACCTTGCCCGCTGATCTGCTGGAGTTGTGGGTGGCATGCTCAGGCGGTCGCGATGTTGGTCGCGGTCTCCTTGCGGATGGCGGGGGCGACTTCGGTGGCGAGGAGTTCGACGGAGTCGTTGACCATCCCGTGGGGCATTCCGCCGAAGTCGATCTGTCCCATAAACCGGTCGGTGCCGAGGAGTTCGCGTTCGGTGAGGATCTTGTCGATGACTTCCTGTGGGCTGCCGGTCATCAGCGCGCCCAGAGGGCCGGCGACGGCTTCGAACTGGTCGGAGTCGATGAGCCAGCCCCGGCCACCCGGGGTTTTGGGCCGCAGGTACTCGCGGTAGTACGGGTAGAGGTCCTTGCGGGCAGCCTGGGAGGTCTTGCCGACGTAGAAGTGGCTGGTGACGCCGAGGCGGAGCGCGTCGGGGGTGTGTCCGGCGGCCCGGCCGGCGGCGCGGTAGTGCTCGGTGAGGGGGCGGGCTCGGCGGATGTCGCCGCCGATGAGTCCGAGGACCATGGGCAGGCCGAGGCGTGCGGCTCGTTCGGCGCTGGAGGGGGTGCCGCCGACGCCGAGCCAGAGCGGCAGCGTGTCCTGCTGCGGGCGGGGCGGGACGGGCAGGTCGTCGAGTGCGGGGCGGTGGCGGCCGGACCAGGTGACGGGGTCGTCTGCGCGGATGGCGAGGAGCAGGTCGAGTTTCTCGGTGAAGACGTCGTCGTAGTGGGCGGGGTCGATGCCGAAGAGGGTGAAGGCTTCGAGGAAGGCGCTGCGTCCGGCGATGATCTCGGCGCGGCCCTGGCTGAGGTGGTCCAGGGAGGCGAAGTCCTGGTGGAGGCGGACGGGGTCGAGGGTGGACAGGACGGATACGGCGCTGGTGAGGCGGATGTGGGTGGTGGCCTGGGCTATGGCGGCCAGGGGGACGGCGGGGTTGGCGACGGAGAAGTCGGGGCTGTGGTGTTCGCCGAGTCCGAAGACGTCGAGGCCGGCCTGGTCGGCGGCGATGGCGTAGGAGACGATCTCGCGGGTGCGGCGGGCGGGGTCGTGGGGGCGGCCGGTTGCGGGGTCGGTCTGCAGGTCGGACAGGGACAGGATGCCGAGTTCCACGGCGCGCTCCCAATGTGAGGGGGGTGTGGTGCCCGGTGTCGGGCACCACGAGGGGGGATCGGGGTCAGTTGCTGATGGCGGGCATGGCCCGCTGATAGCGGGTGTCGGTGAGCTGGGAGACGAGGAAGGCGGCGATGTCCGCGCGGGTCATCGCGGAGCCGACCTTGTCGTGGCCGAGGAACCCGGATCGGATGCGGCCGGTGGCGGGCTTATTGGTGGGGTTGGAGATGCGGCCGATGGTGTAGTCGAGGTCGGAGCCGGTGACGGCCTGGGTCATGCCCTCCAGTTCCCGCAGGGCGTTGGGGAACATCGCCTTGGCCATGACGGGCAGCACCTTGTGCTTCCAGTGCGGCTTGTCGCGCGGGTCGGCGAGCGAGGGGGTGGCCAGGCCCATGAACCGGGTCACCTTCTGTTCGTCCATGACGGTGACGAGGTTGCGGGTGCCGTCGGCGAGCTGGGTGCCGGCCGCGGACCGCTTGAGTGAGGGGCCGAGCGCGCTGATGACCGCGTCCGCACCGGTGACCGCTTCGGTGAGCGCGGTGCGGTCGGAGAGCTGCCCGGTGATGAGGGTGAGGTCGGGGTGGGTGAGAGGGAGCTTGTCGGGGCTGCGCACGAGGGCGGTGACGTGGTGGCCGGCGTCCAGGAGCTGCTGGACGACGTGGCGGCCGATGCCGCCGGTGGCGCCGAAGACGGTGACACGCATGAGAGGTCGCTTTCCGGGTGGAGGCGGTCAGGAGGTGAGGGGGCGGACGGTGGGGGCCCAGCCCTCGGCGACGAACTTGTGGCCCCACGCCTCGGAGGTGGAGGGGCTGGTCTGGACGAAGTCGTCGGGGAGGAGTTCGCCGCCGGCGCCGAACTCGATGTCGAAGCCGGTGGGTGAGCGCATGTAGAAGGAGATGAGGGTGTCGGACATGTGCCGGCCCAGGGGGACGGTGACGGGGATATCGTCGCGTTCCTGCACCAGGTCCCAGGCGCGGCCGACGTCGTCCAGACGGGTGGACTCGATCGCGATGTGCTGCACGCCCCTCATGCCGGGCACGCCGACGTAGCCCAGGCAGTGGGTGCGCGGGTTGCAGCGGTAGAACTGGGGGCCCGTTACGCGGCCGTCGGGGGTGGTGGCCGTCCAGCCGCCGAACAGTTCCAGGCCGAGTACGTCGGTGGTGAAGGTCTCCAGTTCGGGCGTGATCTCGGGGACGACGAACACGACGTGCCCGACCCCGTCCACGCCGCCGACGAAGGTGCCGGTCATCGGCTTGCCCGGCAGGAACGAGCCCGCGGTGAAGACGGGGGCGTAGAAGATCTCGTGCGGGAACCCGTACGGGTCCTCGAAGCGGGCGAGCCCTTGCACCTGGCGCTCGGCGCACTCCTTGGCCGATCCCGGGCGGGGTGCGTAGCCCTTGGCTTCCAGTTCCGCGACGGCTTCGGTGAAGGCGGCCTTGCCCGCCAGCTCCCAGCCGACGTACGCCAGGCGCTCTTCCTCCCCCGGGTGGATGGACAGGCGGCGGTGACGGTCGTCCATCCGCAGGTGCACGGTGCCGTCATCACCGCGCTCGCCTATCTAAAGGCCCAGAACCTCGGGACCGAAGGTCAGCCACTTCTCGTGGCGAGGGGATTCGAATCCGACGTAGCCCAGAGCGTGGATCTTCACGTGCTGTCTCCTTTGGCGGTATGCGGAGGTAGGGAGAGAGGGGTGCGGGACGGGAGGTCAGAAGCTGTAGGGGCCGAAGCGCCCCCAGGCCACCAGGACGGCCAGGATCAGAAGGACGGCGTTGAAGCCGACCGCCTGCGGCTCCTTGCGGCGGGCGTGGACGACCATGGCCAGGACCATGACGACGGCCAGGCCGGTCGCGGCGAGCGGGGTCAACACCGGGGCGATGCCGGTGGCGGCGGGCAGGATCAGCCCGAGCGCGGCGGCGAACTCCACGATGCCGATGAAGCGGACGGTGCCGGCCGAGTAGTCACTGACCCAGGGAAGCTTCTCGACGAGCTCGGCCTTGGGCTGGGTGGACTTCATGACACCGGCCATCGCGAACATGAGCGCGAGGACGGCCTGCACGATCCACAGGAAGACGTTCACAGCACGAGGTCCTTAAAGGGTGCAAAACAAGTGGAGAGGATGGAGGGCCGGGAGGGCCGCGCACGGCCCTCCCGGAAGACGGCGCTGGGTCAGCCGGTGAAGACGGCCTCGGCGCGGTCGCGGGCCTCGTGCAGCTCCCAGTACAGAGGGGCGATCTGTTCGGGCGCGGCGGTGGGGATGCCCTCGGGGCCGCCATCGCCGATCCACACGCCGATCGCGACGTGGCCGGCGTACACGCCGCTGCCGGTCAGTTCCTTGTTCAGGTTGATGACCCAGTTGCGCAGGGCGGCTGCGGCGGCGTTGACGTTGCCGAGCATCGGGATGGGGTCGACGGAGCCGCCGCCGGTGGTGAACAGCAGCGTGCCCGCGCCGGCCTCGCGCATCGCGGGCAGCACGGTGCGGGCGGCTTCGACGGCGCCGTAGAGGTTGTACTCGATCTGCGGCTGCAGGTTCTCCACGGTCGTCTCGGAGGGAGCGGCGGTGGTGATGCCGGGGCTCGGGGTGTGCGGGGCCGGGGAGTACTCCAGGACGTCGATCGAACCGAAGCGGGCCTTGGCGGCCTCAAGTGCGGCCGTCAGGGACGGCCGGTCCATGACGTCGGCGGCGAAGCCCTGCGCGGTGATGCCCTCGCCCCCGAGCTGCTTGGCCAGGGCGTCGAGCTTGTCCTGGGTGCGGGAGATCAGCGCGACGTCGAAGCCGCGGCTTCCGAAGGTACGGGCGATGGCCAAACCCATTCCGGGGCCGGCTCCGATGATGGCGATGGTGGGCACGAGTCGTCTCTTTCCGTGGTGCGGAAGCGCGGCTGGGAACGGGGTGGGGTCAGGAGCAGGTGACGGCGATCTTGCCGAGCGTGCCTGCGCCGAACGCGGCGAACGCGTCCGCGGCCTGCTCAAGCGGGTAGGTGGCGGTGACCGGGACGCGCAGCGCACCGGAAGCGGCCTTCTCTCCCAGCGTGGTCAGGGTCTGGGCGTTGGCGTCGGCCATGACCCCGTGGACGCTCACGTCCCCTCCGGTGACGGCCTCCTGGGTCAGGCCCACGGTGGAAGCGATCCGGCCGCCCGGCTTGAGCAGCCCGGCGAGCTGCACCCCATCACCGGCCAGGTGCAGCGCCGCGTCCACGCCTTCAGGCGCGAGCGCGCGGACCTGCGCCTCCAGATCACCGGTGAAGTCCACGACCGCCACGTCGGCGTCGGTCAGGGAGGTGACGAAGTCGGCCTCCGCACCGGGGCGGGCGGTGGCGATCACGCGCGCCCCCGAGGCGGCGGCCAGCTGTACGGCGAGCGCGCCGACCCCGCCGGTGGCGCCGGAGACCAGCACCGTCTCGTCCTTGGCATCGCTCACTGCGGTCAGGCTGTCGAAGGCGGCGGCGCCGGCCAGACCCAGCGCGCCCGCGTCCTTGATGTCCAGGCCCGCGGGCACGTGGGTGACGCCGTAGCCGGCGGGCACGGTGACGTACTGGGCGAGCGACCCGGTGCCCAGGAACGGCTTCATGACCACGCCGAAGACCTCGTCGCCGACGGCGAAGCCCTCCACACCCTCACCGAGCGCCTCGACGGTGCCCGCGAAGTCCTTGCCGACCACCAGCGGGAAGCGGTGCTCCATCATCCCCTGCAGGTAACCGGCCGCCGTCGCGGCGTCGAACCCGTTCACCGAGGAGACGGCCACCTTCACCAGCAGCTCACCGGCGTCCGGGCGGGGGGTCTCGACATCGGTCACGGCCGGGGCGGCGGGGACCTCGTTCAGTGCGACAGCACGCATGACATACACCTTCCATAAATGTGGAACGGCCTTCCCGTTTCACACTGCCCAGCGTAACAACACAACCGGGAAGGTTGTTCCACTTCGATATGGTGGAGGGATGACCGACGCCCCAGCCACCGACGAAACCCCTGGCCGCACACCTGAAACGGCCCTGCGCGCCGACGCCGAACGCAACCGCGACCGCATCCTTGCCGCCGCCCGGCACCTGTTCGCCACCGAAGGGCTCGGCGTCTCCATGGCCTCAGTCGCCCGCGAGGCCGGCGTCGGCAAAGCCACCCTCTCGCGCCGCTTTGCCAGCCGCGACGAGCTGATCAACGCCGTCTTCGCCGACCGCATGGACGCCTACGCCGACGCCGTCACCGAAGCGCTCGCCGACCCTGACCCCTGGCACGGCTTCACCGGCTACATCACCGCCGTCTGCGCCATGCAGGCCGCCGACCGCGGCTTCGCCGACGTCCTCACCATGACCTTCCCCGCCGCCAAAGCCCTGGAAGGGCGCCGCGCCGAGGCGTACCACGCTTTCGTCGAACTGATCGCCCGTGCACGGGCCACCGGATACCTGCGGGAGGACTTCGACGACCGGGACCTTCCCATCCTGCTCATGGCCAACGCCGGCGTCGTCAACGCCACCGGCGACGCCGCCCCCGACACCTGGCGCCGCATGGTGGCCCACATGCTCCGCTCATTCGCCACTCCTGACGCACCCCTGCCTCCGATGCCCGCCCCTCCGGCCCCCACCGCCCTCTATCGAGCCATGGTCCGCATTACCCGCCCCAGCTGATTCACCGCTGGCCGCCCGGTGCATCAGCTCGGCACCATCGACGTGGTCTGGTCGGCGCCTCACGCCGAGGCAGTTTCAACCTGAAGACACAGACCTGACAGGAAGTCTCAGCGCTCCGAGCTTCCCGCCGGCGGCTTGTCGAATGGCAGCGTCGGTAGCGCCCTGACCGCGGAACCTGGCTGCGACAGCGCTGCGCGCAGATGCCGGCTCTCCACGGTCAGTTGGCTCACGGCGCGTACGAGGTGTTCGACGTCGGTCCGCAGCTGGGCGAGCTCACGTCCTTGGCGCGGAGTTCCTTCAGTTTGACGATCTGCCGGCGCAGGCGGCGCTCGGAGTCCGGGATCTGTCCGCGCTCCCTGACCTGGGCGTAGAAGGCGTTCTTGAGGTCCGGGTGCCGTTGGGTGAGCGCATTGCGCGGTACGCCGGCTTTTTGGGACAGAGCGACGATCGTCAGCGCGCCGTTCGAGCGCTGTGCGGTTCCCTCGAGAATGCGGTCCATAGCTGCGCGGATGCGAGCCCGTTCATCGGGTGCGGGGCTCATGCGGTGCCTCCCTGCAAAGTGATACGAGCGCGCTGGTGGGCATCGGCGAGGGCGAGGCCCGCACCTTCGTCCGCCGGCAGGACCAACCTCCGCGCCACCCCGCCACGGACCCGCCTCCACCCTCGGCAGGCCCCGCGTCCCCACGTGCACCGGCCAGGAGGACGGCGGCTGCCTGGCCAGACCCGGCACGGATCGCGGGAAGAGCCTGCTCGATCAGCTCGTCCAGGTCTTGATCTGAGCGGCGACCTCCCGCACCGGGAGCCCGTCCCGGGCCGCGCGGGCCAAGGGGAGAACGGTGTCCAGGCCAGGGCTCACCGGCATCCCGCACGCCGACAGGTAGGCTGCGGTCACCGTGGCCGCGAACAGCAGGTTCCGCATCTCCAGGCTTGGGTTTCTCGCCAGCTCGCACAGGAGCGCCGCGGCCTTGTGATGGGGCTCGGGGTAGACCTCGCGATCAAGGATCTCCGCCCGGTGACGTGCTTCCGCGGCGACCGGGACGCCGTAGTCGACGACCTGGGGATCTCCCGGAATCTGCTGCGCCACTGCCAGGATCCACGCGATGTCGATGCGGAGGTTCACGCGGCGTCCCTCGGTGTCGTCTCCGCCGGGGTGTCGGGGAGGCCGGGGTACCGATCCTCGCCGACTTCCGCGTCGAACACGTCCGTGTACGCGGCCAGGAATGATGAGGCGCCGGCCATGAAGGCCGCGCGGGACTGGTTCACGTCGGCCTCGATCAGATCAGCCACGTACCCCTGCAAGCTCAGGCCCCGACGCTTGGCCCGGTCCTCGGCGGCGGCTTTGACGGCGTCGTCCAGGCGGATGTTCGTCTGCTTTCCCATACCCGCACTGTAGCTATGTGCCGGTACCAGCACATAGCAAAAGCAGAGGCCGGTCTGGGACCCGGAGTGGAAGGTGGGATCATTCCGGGGGCAAGCGGGACGGGCGCGCCGGGAGGGGCAAAATGATTGACCTGGAAGAACGCGTGAACCGCATGTTCAATCCGGACCTGCGTCCCCCGGTCAGCGAGGCGCACCGCTGCTACGCCTCCGGCTCGGCCCGCGGCGCGATCGTCCTGAGGACGGGTGTCGCGCCGACCTCATCGCCAAGGCCCAGATCCTCCACGAGAGGGCGAGAACCACGCCAAGGACTTGTCGCCGATGTCGAGCGTGCGCAGGGCAGTGCAGAGTCCGAAGCGACTCCGATCATGCTCGCCCTGGAGAAGGCACTGCTCGACCCGGCGGAGAAGCTCGAACTGATCGACTTCACCCAGCGCAAGCAACTGGAGGATCTGCGACGACCGCCGCCCTGTGTGCGCACCCGTCCATACCTTTCCCGCGCAGGCACGAAGGCAACGCCCGGCTCTGGGACCTCAGCACCGGCCGCCACACCTTCACGGTCTCCTACCCGAGCCCGTCCCCCTCGCGATGGTTCAGAAGCTCCCGGTACCGCCCGGGCAGCCGCACACGATTGCCGGGTCGTGAAAGGCGGCAGACGACGGCGGGCGGGCCGAGCGGCCGGGGCTGCTCGGTCTGCCCGCCCTGCCGGTCTCAGTCCTCCGCCACGCGAATGATCGTGCGGCCGGGGACACGCTCGCGTGAGGCGAAGGCGTCGGGGGCCTCGGTCAGTGGGCGTACTGCGCCGACGCGTACCCGCAGCCGGCTGTCCCGCACGCGCTGGGTCAGGTCGGCGAGGCGGGCGCGGTCGGGTTCGACCACGAAGAAGACGGCTCGACCGTCGGCGGGGCGCACGGTGGGCTGGTGGGCGATGCTGACGACGGTGCCACCGGGTCGTACGAGGGCGGCCGAGCGGTCGAGGACGTCGCCGCCGACGACGTCGAACACGACGTCGACCTGGCCCGCCTCCTCCCACTTGTCGGCTTCCAGGTCCAGGAACGTGTGCGCGCCCAGTTCGAGGACCGTGTCCCGGTCGGCGGCCCGTCCCGTGCCGACCACGCGGGCGCCCACCTCGTGCGCGAGCTGGACGGCGATCGAGCCGACGCCGCCGGCGGCACCGTGGATCAGGACGGTCTGGCCGGTGATGAGGCGGCCGTGGTCGAACAGGCCCTGCCAGGCGGTCAGTCCGGAGATCGGCAGGGCTGCGGCCACCGTGTGGTCGATGTCGGCGGGGAGCGGGGCGAGGTTGCGGGCTTCCACGGCGACGTACTCGGCGAGCGAGCCGTCGCGGGTCCAGTCGGCCAGTCCGAAGACGCGCTGCCCGATGGTGAGGCCGGTCGTTCCGTACCCGAGTTCCGTCACCACCCCCGAGACCTCGTGGCCGGGCACGCTCGGGGTGCGGTCGCGGCCGGCGCGGTCGGTCCAGGTCGCGGGCCAGTCGAGCTCGCCCCGGGTGAAGCCTGCGGCGTGCACGCGCAGGATGACGTCGTTCTCGGCGGCATGGGGAGGGGGAAGCTCTTCGAGGGTCAGCCCCGTGACTCCGGCCTCGCGGTCCCGGACAGTAATGGCTCGCACGGGTGTTCCTTTCTCGGTGCAGGTTGGGCGATGAATTCGGGACGTCGGCCGATGTCGGTGTGCGGCCGCTCCCTTGCTTTCCTGGTCAGCGCGGCCAGGAAGCTTCGAGGACGCGCTCCACCATGGACGTGCGGCGATAACCGGGAACGAAGTGTTCCAGGACGTCCGCGTTGACGGTTCCGTAGGTGGTGTCCGGGCGGTCTTTGAGACCGTCGACGAATGCCTGCAGGAATTCCTTCTTGAAATCGCCTCGCGGATGCGCCGTGACGATCTCGTCCGTCCGGTCCCATTCCAGCTCTTCCAGCCCCCAGCCGATCGCGTCGGTCAGGACGCCGTAGTTCGTGGCAGCGACCTCGGGTTCCATCCGGCCCGGAATCCCAGGCGTCGTGTGCAGAGCGATCGCCCGCCAGACCACCTCGGCGGCGCCCGTCGAGAACCCGCGGTCCAGCAGGAACGTCCGCGCGTGGTCGGCGCCGTCCAGCTCGAATCGCTGCTGCGCGTCGCGGAACGGGATCAGAAGGCCCACGTCGTGGAACATCGCCGAGACGTAGAGCAGCTCGGGATCGGGCCGCAGGGCCCTGGCACGCGCGTGGAGGGAGGCGAAGAGAAACACCCGCCGCGAGTGGTGGAAGATCAGAGGATTGGTCCTCTCCCGCAGAAACTCCGTGGCCTCTGCGACGGCCGAGGTCCCGGGTACTTCCACCCCTGCGATGATGTCGGTCATGAAGTCCGCGCTTTCCGATGCGATGTACGACGAGTGGACTGTGCGCCCGTTCTCCACAGTGCCGACGATGCCGCCCGCGGCGCCGCCTCGGTCCGGCCATGACCCACTCGAATCCGGTCATCCCAGGGTGAGCCCGTGAGCTCCACGCCGCACCGCGTGGCGATCCTGGTCTACGACGGGGTCAAGCTGCTGGACGTCGTCGGCCCGGCCGAGGTTTTCGGGGAGGCGAATTTGCTGGGCGCCGACTACCGGATCACCCTGCTGTCGACGACGGGTGCCGACATCACCTCGTCGGTCGGCATGCGCATCGCCGTCGACGGCAGCGCCGCCACGCAGACGGCCCCCGACACGCTCCTGGTGCCGGGTGGGGCCATCTATCCCAGGACGCCGGTCACCCGCGACCTGGCTGAAGCGACGAGCAGCCTGGCGGCCCGTGCCGGCCGGGTCGCCTCCGTGTGCTCGGGTGCGTTCGTCCTCGGAGCGACAGGGCTGCTGGACGGCAGGCGGGCCACCACCCACTGGAAGATCGCCGGCGAACTCGCCGACCGGCACCCCAAAACCCGCGTCGAGCCGGACGCCATCTATGTGCGCGACGGCACGCTGTACACCTCGGCGGGCGTCACCGCAGGCATCGACCTCGCCCTCGCGCTCGTCGAGGAGGACCACGGCCCCGACGTCAGCCGGGAGGTGGCCCGTTCCCTGGTCGTCTATCTCCAGCGCGCGGGCGGCCAGTCACAGTTCTCCGCACCCCTGCAAGGCTCACCGCCCCGGTCACCCGCCCTGCGCAGAGTCGTCGACCTGGTCACCGCGGATCCCGCCGGCGACTACTCCCTCGCCGCCCTCGCCGGACGGCTCAACGTCAGTACCCGCCACCTCACCAGGCTGTTCCGGGATGAACTGGACACCACACCGGCCCGCTACATCGAGTCCATCCGCTTCGACATCGCGAAGTCGTTTCTCCACCAGGGGCACACCGCCACCCGGGCGGCAGCCATGGCCGGCTTCCCGAGCTACGAGAGCCTGCGCCGCGTCTTCACCCGGGAGCTGTCCATCAGCCCCGCGGCCTACCAGCGCCGATTCGCCACCGCCCGCCGCGAGCAGGCCAAATAGCGCGGCAAAGTGGGGCAACGCCCGGGCTAGGCAATTTCGTTTGGCTCAGCGGGCGGACCAGAGGAAGATGCCCGCGATGTGAAGTCCGGCGAGGTAGATGGTCGCGGTCTTGTCGTATCGGGTAGCGGGCCGCGCCACTGCTTCAGGCGGTTGATGCACCGCTCGACGGTGTTGCGCTGCTTGTATGCCTCGCGTCGAAGGCCGGTGGTCTGCCGCCCGCCTGTCTGCGCTGCCGCCGGTTGGCCTGCTGGTCGGCCCGTTCCGGGATCACTGCGCGGATGCCGCGTCTGCGCACACCCGACGACGTCGCTCAGGTGGCGGGCGCGCTCGTCTCCGGGCGCTTCCACCTCTACAACGGTGACCACCACAGTGAGTGGGAGCAGGCTGCGCAGGTGTGCGCCGCGATCGACACTTTCCGTCTCACTGTGGGGGCCCGCAGGGCGGGTTGACGAAGACACCCGCAGTAGCAGCGCTTCTACCCGTCGGGTTCGCGCCGAGGTGCGGCCGACGCACGCCGCAGCGAGCCCAGTCCCGATCAGCCATGCTCTCTGCCCACAGTGACGTGCCGAAGCATTGGGTATGTGTGACAGCAGACCAAATCTACCTAGAACGTGAGGCAGAGGCCAGAAACCGTACGCACCCCGCTCCTCAAAGGCGACGACTAGGGATCCCAGACAGGCACTGGCCCGGAACTAGGCACTGTCGCCAACAGAGCGCACCCGGGCAGCGTGTACACCAGGCATGATGTGCCGGTGGGACATCTTCCTGTCGACGTGCGTGCTTCGCTTAGGTTCTTCGCCTTCTACTTGGCCAACGGCACCATCGACGTCGACCTGCTCGACGGTTTTGACTACCGACCGGCTCTCTTCCAGTTCGGTTCGTCGTTGGAGCAGGTCTTCGCGATATATGGCAATGTGCTGGAAGTCGACGCGGACGGCGAGGTGCTGAACGACGGGCACGCGCAGTACCGTGCCGCACAGTGGATTCGCCGCTTTTGCGACCAAACTTACGAGGTCGAGCCGCCGTTCCAGGCTTGGGAGACTGAACTCCACGGTCCGTGAATGGGCGGGCAGCTAGAAGGCCGATGAACATCTTGGTGAGGGGCTGTCCGGCCGTCAGGCTGGACAGCCCCTCCGGTCATGTACCAGCTGGTGCGATGTGCCAGGTGCCGCTGGTGTGGGTGAGTCCGAGGTTGATCAGTCGGCGGAGGTTGAGGGCGGCGGCTCTGGTGTGGAGCCAGGTGTCGTTCTTGATGGTGCCGCGGTAGCGCAGGCGCCGGTTGCCGTGGTGGACGAGCCAGGCGACGGCGCGTTCGGCGGGGGGCCGCCAGCGGCGGTAGTCGGCCTGCCAGCCGGGGTCGGTGGCGGCCTGATGGCGGGCGGCTGTCTGGAGGTTGTGGTGGGGTCTGATGGTCAGGATGCGTCCGGCCTTGGCTTTGGTGCACCGCTTGCGCAGGTGGCATCCGGTGCATAACTGGTCGTTTCAGAATGTCAGCGTCGCCTGGTCCGCAAGGCGAAGCCGCCCGGGATTCCAATGACGGCGTTTGGGAGCGGGTGGGAGCAGCGTGGTCAGCCGCCCCTACTGGCCGTCAGGAACGGGATGAGCACGCACCCGGACGCCCTGTCGCCAAGATGGGGAAGGACGGGGTCCGCAGCCGAACTCACCGCGAAACGGTCAGCAGTCGGTAGGACGGGTTCGGTGGCGACGCCACTCACTCGGGGTGGTTCCGTAAGCGGTGCGGAAGCGCCGGGTGAAGTGGCTGGGGCTGGTGAAGCCGCACCGGGCTGCGACGGAGGAGACGGGTAGTGCGGCGTGACGGGGTGAGGACAGGAGCTGGCATGCCGCCTCCAGTCGCTCGGCGATGAGCCACTGTTCGAGCTGGATGCCCGCCCGTGCCAGCACCACGTAGAGCTGTCGTTTGGAGATGGCGTGCTCCGCGGCGATGCGTTCCGGCCCAAGATCGGGGTCGGTGAGGTGGCGCCGTGCGTAGGCCGTGATCTGGGTCGCCAGGGAGGTGCCCATGGCCTCTCTGACCTGTCGGTCTCGCTCGTCGTATGCCGCCGAGGTCAGCAGGGCTCGTACGAGGTCGGTGGTGGCGCTGGCGAGGGCGCCGGCCCCGGGGTCCGCTTCGAGACGGCCCGGGTCCCGGAACAGTGACCGCAAGTGCCCCAGCAGCAGGTCGTGCACGGGGCTGGCGCGAAGCTGTACGGAGGCCCGGATCACGGTCTCGACCGGCAGGCCGAGATGCTCCATGTCGATGGTGAGTGCCTGTGAGGCGCCGTATCCGGACCAGCCGTAGGTGCGTGGCGTGAGTTCGTGAAAGACGCAGATGTCCTGCGGCCCGAGGGTGTACCGGGTGCCCGCGTGTTCGGCGCGGTGGATGCCTTGGGTCTGGAGCGAGACCGACACTACGGGGCGGTCCCGGTGCTGGCGCACGTGCTTAGCCGTGCGGCGGACCTGGAGCCCGGAGCTTCGCATGTCGAAGAGGTCCAGGCCGCCCACTCGCCAGCCTTTGATGCGGGCGCTGATGCCCGTGTCGCATTCCTCATGGACGATCTCGTTCGGCACAGAGTTGTCCGTCATCGCATGGTGGAACGCGTCCGCCTTGTCGCGTGGCGCGAGGTCCTCCAGGTCCAGCAGCAGCACGAACCAGCCCTTCAGTGCGGTCTTCGGGTGCGGCGCGCTCATCCTCCCCGTGGCACCGGGCATCCGATTGCTTTCCCGTGCACGGGTCTGTTCCTGTCGTGCCCGCACGCCTGTGGAGCTCTGCGCCGAGAGGCAGCAGGCCAGCACGTACAGGCAACCGGGCCTCTCGCCTGGCCTCTAGCTTCGGTGTGCGCCGCCTGATCCGTGCGGCGTGCACCCTCGATCCGCAGAGAGGTCCGATCTGTGACTGACTACACTTTTGTGGCGCCGGTTCTGGAGCCGCAGGCCGCCGCCTTCGCCGAGGCGACCGGAACGCCGCCGTTCCTGTTCGATCTGGCGCCGACCGAGGGCCGTAAGGCCGTCGAGGAGGTGCAGTCCGGCGATGTCGAGCTGCCCGCGGTCGACGAAAAGTGGGTGACCGTCGAGGGCGGCCCGACTGGCGAGGTGCGCACCAGGATCGTGCGGCCCGTTGGCGCGCAGGGTGACCTGCCGGTGATCGTCTTCGTGCACGGCGCAGGCTGGGTCTTCGGCAGCGCCCACTCCCACGACCGGCTGGTGCGTGAACTGGTTGTCGGAACCGGTGCCGCGGTGGTCTTTCCCGAGTACGACCTTTCCCCGGAGCACCGCTACCCGGTCGCCGTCGAGCAGGTCTGGGCGGTGGCCCGCTGGGTCGTCACCGACGGTGGCGCGCACGGGCTGGACGCCGGCAGGGTCGCGGTGGCCGGCGACTCGGTCGGCGGCAACATGAGCGCAGTGCTGACCCTGCTCGCCAAGGAGCGCGGCGGCCTGTCGCTCGCCCACCAGGTGTTGTTCTACCCGGTGACCGACGCCAGCTTCGATACGGGTTCCTACCGGCAGTTCGCCGAGGGCTACTTCCTGCGGCGCGATGGCATGCAGTGGTTCTGGGACCAGTACACCACCGAGGACGACGAGCGCGCCGAGATCACCGCCTCCCCGCTGCGGGCCACCGTTGAGCAGCTCACCGGCCTGCCGCCGGCGCTGGTGATCACCGCGGAGGCGGATGTGCTGCGCGACGAGGGCGAGGCGTACGCCGCCAAGCTGCGGCAGGCCGGTGTCGAGGTGACTGCCGTCCGCGTTCAGGGCGTCATCCACGACTTCGTCCTGCTGAACGCGTTGCGTGGCACCCAGGGCGCGGAGGTGGCCATCGCGTTGGCCATCGCCACGCTGCGCAAGGCCCTAACCGCCCGCTGACACCCCCGGCCGCTGGCCGCGCCCGTGCCAAGCCCGAGGAAATTCCATCAGTGGCAGCACCCCAGAGGAATCCGCGGCCTCGGTCCGGCCTGCCGGAGGCCGCCATTATGAGCCTGATTTGCGCTGTTTGACCCGCATCACCCTGCGGCCCATCGCCTCGCCGATGCCGCTCGGCTTCTACACCGTGACCATCGCGTCGACCATCGTCGGCTGCCTCAGCTCGGCTTGTTCGAGGACGGTGCCGAGCGCGCCGTCGCTCTCACCATCCTTCCCGCGTTCTTCCTGCAGCTCTCGGTCGGGTTCCTGGCGTTTGGCGTTCGGGATGTCCCGGCGGCGACCCTGATGGCGTGCTTTTCTGGGATGTGGCTGGCCAGTTCGCTGGTCCTGGTCACCGCTCCGGCGGGCGGCGCCCGGGTGCTGGGCGTGCTGAACCTCTGCTTCGCCCTGCTCGCCCTGATGATGGCGAGCGTCGCCAAGCCCAAGCGTGCGCTGTGGCTGGTGCTGTGCACCGCCGTGCCGCGTTTCTCCGTGGCGGCGGCCGCCAACCTGACCGGCGTGCACTGGCTCCTCGATTTCTCCGGTGCGCTCGGCCTGCTGCTGGCCGTGGTCGCGACGTACGCCGCCTTCGCGCTGGTGCTGGAGGACATGCGCGGCCAGGAGGTGCTGCCGCTCGGTCGCAACGGCCCCGCTCGCCAAGCTGTCGACGGCGACCTGGCGGTCCAGTTGCGCAACCTCGAACGCCACGCGGGCGTCCGCCGCACTCTCTGAGCCCGTCACCGGGCCGACCGAGCAGCACGCGGCCGTGTCTGTGCCCGCGTCCCCTTGATGTGAGACCAGCGAGAGCGAGACTGCCATGTCCACGATGCCGGTCAGCGGCGTCACCCGCACCTGGGGCCGGCCAGCGCACCCCAGGCACCGCCGAGGTCCCCGTAACCCCCCGCCCGCGCACCATCCGAGGCTTCCCATGTCCCCGTACCCGAAAGGATTCTGCTGATGACCGGCCGTCCGCTGAGCCGACGCCACACTCTGAAGGGCGCCGTCGGTGCCGCCGCCCTCACCGTCGCCTCGGCCACCATGGCCCCGTCGGCCTCGGCGGCCGGCGGGCCCGGTGTCGAGGCCGATGGGACCGGAAAGGCGACCGTGGTCCTGGTCCACGGCGCGTTCGCCGACACCGCCAGCTGGAACCCCGTGACCGCTCGGCTCCAGGACCAGGGCTACACGGTGATCGGCGCGGCCAACCCTCTGCGCGGCCTAGCCCACGACGCCGCCCAGGTCGCGGCCCGGTTAGCCGCGATCACCGGACCCGTCGTCCTGGTCGGCCACTCCTACGGCGGCGCCGTCATCACCCAGGCCGCCGCCGGCGCGCCCAACGTCAAGGCCCTCGTCTACGTCTCCGCGTTCGTCCCCGACACCGGAGAGGTCCTCGGTGAACTCGCCGCCCGGTTCCCCGGCTCCCAGCTCGACGCCGCGCTCATCCCCGTCCCCGTCCCCGGGGCTGACGACACCACCGCCACCGACCTGTACATCCACCCCGACCGCTACCACGACGTCTTCGCCCAGGACGTTCCCCGTCACACCACCCGGGTGCTGGCCGCCGGGCAGCGCCCCCTCAGCGCCACTGCGTTCACCGATCGGGTCAGCGCCGGTGCCTGGCGCACCCTGCCGTCGTGGAACCTGATCTCCGCCCAGGACCGGGGCATCGTCCCCACCCTCCAGCGGTTCCAGGCCGCCCGGGCCCGCTCCCGGACCATTGAGGTGCCCACCTCCCACCTGCCGATGTACAGCATGCCCGACGCCGTCACCACCCTGATCCGCGCCGCCGCCCGCACCATCCGCCCCTGACCCCCTGCCACTCCCGAGGAGCTTCCCGTGCCGTTCCCCGAATCCACCGCATCCCCCGAATTCACCGCGTCCTACGGGCGTGACCTCGCCCAGGTCGAGACCGCCAACGCCACCGGCCGCATCCCCGTCGTCTTCATCCACGGCCTGTGGCTGCTGCCCGCCAGCTGGAACCGCTGGGCCACCGTCTTCGAGCAGGCCGGCTTCGCCCCGGTCCTGCCGGGCTGGCCCGACGATCCGAACACCGTCGAAGAGGCGCACGAGCACCCCGAGGTCTTCGCGGGCAAGAGCGTCGGGCAGGTGGCCGACCACTTCTGCGACCTCATCGGCCGTCTGAACCGCAAGCCGGTGGTGATCGGCCACTCCTTCGGCGGCCTGATCACGCAGATCGCCGCCGGACGCGGCCTGTCCCAGGCATCGGTGGCCATCGACCCGGCACCCTTCCGGGGCGTGCTCCCCCTGCCGCTGTCCTCCCTGCGCGCCGCGAGCGCGGTGCTCGGAAACCCGGCCAACTACCACCGGGCGGTGCCGCTGACCTTCGACCAGTTCCGCTTCGCCTTCGCCAACGCCGTCAGCGAAGAGGAGGCTCAGCAGTTGTACGGTACCTTCGCGGTAGCCGCCCCCGGCGAGCCGCTCTTCCAAGCCGCAGCAGCCAACCTCAACCCCTGGACCGAGGCGAAGGTCGACACCCACACGGCCAGCCGTGGACCCCTGCTGATCATCTCGGGCCAGAAGGACAACACCGTGCCCTGGGCGATCGCCAACGCCGCCTACAAGAAGCAAACGCAGAACGAGCACGCTGTCACCGAGATCACCGAAATCCCCGGCCGGGGCCACTCCCTGACCATCGACAGCGGCTGGCACGAGGTCGCCGATACTGCGCTCACCTTCATCCGTCGCTTCGTCGATCCCACCACCTGACACCCAAGATCGCAGCCGGACCACGCCGGGCCGCCACCCGGCCGACCGCCACCGCAGAGGGCCGCGAGCCGCGACCTCCGTGATCCCTGCGGCCACCCCAAGTCACGGGTTGAGAGCGCGCGGACTTCCACCGCTGCCAGCGTGCAGCGCCCGCCAGTCGCTGGGGGTGATTCCGAATGCGCGTTTGAAGGCGCGGCTGAAATGGGCGGCGTTCGGGAAGCCCCACCGGTACGCCACCGCCGCGATCGAGCGGTGCTCTGCCCTAGGGTCCGCCAGTTCCGCACGGCAGCGTTCGAGGCGCTGCGAGCGAACCCACTCGCCCAGGTGGACACCGTGTCGGGACAGGATCTTGTAAAGCTGCCGGAGCGAGACGTGGTGGTAGGCCGCGACACCTGCCGGCGTCAGGTCGTGATCACCGAGGTGTGCTCTGACGTAGTCCATGACTTGCAGATGCATGGTCTCGTCCGCAGCTTGGCACACTGTGCGGTGGTCGCCGAGCCGGGCCGCGATGAGCGCACGGAGCAGTTCGATGCACGGCCTGCCCGCTGCCTGGAAGTCATGCGCGGGAGACACTGCGGGCCGGGCCTGCTGGCGCGCGATCCGCCGCAGGCAGGCGGCGGTGAGATCGGTCAGCGGGTCCCGGCGACTGAACGGCACTGCGGTGGCCAGGTCCAGCAGCTTTGAGGGGAGGGAGAGTTCGGAGCGTGGGATGCGGAAGTAGTGCTGGTGGATCCCGTTCCTGTTCAGCAGCGTGTAGGGGCGGGTGGTGTCGTACAGCGCTAGGTCGCCGGGCCGCAGCACAGCCTCCCTGCCGTCCTGCACGACCACGCTGCTGCCGGTGACCTGCAACCCGACGAAAACGCTTGGTTCCATGTCGTCCCGGGTAAGGGCGGGAGTACGTCGAACGGCGGTGGCGTTGGCGCGTACCGAGCAGACGGTCAACGGTCCGACACGGCTGATCACCCCCGCAGTACGGATGAGCCGCGGGTCGGACTGGTGGGTGATCTCCACTCGTACCACGCTGCTCCAGATCACCTCGCGAATAGCCTCCACCCGCTCGCCAGGTGCCATGGCCATGCTGTCGATCAACATCTGCGGTCCCCTCCCCCCGGCGCCTCCCGGAAGGCTGGCGCCTAAGCACAGTGAAACGGGTGGCGACTCCGGGAACAAGGTACGGCCTTGATCGTCTCGGCGTGAGTGCGACCGCAGCGTCTGGCCGCGCCTGCACGCCGCCTTGCTGACGGAACATCGTCGCGCGGACTCGTTGGACCTGGACGACTGTGCCTTGGATGACTCCCGTCTCCGGGCACTCAAAGGGGTGGACCATGTCGGTCCCTCGACTGTCGACCGCGCCCGCCCCGGCTCCAAGCACCAGTTGATCGTCGACCGGCATGGAACCCCGCTCGCGTCACGCTCACTGGCGCCAACCGGCACGATGTCACCCAGATCCTGCCCCTGCCCCTGCCCCTGCTCGACGGCATCCCGCCCATCCGAGGTGGGGGCCGCGGCGCCCGCGCTGCGGGTGCCGGACTTCAATATGAGCTCTGTCAGTCAGGGCGTATCACCTCGTGGTCGGCTGTCGCTCGACCGCCGACAAGATCGCTCTAGGGCGTGTATCGAAAGTGGATCTTGCACATAAGGTGTCGGCATGTCGCTGAGTCACATAGCCCTCGCGTCCGGACGTTCGATCGAGCTCACCGAGCTACGAATGTCTTCGACCTATGGAGGGATGCTGGAGGGCTACCCGTGCAAGCCCATCAACGACATGAAGGTCAGGGGCCTCCAGCGGCAGGCTGAGCGTGGGTTTCCCTCCACGCCGGTCCATCTGGTTCACCCATCCCGCGAGTACCCGGACCAGACTGCTGGCGCCTTCGGCCCCGTTGAGGTGCTGCCTTCCGTGGCCTGCATCGGCGCCTTCCGCTCGACAGCGGTCGCCCCTGAACTCGACCCGGTGCTGCACCGTTCCGCTCTCACCGTTATCTGGTTCCAGACCGGCTTGGATGTCCCATCGGGCAAGGACGCAGACCCTGTGCTGCGCAGCATTCGCTGGGAGGAACTGGCCCAGGACTACGAGCTCTAGCGACCGTCCTGATCACAGCTACTCGTTGATGGCAGCGATCAGGACGGTCGCCTCGTGACGGACCGCCAGCTTGTCGTATCGCGTGCCGACGGCACGGTGCCTCTTGAGGCGATTGATCCCGCACTCGACTGCGTGACGCTCGCGGTAGTCGGCCGGGTCGAAATGCGGCGATCGGCCGCCGCTGGAGCCGAGCTTCTGGCGGTTGCGGGCCTGGTCAGCCTTGTCCGGGATCGTGCAGCGGGTCCCGCGGCGGCGCAGGTAAGCACGGTTTCTGCGGGAGGCGTAGGCCTTGTCGACACGCACCCGATGGGGACGGACACGTGGCCGGCCCGGCCCGATGCGGGGCACGCGGACTTTCTCCAGTACCGGTTCGAACTGCGGCGAGTCCCCTCGCTGCCCGGCCGTGATCACGATCGACATGGGCTTTTGGCCCTGCTCGACGGCCAGGTGCAGCTTGGTGGTGAACCCGCCGCGTGAGCGCCCCAGTCCGTGATCATGGGGCTCGGTGAAGACCCCGCCCGGCGGTCCCTTCTGCAGGTCGCCCTGCTTTCGAGCCCCGGCCGCATGCTGATGGGCGCGGCACACCGTGGAGTCGACGCTCAGGTCCCACGTGATCGCACCCTTCGCGTCGGCCAGGGACTGGAGTTGGATGAGGACCCGGTGCCCGGTTCCGTTCCGCTGCCACCGGCGGAAGAGGTCGTAGACCCGCCCCCACGGGCCGTAATCGACGGGGACGTCCCGCCATGGAACACCTGTCCGGACTCGAAAACGTATGCCGTCGATCAACTGCCGCCGGGACCAGACAGGTGGCCGCCCCGCCTTCATTCCCTTCGGCAGCAACGGCTCCAACACCGCCCACTGCTCGTCCGTGAGATCACCCCGACCCATGAGCAGTGATCATTCACAGCTCAAGATCCACTTTTGATACACGGCCTAGGAGATACGAGAACCGTGACGGACATCGTCGACGAGCTGAAGTGGCGTGGGCTGTTCGCCCTGTCCACTGACGAGGACGCTTTGCGCAAGGCGCTCGCGGACGGTCCCGTCACGTTCTATTGCGGTTTCGACCCGACCGCGGCCAGCCTGCACGTCGGCCACCTGGTGCAGGTCCTCACCATGCGCCGCCTCCAGCAGGCGGGCCTGCGCCCGCTGGCGCTGGTCGGCGGCGCCACGGGCCAGATCGGCGACGTGCGCCCGACGGCCGAGCACACGCTGAACGACCCGGAGACGGTCGCGAACTAGGTGAACCGCCTGCGCGGGCAGATCGAGCCGTTCTGTCCTTCGAGGGCGAGAACGCCGCGGTGATGGTGAACAACCTGGACAGGGCGGCCGGCATGTCGGCCATCGAGTTTCTGCGGGACATCGGCAAGCACTTCCGCGTCAACAAGATGCTGACCAAGGACTCGGTCGCCAGGCGGCTGCAGTCCGAAGAGGGCATCAGCTACACGGAGTTCAGTTACCAGCTGCTCCAGGGCATGGACTTCCTGGAGCTGTACCGGCGGTACGGCTGCACGCTCCAGCAGGGTGGCAGTGACCAGTGGGGCAATCTCACGGCGGGGCTCGACCTGATCCACCGGCTGGAGCCCGAGGCCTCGGTGCACTGTCTGGCGACGCCGCTGATGGTCAAGGCGGACGGCACCAAGTTCGGCAAGACCGAGGGCGGCGCCGTCTGGCTCGACCCGGAGATGACGACGCCGTACGCGCTCTACCAGTTCTGGCTGAACGTGGACGACCGCGACGTCTCGACGTACCTGAGCCTCCTGTCCCTCAAGTACTGCGAGCAGCTGGAGGCGTTGGAGCAGCAGACCGAGGAGCGGCCGCAGACCCGGGCCGCGCAGCGGGCGCTCGCCGAGGAGCTGACGACCCTGGTCCACGGCGCCGACCAGACGGCCGCCGTGATCGCCGCGAGCCGTGCGCTGTTCGGGCAGGGCGAGCTGGGTCCGGTGGTGGATCTGTTCGCCGAGGTCGGGCTCGTGGCCAGCAAGTCTGCCGCGCGGCGGACGGTGAAGGAGGGCAGGGCACTCGTGAACAACGTGAAGGTCACCGCCGAGGACGCGGTCGCCTCAAAGGACGAACTGCTGCAAGGGCGGTGTCTGGTGCTGCGGCGCGGGAAGAAGACCCTGGCCGCGGTCGAGGTCACTGGCGCGTAGAACGCCGTAGGGGCGCGGGGGGGCCCAAGACAATTGGGCGTCGCGCCCCGCGGGGGGCGGAACAGCATGAGGGGGGGGTGTGGGTTGAGGCCGTTGGCACGGGGTGGCC
>NZ_JBIVKZ010000024.1:37824-156537 GCF_044751025.1 Streptomyces sp. NPDC088747
TGGTGGTGGGGGGGGGGGTCAACCACCCCGGCGGCGGGGTCGGGGTCCGGGGGTCTTATCCGGCCGGGGGGGGGGGTTCCCCCCATTTTTGGCCCCCCCCCCCCGCCCCTGGTGGCGCTACAGCTCAGGTGCGTTGTTTGCGTTTGCCTAGAGTCGCCTGGTATAGCAGGTCGCCCACCAGGACGATGACGACCGCGGCGACGAGCTGGAAGGCGTGGCGGCTCCAGTCGAGGCGGGAGGTCGAGTCGACGCCCGCCCAGCGCGCGATCGCGTTGCCGACAATGGCGCCCAGCATGCCGAAGATCGTCGTCAGCCAGAGAGGGCTGTGCCGCTTGCCCGGGATGATCACCTTCGCGATCAGGCCCAGCACGAATCCCGCGATGAACGGCCGGATGATCGACCTCCCCGGGTCTCGATTCGTACCCCTCGAAATATGCCTTCGTCAACGATTAATCGGGCAGTCCCGCGTTCAGCTCGCAGGTTCTCACTGACTGAGAAAGCAGCCACCGGTGCGCTTGATTCGACCTTGTGAGTACCGGCAGAGTGGATCAACGCTCTGACCAGCGAAGACGGGATGCGGCGGAGGCGTCAGTCTTTACTGGCGGTAGGCGGTCAACTGCTTGTCGAACGACTTCAGATAGCAGCCCTGGCGTGCCAGCTGTGCGCTGACCGTCTTCATCGCCTCGACCGCACTTTGCACCTCATCCCCGAGGGCAGCGGTGACGGCGCCCTCCTCGCGGGCCACCGTTTCCCACCGGCGGATCAGAGTCGACTTGCCCACGCCGGCAAGACCGTGGACATGGAAGAGGAACTGATAGGCGTCGCTTTCCGGAGTACGGCTGAGGTTCTCCCGGAACACCGCCAGCTCACGCCGCCGCCCGACGAACCCTTCGCTGCGCCGACGACGGATAACCTCTTGCCGCGACACTGGCCCCTGAGCCATGCAGCCTCCCCCGAACCCGACCTCCAGAGTGTCGCAACGCAGCAAGCTCCGCGGGAGAAGCCAGCAACTGGCCCCGACAGGCAGCAGACACCCGCACAGATGGATACGAAAGTCACCGACGGGCGGGCACCGGCATCCTGCTCACCCGGCCAGGCACTCTCCGGCCGACCGCTACGCTGACCCCGCTGTCTCTGGGGGGGAACGCCGTGCCCGCATACGCATACGTCTGCAAGGTCTGCGGTGACGACGTCTGGGCCGAGACGGGCCACGAGATCCGGACATCGATCCAGCACAGCAAGGACGCCGGGCACACGGCAGGCGGCTTGTGCGTCCCCGACAGTGCGCACGCCCGCCAGCTCCGAGCACACCACCCCGTATCAGGCTTCACGGCCCGCCAGGCGGCCCCTTCACCACGAGCGCGCCGCTGGTGGGACGCACTACCGCTGCAACTGCGGGCCCTTGCCTTCCTGATCACGGTCGGCCTCGCAATCGTCGCCAGCTCCGCACTTTCCGACGCCCTCGACGACACCCCGAGCTTCATCAACTGCCACGAAAGGATCGCCTGCTGAACCGGCCAGCGCCAGCCTGTTCGAGACGGGCAAGGGGGCCCATGTGGGTCGCACTGTAATGAACGAAGACGTCGACGGGCGGATGGCCGTCGACAGAGATGAACCCGTATCCCGCCGTGGCCAGGCTGCGGGAACCTGTGACCTTCCGTCCCGATGATCTGCGTGGTCACACGCTCATGCCGTAGCCAAGCTCCTCAGCCCCGACGTGCCAGAAGGAGTTCTCGTCGGCAACGGCCTCGGCGTCAAGCAACCCGAATCGTTCCAGCAACGCTTCAGTGAGCGCGTCGGCGGCCTCCTCGGCCAGGTCCACGGTTTCGTCCTCGCTCAGACCGTCACCGGGTCCCTCGTATGCAGCGGCCTCAGCAGCGGCTTCCTCATAAGCGCGGTTGAAGCCAACGAACGCCTCAACGCTGGAGTTCACCAGTTGAGGAGGACCGCCCTCAGGCAGACACCACAGGGAGCCGTCTTCACGCCGTAGGGCGAGCCCGCTCAGCCCTGGGTCGACCGCGACCAGGGCATACCGCGCACCGTCGACCGTGCGTTCCACAAAAGGGGAGTCCTGCCACACCCCGGGGTACGGGCAGCGAGCACATCCGGACAAGAGCGAGGCGACTTCAGCGTCGTTCATGCCGAGAACATAGCCCGCCCCGCCGACACTTCACCAAACCGGTGAACCTAATCCGTAGTCAGGCGTCACCATGAAGCGCAAGCTTCTGGGGATGTTCGAGTGGAGGACTGGGACACCTCCGGCGAAACCGGGCCGGCAGAGACCTCCGCATAGAGCGGTGGGCGGTCCTCCGGTTGATGGTGGTGACCGCTGCATGGGCGCCAGGAGTATGCCCTTTAGACGTCATTTCACTTGGCCAGTCTGCGGTGACATATGAGGGTTGCGGCGATGGCAGTGAAGGCCAGGAAGTGTTCGTCCAACCACACCATCCGCCTGGATCGGATACGCGCCCACTGGGGGCGACATGCTCCGCGTGGCAGGCTCCCTGCCCCTGGGCGAGGTCCGCGGCCACGACCTGATCCGCATGCTCTCCCGGGACGGGAAGCCGACCGGACTCGGCGACGCATTCGCCCACTACGGGCGACTCTTCAAGACCCTGCACCTGCTCCAGTTCGTTTCCGACGAGGGGTACCGGCGGATGATCGGCGCCCAGCGCAACGTCACCGAGGCCCGTCACCGCCTCGCCCGGAAGATCTCTCCCGTCTCTCCCCGCTCCAGTACGACCACATCAACCTCCTCGGCCAATACGCCTTTACCCGACCTGCTGCGCCGGGCTGCGACAATTACGCGACCCACACACGGACAAAGACGATGACGACTGCGGGCAGGCCTGAGCATCAAGAGCCAGCAGGGCGCTGATCACTCTGCGGGCCAGCGCCTTCCTTCTTAGACGCCATTTCACTTGGCCAGTCCGCGGTGACATAGGAGAGTTGCGGCGATGGCAGTGAAGGCGAGGAAGTGTTCCGGCTTACGCTCGTAGCGGCGGTGCAGGCGTCGGCAGCTGGACAGCCAGGACAGCCAGGACACGGTCCGCTCCACGACCCAGCGGGGTCGTCCCAGGTGCTGGGACGACTCGATGCCCTTGCGGGCGAGGCGGTGCCGGATGCCGCGGGATGCCAGCCATCGCCGCAGGTGGCGGTAGTCGTAGCCCTTGTCTCCGTGCAGTTTCCCAGGCCGTCGACGTCGCTGGCCGCGACGGGAGCGGATGGGCGGGATGCCTCGGACCAGTGGGATGAGGGCCTGGCTGTCGTGAAGGTTGGCGGCGGAGATACCGATCGACAGGGGCAGGCCCTGTCGATCGACGATGAGGTGGATTTTCGATCCTTTCTTGCCGCGGTCGGTCGGATTCGGTCCCGTCAGCTGCCCCCTTTGAGGGCCCGGACGCTGACGGAGTCGATCGCACACCGCGTCCAGTCCAGCCCACCCTGGGCACCGAGTTCGTCCAGGACCAGGCGGTGGAGTTTGGCCCATACCCGGGCTTCGGTCCACTCGGTGAACCGGCGGAAGGCGGTCACCCCCGACAGCCCGAAGCCGGGCGGCAGTTGGTTCCATGTGCAGCCTGAGGTGGCCCCGAAGATGATCGCGGCGAACACCTCGCGGTCCCCGCGCCGGCGATGGCCTCCACCCTGCGGGCGAACCGGTGCCGGCGGCACCACTCGCTGGAACAACTCCCACAGGTCTTCCGGCGCCATCCGCTCGACAAGCGCAGCAGTCATCACCCCAGACTGCCGCAAGATCACGCCAACTGAAATGGCGTCTTAGTGTGCTACTGGCAACGGCTGTCGGCCCCCGATGCCCGGCCGCTCTCAGACGGCGCTGATCGGCGCCGGACTCCCGAGGAGCCGCCAGCTGCCGCCGCGGTGCTCCTTCGAGATCGGGAACATGCAGGAAGGAGGCCAGTGCGGTGGCGGCCTGGAAGGCATCGATCGCACGCTGGGCCATCGGCATGCCCAGGCGCAGAAGACGCGGATCCACTTCGCCCAGGATCTCGTCGACGAAGGGCCGCAGCACGCTGTCGTAGCCCGCCAGTGCGGCCGGCACGTCGCCCGGGTGCCATTTGATCTCGCCGGCCAGGACGTAAGCGCCCACCAGGCCGCCGGAGATGCCCACGCCGCTGTAAGGGGAAGCACAGTGGGCCGCGTCGCCGACAAGGACCACGCGGCCCTTGGACCAGGCGTCGGCTCGGACCTGGACGACCTCCTGGGAGTAGAAGAAAGGACTCATCTGCATGCCTTCGATGAAGCGCGCGGCCCGCCAGCCCGCGTCGCGGAACCTGCTCACCCAGAACTCCCGCTGGCGCTCGACGGATTCCCGGTGGATCGCCGAGGCCTCCTCGGACTCCTCCCGCATGACGAAGTACACCTGAGTCTCGGTCGAGTTGCGGCTGCGGCTGCGGCTGCGGCTGCGGCTGCGGCTGCGGCTGCGGCTGCGGCTGCGGCTGCGGCTGCGGCGCATGATCTGACGGCCGCCCGGGACCATGCAGGTGTCCCGGACATTGGTGTCGGACGCGATGCGCGGAATGAACCAGTAGGCCATGTGGATGCCGACCCGCCAATACGGATCGAAGCCCTCCGGGAGGATCGCCTGCCGGATGCGCGATCCCTGCCCGTCCGCGCCGACCAGGAGGTCGAACTCCCCGGAGGACCCGTCGGAGAAGTGCGCGACGACCTTCTGATCGTCCTGCTCGAAGCCGTCCATGCTCACGCCGAAGAGGTACTCGGTGTCGTCCTTCGACGCGTCGTGCAGGATGCGTACCAGGTCACCACGCATGATCTCGTACTCGGACGTGAGGGTCTGCCGGCCCTGGCCGGAGGTGTTGGCCATGATCGTCACCCTGGCCCTGCCGCGCGCGTCGACGAAGGCGACTCCCGCTTCGTCCACCAGCTTGCCGCGCACGGCGTCAAGAAGCCCCATCCGCTGGACGGCCTCGATGCCCTGCCCCCGGAGGTCGACCTGCGCCCCGGTGGCCCGCAGCGCCGGAAAGCGTTCGACGACCGTCACCCTGTGTCCGCCGCGCGTGAGCCAGAAAGCCAGCGCCTGGCCTGCTATCCCGCCACTGGCAACAAGGACCCGCAGGGGGCGCGCTCCCGATCCGTTGACCATGCCCCCCCACTCCAAAAACCTATCAGTGAATGATTTTTCTCCAGAGTCATCTATCGGTGATAGATTTGTCAACGTGACCAAGGTGAACCGCGAGATCGTCGTCTCTGAAGCGCTCGACCTGCTCGACGACGTCGGGCTGGACATGGTCAGTACGCGGCGGCTGGCGAGGCAGCTGGGTGTCGAACAGCCCTCGCTCTACTGGTACTTCCGCACCAAGAAGGACCTCCTCGCCGCCATGGCGGCGGCAGCCATGGCACCGCATGCGGCCACCCCGCTGCCGACGCCGGACGACGACTGGCGCGACTGGTTCCTGGACAACACGCGAAGCTTCCGGCGCACCCTGCTGATGCGCCGGGACGGCGCACGCCTCCACGCAGGCAGCACCCCCGCCAGCGACCTCGACCGGATCCGTCACAAGATGGATTTCCTGCTCGCCTCCGGAGTTCCTGAGCGCGATGCACAGATGGCGATGCTGGCTGCCAGCCGTTTCACGGTGGGCAGCGTCCTGGAAGAACAGGCGGACGCCGGCCCCGGCGACGGCTCGGATCCACCGGCGGACATGCCTGCGATCGACCACGAGTCGGCATTCGAGGCCGGCCTGACCCTCATCCTGGACGGCCTGGTGCACCGCACCGCGGCCCGGACCGCCTCCCTGTCGGCAGACGATCGAATGACGACAGGGCGGCGGCGCGTCCAATGAACCCGTGCAATCCGGGGGTTCGCGGCGGCCGGAATCCAATCGGATCCGATGGTGATTGCCGACAGGGGTTTGACGACAGATAGGGTCCGATCCTTCGTACGGGAGGGGCCCACAGTGGCGAACCTGGTCCACAAGCGGGTCTCGACCGACCAGCAGTCCATCGCCCGGCAGAACCTCGTCCTCGACGAGGCCAGGATCGAGGACCCGGTCGACTTCGAGGAGGATCCCGGGACCTCCAGCCGCCTCCACCCGCTCCAGCGACCGACGTTCCACGTGCCCCTCGACTACGCGCGCGGCCGAGCATCAGCGCCCACGCCGTCAGTGCCCCCAGAAGGTCACCACGCAAGGCGCGTGTGGTAGTGCCCCAGCCAGCCGGCCAGCCGCCCGTTGCGGTGTTCCCGTCCGGTCCTCACGGGGACGGTTTCGGAGAGTACGTCGCGATCCCCACGGCCGGCTCCTTCGCTGCGTCCGGTTCAGTGCCCGAGGGGCAGAGCTGCGGATGCGACCCAAGAAGTGGCGTGGCATTTTGAGATGATATGTGTGACCTGCGCGAGGAGGCCGGTGTGTCGGAGCTGACGGTCGAGGAGGCGCGGAGGACTGCGGCCGAGGGGTGGATCTGGGGGTTCGCGATCCTGGACAACTACCGGACGATGTACCCGCAGGCGGTCGACGCCGATGACCGCCGGTACGTGGGGGGCTTCGGGTCCTTCCGGCACTACTCGGAGCCGTTCACCCCGGCCAACACCGACGTGGTGACACCGAACAACGACACCCCCTACTCGTGGGCCTGGCTGGACCTGCGCGCCCAGCCCTACGTGATCTCGGTGCCGGCCGTGGACCGGTACTACGTCCTGCCGCTGCACGACCTCGACACCTCCTACATCGGCTACATCGGCTCCCGGACGACCGGCTCGCAGGCGGGTGACTACCTGGTCACCGGGCCTGACTGGGACGACGTCGTTCCCGCGGGGATCACGGGCGTGCTGCGGGCCGAGACCTTCCTGGTCGGCATCCTGGGCCGCACCTCTCTGGCCGGCCCCGACGACGTACCGGCCCTGCGGGCGATCCAGGAGCAGTACGTGCTGCGCCCGCTGTCGGAGTACACCGACACCACCGCGCCCCACCCAGTTGACGAACCGGTGTGGCCGGTCTGGCGGGAGGAGGATCTCGCAACCGTCGAGTTCTTCACCCTTCTCGACTTCCTGCTCCAGTTCTTTCCCGTCCTCGGCAGCGAGCGGGAACTGCGGGACCGGCTCGCCGCGCTCGGTGTCACCGGCGGCGGCGAGTTCGAGCCCGGCGCCCTGACGCCCGAGATCCGCGCTGCGGTCGAGCAGGGCATTGCGGACGCCCGCACACTCCTGGAGGAGGCGAAGCAGGACGCCGCCGACTCCACTCACTGGTTCGGCACCCGCGCCGAGCACGGCGACGACTACCTGACCCGCGCGGTCGGCGTCGCCAAGGGCCTCTACGGCCTGCCCGCGGCGGAGGCGTGGTACGCGGGGTGGGCCCAGGACGACCAGCGCAACCGGCCGCCGAACGCCTCCACGCACGACCACGTCATCCGCTTCGCCCCCGGCGCGCTGCCGCCGGCCCGCTACTTCTGGTCGGCCACGATCTACCGGCTACCCGAACGGCTTCTGGTCGCCAACGAGATCGACCGCTACTCGATCGGTGACCGCACCCCCGGACTGGTCCACGACGACGACGGCGGCCTCACCCTCTACGTACGCAGACACCGCCCGTCCGATCCGAAACAGGAGGCGAACTGGCTGCCCGCGCCCGATGGGCCCTTCACCGTCGCCATCCGCGTGTACGGCCCCGAGACCTCGGTCCTCGACGGCTCCTGGACCCTGCCCGCCCTGAGCGTCGACGTCTGACAGGAGCCAGCCATGACCAGCAAGGCCAGTCCGAGCAGTGCGAGCGGCGCCGGCACCCTCGCCGACCTGGCCGCCGACGCGTACGTCTACGGCTACCCCCTCGTCTTCGACGTCTCGATGATCTCCGCGTTCATGCACAAGGGCTTCGGCTCGCTGCCGCCCACTCCCTTCAACCAGTTCGGGCACGCCGCCAAACTGGCCACCCCCGACGCCCACTTCGTGTCCGTGAACAACGACACCGTCTACTCCATCGCCCAGGTCGACCTCTCCGCCGACCCTGTCCTGCTCCATGTCCCGGACACCGCCGGCGCGTACTACGTCCTGCAGTTCGTGGATGTGTGGAGCAACAACTTCGCCTATCTGGGCAAACGCGCCACCGGCACAGAAGAGGGTGACTGGCTCATCGTCCCGCCCGGCTGGTCCGGCACCGCTCCGGACACGGTGCGCGGGCTGATCGAGGCTCCGACCGCGGTCATCTCCGTCGTGGGCCGCAACGCCTGCGACGGCCCCGAAGACATGCCCCGTGTCCGCGCCCTGCAGCAGCGGCTCACACTCACCCCGCTCGACGCGGCCACCCACCGCGCGGGCCTGCCCGCGCCGAATCCCTCCGTGCCCGAGGAACTGCGCTTCTACGAACGGCTGCGTGTCTGGATGGCGGACTTCCCGCCCTCCGGCCCCGACCAGGACCGTCAGGAGCGTTTCCAGCCCCTGGGGCTGCTCGAAGAGGGCCCCTCGCCGTACGTGAAAGCCGACGCCGTGCTCGTCGAGGCCCTCACCGAGGGGCTGGCGGCCGGCAAGGCACGGGTCGAAGCCGCATCGAATCCCCCTGACGACAACGGACGTCCGCCGGGCGCCTGGGTGGCCAACCCGCACCTGTTCGACTACAACCTCGACCACCTCGGCATCGGGACGATCGACGCGCCGCAGTGGAAGATCGCCGACCGGGAGGAGTCCTACCTCGTACGGGCCGCGGCGGCACGGGCCGCGCTGTGGGGCAACCACGGTTACGAGGCGGTGTACGCGCATACCTTCACCGACTCCGACGGCGAACAGCTGAACGGATCCCGGTCCTACACCCTGCGCTTCGAGCAGCCGCCGCCCGTCGCATCGTTCTGGTCGGTGACCATGTACGACACCCCCGACTACTACCTCGTCGCCAACCCCGCCGACCGCTACTCACTCGGCGACCGCACTCCCGGACTGGTGTATGACGAGGACGGCTCGCTGACCGTCGTCATCCAACGCGAACGGCCGGACAACCCGGCCGAGGCGGCGAACTGGCTGCCCGCCCCGGAAGGTGACTTCCGGCCCATGATCCGCCTCTATACGCCCATGCAGTCCGTCCTCGACGGCACCTACCAGCTGCCGCCCATCGTGGCGAGGGGCTGAGGCCACCGTGGAGACGCCGTCGGGCAGATGCTCGCCTCCGCGATTGGCATCGCCATCAGCCCCCGCCGCTGATCGCCGTGATCCTCATGCTGGCCACCCCCAAGGGCCGGGGCAACGGCCCCGCCTTCACGTCGGGCTGGCTGGTCTCGCTCGCCGTGCTCGTCACGGTCATCGTCCTCGCCGACTCGGGAGGCGACGCATCCGGCAGCGCAGCGGGTGAGGTAGCCGTAGATGCGGTAGGCCTCCAACGGGTATTCGATCCCCTGCTCCTGGAGGTCGGCACCGAGCACGGCCAGGAAGGAGTCCGCGCCCGGCCCTTGGACATGAACGCCCCGACACCCTCGCGGCGTAAGGTCGGGCCACCATGACCGACTGCGACACCTACGGCACCAGCGCACACACCGCGAGCGAACTGGTCCGCCTCGGCAGCGCGGACGAGCTGCGGCAGGACGGGGACCAGGGTGCGGGTGCGCTGCTGCCATCCGTGTCTGCCGGTGCCGGGTCTCCTTGATGTAGCCGCGGATGTCGGCCTCGCTGATCGGACAGGATGCCCAGCGGGCAGGGTCCTCCATCGAGATCATGGGGTGGTGGCGTTGCAGGTCGCCCCAGAACAGGTCGGCCAGCATCTGGGCGTGGTTGACCAGGGAGCGGTAGTCCAGGACGGCGGATCGCTCGGCAAGGTAGTGCACGAGCACGTCGCGGATCGCGCGGTTGGCAATCGGATGGCGGTCGATCAGCTCGGCGGGCGTGAGATGGCCGCGGGCCTGGGCCTCACGCAGGGTCGGTGGCGAGTCCTTCAGACCGCCGACGGCATGAAGGATGTCGTGGGCGACGGGCAGGGCCGTCACTGTGCGGCCGTTGTCCCGACGGGCCCGGGCGTAGTCGGTGAAGTCCTCCAAATTAAAAGCCAGCAGGTCCTTGCCGGTGACGATGCTCATGCGGGTGAGCACGTTCAGGGCTTCGGTCGCGTGCTCGTCGCAGCGCTGTCCGCCTCCTCCCTGGTCCCGGGGTAGGCCGCCTCGTCGTCTTCGGCGATCTCAACGACGATCTCGATCGCCGCATCCACGCCCGCGCGCAGATCTGCCCACCGCCCTGCCTTTTCCTTCCGCTCGTCAAAGGAGCCGCGCGCGGGCGGGCGGGCAGGAAATCGGCATGCCGGTACCGACAGCGCTGCACGCAGCCGGCCAAAGGCCAGCACCGTGCCGTTCGGCACGTCGTCGAGAAGCTCGGTCCATACCCCACGTCCTCCCCCAAGTCCGTCAAGGGGTGCTGACCTTTCGGCCCGCAGTGAACGAAGCCGCAGGACCTGTTGCAGCCCTGGGCGAGGGTCCGGACCGAGGCTCCCTTGTCGTGCGCCTTCTTCAGATCGGCGCCGATCTTCTGGCGGGCCGGTCCTTTGACGTGGACGTGGATTCCCAGCATGACGGCTCCCTTCAGGCTCGTACTCGTGAACGGCAGCGCCGACGCCGCGGGGGGCGAGGCGCCGGACGGCTCACCGGCGGGCTGCGGCGCCGGCCTCGCCTGCGTTGACCAATGCTGTTCTCAGCTCCTGCACCCCACGGGGGCGTTCGCCGGGGAGCAGGGCGATTGCGGCGTCCAGCAGGGCGCGGACGTGACGTCGTACGGCCGTCTCCCGCCATGTCCCGGGCGCCTGGGCGGCCAGCAACGCGGCCAGGAGCAGGGCGTCGGTGCAAGTCGGGGTGGGCGGCGGCGCGTTCGACGACGAGATCGGCGTCGGTCAGAGCCGGGGAGTGCCCGGCGCTCGCCCGCCTCAGCTCCAGCCACACCGTCTCCTGAACGGCCGCGTCCGCGAAAGCGCTCGCGCCGGCGAACGCTCCTAGCGGCAGGACGGCCGCGAGCGCGGCCCCATAGGCCCTCAGACACCCCCACTCGTGCCTGTTCGGTCGGCGATAGCGGGCCATCGCCGGTGTGCGGCTGCGGGCGGCGATCGCCTTCAGCAGGCGGGAGACCGCGGCCACCCCGTCGCCAGGGCCGACCGCCAACTCGGCCCGCCAGGCAGCGGGTTCCCCCAGAAGGCGGGGTCGGCCAGGAGGGCGTGCGCGAGGTGCTCGGCGGCGCCGAGCACGGCGAGGAGCTCGGCGCGGTCCAGGCTCGAACGACATGTGAGAGAGGCGGCATCGTGCCGTCCCCCTCTCACACTCTCGTGCCCCGCCAGGAACGAGGTGAGGCGGTCGAGGCACGCGGGACGAGGGACGGTGTCGCCACCGGCTGGGAGGCGACCTGGTTGCCGGCGAGGACTTCGAACAGCACGCGAGCGACCTGGGCTCCGAAGCCGTGCACGTCGTGGCTCATCGCGGACAGCGTCGGATGGGTCAGCCGGCACAGCTGGGAGTCGTCCCAGGCCAGCAGCGACAGGTCGTCCGGCACCGAAATACCCATCTCGCCGGCCACGCCCAGTCCGGCCACCGCCATGATGTCGTTGTCGTAGACGATCGCCGTGGGCCGTTCCGGGGACAGCAGCAGAGAGCGCGTGGCACGTGCTCCCTCCTCGCCCGAGAAGCTCGTCTCCGCGTGCGGGCCGCTCTCCAGGCCGAGTTCCCTCATGGTCTGCTCGAAGGCGATCGTTCTGATGGCGCTGTGTCCCAGGCCCCGGGGGCCGCCCACGTGCGCGATACGCCGGTGTCCCAACGCCGCCAGGTAACGCACCGCCTCGGCTACGGCGGCGGCGTCGTCGGTCCAGACGGAAGGGAATCCCCCGGTCAGGGACGGGTGGCCGACCGCCACGGCCGGCAGCCCCAGCTCCCGCAACGGTTCGACACGCGGGTCCTCCTGATGGAAGTCGACCAGAATCGAGCCGCCGATCTGCCGCTCCCGCCACCAGCGCTCCTGCAGATGGATCTCCTCGTCGAGCGAAGCGACCAGCCGCAGCAGCAACGAGCAGTCCCGCTCGGCCAGTACGCTCTCGATTCCGGAGACGAACTCCATGTAGAACGGCTCCAGGCCCAGCAGCCGGGCCGGCCGGCAGATCGCCAGCCCGACGGTGTCAACCGACTGGCGCGACAGGCTGCGAGCCGAGGAGTTCGGCGCCCAGCCCAGTTGTCGCGCCACCGCGAAGATCCGCTCCCGGGTGGTGTCGGAGACGCCCGGTTTGTGGTTGAACGCCAGAGACACGGCACCCTTGGACACGCCTGCGGCGGACGCCACGTCCCTGATGGTGACGCGTTCGACGGGTGCGCTCACGCCGGTTCCACGCAATACAGCGCGGCACGCACGGCGTTGACCTCGACCCCGGCCGCTCCCGTGACCCGGAGGCGGGCCCGTTCACCGGGGAGGAGAGTGCGAAGCCCGCTGTCGCAGACCGCATCCGGGCCGAGCCGGTCGGCCTGCAGGAGAAGGTCGCGTACAAGAGTGCGTGCTGTCACCACGACATCGACACTACCCGCATCACCACTGACCGAGTACTCCACGGCCACCTCATAGTGGGGTACCGGATACGCGAAGTCCTTGTCCGGTACGGGAACGCGCAACGCGCGCAGATCGTCACAGTCAGCGACGAGGAACTCCTTGCCCGACTGCTCGTCTGGTACCAGTTCCTCCGGCACACTCTGCCGGTGCACCGACCGGGCGGTGACGGCCGCGTTGAGCACCAGCCTCGCCACCTCGGTGCCGTCCGCCCGCATCCGCCGCAGCTTGACCGGGGCCTGCCACGGCTCCGCGGCCTGGTTGACGACGGCGAGCACCAGGCCGTCGGTGCCGGGCTGCAGGACGAGGAGGCGATCCGCGTAGACGCGGCGCAGCTCGTGGTAGACGGGCTTGAGCCTTCCGTCGCCGTCGATGGCGGCCCAGGAACTGACCGGCCAGCAGTCGTTGATCTGCCAGACGACGGTGCCGGCGCAGACCGGCCAGTGCGAGCGCCAGTGTTCGATGCCGGTGGCGATCGCGCGGGCCTGCACGACCTGGGTGAGGTAGTGCCAGCGGTCGAAGTCGTCCTCGGGCAGGACGAAGTGGCGTTCCACGCCGCGGTTCAGCTTGCCGTTGCCGTCCTCGGCCTTCTGGTGGTGCAGCATGCCGGACGAGTCGGGGGCGAGCCGTTCTCCGGGCAGCGCCCGCCGCAGGGTCGCCATCGCGGGCGGTGCCTGCCAGCCGAACTCCGAGACGAAGCGGGGCACCGAGTCGCGGTATTCGGCGTAATCCCGCCGGTTCCAGACCTCCCACGAGTGATAGGTGCCGTGGGCGGGGTCGTTGGGGTGGTGATCCCAGGAGCCGGACCAGGGACTGCCCGCCGTGTAGGGGCGGGTCGGGTCGAGTTCGGCGACGACGCGCGGAAGCAGGTCCAGGTAGTAGCCACCGCCCCACGAGTCGCCGGCGAGCCCGGACTCCCAGTCCCAGTCGCGGAAGCCCCACAGGTTCTCGTTGTTGCCGTTCCACAGGACGAGGCTCGGGTGCGGCATGAGCCGGACAACGTTGTCGCGCGCCTCGGCCTCGACCTCGCCACGCAACGGCTGCTCCTCGGGATAGGCGGCGCAGGCGAAGAGGAAGTCCTGCCAGACCATGAGACCCAGTTCGTCGCACACGTCGTAGAAGGCGTCGTCCTCGTAGATCCCTCCGCCCCAGATCCGCACGAGGTCCACTCCCGCCTCGGCCGTCTGACGCAGCCGCGTGCGGTACCGCTCGGGTGTGACCCGGGAGGGGAAGACGTCGTCGGGGATCCAGTTCACCCCGCGGACGAAGACGCGCGCGCCGTTGACGATCAGGGTGAACCCGGTTCCGTGCTCGTCCTCGGAGCGGTCCAGCACCACGTCCCGGAATCCGATCCGCCGCCGCCAGGAGTCCAGTGGCCTCGCCTCGGGCCCGTCCTCGGCCAGCGCGACGTCCAGGTCGTAGAGCGGTTGTGCGCCGTAGCCGCGTGGCCACCACAGGGATATGTCGGGTACGTCGAGTGTCAGCACGGCCCGCGTGCCGTCGACGACCGCGTGTGCTTCGACGCCGGCGACGGTGGCCCTGACGGCGAGAGAACGGCCGGTCCCCTGTTCCGTACGCTCGATGTCGACCCGGACCTCGACCCGGCCGGTGAAGTCGTCGACCGTCACCAGGGGACGCACGCCGGCCAGCCTCGCCGTCGACCAGCGCTCCAGCCGCACCGGACGCCAGATTCCGGCGGTCACCAAGGTCGGGCCCCAGTCCCAGCCGAAGCTGCACGCCATCTTGCGGATGTACTGGAACGGCTCCGGGTAGACGTTGGGCCGCTCGCCGGTCAATGCCCGCACCGCCGCGGCCTCTTCGTAGGCGGAGGCGAAGTCCACCTTCAGCAGCCCGTGGTGACCGGTGACGTCGAAGCGGTGGTGGCGGTGCATGTTGCGAGTGCGCCCCAGCTCCCGCCCGTCCAGGGTGACGGTCGCCGCTGTGTCCAGTCCGTCGAAGACCAGGTCGGTCCGCTCATGGACTTCTTCGGTGGTGTCGGTGGCCGCCACGTCCCGGACATAGGTCCAGGCACGCCGCCCGACCCACGCCACCTCCGGCTCGTTGACACCGAGGAAGGGATCAGGGATCAGACCGGCCGCGAGCAGATCGGTGTGAACACAGCCGGGGACCTGGGCGGACAGCAGCCTCTCGCCGTGCCGCAGACCCCAGTCCTCGGTGAGCTGGACAACTTCCTTCATGTGCGGCTCCTTAGGCGGGACGGGCCTGATTCATGTGCGACGCGGCCCAACTTAACCTCACATGACTAAACCGGTCTATCCCTCATTTCACAGAAGGAGATCCCGTTGCGTAGCAGGTAACGCCAGGGATGTGTCCGGTGCAGCTGTCCATTCTGGGTAACGATTAAGTCTCGCGGTGAGACAGATAGCTTTACCGGTCAACCTGCGCCTGCCATAGTCGCGACCAGCACGGAGCCCGAGCCGTAACCCTTGGAAGGAGTTGGGCACATGGGGAAGAAGACGCTGGGTGCCGCTCTGCTGACCGCCGCGATGCTGACCGTCGCGGGGTGCAGCGGGGGCGGGAGCCCGAACACGGATGAGACCGCCGCCGCACCGGTGAAGCCGGACGACGCCTCGGGGGACATCACCGTCCTCACCAATCGCACCGACCTGATCCAGGACGGGACGATGAAAAAGTACGCGGCTGAGTTCAACAGGACCTACCCCGAGGTGAAGGTCAAGTTCGAGGGCCTCACCGACTACGAGGGCGAGGTGAAGATCCGGATGAACACGAAGGACTACGGCGACGTCCTGCTCATCCCCTCGGTGATCGCCCAGGGCGATTACCCCAAGTTCTTCGCACCCCTCGGCGACACCTCGTCGATGAAGGACACCTACCGCTTCACCGACAAAACCGACGTCGACGGCAAGACCTACGGAATCGCCACCTTCGGCACCGCCAACGGCTTCGTCTACAACAAGGCGCTGTGGAAGAAGGCCGGCATCACGCAATGGCCGACGACCACGCGGCAGTTCCTTGACGACCTGAAGGCTGTCAAGGAGAAGACGGGCTCCACTCCGTACTACACCAACTTCAAGGACGGCTGGCCGCTCAGCACGCCCTGGACCAACAGCGCCGGTTCCGTCAGCTGCGACAGCCAGGCCTGGAACCAGCTGGCTGAGACGGACAAGCCATGGGCCAAGGGCTCGGACCTGAACACGCTCGACACCCTGCTCTACGACATCGTCCACGAGAAGCTGTCGGAGAAGGACCCGGCCACCACCAACTGGGAGAGTTCCAAGACACTCCTGGCCAAGGGCAAGGTGGGCAGCATGATGCTCGGCTCCTGGGCGATCACCCAGATGCAGGACGCGGCCGAGAAGGCCGGCGAGAACCCCGACGACATCGGGTTCATGCCCACCCCCGCCCAAAAAAGCGGCACGTTCTGCTCCACCCTGGCCTCCGACTACCAGCAGGCCGTCAACATCCACTCCGACCACAAGAGCGCGGCTCGGGCCTGGATCGACTGGTTCACCGAGAGGTCGGGCTACGCGGCGAAGGAGGGGGCCGTCTCCGTCCTGAAGGCCGAGGGGATGCCGGACACGCTCAAAGATTACATTGACAACGATGTCAAGCTGGTGGAGCGCTCCGCGTCCAAGACCGCCGAGGTCAACGACATCGACAACGCGGCCGAAATCGGCCTGGAGAAGCCGGACTACCGGCAGAAGCTCGTCGACATCGCCCGCGGGTCCGTCGACGGGTCACTCGACGACTACTTCGACGATCTGAACAAGCGCTGGTCCGAGGCCAAGCAGACGGTCGGCTCCTGAGCCGGTACCCAGCCGGGCCCCTCCCACGGAGGACGGGAGGGGTTCCGCCCCAGGCCCTCAGCGGACGACGAAAGGCTCCGGCTCGCAATGACGCGCACCGCTTCCACCGCATCCCTGCCCGCCCCGCCCGCCGAGCCGGCCCGGTCCGGCAAACAGCGCTCCCGGCACCGCGGACCGGGCGCCGTCCCATGGCATGACCGGCCGCTGCGCCGTATCACCCCCTGGCTGTTCCTCCTCGCCCCTCTCGCCCTGCTGGTCACGTTCACCTACGTGCCCGTGGGCAACATGCTCTACTACAGCTTCACCGACTGGGACGGCGTCAGCCCCGACCGGAATTTCATCGGCGGCGACAACTACACCGAGTTGTTCACCCGACCGGAACTCTTCCGGGTGTTCGCGGTGAGTCTCTATTACCTGGCGGCGTCCGTCGTGCAGATCGTCATAGCCCTGTACTTCGCCACCGTCCTCAGCTTCGACCTGCGCTTCAGCAACCTGTTCAAGGGCATCCTGTTCTTCCCCTATCTGATCAACGGGGTCGCGATCGGCTTCGTCTTCCTGTACTTCTTCCAGGACGGCGGCACCCTAGACTCGATCCTTTCCTGGTTCGGCGCGGACACCGGCCACGCATGGCTGGGCAGCCCGGAGTCCGCCAACACCTCGCTCGCGGGTGTGTCCGTGTGGCGTTTCACCGGCCTGAACTTCGTGCTCTTCCTCGGGGCGATCCAATCGATCCCCGGCGAGCTCTACGAGGCCGCCCAACTCGACGGCGCGACCCGGTGGCAGCAGTTCCGGCACATCATCGCGCCGAGCATCCGCCCGGTCCTGAGCCTCAGCGTCGTCCTGGCGATCTCCGGCTCGCTGTCCGTCTTCGAGATCCCGTACATCATGACCGGCGGCGCGACCGAGACCTCGACCTTCGTCATCCAGACGGTGAAGTTCGCCTTCCAGTTCAACAAGACCGGCCTGGCTTCCGCCTGCGCCGTGGTGCTGCTGGCCATCATCCTGCTGATCACCTGGATCCAGCGCCGCATCGTGCCCGACGAGAAGGTGGACCTGGTATGACCATCACCGCCCCCGCCCGGGACCGGTCTCGCCGAGGCCCCCGCATCGCCACGGCTCTCACCTACCTGTCGCTGATCGTCGCCTCCCTCGTGGTCCTGGTCCCCCTCCTCGTGGTGTTCCTGACCTCGCTGAAGTCCTACCGCGAGATCTCCGAGGGACAGGGCGCCCTGTCCCTGCCGGACGACTGGCTCAACTTCTCCAACTACGCCACGGCGTTCACCGACGGCCACCTGCTGACGGCCTTCGGCAACACTGCCTTCATCCTGCTGTTCTCCGTCACCGGCACCGTGATCATCGGCTCCATGACGGCCTACGCCATCGACCGCTTCGACTTCCGCTTCAAGCGTCTCGTCATGGCACTGTTCCTGATCGCCACCCTGGTGCCCGGTGTGACCACCCAGGTCGCCACCTTCCAAGTGGTCAACAGCTTCGGCCTGTTCGACACCCGCTGGGCCCCGATCCTGCTCTACATGGGCACCGACATCGTGTCCATCTACATCTTCCTGCAGTTCATCCGCGGGATCCCCAAGTCCCTCGACGAAGCCGCGCGGCTCGACGGCGCCAACTCCTTCACCATCTACCGGAAGATCATCTTCCCGCTGCTGAAGCCGGCGATCGCCACCGTGATCATCATCAAGGGCATCACCACGTACAACGACTTCTACATCCCGTTCCTGTACATGCCCTCCGAGGAACTCGGGACCATGTCGACGGCCCTGTTCCGCTTCAAGGGGCCGTTCGGGGCGCACTGGGAGAACATCTCCGCCGGGGCCGTCCTCGTGATCGTGCCCACGCTGGTGATGTTCCTCTTCCTCCAGCGCTACATCTACAACGGGTTCTCACAGGGCGCCACGAAGTAACGAGGTCCGAGCGTGTCCGGTCACCGCTGTGAAGACCTCGCGGGACGCCGGGCCCCCTCGTCCGTTCTTCCCGTCAGCCGATGGCCGAGGGGTGGCGGGTGAGGGGGTTCACGATGATGTCCATGTAGGGAACAGCGGCAGGCTCCACAGAATGTCGTTGAGCCGGCCGGTGTCGGTGACGTCGAAGACGCTGAGGTTGGCGTCCTGGCCTACCACCGCCACAGATGGAGCCACTCCCCGGTGCGCTGGAGCCGCTGTGCACTAGTCCTTCTCGGCGGCCAGGCGAGGCGCTCGTCGGCGCAATCGCCGGTTCCCTGACCGCTTTCCGCACGCTGCTGCTGCTGCTCGGCAGGTACGACGACCAAGGACGCTGTCAGTACCTCGGCCGCACCACCCTCGAACGCAGCCGTGGACTGCTTTTTCGCCTATATCGAGGACCGCGCAATGGTGCCGCTTCTCGCTCCGCGCCCCGGACCGAGGGAGGCCAGCCCATCAGCCGCAGCAGTCACAGCCGGGACGGCAGCCGCAGGCGTCGGTGTCGGGGCTCGGGGCCGTCGCTGCGCTGGGAGCCGGTGCCGCGCAGCAGCCCTTGCCCTGCCATGCGTCGCAGCCTTCCTTGACCACGATGGCGGCGATGACCAGAGCGGCGATCAGGTCGGCCCAGGACCAGCCGAGCGTGGCGTTGAGGACCAGCCCGGCCAGGAGCACGACGGACAGATAGGTGCACAGCAGGGTTTGCCTGGAGTCGGCGACCGCGCTGACAGATTCGAGTTCACGGTCGGCCCTTCGCTGGGCAGCCGACAGGAACGGCATCACGGCGAGCGAGAGCGCGGCTACAACGCTACCCCTGCCGCGGCACCCGGTCGGCGACGACAGGACAGTGACCAGCGTGGACATCGAGTCCGCCGTCCTGGACCGGGCGCCCCCTGCGGATGGCATTCTTGGGCGTGTGCGGTCCACCGCATCGCCTGCGGCGTCGTGTCCTGGTTCCAGGGCTCGGCGTACGACGCAGGAGCTCGAGGAATCCACATCATGCGCTTTCGACTGCTGGGACCGCTCGAAGTCGAGGGCCCTGACGGCACACCGCTCGTGCCGACCGGCGCGATACCCCGGGCCATTGTGGGGCGCCTCGTCCTCGCGGGTGGACGGCCGGTGTCCCGGGACGCGCTGGTCGACGAGGTGTGGGACGACCGGGAGGTGAAGAACCCGGTCAAAGGGCTCCAGGTGCAAGTGGCGAGGTTGCGGTCCTCCTCGCCAGCCATGGCGAGGAGGACCGCATCCTCACTTTCGGCAACAGCTACCGGCTCCGTCACGGACGAGGACCGGATAGACATCGCCTCCTTCGAACTCGATGTCAGGGACGGCAGGGAGAGCCTCCGGGCAGGCGACTTCGCACGGGCGGAGAGCACGCTGCGGCAAGGGCTCGCACTCTGGCGGGGCCGCGCGCTGGAGGATCTCCCGGGGCATTCCTTCGAGGACGAACGAGCCCGGTTGACCGAGTTGCCGCATCACCGCAGGTCAGAGCGGCTCGGTAGACAACTTCAGCGAGCGGTACGTGGACGGGTGCCTCGCTTCTGCCGTCGAGGTCGGGTGCCCACGAGGTACGTACCCGCTAGACGCGGGGACGGTGCGGGTCGCGGTACAGGACGCGCAAACTGATCTTTTCAGGCAGCCCTGGCGGTGCCGCAGGAGCGACCATGCTCGCAAGGTCTATCGGAGCGATTGCGGCAAGGCTGCCGGGCAGCAAGGAAAGGGCGTCGCCACGCATCCACATCGCCCGGCGGTGGTTGTTGACGGCGCAGGTGAGAGCGGTGACGGCCTCCAGGCAGTCGCGGCGGATCGGCTCGCCGTGGCTGACGCGTACCGACCGTTCGGCGGCGGGCTCCTGGAACCAGCCGCTGACGATCGAGCTGCGGACATCACTCGGGACGACAGGGCGAAACGGACACGCCCGCGGCCCTCAGCTCGCTGTCGCGTACACGATGAGGTTGTCGACAGGGTGCCCCTGCGCGTCGAAGTCGCCGTCGCACGTGATGAGCCGTAGAGCACGTTCCTGGGTCGGCCCGTAGACCTTCTCCGTCGGGAAGGCGTTCTTGGCGACGCTCTCCGTGGCCGTGACGGTGAAGTGGAGGGATTTTCCCGTCCTGTCGGTGACGGTGATGTCCGCACCCTCCTTGATCTTCTTCAGGTCGTGGAAGACGGCCTCGCCGAAGCGGGTGTCGTTGTGGCCGATGATGACGGCCGCGCCGATTTCACCGGGCACCGCACCGCCCGTGTACCAGCCCGCGGTCATGCCCTCAGCGGCCGGCGGGACCTGGACCGTCCGGTCCGTGTTGAGGCCCAACTCCATCAGGGAACTGGTGATCCCCACGGAGGGAACGGCTATCTCGGAAGGGGCCGCTGGAGCGTCGGCCGCAGGCGGCTCGGACTTCGGAGCGCCCGACGCGGCGGCGGGGGCGGTTGGGGCGACCCGGACCGTCGGGTCGGGGCCGGACGAACAGCCGGTGAGAAGGGCGACGAGGGTCAATAGGGTGAGGGTCGCGAGGCGGGCCCGGGACAGGGCCGGACGGTGTGCAGGGGGCAACTCGGGCTCCAGAACAGGGTGCGAGGGTTCGCCGGAACGCACAGGGCGCCGCCTGGTGAAGGGCGGCGCCACCGTTTCGTACGAGAGGTCGTGCTGCCGGGTCAGCCTTCGCGGCGGGCGGTGGTGCGGCGGCGCAGTACGTAGGTGCCGGCGCCCGCGAGCAGCAGCGCACCGGTGGCCGAACCGATGAGCGTGCCGGTGTTGTCGTCCTGGGCGGGGGCCTCGCCTGCGGCGACACCGCCACGCGGGTAGTCCTTGCCTCCGGCCTTCTGGGCTTCGGCGGCCTTCCGGGCCTCGGCCTCCTTGAGCGTCCTGGCGTCCTCGGCCTTCTTCTTCGCCAGGGCCTCCTTGTCGGCCGAGGTCGAGTCGGTCGCGCCCGGCGTCGGAGTCGGATCGGTGGCGAAGGCCGAGGTGGCCGGGACGAGCAGCGCGCCGGCCGCGACGCCGGTCAGGACAGCGATACGCAGCGGGCGCAGGGTGAGACGGCGGGACATGTGAAGGCTCCAGTTCCAGCCCGGCTTGGTCGTTCCTGGTTGCCGATGCGCACCAGGTTCCGGGCATGGCTTCACCCTGACGGCCACTTGTGAGGAAACTGTCAGAGCGCTGTCGTCATCCCATCAGGGTCGACCGGGGCCCTCCGGCTTCCGTGCCTCGACCGTCGGCAGCCGCAGGGTGAAGGTGGTCCCCTCCCCCTCCGTACTCGCCACGTCCACCGTGCCGCCGTGGGCCTCGGCGAGCTTGAGGACGATCGCCAGCCCGAGGCCGCTGCCGCCGGTGCTGCGATTGCGGGACTTCTCCGCCCGCCAGAAACGGTCGAACACGTACGGGAGGTCGCCCGCCGGAATGCCACTGCCGGTGTCGGACACCTCCACGGCGAGCTCGTCCCCCGGGTCGGTGACGTACCGGCGCAGGGTCACCGTGCCGCCGGCCGGGGTGTGGCGCACCGCGTTGGAGAGCAGGTTGCTGACGGTCTGCCGCAGCCGTACGGGGTCGGCGTCGAGGAGCGGTGGGTGAGGGGTGCCCGGCGGCGGTGTCAGGACCGTGAGGGTGACGCCCGCCGTCTCGGCCAACCCCTGGTGCGCGGCGGCGACCTGGCCGAGCAGCTCGTCGATCCGTACCGGCTTCCGGTGCAGCCGCAGGGCGCCCGCGTCGGCCGCGCCCAGGTCCTGGAGGTCGTTGATGAGGTGCTGGAGCTGCACCGCCTCCTCCAGGAGCGAGGAGACGAACGCGGGGTCCGGCACAGCCAGTCCGTCGTGGGCTGCCTCCAGCCAGCCCCGGATGTTGCTCAGCGGCGTTCGCAGCTCATGGGCCACATCGCTGACCATCACCTTGCGCTGCTCCTCCAGGCGGGCCCGGTGCGCGGCCATGTCGTTGAAGGCCGCCGTCAGCCGTCCGATCTCACTGTCGGAGAGGACGGGCACGGGCACCGGCGTCGCGTCCAGGCCCTCCCGCATGCGCTGGGCGGCGCCGGTGAGCGCGTGCAACGGGCGTACGAGCCTGGCTCCGGCGAGCACCGAGGCGCCGACGGTGAGGGCGAGGACCAGAGCGGTGACACCGGCGATGCGTGCGGTGTTGGCGCGGGAGAGGTCGAAACCAGGCACGCCGGCGGCACCTGGGCCGTCGATGAACAGGAGTGCGGGCTCGGCGACATAGCCCGTGAGCTGTTCCCGGCGGGCGCTTTCGACACAGCTGGCCACGGCCCGGTCGTACGCGCTGTCGCGGATCTCGGCGGGGGCGTAGTCGAGTGCGCCGCCGGAAGCCGCTTTGCGTTCGGCCATCGCGGCGTCCTGCGCCTTCTTGGCGGCCAGGGACTTCGCCTCGCGAGCGCTGAGGCCGTCCTTGGCGCCGGAGACCGCGTCGTCCCGCCCGTATGCGTAACTCCGGTCCCAGGACAGGTCCAGATTCAGTTTCACGGCGGTGCGACCCTGTCGTTTCAGACAGGCGTCAGCCAGTTGGTTGAGGGCGCTCAGTGCCTTCCGCTCGGTCGCGGTGGGACCGACCGGGTAGGACGCGAAGCACTTGGCCTCCATGTCACGGTCGGTGAGGCTGTCGGTCTCCTCCTCGGTCTCGTCGCTCACGAACTGGACGCGGGGCCGTCCGCCCGGGCTCTCGACGACGTCGGCGGCGATACCCATCTGGCTGAGGCACTCCACCCTCCCGGCGGCGGCCTTCCGCAGTGCGTCGTGTTCCTTCGCGGGCAGCCGGAAGGGCCCCACGGCCCGTGGATCGACGCGGTCGGCGCCGGCCCTGGCCGCGTCGGGCACCAGCACGGTGTCGACGGAGCGTGGATCCACGACCGCCGAGGCCTGCTGAGCGAGCAGATCGTCGGACGAACCGCCGCCCGCTGAGCGTGAGTCGGCCGAGTCCACGAACGGGCGTCGGCCCGCCGTGGTGAGCACGATCCGGCGCCCGGACTCCTGGGCCAGATCTCGCACGGTGGTGTCGACGCCGTCCCAGCCGGGGTGGGTGGCCGCGTAGCCGAGGAGGGTGTTGTAGATCTTCGCGTCGGACTTGAGGCTCTGCCCCTGCTCCTGGCGGATCGCGACGGAGGTCGTCTGCACGGCCAGCCAGGCCGTCGCGGCGACCGAGCACGAGGCCACCAGCGCCGTCACGGTCAACAGCCGCCCCGCCAGGCTCTTGCGCAGCGGCAGCCGGGCGGCCCCCGCCGCACCTTTCCTGTCAGGACGACGCATGGCGCACGTTCTTCGCGGGGTCCGTGAGTTTGTAGCCGACGCCGAAGACGGTGATGAGGCGAGCCGGCCGTCGTGGGGCGCGCTCGATCTTCTTGCGCAGGTTCATGACGTGCACGTCGACGGTCCGGGCGCTGATGTACTTGTCGAAGCCGTGCAGCTCGTCCAGGAGCCGTGCCCTGGTGAAGACCCGGCCCGGTTCGGCCGCCATCGCCGCGAGGAGACGGAACTCACCGGGCGTGCACTCGACGGGCGTCCCGGCGACCGACACCTCGTGCCGCGAGGGATCGACCCTGAGCACGCCGACCGTCAACACCTCGTCGTCCGGGGCCGCTTCGGGCTCCGAGGCGGGTACGGTCGCCGAAGCCGGGTCGGGGCCGCGCCGGTTGCGGCGAAGCAAAGTCCTTACCCGGGCGGTGAGTTCACGCGGACTGAACGGCTTGGTCATGTAGTCGTCGGCGCCGAGGTCGAGGCCGAGCAGCAGATCGTCCTCGGTGCTGCGGGCCGTCAGCATCAGCACCGGCACCTCCCGGCGTTCGGCGCGCAGGATCCGTACGACGTCGAGACCGTCGGCCCCGGGCATCATCACGTCGAGGACGACCAGGTCGGGTTCCTGGTGCCGGACCGTCTCGAGAGCCGTCCGGCCGTCCTGGACGACCGTCACGGCGTGACCCTCGTGCTCCAGGTAGCGGCGCACCAGTTCGGCCTGCTTCGCGTCGTCTTCGGCGACCACAATATTTGCGCACACGCCGCAGATCGTAGCGACCGCCGGCGCCGGGAGGTCGGAAGTGTCCTTACCGTGACGGCGGTTCGGTGGTGGACAGGCGGGGGTGCAGGGCTGCCGTCGAGCGTCCCATGAGGTCGAGGAGCAGCTCGGCGAAGAGGGCGTCGCCCACCCGAACCAGGGACGGGTGAAGGTCGCGGGGTCGGCCAGGGACAAACTCGCGGCAAGGGCGTTGACCAGCGCACCATTCACGCATTGCACGCCTCCATCACCCAGGCGGCTGCGCAGAGGGTCCCGGATGACATCGTGCAGGCGGTTGCGCCCGCCACAGGCCGAGTCCGGGTCCAGAAGGGACAGACCTCACAGCGCGGAACATAGGCGTCTGGACTGCTCGGGGCGCAGCGACGCAGGCTGTTTCGTTCGGATCATCTGATCGTTGGTCCGGGTGTGCCGTTGACTGACGCGCAGTGGGCGCGGATCGAGCCGTTGCTGCCGGACCGGACGCCTCGGCGGGGTGGTCGGTGGAGGGATCACCGCGAGGTGATCGACTCGATCGCCTTCAAGTCCCAGACCGGATCGCAGTGGGTGCACCTGCCGGCGAAGTACGGGAACTGGCGCGGGGTGTACAACCGGCTGCGGATGTGGGCCGTGGATGGCGCCTGGGAACGGGTCTTCACCGCGCTGACGGCCCCGGCCGACGCGGACGAGGACCTGACCTGGGCGGTCTCGGTGGATTCCACGCTCGTGCGCGCGCATCAGCACGCGGCCGGGGCCCCAGAAAGGGGCCCCGGCCGGTGAGCCGCACGATCATGCCATCGGCCGGCCCTGCGGCGGACTGACCACCAAGGTCCACCTCTCCGCCGACGACCGGTGCCGGCCCCTGGTCTTCGTCCTGACCTCTGGGCAGGCCGGCGACGCACCCGCCTTCACGGACGTCATGGCCCGCCTGCGCTTCCCCCGCTCGCGGGGGGGCGGCCCCGCACCCGGCCCGATGTGGTCCTGGCCGACAAGGCGTACTCCCCCAGCGCCATCCGCGACCACCTGCGCAGACGCGGCATCCGGGCTGTCATCCCCGTCCCAGCCGATGTCGCGAGCGTGCCGCGCGAAGCCTGGTGTGCCGTACGCCGTTGGTCGCCTGGTAGCGGGCTTTCGTGCTCGTCGCTATGTGCCGCGGAGCATCTCTGCGAGTCGCGACAGCGTGCCCTCGTTGCGTTTGTAGTGGACCCACTTGCCGACCCGAGTGGCCTGTACCAGACCTGCCCGCTCGAGGGTTGCCATGTACGAGGAGACTGTCGATTGCGCCAGCCCCGACTTGGCTTGCAGATGGCTGACGCAGACCCCGACCTCGTCCCGGTCGGCTATCGGCTCCCACTGAGCGAACTCGGCGTGAGGGTCCCGCAGCCAGTCCATGATTTGCAGCCGTGCAGGGTTCGCCAGCGCCTTCAGTGCCTCGACCGCAGCCAAAGAGGGCTCGTCCTCCGCGTCGCCCCCTGGGTTCGTCGCCTGTGCCGTCGCCACGGTCGCCTCCTCGCCTCTCACGCACCACCGTATCTCGATGTGACGAACTGAGCTCACTCCCAGCCAACATATTTACAAATCGCGATGTGTCGATACGATGGAGTGCGTTTACGCCCCCTCCGGTGTCCGCCACCCAACTGCCGACGGCCGCGAACGCCGGTCATAGACAAGAGGAAGACACGATGTCTGAGACCAGCAAGCCTTTGATCGTCGTCACGGGTGCCACCAGCAAGCAGGGAAGGAGCGTCGTCATCTCCTTGCTGGAGAGCGGCAGGTTCCGGGTGCGAGCCCTGACCCGGGACGCCGGCTCTGCTCAGGCCCGGAGCCTGGCGGGGCTGGGAGCGGAGATCGCCGAGGTTCCCCTCGCCCTGGGCCACCAGCGTGAGTTCGTCGACGCGTTCGGATCGGCCGAGGGGGCCTTCCTGATGACCCCGCCCATCGCGCCTCCCTCCACCGACGAGTTCCCGCTCGGGCGCCAACTTGCCGATGCGGCGGTCGAGGCCGGAGTGAGCCACGTCGTCTTCAGCGCGCTCGAGAACGTCAACGAGCGGTCCTCGGGCGCCAAGTACGCCCCGCACTTCACAGACAAGGCGCTCATCGCGGAGCACATTCGGACTCTGCCGATCGCGCACACCTTCATCATGCTCTCGTTCTTCTACACCAACGCACTGGAGTACTACACCCCGCGCATCGACGGTGACACAGTGCTCATGCCTTTCTACCTCCCCGAAGACTTCCGTGCCCCCTTCGTGGACCCACTCACCGCGACCGGGCCGGCCGTCCTCGAGGTGTTCTCCGACCCCGACACCTACCGCGGCGCCTGCCTGCCGGTCGTGGGGGACGTCATCTCCCCAGCCGAGATGGTCGAGGCGTTCTCCCGTGTCACCGGACTCAAAGCCGAGTACCGCAACGCCTACTCTCGCGAAGGCCTTCTGACCTGCTTCCCCGCGTTGGGGGAGAACCCTCTGCTGGTCGATGAAATCCTCGGCATGGCCCAGTACGCAGTAGACCTCGGATACTTCCGAGACGACCGCGACACGACGTGGAGCCGGCGCATCGATCCCAACGCGCTGAGCTGGGAACAGTTCCTCCGCAAGACCGACTGGCATGGTCAGTCGGTCACCTACGGCCGCTAGGTGTATTGATCACGAGCGTTGTTGACGCGTGCCGGTGCTTGATCATGGCGAAGACCTCCGATGCAGTGGAGCTGTCTGGGACTGCACCGCACGGAGGTCTTCGTGTCCCGCCGTAATGCCTGGCTGACCGTTCACGGCAGACGGATCCTCATCGAGCGTGTCCGAGCCGGCCGTCCGGTCGCCCACGTGGCCGCCGAGACGGGCGTCGGCTTCGACTACATCCACTCCGCTGTCGACGACCCCACCCGCCTGGCCTACAGCAAAGTCCACCCCGACGAGAAAGCCGCCACCTGCGCCGCGTTTCTGCGCGCAGCCGCAGCCCACTTCGCCGCCCTGGGGATCACCCGGATCGAACGCGTCCTGACCGACAACGCATGGTCCTACCGCAAAAGCACCCCGTGGAAGCAGGCCCTGGCCGACCTCGGCGCAACCGGCAAACTGACCCGCGCCTACCGCCCTCAGACCAACGGGAAGGTCGAACGCTTCAACCGCACCCTGTTCGACGAATAGGCCTACCAACGGCCGTACACCACCAACGAGCAGCGGACCATGGCCCTGGCAGACTTCCTCCACAGCGACAACCACCACCGCGGCCACACCGCACTCGCAGGCCAACCCCCCAATCACCCGCGTCAACAACTCTGCGGGTCAATACACCTAGTCGCTTGCCACAGCGCGATGACGAGGCTCATGGGGATGTACTCGTCCTCGGCGAAGACGCCCAGTTCGGTGAACCTCTCGAATCCGTGGGGCAGCAGCAGCGCCGCACCTGCCTCGACCGTCGCGGGCACCGCGGTCTGCCGGGCATGCGGATCGTTCAGGTCGACGAAGACCGCGGGAGCCAACCTGGCTGGCCCGTCGCGGCGCAACTGCCGGAGGGATCTCGGCTGCTGCGTCAGAGGCTGTCATGCCGGTGTGGCACGCTCGGTCTCGGCCTGAACGTAGGCGGCCGCGTTCGTAGCGAGCTCGTGCAGGCCGCGGGTGTCGTACGGGCCGAAGTCGAAGCCGGTCCGCTTGGCGAGATCGGCGATGCTGAAAGCGTGGGTGCAGGTGAGGCGTCCGTGGACCTGGGTGTCGACGATGACGAAGAGCGGGGCGAGGTAGTGAGACGGGTCGCCGTTCGAGGCGAGTGCCATGGTCTTGCCGGCTTCCTGCTCGTGCCGGCCGAGCCGGTTGGTGAACGCTTCGTACGTCGCGCCGATCCCGCCCGCGCGGGGCCTCGTCGGCGGGTTGCCGCCGAGCCGCTCGATGCCGTCGGGGGTGGCGGTGTAGTAGGTCTCGGTGTCGTTGTTGTTGCCGCCGCCGTCGACGACCAGCACGGTCGCCTCCTTATGCGGGCTGAGGCAGTAGGTGGTGTAGGCGTGGCTGAGGTGGTGGTGAGTCAGCTTCGACGCGGAAGGTTCAGCTGTAGGGCTGGCTTGCCCGGCGTGGTGTCGCCGTGGCCCTGGCGGCACAGGAGTGGCCGGCGCCCTTCGTCGCGTTCGATCTGCTGCGGCTGTCCGGGACGGACACGACCGGGTGGCCGTACCGGCGGCGCAGGGCCGCACTGGAGGCCGTGTTCGGCGCCCGCCGTCTGTCGGCGCCGTGGACGCTGTGCCTCCCATCGACCACCGAGTCCGCCGTCGTCCGCGAGTGGCTGACGTGGGAGTCGGTCGGCATCGAGGGCGTGGTCTTCAAAAGGCTCGACGACTCCTCCCGCCCGTCGGCGAGGGGCTGGCAGAAATACAGGGTCCGCGAGACGAGCGAGGCGATCGTCCGCGCGTCAACGGCTCGCTGACCGCTCCCGCACGCTGCCGCTCGGCAGGTGCGACGACCAAGGCCGCTTTCAGTACGTCGGCCGCACCACCCTCGCCCAGGCGACAGGAGCGGCGGTTGCCGGCCGGCTCGCTGCGGGGCAGCGCGGTCATCCGTGACCAGGCTGGTCGTTGGTCAGCGGCTTCGCTTGACCTGTTGCGCTCAGCCGCTCCGGGGCGGACGATCCGCCGGTTGCGAGCCGCTGTGTGATCCGGTCGAACAGGTCCGTCAGTGGCGCACCGACGTCCTGGCCGAACTCAGTGAGCCCATAGGTGACTTGGGGTGGCGTCGTCGGCTCGACCTTCCGCCAGACCAGGTCGTCCTGGACCAGTGCGCGCAGTGTCTGAGCGAGCATCTTCTCGCTGATGCCCTGGATGCTGTCGCGCAGCTCGTAAAACCGAAGGTCGCTGCTCCGCAAGGAGATCAGCACCCAGATGCCCCACCTGCTGGTCACGTGGTCGACCATGTCGCGCGCAGGGCAGTCGGTGTGAAACACCTCATACCGAGTGCCCGCCTCGACCTGCTTCAGCTGCGCGCCTTCCCTCATGTCTGGAGCTTACCTCTGGGTATGTTCTTACGAAAAGTAAGCCTGCCTCCTAGCGTCAATTACCGCACTGCACACCGGACTAGGAGCTGAACATGATCGTGGTGACCGGAGCTACCGGAAATGTGGGTCGGCCATTGACGCAGGCCCTGGCCAACGCGGGCGAGCAGGTGACGGCGGTGTCACGGCACGCGGCGGCAATGCCGGACGGGGTCCGGCACGTGCGGGCTGACCTGGCCGAGCCGCAGAGCCTCACCGCTGCTTTGGACGGGGCGAAGGCGCTGTTCCTCCTGCTGTCCGGCGACCTGCACGCCCCCGACGCCCGGCCGACCGACATCATCGACCTGGCCGCTGCCAGCGGGGTCCGCCGAGTCGTCCTGCTGTCTTCTCAGGGCGTGGCGACCAGGCCGCTCGGCCCGTCGCGGATCGCGATGCGCGCGCTGGAGGACGCGTTGAAAGAGTCCGGCCTGGACTGGGCCATCCTGCGACCGGGCGGCTTCGCCTCCAACGCCCTGGCGTGGGCGGAGTCCGTCCGCACACGAGGGACGGTCGCCGCACCCTTCGGCGATGTCGGAGTTCCGGTCGTCGACCCGGCGGACATCGCCGAGGTCGCGGCGGCCTGCCTGCTGGACGACCGGCACAACGGCGGATTCTTCGAGCTGACCGGGCCCGAGGTGATCACGCCCCGTCAGCAGGCGGGGGCCATCGCCGCCGCGCTCGGCTCGCCGGTGCGGTTCCACGAACTCACCCGTGAGGAGGCCAAAGCCGCGATGACCCGGTTCGTGCCGCCGGCGCTCGCCGACGACACCCTGGACATCATCTCCGCCCCGAGCCCCGCCGAACTGCGGATCAGCTCGGACGTGGAGGGAGTCCTCGGTCGCGCTCCGCGCCGTTTCAACGACTGGGTCGCCCGTAACATCGCCGCTTTTCGCTGAGGCACAACTCGGCTGAAGTACCCGGGCAGCCCCGTGCGACTGCGGCCGCACGGGGCTGCCCATGGCGTCACCGCCCACCACCGTCCAAGACTCAGGAGCCGGAGCGATCTGACAGGGTCCGTCTCCTGCGCCGAAGAGCCGTTTGCAGGAGCGCGCGAGGGAGTCGAGGATCTCATCGGCTGTTTCGCTGGCTTTGCCCAGGTGCGGACGTCAGATTCCAGGAGAGGGACGATCCCCTGTGGAGAGCCTCGGACGCTGTGCTCCCGGGATTCGGTTTCGGGCGCTCTGGGCCCACGCGCCTGATCTCTTGCGTCAGGTCGGACAGCACCCGCTGCCGCCGTGCTGTCCCGCGGGCCCCGCCCGCGGGACAGCACGCCAGGGCGCTGTTGCGGCCACCGGCCAACGCGGTGGCTGTGCCGGTCTGTCTGCGCCTTCCCCTACCTGTGCGGTTCAGGGAGGACGGCCGCGGACAACGCGTCCTTGGACGACGGTTCAGAGTGTCGTGGCGTCCGGTGCGGGAAGCGTGTCGCTCGGGACCTGGGTCAGGGCCGACGCTCCTCCGTCCACCACGTGGACGCCCCCGGTCATCCATGACGAGGCGTCGGAGGCCAGTAGCAGGGCGAGCCCCGCCAGGTCGTCCGGCCGGCCCCAGCGGCGCATCGGGACGGAGTTCTCCCACGCGGCCACGGCAGCCGCGGGCCGCGGGCCCGTACCGCCGATGTTGGTGACCACCGGCCCCGGTGCCAGGGCGTTCACCCGGACTCCGAAGCGCGCGAGCTCCAGTGCGGCCTGGCGGACCAGGCCGACCACGGCCGACTTCGAGGCGACGTAGGGATAGCTGACGCGGGGCTCCGCGCGCAGGCCCGCCGTGGAGGCGGTGACGACGATGCTGCCGGACCGCTGCTCCTTCATGACACGGGCGCAGTGCTGGAGGCAGTGGAAGAGGCCGTCCAGGTTCACGTCCATGATCCGTCGCCACTCGGCGAACGAAAGCTCGTCGATCGCACCGCCTGGCTGGAGGAGGGAGGGCGCGCCGTTGACTCCCGCGTTCAGGAACGCGATGTCGAGACGGCCGGAGGCCGCGACGATCCCGTCCACGAGGGCGCGGACGGCGTCCGGCTCCCGCACGTCGCACACATGCGGGACCACCGTCCCGGTCGCGGTCCCTGTCCCGGATCCGTTCCCGGTCAGTGTCCCGGCCGCCTCGTGGACCGTGTCCGACACGTCCGCGAGGTGCACCGTGGCTCCCTCGGCGGCGCAGGCCCGGGCGACGGCGAGGCCGATGCCGCTTCCCGCGCCGGTCACGAGCACCACCTGCCCGTCGATGCGGAGAGTGTCCATCCGATCAGTCTTCCTTTCGAATCAGCACGGTTCCGGCCGTCCCGTCGACGTCCGCCACGACTCCGGTGCGCAGTGACCCGGTCGTCTCCAGACCGGTCACCGCCGGAACGTCCAGGACGACGAGACCGAGTGCGAGTTTGCTGTTCATCCGCGTGAACACGATGGCGCAGGGCGCGGTCCCCTGCAGCTTGGCGAGGTGGAACTGGCCCGACCAGCCGGACGACCCCTTGGCGCCCGGCAGCACCAGCACCGTGCCGGCGACGCTCTGCCCGTGCTGGGGGTGCCGGCTCTCCACGATGGTGCCGGTCCTGGGGTCGATGCCGCCCCAGCCCGACACCGGAGCGGTGCACAGCAGTACGGGTCCGCTCGCTTGTCCGGCGACGACACCACGGCCCCGGAGCAGCTCAGGCATCGGGCCACCGGCCTTCCAGCGCCGCCGTGACACAGGTCCGTACGCTGCCGAACCAGCCCTGCACGCCCGTGATCGCGGGCAGGTAGTGCGCCTGCTTCGCCGAGTCCGTGGCGAACACTCTCGTGCCGGGAGGCAGGAACTGCCCGATCGCCGGGCAGGTGTCGGACAGCACGCGCCCGCCGGCCTTCTCGATGGTCTCGACGTAACCGCTGCGTTCGGCAACCGTGCGCAGTGCCCTGGGGGTGAACACCCACAGGGCCGTGGAGTCCGCGATCCGCCGGCCGTCCAGCAGCCGGGCCACCTCACGGACCTGTTCCAGCGAGGCGTGCGGGCAGCCGATCATCACGAAGTCCACGTCGTGGTCGGCGGCGGTCCGGCACAGCGACGCCAGGGTCCCGGCGCGCGCGGCGGCGTCGAAGACAGAGACCGCGGCGGGTTCCCGGCCGCTCAGTGCCTCCCCCACCGTCCGGGCTTCCGGGGTGACGCCGGGCAGGTGGTACATCTCGACGTCGCCGGAGGAGGCGGCTGCCGCGCCGAACTGCTTGAGCTGTACGGGCGTCGGCGTACTCCCGAGGAGTCCGGGGCCGGTGAGGGCCGGCACGGCGTCCTGTACCTGTTCCCCCACCCAGTAGCCGAGGATGTTCCAGTCCTCGGTGGTCACGACCGGGTGTCGTACGTCGATCAGGTGCGTGGCCCGGCGGTGTCCGTCCAGGTGGTAGCCGCAGTACGGGGTGCGGCCGGTCAGCATGGACGCTGCCGAGGACTCCCGGCCCTCGGTGTTGGTGCGGGCGCCGAGCACGGAGTTGATGTACACGACCGCGGAGGACTCCATCCATGCGCAGTGCTCGCCGAACCGGGGCACATTGCCCACCTGGTAGGGCGTGCAGGTCGAGAGCAGATCGACGCCCTTCTCGGCGAGGTAGCGCTCGCTGTCGTCCATCGCCGCCGCGTCGCTGGGCGCGATGCCCTGCAGCTCCCACTGGTCACGGTCGCGGGGTCCGATGAGCTGGCAGCTGTGCGCGCGGAACGGCGGCACGTCGACCGTCTCGTCGAGGTCGAGTGAGAAACGGGAGAACAGTGCGGCCGGGTCGGTGGTGCCGAGGACGCGGGCATGCCGTGGCCCGAAGAGGTTGGCACCGCACACGTTGTCGGTGTCGATGAGGCGCTCGGCTCCCATCAGGTCGCCGTAGCGCACCAGGAGTTCGAGCGCGGCCGCGACCGCCGGGCCGTGTTCACCGGCCAGCATGCGTTCGTCGGCGGGACTCAGCATCATGAGGGCCTCACAGCGTCAGACATGCGCCCTCCCCTTCGAGTTCGGCGCGCAGCTGCACGGTGTCGACCTCGTCGACCGTGCCCCGGGACTTGAGCGCGAGGTGGGCGGCCGTACCGGCGGCCTGCCCCATGGCGAAGCACGGGCCGGCGACGCGGGCTGCGGACTGGCCCCCGTGGGTCATCGACGCGCAGCGTCCGGCGACGAGCAGGTTTCCGGGTCCTTCGGCGGGGACGAGCATGCGGTACGGCAGCTGGTTGTAGCCCACCGGGTCGTCGCCGTAGGGCCAGCGGATGTCGAGGTCACCGTCGACGTGGGCCTCGACCGGCCAGCCGTTGAGGCCGATGGAGTCGTCGAAGCGGACGCAGGAGCGGACGTCGTCCTCGGTGAGCACGTACCGGCCGAGCAGTCGGCGGGTCTCGCGGATGCCGATCTCGGGACCGATGTCGACGATGTAGGACCGCTCGAAACCCGGCAGGTTCTCACGGATGAAGCCGAACACCTCCTGGGACTGCGCACGGCCCTGCACCTCGCCGTGCGTGAGCTGCCAGACGTCGGTGCCGTCGACCGCGCTGCCGTCCGGATTGCGCAGTTGGGTCGCGTTGGCCCGCCACTCGATGGCGTCGCGCTGGGGACGCACGATGGCGCCGCGGCGGGGGAACCGGGGCCGGCCCGCGGCGACCGCCTCGTCCATCAGCCGGGGCAGCGTCTTCCACGCGGGCCCGGCCCGCTCGTCGTCCACCGCGTTGATACGGAACATGGTCGACGGGTACAGCATGTCGCCGTACGGGTCGGCCTTCTCGTGGCTCGTACCCGACCAGGCGATGAGGTCGCCGTCCCCGGAGCAGTCGACGAAGACCTGGCCTCGCAGGATGCCGCGGCCCGACTTGGACTCCACGACGACCGCTTCGATGCCGGACGGGCCGGTGAGCACGCCCACCGCGAAGGCGTGGTAGAGGAGTTGGGCTCCGGCGGACAGGACGTGGTCGTCGGCGGCGCTGCGGTAGGCCGGGATGTCGTAGGCCTGTGCCTGGATGCGGTCCGCGAACGACAGGTGCGGGGCGCGCAGTCCGCCCAGGCGGTCGATGCGCTCCAGCAGTTCGGTGGCATGCCCGCGGACGGTCAGGACGTGCTCGCCGTGGACGTTGGAGTACATGCCGCAGAAGGTGGACAGCCCGCCGCCTGTGCCGGCGCCGCCGAGGTATCCGCTCTTCTCCACCAGCAGGGTGCTGCGTCCGGCCCTGGCGGCGGCGGTCGCCGCGGCCAGTCCGGAGGGGCCGCCGCCGAGGACGACCACTTCCCACTCGCCGAGCACCGGTGTCTCACGGGTGGGTTCGGTGACGTAGCTGTTCACGGGGTGGCCTTCCTGTCGGCGCCTGCGGTGGTGGTCCAGTGCTCGGTCAGCAGTGCGTGGAACCGGTCGGGAATCTCCTGGGTCAGCAGGTGTCCGGCACCGGGCAGGGCGACGTGCCGGGCGTCGGGCACGGTGTCGGCGATGGTCCGGGCGTGGTGGGCGGGGACGACGGCGTCGGCGAGCCCGTTCACGGCGAGGACGGGGCACCGGATGCCGGCCAGCCGGTCGCGCAGGTCGATGCCGGCGACGGCTTCGCAGCAGGCCGCGTACCCCTCGGGGGCGAGCCGCCCGACGCCATCGACGGTGTCCTTCATCAGGGCCGTCGGCTCCTGGGCGGCGGCGGGGGCGTACCAGCGGCCGAGCAGGCCCGAGGTGGCCGCCGTCATGCCCTGTTCGCGGACCGCCGCGGCGCGCCGCCGCCAGAACTCCGGGTCGTCCGCGAAGGCCGGCGCGTTGACGGTGACGAGGCTGCGTACCCGCTCGGGGTGGTCGGCCGCGAGGGCGAGCCCGACGGTGCCGCCGAGGCTCACTCCCACCACGTCCGCGGACTCGATCCGCAGCGTGTCGAGCAGGGTGACGGCGTCGCGGACCAGGCCGGTGAGATCGTACGGTCCCGGGGGCACCGGTGATTCGCCGTGTCCGCGGTGGTCGTAGGCGATCACTCGGCGCCCGGCGCGCAGGCGCGTGCGCTGCGGTGCCCACATCGCGCCGGTGGTGCCGAGAGAGGCGGAGAGCAGGACCGGTTCGCCGGTTCCCTCGTCGGTGAAGGCGGTCACGCGGCGGCCGCCGCTCGGCGGCCGGCCTTGGCCTCCTGGATTCCGCGGTGCACACGGGTGCGCAGTTCGGCGAACTCCGCCGTCGAACGGCTGGTGACCTGGTCGCGCTCGGCCGGCAGCCCGATGGGGACGTCGTCGAGGATGTGTGTCGGCGACGCGGACAGGACCAGGACGCGCTCGCCCAGGTAGACGGCCTCGTCGATGTCGTGCGTGACGAACAGGGTGGTGATGCCGAGGGTCCGCCACAGGGACCGGACGAGATCCTCCAGGTCGGCGCGGGTCTGCGCGTCGACGGCGGCGAAGGGTTCGTCCATGAGCAGCACCTGCGGTTCGTACGCGACGGCCCGGGCGATGGCGACCCGCTGCTGCATACCGCCGGAGAGCTGCCAGGGGTACGCGTCACCGGAGTCGGCGAGGCCCACGGCGGCCAGGGCGTCGGCGACCAGCCGGTCGCGTTCGTCGCGGGGCAGGCCCTTCTGGCGCAGGGGGAGGTCGATGTTCTGCCGCACCGTCTTCCAGGGGAACAGGCTGCGGCCGTACTCCTGGAAGACCACGGCCATCCCGGGCGGCGGCCCGGTCACGGGGGCGCCGTCGAGCAGCACCTGGCCCGCCGTGGGGGTGAGAAGACCTGCCAGGCACTTCAGGAGTGTCGTCTTTCCCGCGCCGGAGGGGCCGACGATGCAGGCGAACTCGCCCCGGGCGACGGAGAAGGTGATGTCGCCGATCGCCTCGACCCGGCGGCCGGAGGACTCGTACACCTTGTTCAGGCCCTTGACGTTGACCATGTCTGTCATCAGCCGTTCCTCTTCTGTGACTCGCGCAGGCCCAGGTACCAGCCCAGGGCCCGCTTCTCGACGACGGTGAACAGCGCGGACAGTGCGAACCCGATGAGGCCGAGCAGGATGATGCCGCTCCACATCTGGGGGATCGCGAAGGTGCGCTGGAACTGCACGATGCTGAAGCCCAGGCCGTTGGTGGCCGCGAACATCTCGCCGATGACCATGAGGATCAGTCCGATGGACAGGGCCTGGCGGAGTCCGGCGGCGATCTGTGGGGAGGCGGCCGGGAGGATCATGTGACGCAGCCTGGCGCCGCGGGTGATGCCGTACGTGCGGCAGGTGTCGACCATGACCTCGTCGGCGGCGCGGACGCCCTCGACGGTGTTCAGCAGGACCGGCCACACGCAGCCGGAGACGATGACCAGGACCTTCGCCCCGTCGCCGATGCCGGCGACGATGGCGATGACCGGAACCAGAACGGTCGGCGGGAGGGCCCGCAGGAACTCGAGGACCGGTTCGGCACCGCGGCGCAGTACGTCGGTCAGGCCGAGCGCGACACCCAGGGCCACCCCGAGAACGGCGGACACGAGGAATCCGGCGAGCAGCCGGACCATGCTGGGCACGACGTCGTCGACGAACCGGCTGGAGAGCCACAGGCGGCGGAACCAGTCGAGAATGTCCGGCAGCGGCGGGAAGTAGTAACTGGTGCTGTTGACGCTGGTGACCCACCACAGGGCCACGAGGGCCGCGGGCAGTCCGAGCGCGTACAGGACGCGGCGCAGGATGTTCATCGGGCGCCCTCCGATCGCCGGACCGAGGGATGCCAGCCGAGGACGGCTCGCTCCACGTAGCGGAAGCCCGTGTTGACGATGACTCCGAGGACGCCGGTGACCAGGACGAGCGCGAACATCTCGGTCGTCGCGCCGCTGCTCTGCGCGACGGAGATGAGCTGGCCGATGCCCGGGGTGCCGATCACCAGTTCGCCGGTGATGGCGAGGACCAGGGCGACCGAGGCCGCCAGCCGGATCCCGGTGAAGACGAAGGGCAGTGCGGTCGGCCAGATGACGTACCGCACCCGGCCCCAGACGCTGAAGCGGTAGGAGCGGGCGGTGTCGTGCGCGACCGGGTCGATGTCCTGGACGCCGTAGAGCACCTGCACGAGCACCTGCCAGAACCCGGCGTAGACGATGAGCACCACTCCGGACTGGTAGTCGGTGCCGAAGATCAGGATGACTGCCGGGATGAGAGCCACGGAGGGAATCGGGCGCAGGAACTCCACCGTGGACGCGGTGATCGCGCGCAGGACCGGCACCAGGCCGATGAGCACGCCGGCCACCACGCCGGCGGCAACGGCGATCGCCAGTCCGACGGCCCAGGTACGGACCGTGCGTCCCAGTGCCTCCCACAGTGCGGAGTCGCCCGCCTGACGGCCGAGTTCGGCCAGGACGGAGCTGAGCGGAGGCAGCGCGTCGCCGGCGATGAGGCCGGTTCGGGGGACGACCTCGGCGGCGAGTGCGGCGAGGACGATGCCGACCAGCGGGGCGATACGGGGCCGGTGCGCACGTTTCGCGCGCGGGGGCGGTGCGGCCGGGGCCTCGCTCGGCCGGGTCGCGTCGAGCACTTTCATCAGGCTCCTCCGCGGGTCTGCCCACAGGTGTTCGCGCAGCCCTGGCGGGCGAGTACGGAGCCGCAGGCGGGGCTGGTGACGGTTCGGTCGTAGATGGACAGCCATCCCGGGGTGCGGACGGTTTCGGCCGCGGCGGGCTCGCGGCCGGCCAGGGTGTCCGGGTCGACCTCGAGGTCGACCGTGCGGGTGCTGAGGTCGATGCTGATCAGGTCGCCGTCGCGGACCCGGCCGAGCGGTCCGCCGATGGCGGCCTCGGGTGAGACCTCGCCGACCACGATGCCCTTGTTGACCAGCCCGGAGAGCTGGCCGTCGGTGACGACCGCGACCTTCTCGCCCAGCTCGGCGCCGTCGAGGGCGAACACGAAGGCGGAGGCCATGGCCATGCCGGGGCCGCCGTGCAGGCCCATGCCGCGCAGCACGACCACCTCGCCGGCCTGCACCTCACCGGCGGCGAGGCCGTCGATGGCGGTTTCCCGGGAGGAGTAGCAGCGGGCCGGACCGCGGAACGTGGTGGGGCGCTCCTCGTCGACGGGCAGCTTGACGATGGATCCCTCGGCGGCCAGGGAGCCGCGGAGAATCACGATCGAGGGGCGGCTGCTGAACGGGGCGGCGAGCGGCCGGATGAACTGCGTGTCGGGGGCCGGTGTCTCCGCGACGAGTTCGCCGAGCGGCCGGCCGGTGACCCCGACGGTGTCCAGATCCAGGAGTGGCGCCAGGGTCGCGAGTACGCCCCGGGTGCCGCCGGCGTCGTCGAGCTGCTCGACGAGGTGCGGGCCGTTGGGCCGCACGGCGGTGACGACGGGGACCCGGTCGGCAAGTTCCTCGTAGAGGCGCCACACGTCGACGTCCAGTCCGGCTTCGACGGCGACGGCCTGGAGGTGCTTGACGGAGTTGATCGAGCCGCCGACGGCGAGCATCACGGTGACCGCGTTGCGGACGGCGGCCGGCGTGAGCACGGAGCGTGCCGTCCGTCCCTCGTGGACCATGCCCACGACGCGCCGGCCGGCCTCCCGTACGGCATCCCACATGACGGTGCCGTTCGCGCGGGTCGGGGTGGTGCCGGGCAACGCCATACCGAGGGCTTCGGCGGCCATGTGCATGGTGTTGGCGGTGCCCATTCCGGCGCATACTCCGGGCCCGCGAATGGCGTGCTCGGACATGGCGAGCAGGTCCTCGGCGGAGGTGCGTCCCAGTGCGGTGTGGCCCGCGTGCAGGAAGACGTCCTCGATGTCGGGGCCGCCGTCCTCGTGCAGGGCGCTGCGCTGGTAGCCGCAGGCGACGATCAGGGTGGGGACGTCGAGCCTGCCGCCCGCCATCATGTGGGCGGGCGCGGTCTTGTCGCACGAGCTGAGGCACACCATGCCGTCGAGCAGGGCGCCTTCCACGACCACTTCGATGTCGTTGACGATGAGGTCACGGGTGGGGAGCACGTACCGGCCGCCGGCGCCGGCGCTGGTGACGAAGTCGGCCGGCGCGGCGGTACGGATCTCGAAGGGGAGGCCGCCCGCGGCACGGATGGCCTGCTTGAGCACCGGCACTATGTCGTCGAGGTGGGCGAAGCAGGCGGCGAGGTCCGACGAGGTGTTGACGATGGCTATCTTGGGGCGGGCCATCTCCTCGTCGGTGATGCCCAGTGAGCGCCATTCGGCTCGCCGGACGGCCCAGCGGGAGCTGCCTGCCGGCAGGTCGCTGCGGAGTGTGGTCGTCATGTCAGCCGGCCGCCCCCGACCACACCAGGTCGTCGTAGGAGATGTCACCGTCGAGGAGGCCATGCGTACGGGCGGCCTTGACGAACGCCTCGACGGACGACGGGTCGATCTTCGGCGAGAAGGTGGGCAGGGTGACCTTCTGGGCCACAGCCGGGTCGATCTTCATGAACGAGGCCAGCTGGGCTCTGGTCTCCCGGGGGTGGGACTCGGCGTAGGTGAGTGACTCGTCGATGGCGGCCTTGAGCGCGGTGAACAGCTTGGGGTTCTTCTTCACCTGCTGTTCCGAGGTGAAGTAGACCGACGTGGTCAGGCTGGTCTTCGCCATCTCCAGGTAGGGCGAGGCGATGACCCTGGTGTCCGCGCCCGCGGCGATGGTGTCGAAAGGTTCGGCGGTGACCATGGCGTCGATGTCGCCCTTGCCCAGCGCGGTGACCGCGTCCGGGAAGGGCAGTTCGACGAAGTTCACCGCATCCGGGTCACCGCCGTCGGCGCTCACGGCCACGTCGCCCAGCATCTGCAGCAGGTTGTTGAGCGTGTTGACGCTGACCTTCTTGCCTGCGAGATCGGCGGCCGACCTGACCGGGCTGTCCTTCGGGACCCGGATCATCGTGACGTCCTTGCCCGCGACGCCCGTGGAGTTGGATCCGGAGGCTATGACCTTCAGCGGAAGGCCTTTGTCGCGGGCGGCCAGGACCGAGACGATGTTGCTGAACGCGAACTGGTACTGACCGCTGACCACCGGCGGGACCAGAGCCGCGCCGCCCTGGGCGGTCTTGATGTCCAGCTTGATGCCGTGCTCCGAGAAGAAGCCCTGCTTCTCCCCCAGGTAGAGCGCGGCGACGTCGATGACCGGGATGAAACCGGCCTGGACGGTCACCGGGGTCTTGGACGAGGGGTCCAGGCCGGCCGAGGATCCGCCGCCACCGCCGCAGGCGGTCAGTGACAGGGCCAGCCCTGCCGCGGCGGCCAGCGCCGTCCGCCTCCGCATGATCGGGAACTCCATCGTTCCTCCACTGAATGGGGGTCCGGAACATTCGGACCCGGGGTGCGATGGAAGCGACCATACATATCTGTACACCTGTGCGCTAGACGCACGCACAACCGTTCGCCATGCGTACACTGCTGGTCGCACCCCTCCGGCGGATGTGGGACAGTAGGCGCCGCAACAGCGCCGAGACAGGAGATGACCTATGGAGCCGCTCGAAGTCGAGCCGGTCGACGCGGACTTCGTCCAGTCGCTGGCACGCGGGCTGGAAGTGATCAAGGCCTTCGACGCGGAGCATCCGTCCCGGTCTCTCAGCGACGTGGCACGGGCCACCGGGCTCTCCCGTGCCGCGACCCGGCGCTCACTGCTGACCCTGCAGAAACTCGGCTATGTGCGCAGCGAGGGAACGCTGTTCGGCCTCACCGCCAAGACCCTCGAACTGGGACACGCCTATCTGCGGGGGCTCTCGACCCCGCAGATCGCCGAACCGCACCTCAAGGACCTGATGCGCGACGTGCGTGAGACCACGGCGCTGTCCGTGCTCGACGGTGACCATGTCGTCCATGTCGCCCGCGTACCGGCCGGTGGAGTCATCAGCGTGTCGATAAACGTGGGTTCCCGTTTCCCCGCCTACGCCACGGCCATGGGACGGGTCCTCCTCGCCGGTCTGGACGAGGCCGCTTTCGGGGACTACCTGGGGCGGATCGACCTTCAGCCACTGACCGACCGCACCGTCCGCGACACCGCGGAGCTGCGCGCGATCATCGAGGCGACCCGCAAGAACGGCTTCTGCGTCGCGGACCAGGAGCTGAACCAAGGACTGCGGGCCGTGGCCGCACCCGTGCACGACCGGTCGGGGGCCGTCATCGCCGCGGCCAACATCGCCGTCAGCGCGGGCATGCGCAGCCTCGACGAGCTGCGCGACATGGTGCCCCGGCTCCAGGCCTGTGCCGCGGACATCGAGACGGACCTGCACCTGGTCGCGGGCCCCTGAACCGGCACAAACCGGTTGGGTGCCGCGGAGGCCCCGCTGTCATGACCGGGTGACTGTGGGCTGTGCGGCACCGGTCGGTAGGGCTTCGACAACTCGGCCATGGCACGGCCACGTAGCGGGGCCATGGCACCGGGGCCCTCACGGCGTTGCTCCATGCGCATCCTCGAGGGCTTCGCCGGTCTCGCCGTCGACGGCCAGTTCCGTAGCCGATACGGCGGCGCCCCAACGCCACGGCGCCGCCGGAGGACAGATGCGCGGTGGTCGCATGGGCCGCGTCAACGGTCTGGGTGACGCGCCCGCGGTGCCAGAGACCGGCTACGGACAGCCACTCGTAGGGGCGGGCAAGAACTACCTGATCGTCCTTCAGCCGTGCCGCGACGGCGCGGACGGAGGGCGCGGTGAAGTTCTCCAGCCGCTTGCGCAACAGCGCCGGTGAGCGCGGACTCGTCCCAGTGCGGGAAACCGGTTGGGGGCCGACTCGGCCTAGCGTCCAGCCGTGACCAGCGGGGGCGGGCGTAGCCTTGACGTCGGCAAAACGCGCCAGGACCTTCTGCACAGTGCTCCCACCTGCGCGGTCGATGTCTATGGTGACCTCGATGGACCGATGCCCGAGTAGACGTGAGACCTCAAGGACGAGCCGATCTTCACCGGGTTCCGCGTAGGCCGACGGCGGAAGCTCGCCGTGGTAAGCGGCTCTCGCCGGCAGGGTGGGAGACTCGTGCATATCGCCGCTCTGGCCAGCCTTTCACAGACGGGACGGAGTGGGCTGGGCGTTCCTGTGTCGCTCCTGCGGGTTGAGTCCTGGTGGCACATTCGGTTGTCGATTCGCGGGCCCTTGCGGTCTTTCACTGGTGAGGAAGCACATGACGAAGGTGTGGAGTGTCTGCGGCGGGCTGCGGCCTGGGCTGCGGAGACGGGTGTGACGGGGCAGGGCCTGACGCGGGCGCTGACCGACCTCCTGGAAGCCAGTCACGCGGCGCCCTTCGAGCAGCTGCCCCGTCTGCTCGACACAGCGGCGAAGGAGGCCGGTGTGGGCGGGGCGCGGCTGTTCGTGGCGGATCTTCAGGAAGAGGTGCTGCGTGAAGTCACCGGCATCGGCCTGAGCGCAGGCAGCGGAGGCGAGGAGTTTCGGATCGAAGGCACGTTGCCGGGCCGCGCCTACCAGCTCGCGGAGATCACGGCACCGGCCCGCGGAGGGGCGTGCTGGGTGCCGGTGCGAGACGGGGCCGAACGTCTGGGGGTTCTGCATGTCGGGCCCGGTCACGGGGACGGAAAAAGGCCCGATGAGGAGGTGATGCGGGCGCTGGCCTCGATGGCCGGGTTGCTGCTGGTCTCCAAGCGGGCCAACAGCGACTCCCATGCCCGGCTGATCCGCGTCCGGCCGATGGGGATACCGGCGGAACTGCAGTGGAGCATGATGCCGCCGCGGACATTCGCCGACCCGCGAGTCACGGTCAGCGCCTTCATGGAACCGGCCTACGAGGTTGCCGGGGACGCCTTCGAGTACGCGGTGGCCGATGACGTCCTGCACCTGGCGGTCTTCGACGCGATGGGCCACGACACGTCTGCCGGTCTGACCGCGGCCCTGGCCATGGCGACCTGTCGCAGCCATCGCCGGGTCGGCGCCACCATCCCCGCAGCCAGTGCGGCCATCGAGGACACCCTCGTCGAGCAGTTCGGGCACAGCCGCTACGCCACCGGCATCCTCGCCGACCTGGAACTGGACACCGGTAAGTTCAGCTGGGTCAACCGCGGCCACCTGCTACCGGTACTGATCCGCGGAGGTCGCTGGGCCAGTACGCTCCACTGTCCGCCGGCCGGACCGATGGGCGGCGGCTTCAACCTGCCGATCAAGCAGTGCACGGAACAGCTGGAGCCGGGCGACCGGCTGTTGCTGTTCACCGACGGCATCACCGAAGCCCGTGACACGGACGGTCGTGAGTTCGGCGTGGAGCGCTTCACCGACTTCATCATTCGCCACCACGCCGACAGTCTGCCGGTGGACGAGACGCTGCGGCGCCTCATGCATGCGGTCATGGACTACCACCACGGACGGTTGGAGGACGACGCGACCGTCCTGTTCTGCGAATGGCACGGTCCGGACGCCTCCGGAGGGTGAGCCCGAGGAGGCGGGCTGCTCGACCCGCCGTCGGGCGCGCGTAGCCAAGGCACCCGCGCGCATGTGGAGGCGCTGGAGGGGCTTACGGATGTCCTCGGCGTCGACGAGACCGCACCGATCGTCAGCCTGCTGCCCAACCTGCTGATCGGCGTCATCTTCGGCCTGGCCATGGACGACGAGGTGTTCCTCGTTTCCGGGATGCGTGAGGCGTGCGTCCACGGTGCCGGCCCCACCGAAGCGACCGTCACCGGGTTCTGCCACGGCGCCCGCGTGGTCACCGCCGCCGCCATCATCATCATGATCTCCGTGTTCGCCGGGTTCCTCCTCGACGACATCGCCCAGGTGAAATCCATCGGCATGGGCCTTGCCACCGCGGTCCTCTTCGACGCCTCCGTCATCCGCACGACCCTCGTCCCCGCGGTGATGACCCTGCTCCGCGCACAGGCCTGGGCACTTCCCCGCCGGCTCGACCGCCTCCTGCCAAGGTCGACGTGGAAGGCGAGAAGCTGCGTCAGGTACTGGCCGGACACGACCTCCAGCCCGGCATCCCCGCCCAGAACGAACCAAGAGCCGACGCCGCCCGCCCCCTTCGGGTAGGCACACCCCCGGCACGCCCGGCCCCGCCTGGCTCTTTTGACAAGGACTGCCCGACGCGGCCGTTGATGGCCCAAGTAACCGGCCGGTGGGGCGCGTTGATCATCGCTGCGCTGGTTCCTGGACCGATGCGCTTCTCCGGCCTTCACCGGCACATCGGCGGCATCAGCCAGAAGATGCTGTCGCAGTACCTCAAGTCGGTGGTGCGATACGGGTTGGTCGAACGCCTGGTGGAACCGACCGTCCCGCCGCAGGTCACCTACAGCCTGACGCCACTCGGACGGAGCCTGGCGCAGCAGCTGTGCGCGCTGCTGAGCTGGTTCAGCGCCAACACCCCGGCGCTGGAGGCCGCCCAGCAGAGCTACGACGCTGCCGATTCCCCGGCCCGGTAGCAGCGGGTCACGGGACCACTTGCCGGCGCGCCATCGGCCTCCCGACGGCCGAGCTGAACTCTGTGGACGCGGCGCAAGCGCCCGCCCGGTGATCGGCATCACGGCTACCGTGAGCAGGCCCGTTGGAACATCTGGGACACCGACGCCACCGTCGTCCAGCAGTCCTTCGTCCGGGGAGTGACCGACGCGGGCGGGCCGTCATCCTCTCGCCGGACAACCGGGACGTCGATGTCCTGGACCGGCTGCACGGACTGCTCGTGCTCGGGGGCCTGGACATCGACCCGGCCCACTTCGGACAGGCCCGCCATCCGGCCACGGACCAGGCCCGCCCCGACCGCGACGCCGGGGAACTGCTGCTCCTGGGCCGACGGTCGGCTTCGAAGCGAATGTCCCCGCGCCGGCCGTCTGCGCCGGAGCACTCGCCCCAGACCCGGCTGCCAGCCTCGGAGCGCTCGCCCTCACTCTGGCCATCGGCGTCGGAACACCCGCCATCACGCCGCCCCGTCGGCCCCTATCCAGAGAGTGGACGGCCTCTTGGTGAAGCGGGGCGGCTGCTGTACAACTGGGCCATGCTTTCCGAGCCCTTGATGCGACGCCTGGTCACCGACCTGTGCCGACGCCCGGGCTCGTGTTGTCGCTGACCTGGTCTTCCTGACCCGTCGCGCCGTTCGGTGAACCCACCAGGCGAGGACGGTTCCCGCGCCCTGCCGCAGGGTGCTCTCCCCGCTGACTTCAGCATCACTCCCGCCCGGAGCCCGCCGCCCATGCCGATCGGCAGCCGCTCAGGTCCCGGCGCCCCATGGAGGACGTCCATGTCCACAACTCCCTCTCTGGACAAGCCCGCACACCCGGCGCCCGCCGACGAACCCCCCGAATCCCGCACGCAGGTAAGAGGATTGTGGGTTCGCGCGAGCCATGTCGCGCTGCCCTTCGGCTCGCTGCTGCTCTTCCTGGTCCTCTGGCAGGCGCTGGCGGCGAGCGGGACCTGGAGCGAGACGCTGGTTCCGCCGCCGGCAAAGGTGTGGGACGCGTTCATCGACGTGTCCACGACGCACGACGGCGTACGCGGTTACAACGGCACCTTTCTCATCGAGCACCTGGGCATCAGCCTGCGGCGCATCGCGATCGGAGCCGGCATCGGCATCGCCCTCGGCGTGCTCTTCGGGCTGCTCATGGGCACCGTCGGCTGGCTGCGCTCCCTCTTCGAGCCCTGGATCACCTTCCTGCGGACGCTGCCGCCGCTGGCGTACTTCTCGCTGCTCATCATCTGGCTGGGCATCAACGAAGAGCCCAAGGTCACCCTGCTGGCGGTAGCCGCGTTCCCGCCGGTTGCGGTATCCACCACCACAGCCGTGTCGGCCGTGTCGAAGAGCCTGGTCGAGGCCGCCCGCGCACTCGGCGCCTCACGCTGGGACGTCGTCCGGGACGTCGTCATCCCGTCCGCCCTGCCGGAGACGCTCACCGGCATCCGGCTCGCCGTGGGGGTCGCCTACTCCTCCCTCGTGGCAGCCGAGTTGGTCAACGGTCTGCCCGGCATCGGCGGCATGGTCAAGGACGCCGCCAACTACAACAACACGCCCGTGGTGCTCGTCGGCATCATCGCCATCGGGGTCTCCGGCCTGATCATCGACGGCTTGCTCCTGCGTTTGGAACGTGCGGTCGTGCCCTGGCGCGGTCGCACCTAGGCCCCCTCCTCGCACGGAATCCCCCGCCACTCCCCCGCACCCAGAAGACCAGCCCCGCTCCGAGTCCCGCCCATCTCCCCCGCACAGAAACGGTTCCGCGATGACCCGTGTTCCCCAAGGCCCCTCCCGCCGTCTCCTCCTCGCCGGTGCCCTGGCCGCCGTGTCCGCGGCCGTCACCGGCTGCTCCTCGGACAATGACGGGTCCTCCGGTGGCTCCAAGCGGCTGCGCATCGGCTACTTCGCCTTCCCCAGCGGCGACTTGATCGTGAAGAACAGAAAGCTGCTGGAGAAGGCCCTGCCGGACTACAAGATCACCTGGATCAAGTTCGACTCCGGCGCGAGCGTCAACCAGGCCTTCGTCGGCAAGTCCCTCGACATCGCCGCGCTGGGCTCCAGCCCGTTCGCCCGCGGAGTGTCCGGCAGTTCGCCGATCCCGTACAAGGTCGCGTGGATCCTCGACGTCGCGGGCGAGAACGAGGCCCTGGTGGCACGCAAGGCCGGCGGCATCACCGATGTCGCCGGCCTCAAGGGCAAGAAAATAGCCACGCCCTTCGCCTCCACCTCCCACTACAGCCTGCTGGCGGCGCTGGACACCGCCGGTCTCAAACCGTCCGACGTCCAGCTCATCGACCTGCAGCCGCAGCCGATCCTCGCTGCTTGGGAGCGGGGTGACATCGACGCCGCCTATGTCTGGCTGCCGACCCTGGACGAACTGCGAGAGAGCGGCACCCAGCTCACCAGCAGCAAGGACATCGGCGCGGCGGGCAAACCGACCCTCGACCTCGCGGTCGTGTCGGACGAGCTGATCGCCAAGGACCCGGAAGCGATCGACGCCTGGCGCAAGGCTGAGGCCGAGGCCCTGCGCCTGCTCAAGTCCGACCCCGACGGCTCGGTCGAGGCCGTCGCGGCCGAGCTGAACATCAGCGCCGCCGACGCGAAGGCACAGCTTGCGCAGGGGGTGTTCCTCACCCCGGAGGAGGTGGTGTCCGCCGACTGGCTGGGGGCTGAGGGCAGTCCCGGCAAGCTCCTCTCGTACATCAGTGACACGGGTGGGTTCCTGGCCGAGCAGAAACAGATCGACGCCGCACCGCTACCGGACTCCGTCCGCAAGGCGTTCTATCTGAAGGGGCTTCCCGATGTCCTCCAGTGAGATCACCGGGACCGCCCAGATCGAGGAAGCGCAGGGAGTGCCCGCCGAGCGCGCCGGATCCGTCCGCCTCGACCGAGTCACCCACCGCTACGGGCGCGGCGGCGACGCTGTCACCGCCGTCGGGCCCGTCGATCTGACCATCCCGGCGGGCGAGTTCCTGGTCCTGGTGGGCGCCTCCGGCTGCGGCAAGAGCACACTGCTGCGACTCATCGCCGGCTTCGAAGAGCCCACCCACGGTTCGGTACGGGTCTCCGGCATCGCGCCGCGGCCCGGCGAGACCGCCGGGGTCGTGTTCCAGACCCCGCGCCTGTTCCCATGGCGGACGGTGCGGGGCAATATCGACCTGGCGCTGCGGTACGCGGGGGTCGGCCGCGCTCAATGGGCGGAGCGGCGGGCGGAGTTGCTGGCCCGCGTCGGCCTGGAGGGCACCGAGGGCCGACGCGTCTGGGAGATCTCCGGCGGTCAGCAGCAACGCGTCGCCATCGCCCGGGCCCTGGCAGCGGAGAACCCGCTGCTCCTGCTCGACGAGCCGTTCGCCGCGCTGGACGCGCTGACCCGGGAGCGGCTCCAGGAGGACGTCCGCCGGGTGACCGAGCGGACCGGGCGGACCTCGGTGTTCGTAACGCACTCGGCGGACGAGGCGGTGTTCCTCGGCTCCCGCATCGTGGTGCTGACCAGGAGCCCCGGCACCGTCGCCCTGGACCTGCCGATCACCCTGCCGCGCGGCGACCTCGACGCCGAGGAACTGCGCGGCTCCCGCGAGTTCGCCGAGCTGCGCGCGCAGGTGGCTCACACCGTCAAGGCAGCCGCGGCGGCGTGATCCCGTTCCCAGGAGGGGTAGTACGCGGGTGAGCATCAGCGACCGGCCCGCGGCGAGGCGGCTGCCGGTCATCGACCTCGGCCCGCGCATCAGGGCCGAGGTCCACGGCATCGACCGCGCCCGCCTCGACGACGACCGCGTCACCGCGATCCGAGAGGCCCTCGTCCGGTACAGGGTCCTCTAGGTGAGCAAGGTGGTGTCTTTCGCCGACACTTCGTACGGCGGGGTCGTCACGGCGCAACTCCGTCTCCCGCGTAGAGGTAGCCGCCGGGGTTGGCGGGGTCCGCGATCAGTAGTACCTGATCACCGGCGCGGGGAATGCGCAGTTTCGAAACAAGGGTCTGGAGCGTGAACGGGTCGGCGCCGGCCCCGGTCAGCTGGAGGACAAGGTCGACGACGGGGTCGTAGTTGATCAGCTTGCCGGTGTCGCTGATCGACACGACGACGGCGGGGATCGTCGGTACGCCCATGGCGAGCAACTGCTGCACGGCGGCACCGGAGTTGTACGCGCCGATCGACTGCTGGAGCTTGGCGTAGTCCTCGCCGCCGAGCGTCGCGCGCGTCATACGGCCGTAGAAACCCTTGCCGCCGGCCACCTGCTCCGCGATCTTCGCGGCCTTCTCCTCGCGGCTCTTGCCCTTGCCGAAGATTCCCATGCTGTGCCTGCCCTTTCGGTCCGTTCTGCCTGATGGGGTGGACGTTAGGAGGCGGGCAGCGCCTACCGATCCCAGGTTCGACCGCCAGTTCCCCCAGGACGTACGCTCGGCCCATGCCGTTCCCGAGCCAGCCGTCGACCGGCGAGCGCCGTCCTCGCGCCATGGTCATCGACAGGGCTTGGCGCGGCCTCGGGCCGGGTCCCCAAGCGCTGAGCGGGCCCGGTGGCGCCCCGCTGACCCGGACGGTCAAGCTGATCGTGCTGCCGCTGATCGTCCGGCCGGCGCTGCGTCCGGAGCTCGCCGCCGACTTCTTCGACGCGCGGGAGGCGGAGCAACTCGACTCACTGATACGGGAGTCCGGTGCGGTTCTGGAAGCGACGGCACGGTGGTTCACGCTGCTGAAGAAGACCCGCCGGGCGCTGGGGATCGTGGCAGGCAACCCCCAGGACCTGTATTTCCAGCGGTGCTTCGAGCTGGCGACCGAGCACGGGGCGCCGGGGCCCGGCGCGGACGCGGTGGCGAGGGCGGTACTCGAAGACGTCGTCGACGCTTCCGGCGGACGGACCGTGGAGGCGCTGAAGGAGCATCTGGCGAACGCCGCCCGGCGCGCCCGGCTCGACGCCGAACTGACAGCGGCGTGGGACGGACACGAAGCCGCACCGGGCGCCGCCGATACGAGCCTGGCGGACGAGGTTCTCCAGGCCTGCGGTGCGGCGGGGGCCGATTCACCGGCCTTCGCCGCCATGGTCCGGGCCGGGCACGGCAGCCTGCTCGGGCGAGCCCTGTGGGCGGCATACCCGGCTGACGTCTGGGACCGCGCCGATATACCTCCACACCTCGGACTGACCGCGCACCGCGTGCCGCCGCGCCCCGAGGTCGGGCGGAGCGCCTCGACCGCCACACTCCCCGCGCCGTTCGACCGCACGCTCTTCGAGCGGCTCTTCACCGTGCTCCAGACGTCGGCCCACCGCGAACACCTGCCGACCGTGCCCGAACTCGTCCGACGGGAGGTCGACCGCAGCTGCGCCCCGCTCGGCCTGAACGACGAGAGTCTCCGCGTGACAGTCGTGCTCGGCGGGCGACTCGCGGTGGGCCTCGACCCGCTGGGCGCCGGGACCTCCGTGGCGGGATCGACGGCGGCACACCGCATCGTCAACAGCCGCTGGCAGCGGGAGGCTTCGGTCCTCCGAGCCCGCAGGATGACCGTCTCCCCCGGCCCCGACCCGGACGGCGGTGTGCTCAACGCCCTCGCCCGGGACCTGCGCACCCCATGGGCCGCTTACATGCGGCGCCTCTGGGTGCGGCTCCACGGGCGCGACGTCCGCGACGCGGCCCTGCCCGACGCGGCATCGGCCTGGAGCGTGCTCGACGGGGTCGCCCGCTCGGTGATGATGGACCACCGCGCACGAGTCCGTACGGCACTGCGCACCCTGTCGGTGGCCGCCGAGCCCGCCGCCGAGCCGAGGAGCGCGTGATGCCTGAACAGCGCCGTGCCATCACGCGAGCCGAGGACCGCACCGTACTCATCGCGGGAGCCGCCTCCACCGGTCCCGCCTTCACCCGCGCCGTCCTCGAAGTCGCGGGCGCCGTCCTGACCTGGCCCGCCCTTGACCCAACAGGTCTGCCGGCAGCGGAGATTCACGACGTGGAGCAGGCCCAGCAGTGGCTGTGGGCGGTCTACGGCGAGCGTACGGCCGCCGCCGTCGAAGCCGTCGCGTCGGGAACACCCGCCGCCGAGCTGACGCTGCCAGAGCAGCTCACCGCGCTCGCCGAGGCCGCCGCCCGCCTCGCGCTCGGGCACTGGGCGGCCCGCTGGTGGCCGACATCGCACCTGGACGGGATTCCCGCGCTCGAACCGAACGTGCTGGGGCTGGAGTTGGCCGCACTGACCCACGAATGCCAACAACTCCTCGATGAACAAGGAGAGTTGGAGGGAATCGAACTGCTGGGAGGGCACCTGGCCGCGCTCGGCCCGCTGATCCAGTGGCGGCAGTCAGCGGCCCCTCCTCGCCAACTGGACCGCGCCCTACGGCTGATCGATGACGCGGCCGACAACGCCGGGCTGGACGGGGAGGCACTGCGGCGCCTCCGGTCAGCCCTGGAACGGGACCACGGGCCGACCGCCACGCCGTTCGAGCCCGCCGAACTTCTCTCACAGCAGCAGGAGTTCGCTCTCGCGGCGGGTGATCTCCGCACGGCGACCGGCCGCTTGATCGCCCGGGGCTCGGGGACCAACGACTGGTGCCGTTATCCGCCCGGCTTCGTCGACGCGGCCGAGGAGGCCGTGTCCTGGACGGCGTACGCGCTCGGCGCCGGGCGGCGGATAGAGGTCGAGGTCGTCGCCGACATCGCGGCCCCCGTGGGCGGGGTGCACCTCGCGGCGGAGGTCCACGTGGACGGCAGCCCGCCGAGCCGCGTCGCGCTGGCCAGGCGGGACGACGTGTGGGCCGGTCGGGCGGACCTCGACATCCCCGCCTCGACGACACCGGGCATCGAAGTCGGCATCCTGCTGCCGGGGTTCGACCCGGGGCCGGGTACCGATGACCGCGCGGCACGTGAGGCAGTACGAGCCCTGGCCCTGCACCGACTCAGTATGGCGGCGGCACCGCACGACGGCGAGGCCGCACATCCGGCCCCGTTTCTCGCCGAGATCGCGGCTGCCGCTTCCGTGGAGGAGGACTTCTGACCCATGCCGGAAGACTCGGAAGACGCAGCGGAACAGGACGAGCGGGCGGCAGGGCTCAGCTACGGCGAACCCTTCGACAGCGGCTTCGCGCTCGCCGAACGCCATCAACTCACCCCGGATCTCCCGGCAGCACTGGCCGTCTACGGCGAACTCCTCGCCGTGGCCGAGTCCTTCGAGGACTCCCCCGACGTACGACTTCTGCGCGGGCACCTGTTGTCCGACATCGGGACGGTTCAGCTCGCGGCCACGGATCTGCCCGAGGCGGCTCTGTCCATCGGGCGGTCCCTCGATCTGGTGCGGGGCATCGCGTCCGTGCCGATGGGACCGAACGGCCGCCGACTGTGGCTGGAGATCCTGTTGAAGACCCTGCTGGCCAGGGTCGAACTACTGCGCAGGACAGGGCGGTTCGACGAGGCGCAGGAGGCGATGGACGAGGCGACGGCCCTGATGCCGGAGTTCGACGACCCCGAGGGGCTGCGCACCGCGGAGATCGGGCTGAGCCGGGTGCATCTGCTGATGGACCGCAGCGCGTGGGGCGCGGCCGAGGAACTGGCATCCGCGCTGCTGGCAGACGCGCCCCTGGCTGAGCCGTATCTGCTGGACTGTCTGGGGGTCGTCTGCGCCTCGACCGTGCGGTTCGAGCAGGCGGAGGACTACTTCGCCCGCGCGGAGGAGGCCTACCTGACGCTGGGCCACCACGCGGGGCGCCATCAGCTTCTCTCCCACCGGGCGTACGCGGCATTGCGGGCCGGCAATTTCGACCGCGCTGAGGAGTTGTACGCGGAGGCCGCCGAGATCTTCGAACGGCAGGCCCAGGCAGAGGACTTGGCGGTCTGCGAACAAGCCCGCGCCGCCATCGCGGCACACCGCGGGGACACGGTCGGCGCTGCCACTCTGACGGCGTCCAGCCTGGCCCGCTTCCAGCAGGTCGGTGCCGCGATCGCCGCGGCCGACACCATGCTGATGGGCGCCCGGCACGCGTACGAACGGGGCGACATCGACGAGATGAAGCGGCTCGCCCAGGGCGCGCGGGACGTGTACCAGGAGCGCGGGGTGTACGAGCGGTGCGCCCAGGTGGACCTGATGCTCGCGCGAACCCTTGAGGACAACCTGAACCGGACCGACCACGGCGTCCACGAACGCACCTCGATCGCCGACGCGCTCTCGCTCGCCCTGCCCGCCGCCCTGACGCTGGAAGCGGCCCGCTACGACTTCGCCACCGCCCACGCCCGCAGCCAGTGGCTCCAACTGGCCGACGAAGCGATGCAGTTGGTCTTCCGCCTGGCCCTCCGCAGCAACGACCAGGGGCTGATCTTCGAGCTGGTCGAACACCGGTGCGCGGGCGCCTCCCTGGCGCTGAGCCGTACGTCCACCGCCGACAAGGCGGCGGTCTTCCCGGACGCCGCCATGAAGACGTACGCCTCCGATGACGGCGCACCCCTGACGCTCGGCGGCATCGCGGCCGAGGCCGCCGCCTCCGTCGGCCTGCGGGTCGCACCGCCACCGAAGATCGCTATGTCGGCGAAGGCGGGCGGGCGTACCGCGCTCCAGGAGTACGTCCAGGCAGCCGAGTTCCGCTATCACCGGCGGATCGTGAGCGAGGAGGAGGTGCCGTTCTGTCCGCCCACGATCTGACCGACCCGACCCGTCCGGTGGTCCAGGTCCGCCTCGCCGACGCCGGTGACCTGCACATGACCTGGACCTGGGCCCGCGGAGCCCAGGGCTTCGGTACCGGGTACGCCCCGGGGCCGGACGTGGACGAAGCCGTCCGCGCGCTGGCCGCCGAACTGCCGGGCGGTGACACGGAAGGCATGCGGCGCGCGTTCGAGTCCGGCGCGCTTGCCACGTACGAAGAAGAGTGCCGCCTCTCCCACATGCTGGCCGAGGTGGTGTGGCCGCCGGGTCTGACCGACCAGATCCGCGAGGTGTCCGCCCACCTGGGCCGTCCGCTGATGCGACTCCAGCCTTCGCCCCGGGTCGCCCAGGTCCCGTGGGAACTGCTCGCCGTGGACGGTGACGACAGCGACGTACGGCTGATCGACCTCGTGGACATCGCCACCACGGCACCCGCGTCACTACGACAGGCAGGCAGCACCCCGACCGGTCGGAACCCGGACTCGGACGCCGTGGTTCTCGTCCTGGACCCCCGCGTCCCGGGCTTTCGCGCCGACTCCCCGCTCGGCTCGGTCCTGGGGCAGCCCGGCGCGGACCCGGCGCTGCTGTCCCTCGTACAGCGGAGGCTCGACGCGGGCACCGTCGTACCGTCCGTCGCCACCCCCGCCGAGGCCTTCCGCCGCACCGACCTCGACCGCGACTGGCTGGGCGAGGTGCTGCGCAAGGGTGCCAGTCGCCTGTTGTACGTCGGTCACGTCAGCGGCGCCCCCGTCGAGGGCGGGCAGAGCGAGGACGGCACCCTCCATCTGTGCTGCGGTCCGGAGACCACGGGGATGACCGAACCGGTGCGCACCCACCGCCCGTTGTCCGCCAAGGACCTTCTCCTGGGCACGCTCCCGCTGCGCGCGGACGGCGCGCCGGGCGCTCAACTCTGGCCCGCACCGCCGCGCGTCGCGCTGATCGCCTGCGAGAGCGGCGGCGATCTCCGCTTCGCCGAGTCCTTCGGCCTGGCGACCGCGATGATCCACAACGGCGCCCAACTGGTCACCGCCACCCGCTGGGTGCTCCCCACCAGCTTCGCCTTCCACCGCCTGGCCGGCCTGTCGGAGTCCGTACGCCCACTCACGGAAGCCGTGGTCGCCGTGGACGCGGCCCACGAGGACCACGACCCGGTCCGCCACCTCGGTGCCTGGCAGCGACAGCGGCTCGACCAGTGGCGCGCCGACGGCCGGATCGAGCACTCGCCCCTCCTCTGGGCCGCCCTGACCTGCATCGTCAGGTGAAGGGCCAGGGGTGGTGGAGGCAGTAACCGCCCATCCCGATCGCGGCGATCCCGGTGACCAGCAGGGAGACGACGAACCTGATGTGCGACGTGCGCTCATGGCGTTCGTGGTCGGGGTCGGCGGTGAGGAGGGACGGGTCGGCGGGCGCGTAACGGAGTGGGATGTCACGGCCGAAGGACCTGGCGATGTCCCTGATGCCCTGGGTGCACAGCGCTGTGATCTCGACGCCCTCGTGGGTGGTGAAGGCGACGACGGAAGCGTGGCTGACGCTCTCGCCGCCTTCGGCGTCGGAGTGGATGTCCCTGGTTACGGCGACCACGCGACCCCGGACGGTGACGCCCTCGGCCAGTTGAGCGGCACGGGCGCGGGCGTACTCGCCGTCCCGGCTCAGCGCGAGGATGACGAACAGCAGGCCACCGACGCAGATCAGCCCCCACTGCCAGCCCCACGCGAAGAACGACTGGACGACCAGTCCCAACACCAGCAGGATCACCATGCAGTTCGGCCCGCCGGTCCCGGAGGTGCGCCCCTCCCTGTCCAGCATGAGATAGAACCGCTCCGGCCGCCGCCGCGGAAACCGGACCGGGAACTCCTGCCCCACCCAGGCCACCAGCACCCGGTCGCCACGCTTGTTCTCGTGCCGCAGCCTGAACTCCCGCCCGGTGCCGGGGTCCTGGTACACGATCGTCACCCGTATCCCGTGCTCGCCTGACTCACCGTGTCCCGGCGGATCCATTTCCACGACCCGAGCCGTCACCCACACCGCCCGCTGCGGCCGGGTCAGCCCGGCCAGCGAACACGCATAACCCACCAACGCCAGCCCCGCGGGCACCGTCCACCACAGCCCGAGCATCTTCTGCAGGTCCATACGGCGAGGCTCTCGCCGCCGGAACTCCTACCGATCCCAGGTTCGCCTCGGGCCGGCAGTCTCTCTGAGACCTGCGAAGGCCGGGTGCACTGGCCCCGACGTACATCCGCGGCTGCCTCCCCGACGCGCAACTGCGCAACCTGCCCGGGACGAACCCTCCCCCGCCGGCGTCGCAGCGTGCTCACCTCGCTCGGTCGGAAGCCGTCACGACCGCCATGAAGACCGGTCCGCAGTCCGGCACGTAGACCTCCATCGTCTCCATACGGGACAGAGCGCCTGTGCTGAGCACACCTTCCTGTTCGTGGTGGAAGACAAGAGCCTGGGCAAGGCCGTGCATGTCCTCGTGGCCAGGAGGTGCGGGTGAGGCGGTGATACGGCAGCCCTCGGTGTCCGCTCCCTGGCTGATGTGCTCGATGGTCGAGTGGAGAGCTTCCGGAGCCGGGGGCGAGTCACTGTCATGCCACAGGTAGATGTGTTCGATCCGTCGGCCCACACCTTCTGTCCGCTGCAGCACATGCGGTGCGCCGTTCCTGGCCGCGAGGTCCCGGTCGTAGATCATCACAGCCTCAGGACACCCGCACTGCTGGCAGGCCTTGACGACGGGCTTGTTGTGGACCGGGCGAGCAGCCTCGCACCCGGCGGAGACCCGCCTCCAGCACCTCACGGCCACTTCCCTCCCTGACCCATGCCAGGCGCACCCACCGAGCAAACTCGAAGGCGTCGACACACCCGTCGTTGGCCCGGTTGCGGAAGGTCTGAATGGGGTCGGCTTGAGCGGCTGCCGACGCTGTCCCGGCAGTAGTGCTGGCGATCAGGCAGAGCGCGGCCACCGCGCCCATGCGGCGCAAGGTGCGATACATCCGGCAAATCTGCCAGGTGGCAGTGCGTCTGGGCAGAGTTGCGTTCGTCGCGCAGCAGGCCGAATTCACAGGCGGTCACCGACAACAGGAGCGATGCCGTACAGGCGCCGTAGGTGGCGGTGCCGTACAGCAGGGAGGCGAGCCGGTCGGCACGATCGACCGGGTGAGGTATTCGACGATTCACCCCAATATGCGGCCTTCCGATCGGCACATTACCTTTGGTGTCGTTATGTGATAGTTAGTCCACGGAGAGTGAGTGTCCATGACTGAGCAACCTAAGAGGTTCGGACTGATCGGCGAATTGTCGGCTGAGTTCGTGGGCACGATGATCCTGATCCTCTTCGGCTGCGGCGTGGTGGCCCAGGTAGCAGCAGGAGGAGCCCTCACGGATCCAGCAGGCGGCCTCGGTGACCACGACAGCATCGCCTGGGCCTGGGGCCTTGGCGTCACCCTCGGCGTGTACGTGGCAGCCCGGCTGAGCGGTGCCCACCTCAACCCCGCAGTGACCGTCGCCCTCGCCACGTTCAAGGGATTCCCGTGGCGCAAAGTGGCGCCCTACGCGCTGGCCCAGACCCTCGGTGCCTTCGTGGCAGCGCTGCTGGTCCGCTGGAACTACAGCGAAGCGCTGGCCAAGGCTGACCCCGGCCACACCATCAAGACCCAAAGTGTCTTCTCCACCCTCCCGGCCAACGGCAACCCCGGTCTCCCCGTCCATGAATGGGGCGCCTTCCGCGACCAGGTCATCGGTACCGCCATCCTCCTCCTGCTGATCCTGGCCATCACAGACCTGCTCAACACACCGCCCGGCGCAAACCTGGGCCCCTTCATCACCGGCCTGATCGTTGTCGCGATCGGCATGGCCTGGGGAACCAACGCCGGCTACGCGATCAACCCGGCACGTGACTTCGGGCCCCGTCTGGCCAGCTTCATCACCGGATACGACGGAGCATGGCGAGACCAGTACGGGAATCTCTACTTCTGGGTTCCCATCGCCGGACCGCTGGTCGGCGCCCTGCTCGGCGCCGGCCTCTATAAGGGCTTGATCGGACGGTTCCTGCCGTCTGCGGAGCCCGAACCCACGGGACGCATCCCCGCATCCAAGACCTGACGACACCAGCTGGAGAGGTGGCACACCATGGCGGACTTCATCGGCGCGGTGGACCAGGGCACCACGAGCACCCGGTTCATGATCTTCGATCACGGCGGCAACGAAGTCGCCAAACACCAGCTGGAGCACGTCCAGATCCTGCCCCGCTCCGGATGGGTGGAGCACGACCCGGTAGAGATCTGGGAGCGCACCAACTCGGTGATGCAGAACGCTCTGCGCCACGGCGGACTCTCGGCCAGTGATCTGGCCGCCATCGGAATCACCAACCAGCGTGAGACCACAGTCGTCTGGGACCGGCGCAACGGACAGCCTTACTACAACGCCATCGTGTGGCAGGACACCCGTACCGACGCCATCGCGGCGAACCTCGAACGTTCAGGGCGCGGCGACGTCATCCGCCGCAAGGCCGGTCTGCCGCCTGCGACCTACTTCTCCGGCGGCAAGATCCAGTGGATCCTGGAGAACGTCGACGGCGTACGGGCGGCAGCGGAGGCAGGTCATGCCCTCTTCGGCAACACCGATGCCTGGGTTCTGTGGAACCTGACCGGCGGCCCCGAGGGCGGCATTCACGCCACCGACGTGACCAACGCAAGCCGCACCATGCTGATGGACCTGGAGACCCTTGACTGGGACGACGAACTCCTGAGCTTCTTCAACATCCCGCGGGCGATGCTTCCCAAGATCAACCCCTCGTCGCACCCGGAGGCCTACGGATCAACCCGCACCTCCCGTCCGCTGCGTGCCGCCGTTCCCATCGGCGGTGTCCTCGGCGACCAGCAGGCCGCCACCGTCGGGCAGGTCTGCTTCTCCCCCGGAGAAGCCAAGAACACCTACGGAACCGGTAACTTCCTGCTGCTCAACACCGGCACGGAACTGGTCCGCTCCCAGCACGGGCTTCTCACCACCGTGGCATACCAATTCGGAGACAGTCCCGCGGTCTACGCGCTGGAGGGATCCATCGCGGTGACCGGCTCAGCGGTCCAGTGGCTGCGCGACCAGATGAAGATCATCAAGACCGCCGCCGAGAGCGAGGATCTCGCCCGCACCGTCGACGACAACGGCGGCATGTACTTCGTTCCCGCCTTCTCGGGCCTTTTCGCGCCGTACTGGCGTTCCGACGCCCGCGGGGCAATCGTCGGACTGGCAAGGTTCAATGACAACGCGCATCTCGCACGAGCGACTCTGGAGGCCATCTGCTACCAGAGCCGTGACGTCGTCGAAGCGATGGAACAGGACTCCGGAGTCCACCTCGACGTTCTCAAGGTCGACGGAGGGGTCACTGCCAACGACCTCTGCATGCAGATCCAGTCCGATGTCCTCGGTGTCCCCGTCAGCCGTCCCGTCGTCGCGGAGACAACCGCCCTCGGCGCCGCCTACGCCGCGGGGCTGGCAACAGGGTTCTGGGAGAACACCGATGAACTGCGCACCCACTGGGCCGAATCCAAGCGCTGGTCGCCCCAGTGGTCCGAGGACCAGCGCGAAGAAGGCTACGCGGGCTGGAAGATGGCCGTGGAACGCACCCTCGACTGGGTGAAGGTTCCCTGAGGCCTGCGGCTCCTCAAGCGCCTGGGTGGCTACATCCATGCGCTGCGCGGAATGGCAACCGCGGAAACAGCCACCCAAGGACGGCCAGACAAGGCTCGTCGTATACCCGGCAGTTGGCGACCTCCGCGCCGTTCACTGCCGGGTATCTCGTCAAGTTCCTGCGACCGAACAGCCCTTCCCCACGGCATCATGGGACTTCGGCGCCGCCACGGACGTCGACCTGGACCGAGTTCGCGGTTCGTTACGGCCGGTGGTTGCCCTCGGCTGGACTGCTAGGCGTCGGTGCGGGCTCGGGCCGAGGCGAGGAGGCTCGGGTCGTGGGCGTTGACGAGCATGAGGTCGGGGTCGCCGGCCTGCCACAGTTCGGCGAGTCGTTGGTGGTTGGCCCGCACCTTGCTCCAGTCGTGTGCGAAGGCTCGTTCCATCGCGAGCAGTGACTTCGGTGCCTTCGCCGAGCCGTCGACCTGGCCGTGGTGGTAGAACGCGTCACCGGTGTGGAGCACCCAGTGGTCGCCGGCATCGACGGCGACCGCCGCGTGCCCTCGGGTGTGTCCGGGAAGGCTGATCAGCACGATGCCCGAAGAGATCTCGGTGAGCTCGGTGGCGGCCTCGAACCCGCGCCATGACTCGCTTCTCCCGGGCGTGTGGCGAACGAGTGTCGGACCGTGCGCGCGTTGGGCGGGCTTGTAGCGTCCCTTCTCGATCCGGGTGGCCGGTCGGAGCGCTGCTGTGGCTTCAGCATGGGTGAGGTGTACCCGCGCCCACGGGAAGTCGGCCAGTCCCCCGACATGGTCGGCGTCGAAGTGGGTCAGTACGACGTCGCGCACGTCCTTCGGGTCAAAACCCAGCGACTCCACCTGCCGGACGGCCGCCTCGGCCTCGTCGAACGCCGGGCGCACGACATGCCGGGCCGGTCCGAACCGTCGGCCGGGTGAGACCCGGTCAAGGAGGCCGAGACCGGTGTCGCAGAGCGCGAGTCCGGTGTCGGTCTCGATGAGCAGCACGTGGCAGACCAGCCCCTCAGGCGCACCCCAGGGACGCATGCTGCCGCAGTTCACATGGTGGACCTTCACTCGAATCCCTCCGTCATATCGGCCATGCCAGGGCGAAGTGTGCGAACGCACCGGTGGTGATCCCCATGACGCGGGCTCCCGCGGGCAGGTGCGGCGACGGCGGACTCCCGGCCTCGACGACGCCGGCGACCTCCATGCCGGCGGTGAACGGACCTTCGCTCTGAGAGGTGGCGCGGCCTCTTGCAGGTTCCGGTCGGCGCCACGGCCGCCGATGCGTGTGCGCGTGGTGGCCGAAGCCGACGTTGTGGTCGGCGAGTTCACGGACCGCCTGCCTTGATCAGTGGTCGTCAACGGACGAAATCAGGTGGTGTGGTCTCCGCCAGGCGTGGGTCAGGCGCGCTCCCGGACATCGCGAGGAGACCTTTGATGACGCGACCGAGCTTGAGCAGACCCCTCGGGCCGCGTTTGTCGATGCCGTCGACGAGCTGCTTGACGATGGTGAGTTGATCGAAGTAGATCCGCTCGGTGACGAGGTTCTCCTGCTCGTCGAAAATGAAGTACGCCGTCATGCGGGTGCGGTGCTTCGACCCCGTCGGCGGTATCTTCCCGAGCGGCCCCTTGTGGGTGCCCAGCAGCCAGAACTCCACGATCACGGCATCGACGCTGTGCCGGAACGCGATGATCTCGTGGTCTTGGTCGGGGAACGCCACGCGCGTGTCGTGGTAGTACTCGCGGACCTCTCCGTCGCCGTCGTGGACGGTCATCTGGGCGATCAGTTCGTAATGCGGGTGCGGGAACGTCTCCAGGGCGGCGTCCCAGTCCTGGCGGACCTCGTCGCGGAAGTGATCGAGCACGAGCTTCTCGCGGGCACGCAGAACGTCCTCGGGCGGCAGAACGAATCGCGACATGGTGCGCCTCCTCAAACCGGCTGGATGCCGTGGGTGATGTGTCCGTGGCTGAACGTGGGGGTGGTGCCGGGGTTCGTCCAGGCGCCGGTCAGCTCGCTGGAGGGGAAGAACTGCACGAACCGGGAGTCGGCCTGGCTGCGGTCGGCCAACGTCTTCTCCAGGACGACCGAGTTGTACTGATCCGCGGTCGTCTCGATCGTGTTGGCGTTGAGCACCACCTCCTGCTGCCACTGCCGCGACCACCTGGCGATGCCCGGAAGTCCGGAGTGCTCGGGGGCGAGGGCTTCGGCGGCGATGACGTTCTCGCTGCTGACCCACATGCCGGTCGAGGTGTTGACGACAAGACTCTGGTTTCCGAAGACGTGCCCCGGCGTCTTGATCACCGCCACGCCCGGGCCGAGGACGACGGAACCGCTGATCGGCAGGAACGCCTCGGGCGGGACATCGCGGTAGGCGGCCGGCTGGTACCAGGGTTTCTGCAGCGGGTGCAGCTCAGCCATGCCGGCAAGCTCGTCACGCTGGACGATGACCTTCGCGTTGGGGAACGCGGCTCGCGGGTGTGCGTCGAGGTCGTCCTGGTGCGCGGTCGTGCCGACCCAGCGGCGCAGGTCCTGAGTGTGCAGGTGGTCGAACATCAGGTAGTCGACGTCGCTCGGCCGGATACCGAGACCCGCGAGGTGCCCGAGCACGGTGCCGTGCTCGCGGACCATCCGGCGCTGGAGGACGCCCGGTGTCTTCTGGGCGAGGTTGTCGAAGTACGGGGTGTAGCGGCCCAGTTCGACGTCACTCGGCTCGAAGAGCAGCACCCGCGGGCACCCGTCGCTCTCGTGCCATCGGATCACCAGCATGCGGTTGGTGATCGACAGGAACGGGGCGATCGCGCGCGACGCGCGGAACAGGCCGAACCGCGTGGGGTACGGCAGCGTGACCAGATCGCGCGTGACAATGCTGTCCGGCATGCCCGTCAGGGCGAACTCCCCACGAAACGCGAGGGCTTGGGCACGGGCCGTCCGTAACCGGACACCCGGCGGCTCGTCCGACCTCGACAGGTCGGGCAAGGTATCGACGCCGACACCGATCGTCGGCAGGTCGGCCACCTCCACGGAACCCCACGGAAACCGCATCGCCGATCCCTCCTTTACCCACGCCGTGGGTATTCACCGAGGCCAACCAATATACCCACGTTGTGGATTAACACAAGGGCGGGCATCATGAGGTCATGACCGCGAAACGAGAACCCCGACGGGGCCGCCCCCCCAAGGGGGCGCCGCAGCTGAACCGCGACGCGATCGTCGCGGCCACCCTCAAGGTCATCGACCTCGACGGCATCGACGCGGTTTCCATGCGCGCTGTCGCCGCTGTCCTCGGCGTCGATCCGAAGAGCCTCTACAACCACGTCGCGGGCAAGGACGGCCTTCTCGACGCGGTGGCCGAGCAGATCCTCGGATCGATGCGTCTGCCCGAGCCCACCGGCGACGTGCGCACCGACCTGCCGGCCATCGGGCACGCGTTCCGCGACAGCGCTCTGGCCCATCCCCGGGCCGCACCGCTCGTACTCACCCGCCAACTCACCTCGTTCAAGGCACTCGCCCCGGTCGACGCGGTCCTGAACGTGCTCCGCGCCGCAGGCTTCCCGCAACACGACGCGGTCCCGATACTGCGCGTCCTCGTCGCCACCCTGATCGGCACTCTGCTCCGCGAGGTGCAGGCGGGACCCACCTACGGCATGACCGACGCTCCCGGCATCGCACAGCGCCGAGCCGTGCTGGAGCAGTCAGGTCTCCCGCGGCTCGCCGAAGCAGCCACCGACCTCGCGCACTTCGACAGGGACGCCGAGTTCGCGTTCACCCTCGGCTTCACCCTCGACGCCGTCATGGCACGGCTCGCCACGCGGTAGCCGAACGCGACGCATTCCGCTCCGAGGGGACCGGGGATTCAGTCCGTGAGCCTTCCGGGACGGCCCCGGTGTCGGCGAGTTCGGCCGAAGCGACGCCTTGGCCGCCGGGCTCGCCGGCACCGTGTCAGCCCGTGAAACGTGTCTCGATGCGTGATGCGTTCGAGGTGTGGCTGTGGGCCCTCATCAGTTCTTCGGCCCGGTCTCCGTCACCTGAGGCGATGGCGTCGTAGATGGCGCGGTGCTGCTTGAAGCGCTCGTCCACGACCTTTCGGTCCTCACCTCGGACCTGGGCCAGAACGCTGCTCTGCCGCTCGTCCGAGCCGAAAGCGTCGACGGTGCTCAGCATTTGAACGAGTGTCGCGTTACCGCTGGCCTGGTCCACGAGCGAGTGGAAGTGCCGCATGAGCTGTTGGATCTCGATGACGAGATGCCGCTCCTCGTCGCTTCCGGCGACGCCGTTGTGCAGGTCGCCGCGCAACTTGTACGCCTTCTCAAGGCAGTTGGACATCTCGCGTCGCTGCGCCGCCGTCGATTTCTCGGCAGCCAGACGGGCGGAGAGAGCTCGGAGCACGTCCTCGATCATGGTGAACTCACGGAGCTCGTCCTTGTCGAACTTCGCGATGCGGACGGTTCGGGGGCCGGTCCGCTCGACCAGACGGTCCTGCTCAAGGCGCCGGAGTGCTTCACGGACGGGAGTCGCGCTGATGTTGAGGGACTCGGCCAGGCCCCGCTCCGTGACCTTCTCTCCACGCTTCAACGTGCCCGTGACGATGGCCTCGCGGATGGCTGCATAGGCTTGATCGCCGAGAGTCGCCGGTGACGTTAGACGGGGTAGCTGACTCATGTGGGGCATGGTATTTGCTACAGCATGACGAGTCAACTAAGGTGCACTCGGCGTGACGGCGCCGGCGCGGACGTGACGGTGCCAGGACGCTGCTGGTCGCGGAACCCCTGTACTGCATTGCGCGGTTGCACGGGGACGGGTCGGCACCCCTCGCCCGGGCACCCAGGACGCGCGGCGCTTGGCGCGCCGCCCTCGAATGCACCCCTGAGCGGCTGCCACATGCACCGCCGTAGACATAGGCGCAGGGCCTGCGTGCGTGTCCGCTCACGACCGCCGGCCCGCGTCACCCCGCAGGGTCCATCACTGACGGCGAGAGCGAGACCATGGACATCAGAGATCGAATAGACCCGCAGGTGCGTGTGAGTCTCGACCGATATCTCGACGTCGTCGGTCCGTCCGGGCTGAGCGGCATCGAGGACGTCGCGGAACGCCGCCGGAGACGGCAGGAGTTGGCGGCATACAGCCCAGAGGCAGCCGCGCCGCATGACGTCACCATCCGCGACGTCTCGATCCCGTCGACCACGGACGCACAACCGGCCGTCCAGGTGCGGGTGTACCGCCCCCATGACCACGGTCCGGCGATGCCCTGCGTGTTGTACATCCACGGCGGAGGCATGGTCTCCGGGAGCGTTGCCGACGACGACGGGAAGGCCATGGAACTGGCTCGGGCGACCGACTCCGTGGTCGTATCGGTGGACTACCGGCTCGCGCCGGAGGACGCCTACCCAGCGGCGCTGGACGACTGCTTCGCGACCCTCACGTGGGTCGCGGACAACCAGCAGGACCTGGGAATCGAAGCGCACCGTATCGCTCTCTACGGCCCCAGCGCGGGCGGATGCCTGGCGGTCGCCACCGCACTGCTCGCCCGGGACCGCGGTGGCCCGGAGATCGCCTGCCTGACGCTCGTGTCACCGATGCTGGACGACCAGCCCGCCACCCCCTCGAATCTCATGAACACCGGCTTCGGGGCGTGGAGTCGGGAGGCGAATCGCCGGGCCTGGCAGGCGTACCTGGGCGACCTCTACGGCACCGGCCTCGTACCGCCCTACGCGGCTCCGGCACGCGCCACCCGCCTCGCGGGGCTCCCGCCGACCTACGTCGACATCGGCGACCTCGACCTCTTCCGCGACGAGGCGATGGACTTCGCCCAGAGACTCATGTGGGCGGGAGTGCCTGTCGAGCTGCACGTCTATCCCGGTGGGATCCACGGCGGGGAATCGCTGGCGCCCGAGGCGGAGTTGAGCGTGCGCACACGGTCCCGCCGGTTCGCCGCCCTGCGGAGGACGCTCGCCGTGCCCCCGCCCGATTCCACCGCCCCATCCGGAGCCTGAAGTACCCCACGCACCCGAACTCCGCCTGATGCTGTCGCAACTGGTTGACAATAATGCTGTAGCAAATAACATACCGTCCAAGTGAGCACAGCCGCCCTCGTCACCCGGTGAGCGCCGACACTCGATCGACGCGCCACCCCTCAAGACCTCGCCAGAGCCAATACCTGATCCAAAAGTGACGTGTCAGCCGCGCACGTCGAGCCCGAGCCGGCTTGCAGCTCTCCGCCATCGCCAGCCGTTCCCACCAGGGCCCCAGACCACAGAGGCGCCCCTTTTTGCAGGTTTTGCGCTATAGCAAATAGTGGAGGATCAATGATGATCTCGCTTTCCAGAGCTTGCGTCCTGACAGCCGCCTGCACGGTTGTTCTGACCGCGTGCGGCGGCTCGACCGGGACGGGCGGGTCGGCGACACCGACGTCCTCGGTCGACGTCGGCAAGGCCTCAGCGGTGACGCCACTCGACTCGGCGACGATCGCCCGAGCCGAGAAGCAGGGCTCGGTCCTCCTCTACACCAACGCCGATGCCGAGCAGATGGCGCCTGTGACCAAGGCGTTCGAGGCGAAGTACAGCGCCATCGATGTGCGCGTGCTGAACATGACCGACCCCCAGACCTTCCAGCGCTACGCCACCGAGACCGCGACGGGCGTCCGTACGGCGGATGTCGTCATGGCCACCGACGCCGTCGGCATGCTGAACTTCGTCAGCAAGGGGAACGTCCTCGACTACAGCGACCCCAATCTCAAGAATCTCCCCGACTACGCACGGCTCGCCCCAGGCGTGGTCGCGATGTCCGAGGACCCGGTTGTCGCCGTCTACAACACCGCGCTGATCCCCAAGGACAAACAGCCCAAGGACCTCAAGTCCCTGGCAGAGCTGTCGAAGTCCATCAAGGGCAAGGTCGGAACAACGGACATCACCAATCCCATGTCGTTCGGGTCCGTCAGCAACTACACCGCCAAGCACGGTGACGCAGGGTGGAAGAACCTCGAAGTGCTCGGCCAGAACAGCGGAGTCGAGTCCGGCAACGGCAACCTGATGCAGAAGCTGGCTCAAGGGCAGTACCAGGCGGCCTACTTCGTCGCCGGCTCGGTCCGGGCACTGATCGAGGGAGAGGAGGCGGCGAAGGTCCTCAACTACACCTATCTGACCGACGGAACTCCCATGCTCCCCCGCGCCGTCGCCGTCACCAAGAAGGCGAGTTCACCGGACGCGGCCAAGGTCTTCGTCAACTTCCTGTTGTCGGCCGAAGGCCAGGAAGCCGCGTGCGCAGGCGGATTCACCCCTTACCGTGACGGTGTCGAGTGCGCCTACGGGCTTCCAGCGGTCGAAGCCGTCGTCGGCGCCGACAACATGATGCTCGGCGGCTACCTCGAAGGCATCGTGAAGAACAAGCCGGAGATCGTCACGAGGTGGAAGTCGGCGTACGACCGATGAGCCTCGTCCGACTGCGACCGCCGCCAGTCCACGCCACCGAACTCGCACCCAGCCCTCGACGCCGGTCACTGTCCACCAACGCGAGCCACTACCTCGTGTGGGTACTGGCGCTCCTGGTCATCGTCGGCCCCGTCGTCCCGGTCGTGGCCGCCTCACTGTGGTCCACAGCCCTGTACGAATCCGGCGGCCACCTGACCCTGGACAACTTCCACGCCCTCCTCACGGACGACGGCTGGTGGACGGCGGTGGTCAACTCGATCCTGTTCGCAGCGCTCAACACCGTCGGCTCCGTACTCGTCGGCGTGGCATGCGCGGTGTTCCTCACGCGCACGAACATCCCTGGGCGCCGGACACTGACCACGCTCCTGCTGGTTCCGATCGCGCTGCCGGGCCTGGTCCTCATCATCGGATGGGCGGCCATGTGGACCCCCGCGGGGTTCGCGTCCTCTTGGCTGAGGACGAACACCTTCCTGGGCATGCCCGTCGACCTCTACAGCATCCCAGGGATGGCCATGGTCGCCATGAGCGTCGCCGCTCCCACCATCTTCCTTCTCTGCCGCGGCACCCTGTTGTCCATCGACCCCGCGCTCGAGGACGCGGCACGCACTCTCGGGGCCGGCCCGCTGCGCAGCCTGGTCTCCGTCAGCCTCCCGCTGCTGCGCCCCGCGATCACCAACGCGGCACTCCTGGTCTTCGCCCTCTCCATGGAGGTTCTCGGCCTGCCCCTCATCCTGGGATTCTCGAACAAGATCAACCTGATCTCCACCTACCTCTACGACCACTGGGTCAACGAGGCACAGCAGGGCCTGGTCTCCGCCGGCGCCGTGTTCCTCCTCGTGGCCGTCTCCGGACTCCTCGTCCTGCGCAACCGCCTCGTCGGAGACACCGCCCGGTTCACCACCACGACCGGCAAACCCACCGGTGTCCGGACGCTCAGGCTGGGACCGTCGCGCTGGATCGTCGCGGCCCTGATCGGGCTCTTCCTCCTGGTCTCCGTGGTCGTCCCGCTGGCCGGCGTCTTCCTGACGGCGTTCACCTCCATCCTGTCGCCGTTCATCTCCCCGTGGAGCGTGCTGACGCTCGGCAACTTCTCCGCGGTCTTCGAGAATCCGCTCTACACGAACTCGATCGTCAACAGCCTCCTCATCGCAGCGATCGGCGGCGCCCTGACGACCGTCGCCATCGCCGTGCTGTCGGTGATCGCGCACCGGTCCCGCTTCAGATTCCGCGGCTCGCTCCAACAGGGAATGATGTGGCCCCGCATGATGCCGGCTCTCGTGACCGGCATGGCGTTCTTCTGGAGCTTCGCCCTGCTCGACAAGTCCGGGGCCGTACGCGCCAGTTTGTGGGGCATCGGCATCGCGTTCGCCGTACGGAGTCTCGCTCTCGGGTACAGCGCCTTCTATCCCGCGCTGACCGGAATCGGCGCGGACCTCGACAACGCCGCCCGTACGTCGGGCGCCACCTGGTGGAAAGCGATGCGGACCGTCATTCTCCGCCTCGTGACTCCCGCCATGGGCGCGTCCTTCGTACTGCTCTTCGTGGCCATGCTCAACGACGCCGAACCCGCGGTCTTCCTCGTCACCGACCAGACACCCGTTCTCGGTCTCACCATGCTGCAACTCGCGGCGACAAGCATCGGCGGAAGCGTCGCCGCCTTGGGAGTCATCCAGATGGTCATCACCCTGGTCGTCCTGGGTGCCGGACGTGCCCTGCTGGGGGTGCGTCCCCGTGCCTAGCCTTCACCTCGAAAAGATCACCAAGAAGTTCGCCGAGCGAACCGTTCTCCACGACCTCTCGCTGACCATCAAGGACGGCGAGATCTTCACCCTCCTCGGGCCCAGCGGCTGCGGCAAGTCGACCACCCTGTGGTCCATCGCGGGACTGCACGAGCCCGACTCGGGAAGCATCGCGTTCGGCGACCGGGTCATGTTCGACCACGGCCGCGTCAACGTCGGCCCCGAGCACCGCAACTGCGGCGTCGTGTTCCAGTCGTACGCCATCTGGCCCCACATGTCGGTCGCGGACAACGTCGCCTACCCCCTGAAACTGCGCCGGACGGCGAAAGCCGAACGCGACCACCGGGTGCAGGAGGTCCTGGACCTGGTCGAACTCGGCGACCACGCCCGCAACTACCCGCACGAACTGTCAGGCGGTCAGCAGCAGCGCGTCGCCATGGCCCGTGCTCTCGCCCACCCGCCCGACCTGCTGCTTCTGGACGAGCCGTTCTCGAACCTGGACGCGAAGCTCAGAGACCGGTCCCGCCAGTGGCTCAAAGCGCTCCAGGAACAGGTCGGTGTCACCACCGTCTTCGTGACCCACGACCAGGACGAGGCACTGTCCTTCAGCGACCGGGTCGCCGTCATGAACCGCGGCAGGGTCCACCAGATCGGCACCCCCCACGAGATATACGAGAACCCGGCGGACCTGTTCGTGGCCGACTTCGTCGGCACGGCCAACATCCTCGCCGCCACCGTCACCGAGGCCGACGGCAAACACGCGCTGGTACGCGTCGACGGCATCGGCGCACCCCTCACGATCCCCCACACCGACAAACGGTCGGGCCGCGTGAAGATCTGCATCCGGCCCGAGAACATCAGCGTTCACCGCGTCGGCGACACCAGCCCGCCGGCGCACGCGCTGACGGCCAGGGTGGAGAACCGCGCCTACCTCGGCGACCACTACCGCTACATCATCCGCATCGCCGACACGCCTGTGGTGGTGACCACCACACGCCCCGTCACCGACGGCGAACTCGTGGTCAGCCTTGCCCCGGACGACATCCGGATCTTCCACGAGGAAGCCACCCCGAACGAGGAGAACCCGCATGCCCCCGTCCAGTGACGCGGCCGCCCGCGTCGGAGTCCTGACTCCCTCCGGCATGCTCGGTGCCGGCTTCACCCCGGAGAGCATCGAGCGAGGCCTGACTCTCGGCCCCGACGTCATCGCCATCGACGGCGGCTCCACCGACTCCGGCCCCTACTACCTGGGCGCCGGTCTCGCGAAGACCACAGCCGCCGCAGTACGCCGAGACCTGCGCATCCTCCTCAAAGCGGCCGCCACCGCACGCATTCCGCTCATCGTCGGTTCCTGCGGGACCAGCGGAACGGACTCCGGAGTCGACTGGGTCGCCGAGATAGCCGAGGGCGTCATGGCGGAGGAAGGCCTGGATCTGAAGGTCGCCCGCATCTACAGCGAACAGGATCCCGGATTCCTCAAGGAGCAGCTGAGCGCCGGACGAATCCGGCCGCTTCCACCGCACGGCCCGCTCCAGCCGGAGACGCTCGAAAGCTGCACTCACATCGTCGGCATGATGGGCCACGAACCGATCGCCGAAGCGATTCGGGACGGCGCGCAGGTCATCCTCGCCGGACGGGCCACCGACACCGCTCTCGCGGCAGCCGTCCCGCTGATGCTCGGCATGCCGGCCGGCCCCACCTGGCACGCCGCCAAGATCGTCGAATGCGGTGGACAGGCGACCACGGACCCACGGCTCGGCGGAGTCTTCGCCACCATCGACCACGACGGCTTCGTCATCGAACCCCTCGACCCCACCAACATCTGCACACCCATCTCCGTCGCGGCACACATGCTCTACGAGACGGCGAACCCCTACCGGATGCGCGAACCCGCGGGCACACTCGACGTCTCGGACGCGACCTACACCGCCGTCGACGAACGTCGCGTACGCGTCGAGGGTTCCCGCTTCGAAACGGCCGAACAGCACACCATCAAACTCGAAGGCGCACGCGTCACCGGCTACGAGACCGTCTCCTTCACCGGCATCCGCGACCCCCGCATCACCGCCGGAATCGAGACTTGGGCCTCCTACCTGCGCACCGTCCTCACCGACCGCATCCAGCAGACCCTGGGCCTGAGCGACGACGACTACGGCCTGGACATCCGCCTCTACGGCCACAACGCCATCCTCGGCGACATCGACCCCGATGCCACGCCACCCCGGGAGGTCGGCGTCATGCTCCTCGTCAACGCCTCGACGCAGAACGCCGCAACCGCGATCGCCAAGGTCGCCAACCCGCTGATGCTGCACCTCCCGCTCCCCGACATGGCGTACCTCCCCAGCTTCGCCTTCGCCACATCCCCGGCCGAGATGGAACGCGGGGCGGCCTACGAGTTCGTCCTCAACCACGCCGTGGACGTCGACTCACCCGCCGGCATGTTCCGCACCCATCACTCCCGCGAGGTTTCCCATGTCTGAGAGCACCACCGCCCCACCCGAGCTCGGTGACTACGCCATCGAGGTCCGTTCCAAGAACGCCGGCCCCTTCTGGGTCACCATGGAGACCTTCATGAGGGACGCCGCCGGATACGCCATCGCGGCGGACGACACCTTCCTCAACGAACAGGTGATCGCGAACCTTTACAAGGTCGATGCCGCGCAGGTGCAGATCTTCCGCATCCCCGCGCTGAACGTCGTGAAGATCTCCTTCCCTCGCCCCGTCACTCAGGCCAGCCTCCGGGACCGGGACATCCACGCCGGGCAGCACCACGTCCCTCTGGCCACCCTGCGCGTTCCTTCACGGCATCTCACGGCCGACGCGTGAGCGCGCCTCCGTACGTCGGCACACAACGGCAGAGCTGACCACACCCGGCCCCACGACCCGCCGTACCCCATCCGGATTCCCGACCTCAGACGACGAGGAGAACGCTGTGATCCATGAAGTGAGCCGATCGGACGACACCATTGCCGAACCGCTGGCCCTGAAGGACCTCGTGCCCATTCCCGAGGAGAAGCTGATCTTCCGTCTCCCCGCCCCTTTCACCGATCCGGCCATCGAACGACGGCACCGCAAGGAACGACTCGCGGGCGCTCTGCGTCTCTTCGGACGCTTCGGTTTCGAGGAGGGCGTGGCGGGCCACATCACGGCACGCGACCCCGAGTTCCCCGACCACTTCTGGGTCAACCCGTTCGGCGTCTCCTTCAAGCACGTGAAGGTCAGTGATCTCCTGCTCGTCAACCACGACGGCGACGTCGTCCAGGGCCGTCACCGGGTCAACCGTGCCGCCTTCGCCATCCACTCGGCCGTTCACGCGATGCGACCGGACGTGGTGGGGGCTGCCCACAGCCACTCCGTCTACGGCAAGGCGCTGTCGGCGACGACCCAGCGGCTCGAACCCCTCACGCAGGACGCCTGCGCCTTCTACGAGGACCACGGCTGCTACGAGAACTACTCGGGCGTCGCCAATGATCCGGAGGAAGGCCGACGTATCGGTGAGGCGCTCGGGACACACAAGGCGGTCATCCTGCGCAATCACGGCCTGCTGACCGCCGCCGGGTCGGTCGACGCCGCCGCGTACTGGTTCATCACGATGGAGCGCTCGGCGCAGGCTCAGCTCGCCGCGAAGGCAGCGGGTCCCACCGTCCAGATACCTCACGAGGAGGCGAAGTCGACCTACGAACAGGTGGGTTTCGACCTGGCCGGCTGGTTCCAGTTCCAGCCCCTCTTCGACCAGATCTCCCACACGGATCCCGACCTCTTCGACTGAGCGTCGGCGGGGCCCCGCTGAAGGCGGCGGGCGGGGCAACGCCGCCTTCGGTGCCAGGCCCTTGAACCAGGTGAGGCCGCCGGTCCCGTTCTCACGGACGGACCGGCGGCCTCGCGTGGTCGTGTGTTCTCAGGTGACCGCGAACCGAGGGCGTCCCTCCAGGGCGGCGACGAGTTCCTCGGCACCGGCGAGGCCTGTCGCACGGCGTGCCTGCGCGGTCTGGCCGGCGAGGTGAGAGCAGACGGTGATTCCCTTGATCCCTCGCAACGGGCTCTCCGCCGGCATCGGTTCCTCGGTCACCACGTCGAGGGCCGCGCCGGCGATGGTGCCCGACCTGACAGCGGCGGCGAGCGCGTGCTCGTCGACGATGGCCCCTCGCGCGGTGTTGATGAGGATGGCCGTCTTCTTCATCCGCGCGAAGGCGCTCGCGTCGAAAAGTCCCCTCGTCCTGTTGGTGAGGGAGCTGTGGATCGAGACGTAGTCAGCTGTGGCGAGCAGTTCGGCGAAGGACACGAAACGGACTCCGGTGGCGTCGCGCTCACTCTCTGGGCTCCTGGTGGTGCACACCACGTCCATGCCGAAGGCCTGGGCGAGCGGCAGGACGGCACGTGCGGCCGCGCCGAAGCCGAAGAGACCGAGTGTCGCGCCCCGAAGTTCGTTGCCGTCCTCCCGTGGCCAGGTCCCGGCGGCCACGCCCGTCGCGCTGTCGATGAGGCGGCGCGCGGAGGTGATCAGCAGGCCCAGCGTGTACTCGGCCACGGCGTTCGCGTTGACGCCGGGCAGGTTGCTCACCGTGATCCCCAGCCCGCGTGCGGCCTCGACATCGACGGAGTCGTAGCCGACGCCGGTGCGGACCACGACTTTCAGCTGTGGAGCGCGGGCCAGGAGGTCGGCGCTGAAGGGCTCGTTCGCGATGAGGGCCGCGTCCATACCGGCCAGCGCGGACACCAACTGTTCCGGATCGCGGGGGCCGGTCATCGGGTCGTGTCGTGTCGTCAGCCCGGCGGACCTGAGGTACTGGTCCACCTCGTCGCCGGGGCGCAGATAGTCGGTGGTGATCAGGACGCGTGACACGTACTTCCCTCTTCCTTCCGCGAGGTACCGGTGATCCGCCTCGCGATGGCTGTTCCCAGTGCTTCCGTCGTCGCGGTTCCACCGAGGTCCGGGGTGAGCACCTCTGGCTGCCGCTCCAGGACCGACTCGATCGCAGCGATGATCCCAGCCGCGGCCGCGGTCTCGCCCAGGTGGTCCAGCATCATCGCCCCGCTCCAGATCTGCCCGACCGGGTTGGCGATGCCCCGCCCGGCGATGTCAGGAGCCGATCCGTGCACGGGTTCGAACAGGCTGGGGTGGCTGCGCTCGGGGTTGATGTTCGCACTGGGCGCCACGCCGATCGTGCCCGTGCAGGCCGGGCCGAGGTCGGAGAGGATGTCGCCGAAGAGGTTGCTCGCCACGACCACGTCGTAGCGGTCGGGCCGCAGCACGAACTTGGCCGCCAGGATGTCGATGTGGTCCTTGTCGGCCCGCACCTGGGGATAGCGCGAAGCCATCTCAGCGGCCCGTTCATCCCAGTAGGGCATGGATATCGAGATCCCGTTGCTCTTGGTCGCCCAGGTCAGGTGTCCGGCGGGCCGGGCGGAGGCCAGTTCGAAGGCATAGCGCAACACCCGGTCGACGCCGATTCGGGTCATCACCGTCTCCTGAAGCACGGTCTCACGGTCGGTGCCCTCGAAGATGCGTCCGCCGATGCTGGAGTACTCGCCTTCCGTGTTCTCCCTGACCACGTAGAAGTCGATGTCGCCCGGCTCGTAGTCACGCAGCGGGCTCCGAACTCCTCGCAGGAGACGGACCGGCCGCAGATTCACGTACTGGTCGAAGCCACGTCGCATCTGCAGGAGGCTTCCCCACAGGGACACGTGGTCGGGCACCACCTCGGGCCACCCGACCGCGCCGAAGAAGATCGCGTCGAAGCCGCCCAGTACGTCGCGCCAGTTCTCGGGCATCATCCGGCCGTGTCGCGTCCAGTAGTCGGCACTGGCGAAGTCGAACTCGTCGACTTCCAGAGTGAAGCCGTGTGCGTCGGCAGCGGCGCGGAGACATCGCAGTCCTTCCGGAACGACTTCCTTGCCGATGCCGTCCCCCGGTACGGCGGCGATGTGGTATCGCTGTGGCACGACTTCGACTCCTTGCTGGTCGGGCTGCTGCACCGGCCCGGCCGGCTCGCACGGCTCTCCACTCTGGTCCGCCGAGACGCCCACCACAACGCGCGAACAGGCAAGCTACCCTTTCCAGTTTGGAAAACCTCCCGCAGATCGAGGACCCGATGAAGACCTCCGTCGACGACTTGCAGTTCTTCCAGGTCATCGCGGCCAGCGAGACGCTCACGGAGGCATCACGCCGGCTCGGCTGCTCGCTTCCCGTGATCAGCAAGAGATTGAGCGCCCTCGAAAAGCGCCTCGACGTCCGGCTCGTTCAGCGCGGCAGCCGACGACTCGTCCTGACGTCAGAGGGCACCTTGTACGCCGGAAGACTCAACGCCATCCTCGACCAGCTCCGCGAACTCGAGGATCTCGTCACCCATGGCTCGGGGGAACTGCGCGGCTCCCTGGTCGTACAGTCGACCCTCGGTCTCGGCAGGGCCCACGTCGCTCCCCTGCTGGCCGAGTTCGCGGCGCTCCATCCTCACCTGCAGGTCGTGCTGAACACCTCGGCGCTGCCGCTTCGCTCACACCGGCAGGAGTTCGACGTCGCCGTTCACGTCGGCAGTCCGCCGGACTCCTCGCTGCGGATGCGCCGACTGGCGGAGAACCGCCGCGTGCCGTGCGCAGCCCCGTCGTACCTCGAACGACGTGGCGCTCCCGCCGAGGTGGACGACCTCGCGCTCCACGACTGCATCGTGCTGCGCGAGAACGGAGGGGACTTCGCCCTGTGGCGGTTCGGGGATGCCGGTGATCCGAGACATGTGCACGTGCGCGGCTCTCTGTCGAGCAACGACGGGGACATCGTCATGGGTTGGGCCCTGGAGGGCCGCGGAGTGATCATGCGCTCGGAGTGGCACGTCCGGCCGTACATCGAACGAGGTGAGCTCGTACGTGTACTCCCGCACGTCTCGACACCCGCGGCCGACATCTACGCCCTGCTGTCGGACGCCGGTCATGTACCTCGTCGTGTGACCGAGCTGATCGAGCACCTCGCGGCCCGCATGCCTGGGCGCCTCGTCCGGCCGATCGGGTCTGATGCACCATGACCGACCACCGCAGCCGCGCCACCTCGGTTGCTTCTCGCCGAGTGAGACGATCATGTTGCGGTTGGTGTGATCACGGTGTCGGTGCCGTCCCGGACAGGGTTCGTACCGGTGTTCGGTGGCGGGACGTGGCCGTCGAGTACGGGCCAAGGGGCAGGGTCTACGACCTGTTTCGCCAGTGACAGCGGGACGGCACCCGGCGCCGCATCGGCTTGGAGCAGACCGGTCAGGTGCCGTGGACGGTGGTGAGGCTCGCAAGGCCGGAGATGGTCAGGACGGGTTGCAGGAGGGGGTTGGCGATCAGCTCGATGCGGTCGGCGTGCGGAAACAGCGCACTGAGACCGGCGCTGTCGAGGTACTCGACACCGGTGAGATCGAGGACCAGGGGGCCTGGGGTGCCGGCGAGAGCCGCGGCCAGGTCATGGGTGTTGCTCATGTCGATCTCGCCGACAGCGGTCAGCAGCGCGGTTCCGTCGGGCCGTCGTCCGGAGGTGAGTGTCAAAGGAGTTGGCATCAGGCGATCCTCGTATGCATGTCGACGGTGGTGCCGGACGGGCCCGGGGTGATGGTCACCTGCTGCATCAGTGCACGCATCAGACCCATCCCGCGACCGCGGTGGGTGTTGACCTCTGGTTGCGGGGTTTTCCACCGGCCGGTGTCGGCGATGGTCAGGTGCAGATTGTCGACGTAGGCCTCGGCCCGGAAATAGATGGTGCTGCCAGGGGCGTCACGATGGCCGTGCTCGATGGCGTTGGCACACGCCTCGCCTGCGGCGACCAGGATGTTCTGCACGGTGTTGGGGGGCAGGCCGCACTGGTCGAGCCAGCCCCGCAGTGTCTTGCGGACCGGGGCGAGCTGGGACGACTCGGCGGGGAAGGACATCTCCAGCGGGGCCGGGTGACGATAGAGCAGCAGCGCGACGTCGTCGTCATAGCCGCCGGCTGGGGCCAACCGGGACATGACGTCGGTGGCGAGGTCATCGACTGCGATGCCCCGGCCGTCCTGCAGAGCTTCGCTCGCCTGCTCGATGCCCACGGTGAGCGGGCGGCGGCGGCGCTCGACGAGCCCGTCGGTGTAGAGGAGAAGGGTGGACCGGGCCGGGATCGTACAGGTGTCCTCGGGGCGTGGATGGCCAGGACGGACGGCCAGCGGCAGGGAGCGTCCACCCTCGAGGAGCCGGGTGGGGCCGTCCGGATGGACCAGGATGCCGGGCGGATGGCCGGCGCTGGAGTACGTCAGCTGCCCCGTGTCGGTGTTGAGGACTCCGCAGAAGACGGTGGTGCAGGCCGCGCCCGGGACACCGGCGGCGAACTGGTCCAGGGCCATCAGCGTCTGGGCGGGACTGGCGTCCTGGAGCAACAGGGCGCGGCAGGCGCTGCGCAGTTGGCCCATGACGCTGGCGGCTTCGAGGCCTCGGCCCACGCAGTCGCCGACGACGATGCCGATCCGGCCGTCGGGCAGGGTGACGGTGTCGTACCAGTCGCCGCCGACCTCCAGGGGCTGGGTGGCGGGTTCGTAACGCACGGCGAATCCGGCCGGGAGCCGGGCGGGGCCGAGGATGGCGCGCTGGAGGGCGATCGCGGTCTCGCGCTGTTGGTCGATCTGGTGTGCGCGGTGCAGTCCTTGGGCGAGGTGGCCGGCCAGAAGGGACAGCAGCAGCTGGTCCTCGCCGGTGAAGGGCCGGTGCTCGCCCAGGTCGATCCAGAGAGCGAGCGGGCCGGTGGGGAACTCAAGGAGGAGACCGGCCCCGGTGTGGTCGGCGACAGGGGTCAGAATCGGTGCTTGCCGCAGGTTCTCCAGCGCCGCACGTCGTTCGGCGGACAGCTCCGGCCAGGCGAGCGACGTCTCGGTGGAGGTCAGGGTGGGTTCGTCACCGTGGTCGAAGACCGCTGCCAGGACGCTCCGGGCACGCCACAGCTTCTTCAGTTCGTTCAGCGCGCCGGCCAGTGCCTCGGCCAGGCTGGTTGACCGTGACAGGCCGGTGCTCAGGGCCGCCAGGGCGCTATCGCGCTGGATGGCGTAGTGCTCGGCGGTGACATCGCGGAATGTGCCGACGGTCACGCGGCGCCCGGTGTCGGCATCGTCCACCTGGTTGAAGGTGGCGGTCACCCATAGCCGGCGTCCGTCGTGGTGGGTGACCGGAATGGTGTAGGAGCCCCGGGTGTTGCCGAGAAGCTGGGCGAACGCGTCACTGACCTGCTGATGTGCCGCGGGGTCGGTGACGGCGTCGGGCCACCACGGGTGGATCGGCTGGTAGGGCAGGCCTTCCGGTCCGTACCCGAGGACGTCGGTGAACGCCGTGTTGATTTCGATGACGGCGCCCTCCTCGTCACAGACGAAGAAGGCTTCCTGCAGCGAGTCCACCAACGCGGTGCGCCAGCGGGCGTGGTGGCTGCGCAGCCGGGACAACTCGATGTTCGCCCGGACCCGGGCGAGGAGTTCGGCTGCCGCGAACGGTTTGACGAGGTAGTCGTCCGCCCCGGCCCGCAGGCCTTCGATGGAGGCCTCCTGCCCCGCGCGGGCGGACAGGAGCAGCACGGGAACCGAGGCGGTGCGTGAGTCGGCTCGCAGCGCAGCGACCAGGCCGAGGCCGTCCAGGTGGGGCATCATGACATCGCTGACGACGAGGTCGAAGGCCTTCGCGCGGATTGCTTTCAGGGCCTGACGACCGTCGTTGACGGCACTGACCTCGTAACCGGCGCCCCACAGAAGGCGGATGAGGTAGTCGCGCATGTCGGCGTTGTCGTCGGTGACCAGTACGTGTGCCGGGAGCGCGGGGCCGGGAGTCGACACATCGGCACCTCCGTCCGTGACGGCCCGGACCGCGGCGGGTTTCGTCGCGGTCCGCTCGTCAGGCAGCCAGCGAAGGGCTTCCTGTACGAAGGGGTCGGTCGCGCGGGGGGCCACCCCGGTGCTTGCCTCCGAGAGGACGGCGTCCGCGGGCAGGTGGGTGAAGCCGTAGGGCAGCCGGATGGTGAATCGGGTGCCACGGCCTTCGGTGGAGGTGGCGTTGATCTCGCCTCGGTGCAACTCGACGAGTTCCTTCACCAGGGCCAGGCCGATGCCGCTCCCCTCGTTGGATCGGGACCGGGCGTTCTCGATGCGGTGGAACCGTTCGAACAACCGTGGCATCTCGGTCGCCGCGACACCGATCCCCGTGTCGTCGACAGTCACCACCGCCGCACCGTCCTCGGCGCCCACGGAGATGCTGATCGATCCGTCGAACGTGAACTTCAGTGCGTTGCTGAGCAGGTTGAGGACCACCTTCTCCCACATGCTCCGGTCGATGTAGACCGGTTCGGGCAGCGTGGAGCAGTCGACCCGGAAGTCCAGGCCGGCCCGGTCGACGGCGGAGCGGAACACGCTGGCGAGTTCGCCCGTGACCATACCGAGGTCGACCGGCTCGTAACGGGCCTGCATCCGGCCGGCCTCAAGGCGGGAGAAGTCCAGCAGGGTGTTGACGAGTTTGCCCAGCCGCAGGCCGTTGCGGTGGACGACGTCCAGTTCCTCACGCACGTCCGCGTCCGCGTCGGCGAACCGGTCCCGCAACTCCTCCACCGGCCCCATGATGAGTGTCAGAGGAGTACGGAACTCGTGGCTGATGTTGGAGAAGAACGCCGTCTTCGCCCTGTCCAACTCCGCGAGATCTTCCGCTCGCTGCTGCTGCGTCTGGTAACTGCGGGCGCTGGCGATTCCGTTGGCGACATGCCCGGCCACCAGTTCCACGAAGCCGCGGTAGACGTCGTCCAGGTCGCGATACCGGTTCAGGCCGACCACCATGAATCCGTACGGGGCCCCGCCCTGCTGCCTCAACGGCGCCACCAGCGCCTGCACAGGGGCTCCGGCCCACTCCCCCGTCGGCAGGTCCGCGAACACGGCGCCCTCCAGCCGCACCAGCGTGGACTCACCCAGAGCCGGAGAGGCCGTAGGCCAGACCGTCTCGGAGTCCGGCGGAAGCAGCTTCGGAGCGGCCGGATGATCAGGCTGAATCCCGGTGGTCGCGGCCAGACCGGCGCTGCCGTCGTCCTGGAAGAGGTAGGTCAGCGTGAACGGCAGGTCCTGCGGGTTGCGGCTCAGCTGTCGGCGGGAGAAATCGAGCATCTCCTGCTCCGTGCGCACCACGCTGGGGTCGGAGCCGAGGTCGCGCAGGGTTGCCATCCGGCGTTCACCGATGACCCGTTCGGTCTCCTCGCTGACAACGCACAGCATGCCGACCACGTCGCCGGCGTCGTCCCGCAGCGGGCTGTAGGAGAACGTGTGGTAGCTCTCCTCCGGGTACCCCGAGCGCTCCACGAACAGCAGCAGGGCCTGGTCCCAGGTCGCTTCGCCGGTGGTGAGCACCGTGTCGATGCGGGGGCCGATGTCGTCCCAGATCTCCGCCCAGACCTCGCTGGCCGGCCGGCCCAGAGCCCAGGGGTATTTCCGGCCCAGCGTGTCGCGCCGGTAGGCGGCGTTGCAGAAGAACGTGAGTTCCGGTCCCCAGGCCATCCACATCGAGAACTTGGACGACAGCAGGACACTGACGGTCGTCTTGAGGCTCTGCGGCCAGTGCTCCGGGTCACCGAGCGGCGTGGTCCCCGCCCAGTCCACCAGGGCCAGATCCCGTCCGACCTCCGCGTCGGCGGCGAACACGTCGGCACCGACCGCCGTCGATTCCCTCTCGGCATCCTCGGAACGCGTCACTGCCCTACCTCTTCATCCAAGACGGCCGATGCCCAAGCGCAGTCCAACGGCGTTCACGGTTCCGCACCTCCGCGCCATGCTCCACAAAACAGTGGAGTGCCCGCGGTGCTTTTGGACGGCCCGGGGGAAGTCGTTGACGTGATCCGTAGGATAGGTCAGCCGCGTCTCGGACGAACAGGCACGGTCTACAGGGAGGGCGGGAGGCGAGATGACGGGGGCCGGGTACGCCTTCCAGGAGAAAGCGGAGGTTACTGCGGCGGACGAGCAGCGGCGGCTCACCGCGGTACGTCGTTATGCGGTGCCGGACACCCCTCCCGACGGCGCAATCGACAAGATCGCTTCGCTCGCGGCCCGCATCTTCGACGTGCCCATGGCCGGCGTGGCGGTCGTGGACAGCGTGGCGGGCATGGCCAGCGACCGGGTGTGGTTCAAAGCCACGCACGGCTTCCAGGGCGTCCAGGAGATATCTCGCGACTCCGCCCTGCGCGCTTTCCCTCCCCGTGCAGACGGACCGTGCGTCGTCACCGATGCCCTCGAAGAGGGCCGCGCTGCTCGCCCTGTCCGTCCCGCACCGCCGCACATCCCCACCCCCCTCAGGAGAACAGGTGACTGACCGCACTCTCACTGCCACCCGAAGCACCCACGCGCACAACGCCATCGTGCTGGTCGTCGCCGGGGAACTCGACCACCACACGGCACCGGAACTCAGCACGCTGATCCAGGAAACGCCCTTCACCACCGATGTCGCCGTACTGCTCGACGTCTCCGAACTGACCTACTGCGACTCCACCGGCATCACCGTGTTCATCGGCGCCTACCAGCGTGCCCAGCAGACGGGGACTTCCTTGATCCTTGTCGGCCTCAACGGCCACCTGATGAATGTCTTCCGTATCATCGGCCTCGATCACCTCTTCACCTTCCGGCCCACTGTCGAAGACGCCATCAGAGGCCTTCAGGCTTGAGCGCTTCGAGTCGCGACGCACGAGGGAAGCGGGCGACGCGTCCGCGTCCTTCACCCCGCATGAACATGGGGTTGGACAACGCTCGGTGCGCGGGCTCCCGTTGGGGTTACCGGGCGTCACGCCGCCGACGCGCGCGCTCGAACTCGGCGACATCCGAGATCCAGGGACCGTGCTGTTCGAGTGCGGCGTAGCCGCCGCGGACGAAGACGCTCACCAGGTTCCGGTACCCACTCATGCCGTCGACCAGGCTGTACTCGACCCGGTACTCCGGATCCGACCCGCCTTCACCCTGGCGCAGCGTCGTGATCCGGGCGATGGAGTTGGCGTAGAAGTGGAGCTGAATCCCTTCGCCCATCTCCTCGTCCTCGATGGTGAACACTTCGTTGTCCGCGGCAGAGCGATGGCCGACGAACTCCCAGAACTCCGCGGCGGCAGTGCGGGGACTCTCCCGTAGCCACTTCTTCTCGACACCCTTGTCGTCGGTGAACAACAGGACCGTCTTCCTCGCGCTCCCGCCGGAGTCGGCGCGGTGGTCGGCAGCCTCCTCGTCATCCTCCACGGGTGTGCTCCTGGAGCGGTCCGCGGCCTCCGAGCACATCAGGAAGCTCACGGTACGCACCGCGTCATCGACGAGCTCAGGGTGTGCACGGCGCACGGCCGCTTCGACCGTCGTCTCCATCCGGTCCCAGTCGCGTCTGTCCGTGGCGCGGTTTCCCCGCCGCGGATCGCGGCCGATCCGTATCCCGGCGCACGCCTGCTCCGCGGTGGCGATCACCCGCATGACCTCCGGGAGCAGCCTGGGATCGACGGCAGCGGGCACCCTCCTCGGAACCGTCGCGCCGTGCACATACTGGCCCGTGAACCTCAATATCGCGGCGTCGAGTGGACCGAGTACTGCTCCGCGCTCGGCGCGACGGCGGTCCGCCTGGTACTCCTGAGCTCGTTTCGCGTTTGACGTCTCCGTCGCCGCGCGCATCGCCGCGTACACCTGACCGCGCTCAAGCAGACCGATGTCGGCCCCGTGGGCGATGAGCCGGCTCCTGTCCCACCGGATGCGTTGGAAGAGCGCGTCGACGTCCGCGGGCGCGGCGAGGAGGATCGGGTCCAGGAGCGCGGCGGCAGCGTTCTCGTCGAGTCGTCCTCGGGTTCCGGCGGCGTCGCACAGCGGAAGGACCGCGCTCCACAGCAGCAGGTGTCTGGCCAGGTCCTCCCGGATCACCGCGAGATGGGCTTCGCTGATCGAGAACGCGAACGTGCGGGGCTCGTGGTTGGCGTCGGCCCCGGCACCGAGCGTCAGTTTCAGCTCGCCGCCCTCGCGGATCACGCCCGGGATCCAGCCGCTCGTGCGCGTGAAAACGATGTCGCTCATGAACTCACTATGGTCACCTGACATCGGCCGCGTCATCGTGATCCGACCAGTGGGCGTCTGGAGCGGAGTGGCCGCTTCGGAGGTGGGTGTGACTGTCGAGGCGGGTGAGGAGTTCCGTGCGGAGGGGGTCTGTGTCTGCCAGGCCCAGTTCGTCGGTGATGGTCAGAGCTCGGGTCCAGGCCGTGCGGGCGGCGTCGAGGTGGTTGTCGGCCTGGTGGATCTCGCCCAGGCACAGGAGGGCGGCGGCCTCACTCTGGCGGGCGCCGGTGCGGTGGAAGAGGTCGATGGCCTGCCGGTAGCAGTCGACGGCTTGTGCGAGGCCGCCGAGGTGATGCTGGATGTAGCCGAGGCTGTCCCAGGTGTGGGCCTGGCCGTTGAGGTCTCCGGTCTCCTGGGCGAGTTCGAGTGCTTGGCGGCAGTGTGCAAGGGCTTCGTGGAGGTCGCCGAGCTGGGCGTGGAGCCAGCCGATGTGGTTGAGGGCGGCGGACTGCCCGGCCCGGTCGGCGGCGGCCCGGTAGTGCTTGAGGCTGTGGCCGGCGTGGTCGAGTGCCTGCTGTGAGTGGCCTTGCACGGCGGACATCCGGGCGAGGTGCTGGTGAGTGCGGGCCTGCCCTGCGTCGTTGCCGAGTTCGGCGAAGAGTTCCAGGGCGAGCAGGTAGTGACCGCGGGCGTCGTCGGTACGGTCCAACCGGTCCTGGGCGAGGCCGAGTCCCCGGTGAGCGCCCGCCTGGCCGGTGCGGTCGCCCTGTCGGCGTGCTGCTTTCACGGCGGTCGTCTGCACGGCGGCGAGTACGCGGGCGTATCCGTGCCGGTCGAGGAAGGTGGTGAGGGCCGCGGCGAGCCGCCAGCTGTGGCTGTCGAAGCCACTGGCGGAGGCCTGTTCCAGTGCGGCGACGAGAACGGCGTGTTCCGCGGTGAACCAGGCCTGTGCCTGCTCGTGGTCCGTGAGGATCTCGGGCGCGGCGCCGGGCTGGGCGGGAGGCAGCGGGACCGGATTCGGTTGCGGGGTGAGCAGCACGTCGGCGGTGTGAGCGGTGTGCAGGTAGTGGTCGAGGAGCCGGTGCAGGGCTGTACGCCGGTCCAGGTCATTGTCGAGAGAGGCGACCAGTTCGGCGGCGTACACGCGGAGCAGGTCGTGAAAGCCGTAGCGGCCCGGGGTGTCTTCGGTGAGGAGGTGTCCGTCGACGAGTTCGGTGAGCAGGGCGGCGGTGCGCGTGATCGGTGTCCCCGCGAGTGCGGCGATGGCGGGCAGCGCGGCGTCGGGGCCGGGGTGCAGGCCGAGGAGCCGGAAGAGTCTGGCCGCTTCGGGGCTCAGCGCGTCGTAGGACCAGGAGAACACCGTACGTACCTGGCTGTTCGTCTCCCCGCCGTCCAGGGCGTTCAGGCGGTTGTCGGCCCGGCGCAGTTCCTCGGCGAGTGCGGCGAGCGGGAGTCGGGGCCGGCCGGCTCCGCGGGCTCCTACGATCGCCAGTGCCAGGGGCAGTCCCGCGCAGCGTCCGACGATCTCCGCGACGGCTGTGCGTTCCGCGTTCACCCGGTAGGCGCCCAGTCGGCCGGTCAGCAGGTCTTGTGCCTGGTGGGAGGTGAGGAGGCCGACGGTCAGCAGATGGGCACCTTCGGCCACGGCGAGGCTGGTCAGGAGCTTCCGGCTGGTGACCAGCGCCAGACAGCCCGGGGCTCCGGGCAGCAGTGGACGGACCTGTTCGGCGTCGCGGGCGTTGTCGAGCACCACCAGGACCCGCCGTCCGGCCAGCAGACTGCGGTAGAGGCCGGCCTGTGCTTGCAGGCCGGCCGGGATGCGGGCGGGTGGAACTCCGAAGGCGTCCAGGAAGCCGCGTACCGCCTCGGCCGGGTGCATCACCGATCTGTCGGAGCCGAATCCGCGCAGGTTCACATACAACTGTCCGTCGGGGAAGGCCTGTTGTGCGTGGCGTGCCCAGTGCACGGCCAGTGTGGTCTTGCCTACTCCCGCGGTGCCTGACAGTGCTGAGATCACCACGGCTGACGGCTGGAGAGCCGTTGACGCGAGGATCGTGTCGAGTTGCGCCAGCTCTTCGCCTCGGCCGGTGAACACCCTTACACCCATGGGCAGTTGAGCGGGTGCCGTCCCTGGCCAAGGTGCTGTCGCCGGCAAAGGCGGCGCCGGGGAGGGGACGGGCGGGGCAGGAGCGGGCTGAGTGGGGACGGGCTCGGGCCTGTGCTGAACTGCCGGTCGCCGAGTGGGGGTGGGTGGGGTTCCTCGCAGGATCGTCCGGTGGGCATCGCGGAGTCCGGGACCGGGGTCGGCGCCCAGTTCCTCCGCCAGGCTTCGTCTGACGGCGGCGAAGCGGTCCAGCGCCTCCGCGCCGCGACCGGCGGTGTGCAGGGCCCGTATCAGGGCCTCAGCCAGGGGTTCCACCAGGGGAAACTCGTCCAGGAGGTCGGTGAGCGGGCCGATCACGGCACGGGGGTCGCCGGCGTGTGACTCCGCGGCTGCCCATCCGACGGTGGCGTCCACGTGCTGGCGCCGGCACGCCTCGCGCACCCGCTCCGCCCACTGTCCGCCCACGTCGGCCAGCGGTTCGCCGCGCCAAAGGCCCAGTGCCTCACGCAGGAGCGCCGCCCGTTCGTCGTCCGTCCGGTCCGTCTCCCTGGCCCGGTCGGCCAGGCGGCGGAAGCGGAGCAGGTCCACCTGGTCCGCGAGCGTCTCCAGGAGGTATCCGCCGGAGCGCCGTACCAGGCATAACTGGGCGTCGGCGCCGTCCTTCGCGGTCTGCTCGCACAGGCGGCGGAGCCGGGCGATGTGGGCGTGCAGTGCCCGCCGCGCCCCTTCCGGCGGGTTCACACCCCAGACCCGCTGGATCAGCCGGTCAGCCGCCACGGGCCGGCCGGCGTCGACCGCCAACGCGGCCAGCACGGCTCTGCGTTGAGGCGGTCCGATCTCCACGGTCCGCTCCCCCACCACAAGTTCCACCGGACCCAGCAGTCGCAGTCGAATCACGCGTCCGCACCCCCGTACCGATCGGCCCCGTCCACGCGTGGCGCTCCGGGCGACAACTTATCGGCAACGTTTCCACCCACACACGGAGCCCACGCTGACGGGCACTTCGGTATTCCGTCGACCGGCGCCCGTCGGGGCGGGGTGGCGGTCACCGGAGCTCGACCTATGGGGAGGCACCATGACTTCTGCGGGCAGCGCGGACTCGACGGCGGCGGGTTCGGCGATCTCCCTGCCCCAAGGGGGCGGCGCGGTCGGCGGGTTGGGCGAGAAGTTCTCCCCCGATCTGTTCACGGGGACGGGCAACATGTCCGTGCCACTGACGGTGTCTACCGGGCGCCCGGGGGCGACGCCCTCGCCGGCTCTCGGCTACAGCACCGGCAACGGGAACGGGCCGTTCGGTCTCGGTTGGCAACTGGGCCTGCCCGGTGTCACACGCAAGACGTCGCACGGCGTTCCGCAATACCTCGACGCCGCCGGGCCGAGAGGCGAGCGGGCCGATGTGTTCATGCTGTCGGGTGCCGAGGATCTGGTGCCGGTCGCCGGTACCTATCCGGGCCGGGTGCGCTACCGGCCCCGTACGGAGGGGTTGTTCGCCCGGATCGAGCACATCAGGGACGCGACGGGTGACTACTGGGAGGTCCGGAGCAAGGACGGCTCGCTCAGCAGATACGGGACGCGGCGCCCCGCGCAGGCTCCGGACACCTGGAGGGACCCGGCGGTGACCGCCGACCCGCGCGACGCGGGCCGCGTCTTCGGCTGGAAGATCACCGAAGCCGTCGACTCTCTCGGCAACCTCGTCCGGTACGTGTACCGCGAAGACGCGGGCACCGAGCAGGGGCGGTCGTGGTCCCAGCCGCTCCTGGCCGGTATCTCCTACGGCGACTACGGAGACCGGGCCGACCCGTCGTTCATGGTCTCCGTCGACTTCGTGTACTCCTCGCGCCCCGACGCGTTCTCCGAGTACCGGGCGGGCTTCGAGGTCCGGACGTCGCTGCGCTGCGACACGATCCGGGTGACGACCCATGCCGTGGACGGGGTGGCGCGGGTGGCGCGGGAGTACCGACTCGCCTATCGGCAGGCGGAGTTCAACGGTGTGTCGCTGCTCGCGAGCGTGACCGAGGTGGGGATCGACGCGTCAGGGGCCCCGGCCGGCCAGGGCGATGGAGCAGGTGGAGTTCCCGCCACCGACCCGCCGGCACCGGCACCGGCACCGGCACCGGCGATGGAGGAGATGCTGCCGCCCTTGATCTTCGGGTACTCGGCGTTCGACCCGAGCGGGCGCGGGTTCTCCCCGGTGACCGGTCCCGGTTTCCCGGCGGCCGGGTTGAACAGTCCCACGCTCGCGCTGGTGGACCTGCACGGCGGCGGACTGCCCGACGTCGTGGAACTCGGCGCGGCCGCGCGGGTGTGGCGCAACGCGGGCGGCGGCCGCTTCGAAATGCCCCGCTCGATGGCCCAGGCGCCCCCGTTGTCGCTCGCACAGCCGGGCGTCCGGTTTCTGGACGCCGACGGCGACGGGCGGCCCGATCTGCTCGCGCCCGCGTCGGGCACAGCGGGCAGCGACGGGGGCCCCACGGCGGGCTACTACCCGATGTCCTTCGCGGGCTGGAGCCGCCGCGGCTTCACCCGCTACCCGCAGTCCCCCGCTCTCGGCGCCTCCGACCCGCGGGTGAAACTGATCGACCTCGACGGCGACGGGCTCACCGACGTCCTGCGGTCGGGCACCCGCCTGCAGGCGTGGTTCAACGACCGTGATTCCCGCGCGGCTTGGCGGCGCACCGCGGTGGCTCCCGGCGGCGGGCCTCCGGTCGACCTCGCCGATCCGCGGGTGCGGCTGGCGGACATGACCGGCGACGGCCTTCAGGACCTCGTGCTGCTGCGCAACGGGAACATCTCCTACTGGCCCAGCCTCGGGCACAACCGATGGGGCGCGCGGAAACAGATGAGCAACGCGCCCCGCCTGCCCGAGGGTTACGACCCGCGCCGCGTGCTCCTCGGCGACATCGACGGCGACGGTGCCGCGGACCTGCTGTACGTCGACAACGGGCGGGTGCTGCTGTGGGGCAACCGGTCGGGCAACAGCTGGACCGACGCCCCGATCGTCGTCCGCGGCACCCCGCCGGTGTCCGACGCCGACGCCCTCGAACTGTCCGACCTGTACGGCAGCGGAATGGCCGGACTGTTGGTGCGCGGGACGGTGGGCGTCTCGGGCGGGCCCCAGGTGCGTTTCCTGGACTTCACCGGTGGGGTGAAGCCCCATCTGCTCACGACGATGGACAACAGTCTCGGGGCCGTCACCCGCATCACGTACGCGCCGTCGACGCAGGAGTACCTGCGCGATGTCGCCGACCCCGCCACCCGCTGGCGCACCACGCTGCCCTTCCCGGTGCACGTGGTGACGCGGACGGAGGTGGCCGACCGGATCTCGGGCGGCACGCTGAGCACCGAGTACCGCTACCGCCACGGGTACTGGGACGGCGTCGAGCGCGAGTTCCGAGGGTTCGCGCTGGTCGAGCACGTGGACACGGAGACGTTCGGCACGGCGGCGGGCGCCGGCGTGCCGGACGGGCACCTCGCGCCGCCCGTGCTCACCAGGAGCTGGTTCCACTGCGGTCCGGTCGCCGCCGACGAGGCCGGTGACTGGACCGAGCTCGACCTGCGCCACGAGTACTGGCCGGGTGACGCACCCATGCTGTCCAGACCCGCCGACCAGCTCGCGTTTCTCGCCAGTCTGCCACGGGCCGCCCGTCGCGCCGCGCTGCGCACCCTGCGCGGACAGGCGCTGCGCACCGAGGTGTTCGCGCTGGACGGCAGCCCACTGGCCGACCGGCCCTACTCCGTGACGGAGACCCTGTCGGGCCTGCGGGAGGAGCCGGGCGCGGGAGAGGACGAGGGGGATGGTCGGCCCGAGCGGGAACGCGTCTTCTTCCCGTTCTCCCTCGGCGAGCGCACCACCCGGTGGGAGCGCGGCCCGGAGCCGATGACTCGGTTCACTTTCTCTACCGGGTACGACGCGTACGGGTTCGCGACCGGGGAGATCTCCGTCGCCGTGCCGCGCGGCCGCGATCCGCTGGCGGCCGCCGCGACCGGCCCGGAGCCGGAACCGTACCTGGCTACGTACGCCACCACGGAGTACGCACGCCGGGACGACGGCGACCGCTATCTCGTCGACCGGGTCGCCAGGACCACGAGCTACGAGGTCGTCAACGACGGCCGCCTGCCGGTGCCCGCCCTGCGGGACGCGATCCTGACGGGCCGGGTGGAGGGAGCGGATCCGGCGGAGGGACGGGGTCCGGTGCGAGGAGTGGGCCCGGTGCAAGGAGCGGGCCCGAGGCAGGGAGTGGGCCCGGTGCAGGGAGCAGGTCCGGGGCAAGGAGCAGGCCCGGTGCAAGGAGCGGCCCTGTCCCTGCGTGTGATCGGCCACACCCGTACGCACTTCGACGGTGAGGCGTTCGTCGGGCTCGCCCTCGGAGCGCTGGGCGAGCACGGCCTGCCGATGCGCACCGAGTCGCTCGCATTCACCGACGCCTTCCTCGATGACCTGTACCGGGCCCGCGATCCCCTGGCGGTGGGGCCTCGACCGCCCGTCCTGGGCGCCGGGCCGGTGAGCGGGTGGCCCGCGGAGTATCCGGCCGAGTTCCGTGCCTCGTTGCCTGCCCTGGCCGGATACCGGCGATACGCCGACGGTGACGTGCCGGGATCGCCGGGGGGTTTCTACGTCGTGTCCGGCCGCCACCGCTACGACGTCCATGTCACTGGCCGTGTGCCGCGGGGCATGCCCGTGGCCACCCTCGATCCGCTCGGCGCGCAGAGCACGGTCGACTACGACGAGCACGATCTGCTGGTGGTCCGCACGGTCGACGCCGCGGGCCTGGAGGTCCTGGCGGTCAACGACCACCGGGTTCTGCGCCCGCGCGAGGTGACCGACGTCAACGGCAACACCACAACAGTGACGTTCTCCCCGGCCGGGCTGGTCACCGCCCAGTACGTGCGCGGCAAGGGCGGCGAGGGCGACCGCGACGCGCCGGGTGTGCGCACGGTCTACGACATGCACGCGTTCGCCCGGCGGGGCCGGCCGGCCTCGGTACGCAGCATCCGGCGGACGCATCACGACACCGAGCCCGACGTCGCGGCCGACAGGCGTGACGAGGTGATCGTGTCGGTGGTGTACTCCGACGGTTTCGGCCGGGTGCTGCAGACCCGCTCCCAGGCCGAGGACACGCTCTTCGGCGACCCGGCTCACGGCGGCAACGCCATCCCGGCCGACGTCCTCACACCGGGGGGTGACTCGACCGGCCGCACCAGGGCAACGGACAGCCCGGACAACGTGGTCGTGTCCGGCTGGCAGGTGTACGACAACAAGGGCCGGGCGATCTGGAAGTACGAGCCGTTCTTCTCCACCGGATACGACTACGCGCCGCCTTCCGACGCTCAGCTCGGCCAGAAGGTGACCGTCTTCCACGACCCGTGCGGAAGGGTCGAGCGCACGGTGAACCCGGACGGCAGCGAGCAGCGGGTCCTCTTCGGTGTGCCGGCCGACCTCACGGATCCCGGCCACTGTCTGCCGACGCCGTGGGAGTCCTACACCTACGACGCGAACGACAACGCCGGCCGCACCCATCCGGCACAGGCGCAGCCTTACGCGGGGCACTGGGACACCCCGGCGAGCACCGAGGTCGACGCGCTCGGCCGCACGGTCACCGCGGTGGCGCGCAATGGCAGGGCGCCGGGCGACCGGTTCGTCACGCGCTCGGCGTACGACATCCAGGGCAACCTGGTGGCTGTCACCGACGCGCTGGGCCGGGAAGCCTTCCGGCACTCCTTCGACCTCGCCAAGCGGCGCTGGCGCACGGACAGCATCGACGCGGGCCGCCGCGACACCGTCCCCGACGCCCTGGGCAACGTCATCGAGAGCCGCGACAGCAAAGGCGCCCTCACGCTGGGCACCTTCGACGTGCTGCACCGGCCGACCCGCGTCTGGGCCAGGGACGACGCCGGCGACACGGTCACCCTGCGCCAGCGCGTCGACTACGGCGACGCCGGCACGCCCACGCAGCGTCCCGCCGAACGCAACGGCGCCCGCAGCCGCAACCTCCTGGGCCGAGTAGTCCAGCACCGGGACGAAGCCGGCTGCGTCACCACGGGCTCGGTCGACTTCAAGGGCAACACGGTGCAGAGCACCCGCACGGTGATCGCCGACGCGCCCGTGCTGGCCACCTACGAACGGGCGGCCACGGCCGACTGGCAGGTGCGGCCGTTCCGGGTCGACTGGACGCCCGGCCCCGGCCAGACGCAGGCCCAGCGCGACGCCCAGCTGCTGGAGCCCACCTCCTACGTCACCTCCGCGCAGTACGACGCCCTCAACCGGGTCAAGAGGTGCTTCCTGCCCATCGACGTGGAGGGCAATCGGCATGTGCTCTACCACACCTACGACCGTGCGGGCGCGCTGGAGCAGGTGCAGCTCGACAGCACCGTCCACGTCCAACGCATCGCCTACGACGCCAAGGGCCAGAGGTCGCTGATCGCCTACGGCAACGGCGTGATGACGCGCTACGCCTACGACCCCCACACCGTCCGGCCGGTCCGGCTGCGCACCGAGCACTACACCCTCGTCGGCACGACGGCCTACCGGCCGACGGGACCCGCCGTCCAGGACATCGGCTACGCCTACGACCTGGCCGGCAACCTGACCACCCTGCGCGACCGCACTCCGGGCAGCGGCATTCCCGGCAACCCCCAAGCACTGAGCGGTGACTCCCCCGGACTGCGCGCCCTGCTCGGCAGCGGCGACGCCCTGGACCGGCACTTCACCTACGACCCCACCTACCGGCTGGTGACCGCCACCGGCCGCGAACACCGGACGCCGCCGACCGGGGACCCGTGGAGCGACATGCCCCGCGGCACCGACATCACCAGCGCCCAGTCCTACTCCGAGACCTACCGCTACGACCCGGCCGGCACCCTGCTGCAACTCGCCCACGCCAGTACCGGCGGCTTCACCCGGGACTTCACGGCCGCGGCCGACAGCAACAGGCTGCGCCGGACGACCGTGGGCACCCTGCCCTACGACTACGCCTACGACCCCAACGGCAACCTGACCGCCGAGACGACCAGTCGGCACTTCACCTGGAACCACACCGACCGGCTCGTCACCTTCGCCACGCAGACACCGGGCGCCGAACCGTCAATACACGCCCACTACCTCTACGACGCCACCGGGCAGCGGGTGAAGAAGCTGGTCCGACGACAGGGCGGCGCCGTCGAGGTGACCCACTATCTGGACGGCTCCTTCGAGCACCGTCGCTGGAACGGAACGCAGCCCGGCACGAACAACCTCGTGCACGTCATGGACGAAAGCCGGCGGATCGCTCTCGTCCGCTTCGGCACGGCGCACCCCGACGACCGCGGCCCGGCCACCGCCCTCCACCTCGCCGACCATCTCGGCAGCAGCACCACCGTCGTGGACGGCGCCGGCGCACTCGTCAACCGCGAGGAGTACACGCCCTTCGGCGAGACGAGCTTCGGCAGTTACGCCCGCAAGCGGTACCGCTTCACCGGCCAGGAGCGCGACGAGGAGAGCGGACTCGGCCACCACCACGCCCGCTTCTACGCACCGTGGCTGGCCAGATGGACGTCCTGCGACCCGCTCACTTCTCCGCACGGAGCGTCCAGCTACCGGTATGTGTCGAACAACCCACTGGGGCTGGTGGACCCCGACGGCGCCGACGACAAGAAGCCGTCCGGCCAGGGCAGCCCGCCCGCGAAGGCGGCGGACGGCCCCGCGGGTTCCCTGCGAGAGGACGACATCCCCTACCAGAAGGGGGTCAGCGGATTCTTCAGTTCGATGATGGTCGGTGGACGGGGCGCGGCGGGCAACCGGCGCTACGACAGTCTCGGGCCGGATCAGACCTTCGCTCGCGAGCTGATGGACAAGCGATGGGGGTGCACGCTCTGCCACGTCAGCACCCAGGTGTGGAACACGTGGGGGCCCAGCGGCGTCGACCCGGACAACCACCTTCCTCTCGACTGGACGATCAACACCGCGGGTTTTGAGCGTTTCGCCCGCCTGAGCATGTACTCGCGCGCCGTCGTCGAGTCCACGCTGGGTGCCAAGACGATGGTGGACGCCTTCTCCGGGATGCGGCCGCCACGGCCGACCACCACCCCCACCCCCTCCGCGCCACCCGCCGCGCCCCAGCCGCCCGTGGCGACCATCAACTACACCTCCGCGATGGCGAGCTCCCCCAGCGACGCCCAGTTCGGGCGGTTCAACATCGAATGGGCGCAGACCGACGGGCCGCTGATCCGTGGTCAAAGGCTTCCGAACGACGGCGCGCTCCGCAGAACGGCCAGGAACCACATGGACAAGAGCGGCTTCGACAGAACCGGGCTGCAGGCCATGCATCCGCTCGACTCCGTCGCCAACAAGCACCTGACTCCGGGTGGACCGGTGGGGACCACCTACTACTTCGGCGACGCGAGGGTCAACGCGTCCTTCGGCTCGCAGTTGGGCAACGAGCTGAACCGGCTCGGCGTACGCCCCGGCGACAGCTTCAACGTCAGGTTCGTGGGCTTCCCCGACTACGCGACCGTGCCGCCGACAGCGCCCCCTTCCAGCCCGCCCAACCTCAGAAGAAGTCGCTGACCGGCGAGTCACTGTCCAGCGCTCGAACAAGGAGATGGAGAGAGAAACATGAGCGTGACCGTACAGATCACAGGGCCCGCCGCGAACACGGTGGTGCGTCGCACGATCGTGGTGAGAGCCCAGGTGAACGGGCTCGTCGCACAGAGCGGTGACCACGACCCGTACGACATCCTCAACTCGGTGATGGTGTCCGTCGCCGGGGAGCCCGCGGTCCAGGCGACCAGTTCGGGCGGAGCGTGGACGGCCCAGGTGACGCTGCCGGCGTTCCTCCCGCCGGGCACACCGGTGTCGGTCAAGGTGACCGCCAACTACCACGCGATCGACTTCTACGTCCCCTACCCCGAGCAGTGGCCCGACGTGTGGTCGGCGACGTCCGCCGCGCTCAGCAGCACCCAGACCATCCAGGTACTGGCCGCCCTGCCACCGGCGTTCACCTGGACGGCCCCGGCAGCCGGCAGCACGGTCGACCTGTTCGAGGGAAGCGGTCAGGTCAACGTCCAGTTCAACGTCACCCGGGCCCAGATCACTCCGCTCACCATCTCCGTCACCCGGGACAACACGACCACGCCGGTGACGTACGCCGGCGCCACGTCGTACCAGATACCGGTCAACCTGCTGCCGATGCCGCTCGGGGCTCGACCCGTGACCATCACCTGCACCGATCCCGACGGCCTCACCGCGACGCAGACCCGCACGTTCACCGGCCGCGACGCCTCACCACCCAACCTGCAGGTCGCGGCCGTCACCGTGTTCGGCGACAGCGCGGGCGCCGCCACGGCACCGTTGCAGGGGACGGCTCCCGACGCGCAGAGCGGCATGACCGGCGGCAGCGCGAAGGTGGAGTGGGCGCTGTCCCCGACCGGCACCAGAACCCTGGCGAAACCGGGGGCCGGCAGCGACTTCCGGAACTGGACCGCCGACGTCCCGTTGACCGGGTTCGGCGCGCACACCGTGTACCTGTGGGCGACCGACAACGCGGGCAACGTATCCGCCAAGAACGTACAGGCGACGGTGATCAGTTCGTACGTGCCCCAGACGCTGGAGCAGCGGCTGGACGAGCGGGAGTATCTCGCCGCTCTGCTGTCCTTCGCACACGAGCAGGTGGGCGTGCCCGGCCCGCCCGCCGCGCCGTTGGACACCGCCACCCTGGTCGCCGCGCTCGGCCAGCCGCTCGACCGGCTCAGCCAGCCGTTGTCCGCCGAGGCCGACCTGGGCGGCCACGAGGTCAACCAACTACGGATACCCGTCGAACTCCTGCGGGCCCGCATCGCCGCCACGAGCACCCCCACCACCCCCGGCGCCGCCCTGGAGCTGCGGTACCGCACCACCGCCTACACGTCCCTGCTCGCCGCCGCCGGAACGTCGTACGCGGAACTGCGGCTGGCCCGTGGTGCCGACCCCGCGGTCCGCCGTGCGCTCGCCGGCCGGCTCGGCATCCGGCTCTCGGCGGCCGCACCCGACGAACTCGATCGACTCCTCATCGACGGGCCCGCCCTCACCGAGGCCGCACTGGAGACCCTGTTCGGTCTGCCGTCGACCACCGCCTCCGACCCGCTGCGCGTCCCCGGTGTGCCACTGCTGCTCGGCTGGCGGCTGTCCGCCCAGTCACTGGCCTGGGCCGGACAGGACCAACACCCCGACGTGCCACGGGTGTTCACCGTGCTGGCCGACCCCGACGTGATCAACGCCGGCGATGTGATCGGCGGACCGGTCGGCGACCCCATCCGCAAGCTGCTGACGGACCGGGCTCAGGCGCTCACCACGTACCGGGCGACCCTTGCCGCCCTCAGGACCGACAAGACACCGGCGGCGGCACTGACCGCGATGCTCACACTGGCGCAGCCCGGCCTCGACCTGGCCGCCCTCGCGGCCCAGGACGCGCAGGGCGTCGACATCGACGGCACCCTCGCCGACCGTGGCCTGACCCGGGCCGGCTTCCTGTGTCTGAGACAACTGAGCGCGCTGGCCGAGGCGGGAACCGTCACCACGGCCGAGTGGGACGACGGCCTGGCCGTTCTCACCGGTGCGCACAAGCGTCGGCAGCTGTACCCCACCTGGCGGGCGGCGGAGTCGGGCTTCGTGCTCTCACCGGACTTCTTCATCGCCGGCGGCACCGGCCCCGCACCCGAGCCCCACCGTGCCGAGGGCGAGGCCCGTGCCGAATGGCAGTCGGTGCTGCGTGCCAGGATCGCTCAGCGCGCAGAGCTCGGCGAAGCCACCGCGCAGGCCGTGGCCGCCGCCGAGCAGGCCGCGCTGCCGGTCCTGCGTGACGCCCTGCTCACCGACCTGGCCGCCTCCGCGGCCGCCACCGATGTGGGCGAGTCGATGTCGGCGCGGTTCTTCGTCGACATGCTCGCCGGAGGGACACTGCGGACGACCCGCATCAGACAGGCGGTCGAGAGCGTGCAGTCGCTGCTGTCGGCCAAGCGGTCGGGCGAACTGGCCTCGGACCACCCGGCTGCCGGCTGGACGTTCAAGAACGGGCCTGAGACGTTCGCCGCCGCCTGGGCATGGCTGGGTGAACAGGGCACCTGGCAGGCGGCCACCACCGCCTTCCTGTTCCCCGAACGGCTCCTCGACCCCACCCTGCTCGTCCCGAGCACCAGGACCATGGCGCCCGGCACCCCGACGCTCCCCCTGGACATCCTCTTCGCACAGGTCAGCGGGCCCGGAGCCACCTTCACCGCAGGCACCGCCGTCAAACTGGCGGCCGACTACCTGACGGCAAAGAGAATCACCCTGCCCACCCCGTACACCTACCTGGACCCGCAGCGCAGAAGCGCCCACCAGAACGCGCTCGCGGCGGTGTCGAGCGGCATCGAGACCACGGCCTCCACCGGCCACGCGGACAACCGGGAGATCTTCTGGGCCGTCCCGATGCTGCTCGCACAACGTCTTCAGGCAGCCGGGGACTACCGGGCCGCGCTCGACTGGTACTGGATCGTCTATCCCTACGACCTGACCTCGCCGACCTCGATCTACAGCCGGATCAACAGCGAGACGCTCTCCAGCCCCGACCTGACCTTCCCCGCCAACTGGACCACCGGCCTCGACCCGTTCGCGCTGGCGGACTCGGCGTCCGCGAAGCGCCCGAAACCCCACACCCGGTACACGCTCCTGTCGATCATCCGATGCCATCTCGACTACGCCGACGCGGAGTTCACCCGGGAGACCGACGAATCGGTCGCGCACGCCCGCACCCTCTACGTCACCGCTCGCAGACTGCTCGGCTCGGCGGCGCTGGTCCCGCAGACGCCGACGAACCTGGGGGAACCGGCGCTCCCCATCCCGGAGGTCCGCACGCTGCGCACCAGAGTCGACATGCAACTGGCCAAGCTCCGCCAGGGCCGCAACATCGCGGGCATGCCGCGCACCCAGGGGCTCGCCGCGGCGAGCGTCAGCCAGCCGACCCCCTACCGCTTCAAGGTGCTGCTGGAGCGGGCCGGGCAACTCGTCGCCCAGGCCGCCCAGATGGAGGCCGGCTTTCTCGCCGCACTGGAGAAGTACGACGACCGCAACCTGCGTATCTACGACGCCCTCAAGGCGATCGACCTGAGCGCGGCGCAGACCAGGGTGGCGCAGAGCCGCCTCGACGAGGCCAACGACGCCGTCACGGCCGCCACCGCACAGTTGGCGAAGGCCGACACCATGGCCACGTCCTACGGCGCGGCTCTCGACTCTCCGTCGAACAAGTACGAAAAGGATCTGCTCGACAGCTACGGCGAGATGCGTGACGTCAAGGACGCGATCACCGCGGCGGACACGGCCCTGGCCATCGCCCAGGCGGCGTCGTCCGGGGCCAGCATGATGGACGCCATCTTCAGCGGCGGTGCCCGGCAGGCACTCGCGATCGCGATGAGCGCAACCGCCGCCGTCCGGGGCGGTATCCAGTTCAAGCAGAACCAACTCGAGGCACAGATGCAGGCCAACCAGCTGCAGGCCGGCATCGAGCAGCGCAAGGACGAGTGGCGGCGCCAACAGGTCGCCGCGCAGCAGGACATGCAGATCGCCGCCGCACAGATCACCGTGGCGGACGACCAGGTCACCATCGCCGAACGGGAACAGGACGTCGCAACGCTCCAGCACGACCAGGCGGCGGCCACACTGACCTTCCTCAACGGCCAGTTCACCAACGCCGACCTGTACCTCTGGATGAGCAACACCCTCGGCGGGGTGTACCGGTACTTCCTGCAGCAGGCCACCGCGACCGCCCGTCAGGCGCAGGCCCAACTCGCCTTCGAGCGGGCGGAACCCGCCCGGGTCCTGATCCGCCAGGACTACGGTCAGTCGCCCACCGAGATGACCTCGAACGCCGGGCCCAACCGGCAGGGTCTCACCGGCGCGGAACAACTCGCCCAGGACCTCGCCCGTCTCGACGAGTACGCGTTCAGTTCCGCCCGGCGACGCCTGAACCTCTCGCAGACGTTCTCCCTGGCCCGCCTGATGCCGGTGGAGTTCCTGGAGTTCCGTCGCACGGGCACGCTGGCCTTTGTCACCCCCACTGCTCTGTTCGACACCGACTTCCCCGGCCACTACCTGCGGCTGATCCGTCAGGTGCGTACCAGCCTCGTCGCGCTGGTGCCGCCGGAGCGGGGGATCCGGGCCACCCTCTACTCCAACGGCATCTCCCGCGTCACCACCGGTCGGGACGGTACGTTCCAGGAGGTCGTGGTCCGCAGTGACCCCGGTGTCGTCGCCCTGACATCGCCGGTCAACGCCAGCGGGGTGTTCGAACTCGATGCCCAGTCGGACATGCTGCTGCCGTTCGAGGGCTGCGGGGTGGACACCAGCTGGGAGTTCCGGCTGCCGCCCGCCGCCAACCCGCTCGACTACTCCACCATCGTCGACCTGCTGGTCACCGTGGACTACACCGCCGCCTACGACGAGACCTACCGCGACCAGGTGGTCACCAGGCTCAACGCCGACCGGGAACGGGGCGCCGACTGTGTGTTCAGCCTGGCCAGGGACTTCCCCGACCAGTGGTACGACCTGAACAACCCGGCCGACCCCGCCGCGAGGTCGGTCACACTTCCGCTGCGCGACGTCGACTTCCCGAACGGGATCGGCGAACTCACCACCTCCGCGGTCGCCGTTCGCCTGTCGAGCGAGGTGACGGTTCCCGACACCGTGATCTCACTGTCCCGGGGTGCGACCGGCGGAACGGCAACGGCGACCAACGGCCTCGCCGGCACCCGGCGAGGCAATGCCACGGCCTGGACCGGCTTCCTGGGAACCGGCCCGGCCGGCGAATGGCAGCTCGGCTTCGACGCCGGCGCCAGGGCCCTCTTCGACTCCGGCACGCTCGACGACATCCTGCTCGTCGTGAGCTGGAAGGGAGAGGCTCCGGCCTGGACGCGCTGACTCTCTCCCCCGCGGACGGTTCCCGCCGCAGCGGACACACCTGCGGGTCGATCAGTTCGTCCTGCGTGCCGCCACGGTTATGGCCCCAGACGGAATCATCCCGGAGGGCTGGTCCGTAACCGGCTTTCCCTGGCCTGCCCTGGATCACCTGGGGCCCAGCCCTCGCCACCACGCTCGCGAGGGCTGGGCCCCGCCGACCGCTTGGTGGCCAGCCAACTGCTGGCGGGGCGATCCCGACAACCGGCAGGCAGTTGGCAGCGGCGACGAGTTCGATGTCGTCGCGCCGCTGGGGCCGGAGCCCGCTTGACCTTGACGTTGGGTCAAGCCTTCATCCTTCCGGCAGGGGCGTCCTCGCATTCGCGGGGAGCGGTTCCGCGAAGGAGGCAGATGGCCATGACGGCTCAGACGATCGCCGGTCCGGCGATGCACGTGCGAGGGCTGGCGAAGTCGTACGGGAAGCTCGAAGTGCTGCGTGGCGTGGACTTCGACGTCGCGCCGGGCAGCATCTTCGCCCTGCTCGGCTCCAACGGCGCGGGCAAGACCACGACCGTGAGGATCCTCGCCGCGCTCCTCAGGGCCGACGCGGGGACGGCGAGTGTCCACGGTTTCGACGTCGCCGCACAACCGGCGAAAGTGCGGGAGTCCATCAGTCTCACCGGCCAGTTCGCGGCGGTCGACGAGATTCTCAGTGGTCGGCAGAACCTCGCCCTCATCGCGAGGCTGCGCCATCTCAAGGACCCGGGCGTGGTCGCGGACGACCTGCTGAGGCGCTTCTCGTTGAGTGAGGCGGGCGCGCGGCGGGTGTCCACGTACTCGGGCGGGATGCGCCGTCGGCTGGACATCGCGATGAGCCTCATCGGCAATTCGCCGGTGATCTTCCTGGACGAGCCGACGGCGGGACTCGATCCCGAGGCGCGCATCGATGTGTGGGACGCGGTCAAGGAGCTCGCCGGTCACGGAACGACGGTGCTGCTCACCACGCAGTATCTGGAAGAGGCCGAGCAGTTGGCCGACCGGATCGCGATCCTCCACCAGGGTCGGATCATCGTGAACGGCACCCTCGCCGAGCTCAAGCAGCTCTTTCCGCCCGCCAAGGTCGAGTACGTCGAGAAGCAGCCGACTCTGGAGGAGATCTTCCTCGCGGTCATCGGCGGCGGTAACAAGAGCGACGCCATTGTCACGACAACCGGGGGACAAGAGTGACCGCGTACTTCTTCAGCGACACCGCCGCGCTCACGGGGCGGACACTGCGTCATGTCACACGCAGCGTGGACACCATCATCACGACCGCCCTCACGCCGGTCGCCATGATGCTGATGTTCGTCTACGTGTTCGGCGGCGCCATTGATACCGGGCAGGTTCCGTACGTGAACTACATGCTGCCTGGCATCCTGCTCATGACCATCGCGTCGGGCATCTCCTACACCGCGTACCGGCTGTTCACCGATGTGAAGAGCGGGATCTTCGAACGCTTCCAGTCCATGCCGATCGCGCGGTCGGGGGTGCTGTGGGCGCACGTCGTCACCTCTCTGGTCGCCAACCTGATCGCGCTCGTACTCGTCGTGGGCGTCGCTCTGCTCATGGGCTTCCGGTCAGGGGCAGGGGTGTCCGCATGGATCGCGATCGCGGGCATTCTTCTCCTGTTCACCCTGGCGCTGACCTGGCTCGCCGTGATCCCCGGCATCACCGCGTCGTCGGTCGAGGGAGCGGGCGCGTTCGCCTACCCGCTCATCTTCCTGCCGTTCGTCAGCTCGGCGTTCGTGCCCACCGAGACGATGCCGGGTCCTGTGCGCTGGTTCGCCGAGCACCAGCCGGTGACATCGATCGTCAACACGATCCGTGCCCTGTTCACAGAGCAGCCGGTCGGCGACGACATCTGGATCGCGCTCGCGTGGTGTGTGGGCATCCTGGTCGTGGCGTACGTCTTCGCGATGATCGTCTATCGCCGGAAGATCGCTTGAGGCAGGCTGGGACCCATGCTCACCATCAGCCAGCTGGCGGCGTACGCCGGGGTGACGGTGCGGGCGGTACGCCACTACCACAAGATCGGGCTGCTGCCCGAGCCCGAGCGCGACCGGTCCGGGTACCGCACCTACGGCGCCCCCGCAGTCGTGCGACTCATCCGGATCCACACCCTGGCCTCGGCCGGCGTGCCGCTGGCCAAGGTGCAGAAACTCCTCGACGCAGGCCCGGAGGAGTTCGCCGGGGGTGTCCAGGAGATCGACGCGGATCTGCGCGCCGAGATCCGGCGACTGCAGGACACCCGCAAACGGCTCGCCCGGCTCGCCGCCGGAGAGCACCTGGCCCTCCCCCAGAGCGTCGTGGACTACCTCGACCGGCTGCGCGGTCTCGGCGTCGGAGAGCGGTACATCGAGCTGGAGCGGGATGCCTGGATCATGATCGCCGCGCAGGTGCCGCACCACATCGACTTCGTGATCGCCAAGAAGCACGAGGAACTCGACGACCCGGACATGGTGAGGCTCTACAGCCTCTTCACCGGAGAACTCGACTGGCCGGCCGACGATCCACGGATCGTCGAGATCGCCGACATCCTGGAGCGCCTGATGATCCGCGCCGTGGAGGCCGGCGAGGCGGGTTCCGACGGGTTCGACGATCAGTTCGTCGCCCTGATGGACTCGACCATGCTCGAGTCCGCACCGGGCGCCGAACTGGTGCTGGCGATCCTCCATGAGCGTGGCTGGAGGGGCTGGACCCGTGTCGAGCGAGTGGTTGCCGACAGGGTCGACACTGAGCCGCCGCCACCGTGACGTGGTAGTTCACGAGGCTGTGCGTGTAGTGGACGAGTGGCGGGGTTCAACACGGCACAGCACAGCACAGCACCGTAGACCGCGAGGCCGTGCGTGGCGTATGACGAGTGCCTGCCCCTACGGCCACCTGAGTGCCGTGGCGCAGGCTGTCCGCGGAGTGTGCGCTCAGCCCGAGGAGGGCTGAGCGCACACCTGGTGAGGGGTCAGTCGCCGTACTGGACGGGCCGGTAGGCCCGGTACTCGCTGCCCGCGTTCAGGCCGTAGGTCAGCGTCCGGTGCGAGGTGCCGGGGCCGCCGCGCTGCTCGTAGGCCAGGTAGGAGGTGTGGGCAGCGTCGTTCCACCGTTCGAAGATGACGACGTGTCGGGTGTTGCTGTTGCCGAGGGCGTCGATGACGAGGTCACCGGGCTGGAGTTCGCCCATCGCGATGGGGCGGGTGAGGTTCCGGTTGGTGGCAAGCCCCACGGTGTTGGTGCCCGGCGTCGGCAGGCCCAGCGCCATGGAGGCGTAGCCGGAGCAGTCCTGCCGGTAGCCGTCCCGCCAGTATGCCGCCTGGTTGTAGGGGACGGGGCGACCGCCGTTGGCGGTGAGCCAGGTCGCGGCACGCTCCAACGTCCGCTGCCGCGAGCCCGCCTGGGAGCCGCCGCCGGGATCGCCCTGCACGGGGACACCGGGAAGCCGGTCCTCGGGGATGTCCACGGCGACGACGGTCAGAAAACCCGTGACGGGTGCGGTGATGTGGGCCATGAAGGTGGAGCAGGCGCTGCCTTCGCACACCCGGCGGCCGGTGTCGACCTGGTAGTCGGCGGTGATGCGGTCCTGACCCGCGGAGTTCTGGTTGATCATGCCGACGGACGGCGAGTTGATGTCCGACGTGGCGTGCACGACCCACCGTGTCCCCCAGGTGGGGAAGGAAGCGGCGGCCTGGGAGAGGCTCGCCGTCGACGCGGTCTGAGCTGTCGGGGTCGTGGCGTGGGCGGGCAGGGCGAGTGCCGGGGCCGTCAGGCAGGCGAGGGCGAGGGTGGGCAGGATGCGGCGCAGTTTGGCGGAGCGGGAGGGGGACATGGTTGTTCTCCTTCGTCGAGATGTACGGGACGGCGTGCCGGGCGAGGGGTCGGGATCCGGCGCCCTACTGCCACTGCTGGTTCGCCGAGTTCGTCACGCACGGCAAGGCGACGAGGCGCCTGCTCTCGCCCGGGTCGGCGACGCAGGCACCGGTCTTGACGTTCTTGAAGGCGATCCGGCTCTGGGTGAGCTTCTCGACCGTCCACTGCTGGTAGTCGAGTCCGTTGCACGGCCAGGTGCGCAGGCCGGCAGCGCTGTCGTCCAGGCACCGGCCCGTGGACATGTTCGAGAGCTGCCGGCTGCCGTCGGCGTGCCGAGTGACCACCCACTTCTGATGGTTGAGCCCGTTGCACTGCCGGCCGCGCAGTCCACCGCCGTCGCTGTCGTCCATGCACAGCCCCGTGTGCACGTTCCGGTAGTTCTCCGCGGACGCCGCATGGGCGACGGGCGTCGAGGGGCCGGAGACGGAAGCGGGGAGCACGGGTGCCGCGCCGAGCACGGCCACGGCGGCTGTCAGGAGGGCGGGCAGGAGGGTGCGTACGGGAGTCATGTGGGAGTCCCTTCCAGGGATGGGAGGAGTTGGCCGTGAGCGGCCACAGGAACCGGCATTCGCTCACCGTCGGAGGCGAACCGCGGGGTCGGTGAGATGAGTTTGTGCAGCTCACCGACCCTCGACAACCTGTTCCCGGCTGCTTCAGCCATGTCGGGACGGACACGTTCCTGACCTGCAGGGGCGCACCTGTCCCGGGATGGGAACGGGACGGCGAGACGGCGTCAGCGGGCTGCATGGGTGGCCCGCGGGCGGCGAGTGCTCTTCTGTTTCGAGGGGGGAACACCCTGTTGAGACCCACCGGCAGGCGAGCGGGACTCGCCGGATCGAGGAGTTGCGTATGCGAGCCGACGAAACGGTCGCACTGGGGCGTACGGCACTGCGGATCACCCGGCTCGGGCTCGGGCTCGCCTCCCTCGGCGGCCTGTTCACAGCTGTCTCCGACGAAGACGCGGCAAGGACCGTCGACCGCGCGTGGGAGGTCGGTGTCCGGCTTTTCGACACCGCGCCCGTCTACGGGTACGGCCGGTCCGAGGCCCGTGCCGGGGCGGCGCTGCGCGGCCGCCCGCGCGAGGAGTACACGCTGTGCACCAAGGTCGGCCGCCTGATCGAGCCGGGAGGCAGCGACACCCAGCCCATCTGGGCCGATCCCCCGCCCGGTGTCGGACCGCGGCTCGACTACTCCTACGCCGGGGTCATGCGCTCGGTCGAGGCGAGTCTGGAGCGCCTGGGGCTGGCACGGATCGACGTACTCCATGTGCACGACCCTGACGAGGCGTTTCCCACAGCCGTGACGGACGCCTACCGGGCGTTGGCAGAGCTGCGTCGCCGGGGCACCATCGGTGCGGTGTCGATCGGCGTCAACCACGCGCCGGTGGCGGTTCGCTACTTGCAGGAGGTGGAGGACCCCGGGCCCGACTGCGTCATGCTCGCGGGACGGTACAACCTCCTCGACCAGTCCGGCCTCGACGCGCTGCTGCCGCTGTGCGCCGCGCGCGGCATCGCCGTCATGGTCACGGGCGTCTACCAGTCCGGTCTCCTCGCCGACCCCCGTCCCGGCGCGCCGCACGGTTACACCCGGCTCCCAGCCGAACTCGCCCGGCAGGTCACCGCCTGGCACACCATCTGCGGCAGCTTCGACGTGCCCGCGAAAGCGGTCGCCGTCCAGTTCCCCTTCGGGCATCCCGCGGTGACGAGCATCGTGGTCGGCGCCCGGACACCGGACGAGGTGGACGAGACCGCGCGCATGCTCGCGCACCCCGTCCCGCACGAGTTCTGGACCGCCGCCCGGACAGCTGGGCTACTGCCCGCCGGGGTGCCGCTGGCCGTACGGTGAGCCGAGCTCCGGGCAGTGAATCGGCTGCAACGGCGGACTGTCCAACCGCGAGCAAAAGGGTTACCCCGGAAGCCAGACGACTTCTCGCACACGACCGCCTCACCGCGGCCCGCTGCGCCGCCACGCTCGGCTTCCCCGACGCGTCCAACTTCTCGGGGTCCTTCCACAAGGCCACCGGCAAGCGGCCGGGCGCGTGGCAGGCGACGGTGGCCGCCGAGTGAGGATGTGCCCACACGAACACCCACCGGCGGCAGCTACGACGGGCGGCCCCGCCCACCCACCCGTCGTACTTCAGGCCGGCAGACGCGGCACGCTGTCGATCAGGCGGCGGGTGTACGGGTGTTCCGGGGCGCCCAGCACCTGCTGGGTCTCGCCCTGTTCGACCAGGCGGCCACGCTCCAGCACGGCCGTGCGTTCGCACAGGGAGGCGACGACCGACAGGTCGTGGGAGACCATCACGAGGGTCAGCTGCCGCTCCTCCTTGAGCTCGGCGAGCAGGTCGACGACCTTGACCCGGGTCGTGACGTCGAGGGCGCTGACGGGTTCGTCGGCGAGCAGCACGCGCGGGTCGCAGACGATGGCGCGGGCGATGGCGATGCGCTGGCGCTGGCCCCCGGAGAACTCGTGGGGGTAGCGGGTGGCGGCGTCGGTGGGCAGGCCGACCCGTTCCAGCGCCGCGGTCACCTTGGGCGCGGCGGTCGCGCGGGTGTCGAGGCCGAGCGAGCGCAGCGGTTCCGCGACGATCGCGGCCACGCGTCGGCGCGGGTCGAGGGAGGAGTACGGATCCTGGAACACGCACTGGACGCCGCGCCGGAAGCGGTGCATCTGCCGTCGGTCGCGCGGGGAGAGTGTCTCGCCGTCGAAGCGGACGGTGCCGGCCGTGGGGCGAGCGAGTCCCAGCAGCAGGCGCAGCAGGGTGGTCTTGCCGGCACCCGACTCTCCGACGAGCGCGAGTGACTGACCCTGCTCGACGGCGAGGGACACGTTCTGTACGACGTCGGTGGCGGTGCCTCGGTAGCGCACGGCGACGTCCGCCAGTTCCAGCACGGGTGTCATCGTGTGCTCCTCAGGACCAGGGCGGACTCCAGCTTGCGGGCGCCCGCGACGAGCGTCTTGGTGTACGCGGCTTGCGGCGCGCCGATGACGTCCAGGACGGGGCCTTGTTCGACGGCCCGGCCGTCCTTCATCACCAGGGCGTGGTCGGTCACCTTGGCGATGACGGCCAGGTCGTGGCTGACGAACAGCACGGCCATCTCCCGTTCGCGCACGAGGGTGTCGAGGAGTTCCAGTATCTCGGCCTGCACGGACACGTCGAGCGCGGTGGTGGGCTCGTCGGCGATGAGCAGGCGCGGCTCGCAGGCGAGGGCCATCGCGAGGGCGACGCGCTGGCGCTGGCCGCCGGATATCTCGTGCGGGAACGCGCGGGAGATGCGCTCGGGTTCGGGCAGCCGCACCCGCAGGAGCGCTTCGATGACGGCGGTGCGCAGGCTCTTGCCCTTGAGGCCGGTGCGGCGGGCCAGGGGCTCGGCGATCTGGCGGCCCACCCGCATCAGTGGGTCGAGGGCGGTCAGGGGCTCCTGGAAGACCACGGCCGCGTCCCGTCCCCGGACCGCGACGAGCCGCTTCTCGGGGGTGCCGACGATCTGCGTGCCGGCCAGTTCCACGCTGCCGGTCGCGGTCATGCCGGCGGGCAGCAGGCCCAGTACGGCGAGCATGGTCAGGGACTTGCCGGAACCGGACTCGCCGATCAGGCCGAGCCGTTCGCCGCCGTCGACGGTGAAGGAGAGGTCGTCGACCAGGGTGCGGCCGTCGTCGGTGCGCACGGTGAGGCCGCGTACGTCGAGGAGGGTCATGTCCGCCTCCGGCGGGTCGCCGGGTCGAGGGTGTCGCGCAGGCCGTCGGCGATGAGGTTGACCCCGATGACGAGCACGACCAGCAGGATGCCGGGGGCGAGCGCGCCGGCGGGGGCGGTGGTGAAGGTGGCCTGGGCTTCCTGGAGCATGCGGCCCCAGGAGGCGTTGGGCGGGGGCGCGCCGAGGCCGAGGTAGGACAGGCCGGCCTCGGCGAGCACGGCGAGGCCGAACTGGAGGGCCAGGTTGACGACGAGGGTGGGCCAGATGTTCGGCAGGACGTGCCCGGCGACAGTCCGTGGCCAGGAGGTGCCCGAGGTTCGGGCGGCGGTGACGTAGTCCTGGGACAGGACCCGCTTGGCGAGGATCCGTACCAGCCGGGCCACGATCGCGCTCTGGGCGAGGCCGATCGCGAGGACGGCGGAGCCGAGGGTGGCCGAGCGGGCGGCGACGACGAGCATCGCAAGCAGCAGGGTCGGGAACGCGATGAGGATGTCGAGGAACGCGGCGAGGGTGTCGTCGAGCCAGCCCTGCGCGAACGCCGCGAGCGTACCGAGGGTGACGCCGATGAGCGCGGCGATCAGGACCGAACCGAGACCGGCCTCGACGGCGATACGGGAGCCCGTCATCAGCTGGGTGAACAGGTCCCGGCCGAGTTTGTCGGTGCCGAGCAGGTGTCCGTCGCCGGGCCCCGCGAGCCGGCCGCCGGAGGTGTCGTCGGCGTCGTAGGGCAGCCAGACGAGCGAGACGACGGCGAGCAGGGCGATCAGCGCGGTCAGTGTGCAGCCCGCCAGCAGGGTGACGGAGCGCTTGCCGCGGGCCGCCGCCGGCTTGGACAGGACGTCCGTGTACGTCACCGGGTGCCTCCTGAAAGGCGGCCGCGCAGCCGCGGGTCGATGATCCTCTGGACCAGGTCGGCGGCGAAGCCGATGACCAGGACGGCGAGCGTGGACACGAACAGGACGCCCTGGATCACCGGGTAGTCGTGCTGGGCGATACCGGTGGCCAGCAGCGAGCCGAGGCCGGGCAGCGCGTACACCGACTCCACGACGACGGCGCCGAGCAGCGTGGAGGCGAGCTCGATGCCGAGGACGGAGATCACCGGTACGGAGGCGTTGCGCAGTCCGTGCCGCCACATGGCCCGGGGGAAGGAGGCGCCCAGGGCGCGCGCGGTGCGCAGGTGGTCGCTGCCCAGCACGTCGAGGGTGGCGGAGCGGACGTAGCGGATGAGCGACGCACTCATCACGAGGGCGATGGTGACGACCGGCAGGACGAGGGAGCGTACGGCGTCCGCGGGCGCTGCCCAGCCGTCCAGCGGGAAGCCACCGGAGGGAAGCCAGCCCGCGTTCAGCGCGAACACGGCGATGAGGATCATGCCGAGCCAGAACACCGGTATGGCGATGCCCAGTTGGGAGACTCCGCTGAGCAGGGCGCCGTACCAGGTGTGGCGTTTGTACGCGGCGACGAAGCCGACGGGTACGGCGATGACGACGGCCAGGACGAACGCGGCCAGCGTCAGCGGCACGGTGACGTTCAGGCGGGCGCTGACCTCGGGTCCGACCGGCAGTGAGCTGACGAAGGACGTGCCGAGGTCGCCGCTCGCCAACTGCCCGAGCCAGTGGGTGAACTGCTCGGGCAGCGGCCGGTCGGAGCCGATGGAGTGGCGGGCCGCGGCGATCTGCTGCGGGCTGGCGCCCACCGAGGTGAGCGCGTTGGCCGGGTCGCCCGGGAGCAGGCGCAGCAGGATGAACAGCACCACGCTCGCCAGGGCCAGCGATACCAGGAGGAAGACGAAGCGGCGCAGGAGATAGCGCCCCATCAGCCCTGCTTCTTGATGTCGTAGGCGTAGAACTGGGAGTTGAGGCCGTTGAGCGGGTAGCCGGACAGCTTGCTGTTGGCGACGACGATCTGCGGGTACAGGTACAGCCAGTCGCTGGCCGCGTCCTCGGCCGTCTTCCGGTTGACCTTCTTCAGAAGTTCGGTCTGCTGCGCGGTGGTTGAGGCTTCTTCGGCCTGTGTCACCCACTGGGTGACCTGCTTGTTGTCGTAGCCCCAGTAGAAGTCGGGGTTGCCGTACCAGACGAGGTCACGGTCGTTGACGTGCTCCTGGAGCGTGGCCGTGAAGTCGTGGTTCTTGTAGACCTTCGTGTACCACTCGTCCGGTGTGATCGTGTTGATCTTGACGGTGATGCCGACCTGCGCGAGCTGCGACTTGATGAAGGTCGCGGCGGTGGGGTGCGGGTCGTAGTTCGGGGTGTCGAGAGTGAACGTGAACCCCTTGGCGTAACCGGCCTCGGCGAGCAGCTTCTTGGCCTTGGTGACGTCGTAGGCGTTGACCTTGGTGAGGTCCTCGTACCAGGGGTCGGTGGGCGGCACCATCGAGCCGATGAGCTTGCCGTAACCGCCCCAGACGGACTCCAGAAGCTTCTTGTCGTCGATGGCGGCGGAGACGGCCTGGCGGACCTTGACGTCGGTGAACGGCTTGGCCTTGTCGTTGAAGGCCAGCAGCAGCTTGGTGGTGGAGTCGCCGTCGTTGACCTTGTAGTTCTGGTTGCTCTTGAACTGCTCCAGGGCGTCGGGCGACTGCTCGCTGGTGACCACGTCGACGGCGTTGGTCAGCAGCGCGTTGTTCAGTGCGGTGGCGTCCTTGTAGTAGTGGAGGACGACCTGCTTGTTGGCGACGGCGTCACCCCAGTACCCGGCGAAGCGGTCCAGGCTCAGCGCGGAGCCGCGGGTCCACTTGCCGAGGGTGTAGGGGCCGGTGCCGTCCTCGCTCGTCTTCAGGTTCTTCGCCTCGGAGTTGATGATCCAGACGTAGGAGAGGTTGTAGACGAAGGAGATCGACTTCTGGGACAGCGTGATCTTGACGGTGTGCGCGTCAGGGGTGGCGATGTCCTTGACGACCTCGAGGTTGCTCTTGCGGGCGGACTGCGAGTCGTCCGCGAGGACCTTCTGGAGGCTGTACTTGACGTCGGCGCTGGTGAGTTCCTTGCCGCTGTGGAACTTCACCCCGCTGCGCAGCGTGAAGGTGTAGGTGAGGCCGTCGGCACCGACCTTGTAGTCCTGGGCGAGGAGCTTGTCGACCTTGCCGTCGTCGGTGAGCTTGAACAGGCCCTCGTACACGTTGCCGTTGAGGGCCTCGGTGACGCCTTGGCCGCCGCCGGCGGTGTTGTCGAGGTTCTGCGGCTCGTACAGGGAGCCGATGTTGACGGTGGCGTTCTTGTCCCAGCTGCCGGCCGAGCCGGTCTTCGCGCCGGAGCCGCCGCAGGCGGTGAGCGCGACGGCGAGACCGGCGGTGGTGGCGGTGGCGTAGAGGGTCGACTTGTTGAGTCTCATGGTTCAGGGCGCCTTCGTGCGAGATGACAGGGGAGGTCTGCGGGCCGGGCCGGTCAGTGCTGTGCGAGGAAGCCGTCGCGGAAGACGGGGCGCTTCTCGCCGGCCTGGACCGGCAGGTGGAAGCGGTTCTGCCGCGGCGGCATCGGACAGTTGTACTGATCGGAGAATCCGCAGGGCGGCACGAAGGCCCGGTTGAAGTCCAGCACGACCCGGTTGTCGTCGTCCGTGCGCCGGACGAACAGGAAGCGGCCGGCGCCGTAGGTGGTGTCCCCGTTGGTGGGGTCGCCGAAGACGAGCAGCAGGGTGCCGTCGTCGTCGAAGGCACTGAGGGTGTACTCGCGGCCGTCGACGGTGAGCGTGATGTCGCCCGGCACCACGAGGTCGCGGGTGCCGCCGTTGTCCCGGAGGTGCTCGAAGGCGATGCGGCGGGCGCCGGGCACGGGCGAGTAGGCGGCTTCCAGGACCCAGGCCGGGTCGTACGGGAATGCCTCGACGCCCTCGAAGTGGCGGATGGCGGCCGAGTCCGCGTCCCAGAAGCGCAGGCCGTGCTCGGGGGCGCCGGTGACGAGGTCGACGCGCCGCAGTGTGGTGACGGTCACGGTGTCCGGCTGTCCGGCTTTCGCCGCGTCGACGTCGGGCTCCTCGCCGGCCGGCAGCCAGCGGGTCTCCACGAGGGCGAGGTTTCCGGTCGGCGCGCTGAGCGTGCGCTGACGCTCGGCACGCCAGGCGTTCCACTCCTCCCCGGGACCTGCGGGGTCCTCCGCGGGGCCTGCGGGGGTCGGGGCGGCGTTGGACAGGGACACGGCGGACTCATTCGACTAGGAGGGCACTGCCATCACAGTTCGTGATTTGATGGCCAAAGCACGTTCTTTATCATCCATAAGGCTGCCTAATGTCAAACTTGCGTCTCGGTGGATGAGATGGGTGTCTCGGCGGGGTGTCTGGGGCTGATCTGCAGTCTTTACGCACAGTGACCGCTCGTGGTCGGCAGGCGCGCGCCGCTCGGCGCGGGACACGCGGATACGGGGCAGACGCGTCAAAAGCCCGGCTGGGGCACCTCGGTGCGACAAGCCGAGGGCGGCCGGGCAGGCACCAACCCGGCTTCTGCGCCGACGGGTTGAGCCTTCGAACCCGGCCCGCAAGGACAGGCCGTTGAGCCTGCCGCTGGAGGGCCGGGTGCTGTTGGTCGGGGACGGACGTGGTCAGCGACGGCCGCGGAATTTGCCCAACAGCCTCTTCGCCTGCTGCTGACGACGGGGGTCGGCTGCAGCCCGCCGCGCCTGCTCGACCGCACGACGCCCTTGAGGGCTCCTGGCGAACTGCTTGATACGTTCCAGCATGCGTGGCATGCGACTCCATCCGTCGGTACCGGCGAGTGCCTTCTTCGGCTCGTCTACCCATAGGGGGACGACTCAGGCCTCCGCTGGGATGCGGTCCGCGTACTCCTGCAAGCCGTTCCAGCGACAAGGGCCGCGCACCCCGCCAGATCGGGTCACCCCAGAGTCCGTGTGAGGGGCATGACGGGACCCCTCGGTGTCACAGCAGGCGGCGGATTTCTCCGCGGACGCGGTAGAAGCCGCCCGCTGCCGGGTGCAGGGCGTCGACGACGTAGCGGGCTCCGGGCTCTCGTACGGTGCGCGGGAACTGGACGTTCCAGGAGGGTTCGTAGCCCTCGGAGACCACGTGGACGCGCAGACGGCCGGGTGTCTGGACGCACTCGACGACGATGGATCCGGCGGGAGCCTGGGAGACGGTCGTCAGCGCGGACGAGGCCGCGGCGGGTGCGTAGGTGGGAAGGGCCGCCGCGAGTTTGACGTCCCGGGCCACCGGGACCGTGCCCTGCTGCGCCGCCGCGATGGCCGCTTCGCTCGCGTCCACACAGACCAGCGAGCCGTCCGTGGTCACCAGGTAGAGCCGTTCGTCGCGGTACTGCATCGACAGCGCCGAGCCGCCGCCGGTACCGAGCTTCCACAGGCGGGTGCCGTCCCGGTCGAAGCAGTAGACCGACGAGGCCGCGTCGCCGGCGAAGACGAACCGGCCGCCGGGCGAGGTGGCGCACGAGTAGACCGCGCCGTCGCAGGCGTAGGTGGCCTCGACCGTGCCGGTCGCCTTGGACAGCCGCTGGACCGCACGGTGCGCGGTTCCCGCGAACACGGCGCCCTGCTCCTGCCAGCCGAACAGGACACCGCCGCGGGTGGGCGTGTGCCACAACTCGCCGCTCCCGTCGGGCGCGTACGCGGTCACTCCCCTGTGGTGTCCGTGGTAGACGGCCGTGTCGTCGGCGCGGACCATCCAGGCGTGCTCACCCTGGCTGCGGCGGGCCCACTGGTGCTCGTCCTCGTGGTCGATGACGGTGAGCCGTCCGTCGCGGTCCGAGACGTTCAGAACGCCCTCGTGGATGTCCAGCCAGAAGATGTCGACGTCCGCCGCGACGTCGTACGCCGCGAACGGCAGCTTCGAGGAGAGGTCGTAGACCCGGCCGTCGTCGCAGCCCGCGTAGATCCAGAAGTCGTCGGCGACCAGGCACTTCACGCCGTCCGGCAGACTGAAGCGCGCCAGGACGCCACCGTCGTGGTCCAGGGTGAAGACGTCGCCGGCCTGGTTGCCGACCCAGCAGCGGTCGTCGTCGACGTGGATGCCGAACGCCGAGGACCCGGTACGAAAACGCCACAGCACGGGGGCCACCGAGCGCGCGGTCGAAGGTGCCGAAGCCACCTGTCGCCGGGTCACCGCGCGCGGCGGGCGCTGTCCGGCGACCGCCGGGGCGTAACCCTTGCGGACCTTCTCCCCCACCTTCTTCGCCGCGGCGGAGCGTGCCTTGTCCGCCGTGGGGAAGGTCGTCGTCTGCGTCTGTCCCGCGGCGCCGATCCGTCCGTAGCGCACCGTCACCACCAGCCCGTCGACGGCCACTTCGTAGAACTTGTGCGCGGCACCGTCCTCCTGCGACAGCTCCAGATACGTCGTCGACGCGGACCCGGTAGACATGACAGACCCCTCCCAAGGTGGGCCCGAGGTCTCTCCCGCGGGCCCCACTGATCAAACCGTAGAGGGAGCCACTGACATCGACGCTCCGGCCCCGCAACCGAGGCATGCGGAACAGCGCGACTGGAGTCGGGAGCGCCAACCGGCCAGGGATCCAGTGGCGTTGAGCAGTCCGGCAAAGAGCTGAGGCTGTTCCTCAGCCCTACGGAGTACTACGGCAGCCGTGCGACCGGCAGCGCGTCCAGCCCGGTCGCGGGGTGCCAAGTCAGCTTGGTACTTCCTCCCGTCGCCGGTCGTCGCCGGATGTGGCGGGGATGGCGTTGTCGATGAGGACGGCGGCGATGGCGGCAGCCGTGGGGAAGGCGTCGGCGTTGAGGACACGGGTCCGGGCCGCGGCGCCGTCGATGAGCAACGCGAGCTGCTCGCCGAGCTGTTCGGGGTCGGCGGCGCCGGCTTCGCGGGCGGTTTCGGCCAGCCGCGTGGCGACTGCCTTCTTGTAGTCGCGTGCGTACTGGGAAGCGGGGTGCTCGGCGTCGTGGAGTTCGACGGCGGCGCCGATATACGGACACAGAGGGGTGGTGGGAGGGACGTCAAAGGCGGCGAGGAGCCGTTCGCGGGGCGTGAGGTCGGTGCGGTCGAACACGCCGGACAGAACAGAGGGGTCGAACTGCCGCAGGTACTCGGCGACGAGTTCGTCCTTGCCGGCGAAGTGCTGGTAGGCCGTGCGCTTGGACACCTCGGCCGCCGCGCAAAGCTGGTCCATGCCGGTGCGGTTGATGCCCTGAGCCCGAAACAGTTGCTGGGACGCGCCAAGAATTCGCTCGCGGGCGCCCCGGCCGCGGCGGCGACCCGTGGGCCCCTTCTCCAACTCCGTCATGGACCCATCATACCCCGGCCGGGTAACGACCGGTGTACATAGCTTGCGCCCCACCCGTCTCCCCGATACGTTAAGCACACCAAGCGGTGTACATAACACCGCCGCCTCAGGTGTGCACATGGCACCACCGACCCGAAGGAGCAACTGTGGGCAAGCTGGACGGCAAGGTAGCGGTCATCACCGGCGGCACCACGGGCATGGCACTGGCCGGCGCGAAGCTGTTCGTCGACGAGGGAGCGCATGTCTTCATCACCGGCCGCCGCCAGGACGCCTTGGACGAGGCTGTGAAGCAGATCGGCCGCAACGTCACCGGCGTCCAGGGCGACGCCGCCGACCTGGACGACCTGGACCGCCTGTACGACACCGTCAAGCGGGAGAAGGGAAGCCTCGACGTGCTGTGGGCCAGCGCCGGAGTGGGCGAGCCCGCGCCGCTCGGCGAGATCACCGAGGCCCACTTCCATGCCGCGTTCTCGCTCAACGCCCGCGGCACCCTGTTCACCGTCCAGAAGGCCCTCCCGCTCTTCAACGACGGCGGCTCCATTCTCATGACCGGCTCCAACGCCTCCCTCGGCGCTTTCCCGGGCTGGAGCGTCTACGCGGGCAGCAAGGCCGTGCAGCAGGCATGGGCACGCGTCTGGCTCAACGAGCTCAAGGACCGCCGCATCCGCGTCAACGTCCTGACCCCCGGCCAGGTCGCCACCGCCAAGCAGGCAGAGCTCTTCGACGAGGCCACCAAGCGCCAGTTCGAGTCCCTCATCCCCCGCGGCCAGATGGGCCGCCCCGACGAAATCGCCAACGCCGCCCTTTTCCTCGCCTCCGACGACTCCAGCTACGTCAATGGCATGGAACTCGTCGCCGACGGCGGCACCACCGCCATCTGAATCGAACGACACCCGACCAGGGCAGGACATCTCATGAGCAACGTCAGCATCATCGGCACCGGAAACATGGCCCGCACCATCGGCGCGCGAGCGATAGCGGGCGGCAACACCGTGGAGGTCATGGGCCGCGATCAGTCCAAGGCCGCCGAATTGGCCAAGACTCTCGGCGGGGGCGCCACGACGGGAGAATGGGGCACCGCTCCGGCCGGGGACATCGTCATCGTGGCCCTGTTGTACAACGGTGTCGTGCCGGTGGTCACCCAGTACGGAGACGCTCTCGCGGGCAAGATCATCGTCGACATCAGCAATCCCTTCAATTCCACTTTCGACGGACTGGCCCACCGCGACGAAACCTCGGTCGCACAGGAAGCCGCCAAGGTGGCCCCGACCGGCGCCAGCGTGGTGAAGGCATTCAATACCGTCTTCCGTCATGTCCTGGAGAAGGGGCGGCCCGACGTCTTCATCGCCGGCGACAACGCGCGGGCCAAGGCAAGCGTGGAGGCTTTCATCGAGAGCCTCGGGCTGCGCCCGCTGGACGTCGGCGGCCTGAGAATGGCGCACTGGCTGGAAGGAGCCGGCGTGGTCACGGTGGGCCTCGCCAACCACGGCGTGGGAAACCTGGACTTCGCCCTCAGCATCGCCGAACTTCCCGCCTGAGAAACGGTTCGCAGCCCGTACTGGGGGCGATGGAGACAGTCCCCCCGGCTAGCAGGCGGTGAGCCGTTCTCGCGCAAACATCCGCGTCCTCGCCCGCCTTCGCCCGACCTGCGGCAGGCCGGGCGAGGTGCGCTCAGGCGCGGATGATCGCAGGGAAGGCCTTGTCCGTCTCGACGTAGTACTTGCGTACCAGCGGGCCGAATCCGTCCTCCGAGTCGCCGAGGATCATGGCCTTGAGAACCTCAACGCTCTTCGCGTCGTCGAACTTCTTCACCTTCGTGTCGGTGCTACCGACGACCAGTGGTTTCCACTTCGCCCGTGACTCCGCCGTGGCGCTGACGTCCGGGTCGAAACCCAGGTAGTAGCGGCGTCCAGAGAGCTCCTGCCCGACGGCCAAGAAGACGATCACATGAAAACCGGTGTTGCGCTTGTTGTTGAACTTGCTCTCACGACCGCCCACGTGTCCGGTCGAACCGTTGACGATCACGGCGCGGTCGGCCTTCACAGCTTCGTCGATAGCGGCCCATTTGCCTTCGATCCCCATTGGCACTGACAGATCCGAGGACTCGTACAGCCCGCTTGCTCCAGTGCTCAACTGAATGCCGACCCTCTCAGCACGCACCTTGCAGTCGTTGTCCACCATTCCCGTGAACATGGAATCAGTCGGCATCTGCAACCAGAACTTGAGGCGCTCGAATACCGGGCCCGCCGTCGCATCCACCGCTTGCGAGATCCGAGCCCTGATGTCCTGGATCGTCGGTGTGGTCTGGTCCACGGCTTGGACGTACGCCTGCTCGATCATGAAAGTTCCCCCCGGTCGGCTCCCGTGGCCCACTATGACGCACGGAACGTATCCGCGGTAGTGCGGAGAGTGATGCACGGAGTTCGGCTAACGCGCCGCCGTGGCCATCGGCGAGGCCCTCATCGGTGGGGAGTCCGTCGACGCCCGGACCAGCACTCACGTCACCACGAGCCTGAAACGCTCACTCCGGAGAGGCAGTGCTGGAATCACTCATGGCATCTATCAAGCTCTGGGGGCGCATGTCGGTCCAGGTCGACTCTATGAAATCAAGGCATGCCTGACGTTCTGCCTCCCCGAAGACCACATTCCACCCGTCCGGCACGTCGACGAAGGTGGGCCACAGCGAGAACTGACCCTCCGTGTTTTTCAGAACGAGGTAGTTGGCGTCCTGGTCCTCAAAAGGGTTCGTCGTCATCGTTCAGTCCTATCTGTCGATCAACAGTGAGAGTATTTCAAGGCGGCGCTTCCCGGCCGGTCGACCGCTCGACCGCTCGACATCAGCCCAGCCGGATCATTCTTCGCCCTGCACCGTAGGCAGCCACTCAGCAATCGCATCCCAAAGCAGGGAGAGCATCGGGGGATTGGCCATGTCGTCATGAGAGCAGGGCAGTCGTGACTCGCTTATTCGACCGGCGGTGTAGGGCCACCACATCAGACGGCCCATACCGTCCTCAAGTTCGTCCGACGAGATGAACAGAACATCGCCGTGGAATCTGCGAGGATAATGACCTACGTAGATACGGGTGTTGTTTGCGATGATCCTCGCCCTCACTTCAGCTTCCCCTTCCGAGATCTCGCTACGGAAGTAGTCCGGAAGTCCGGCAAGATCATGTAGGGAAGGCGCCTCATCGAGTACCTCCGGCGTATCCGCGTGGCCGTTGAGGCCATTGAGGCCGCTGCCATCACGTTGCTGAATCACCCGACGGAAGAGCTCCGCAGATTCCTCGTCCATCTCGTCCGGATCGAGGGGGTCGATGGGGGCGGGCGCGTAGCCACCCATGACGATGAGAGCCACTTGCTGGCCGTCTTCCTGCAGTTGCACAGCCATCTCCTGTGCTACCCGGCCGCCCATCGACCATCCCAGCAGTCGATACGGTCCCGACGGTTGCACAGTGCGCAACTCATTGACGTATTCTTCCGCCATTTCCCGGATGGATCCCGGCAGCTTCCCCGCCTCGTCGGCATCCCGCGCCTGCAGACCGTACAAGGGGATACCAGGAGGTACGAATCCGGCCAAAGGCGCGAAACACCAACTCAACCCGGATCGCGGATGGACACAGAAGAGCGGCGGTCGGCTTCCCTGCGTCCTGATGGGAAGAAGCGTACGGAGCGACTCCTGTATCGTGGGAAGACTGAGTCTATGTACGAGTCCAGCGACGCTGGGGGCCTCCATCAGCATGTGGAGGGAAACGTCGACACCCATGACCGAACGAATCCGGCTCACCAGCTTGACTGCCAGAAGTGAATGTCCACCGAATTCGAAGAAGTTGTCGTCGACGCCGATATGAGGCACGTTCAGTTCCTCGGCAAAGATTCCGCACAGGATTTCCTCCTGGACCGAGGAGGCTTCCCGGCTCTGCGCCGACGACATGTAGTCCGGCGCCGGAAGCCCTCGTCGATCCAGCTTCCCGTTCGGCGTCCGCGGCAGACGCTCCAGGGTCACGAGCGCGGACGGCACCATGTGGTCCGGCAGCATCGCGCCGAGATGGGCGCGCAGGGCAGCCAGGTCGACCCCGGTGGCGCTGTCGTCGCCGTCGGTGTGGCCGCCGGTGGGGACGAGATAGCCGACCAGCCGCCTGTCTCCAGGGCGGTCCTCACGCACCATCACCGCTGCCTGGGATACGGACGGGTGAGCGAGCAGCGCGGCCTCGACCTCGCCCAACTCGATCCGGAATCCACGGACCTTCACCTGGTCATCCGTACGGCCCAGGTACTCGAGCTGCCCCTCGCCATTCCACCGGGCCAGATCGCCAGTGCGGTACATCCGCTCCCCCGGGGTGAACGGGTTCGCGACGAACCGCTGCGCGGTCAGCCCCGGCCGGGCGTGGTAGCCACGGGCCAGTTGGGCGCCGGAGACGTACAACTCACCCGCAACGCCCACCGGAACCGGCCGCAGAGCCCCGTCCAGAACGTAGACCTGCGTGTTCCACACCGGACGGCCGATCGGCGCGGCACCCGCAGGCCAGGCCGCCCGATCCGCGGGCAGGGTATGGGCGGTGACCACATGTGTCTCGGACGGACCGTAGTGGTTGTGCAACTCCGTCCCGACCGCCCCGCACAGGTCACGGATCCGATCACTGAGCACGAGGGCCTCGCCGGCCTGGGAGACATGACGTAGCGATGGCAGCCCCGTGCCTTGCTCCGCCACAGCCTCACCCAGCGCCTCCACCATCAGGTTGGGGGCATACAGCTCGGTGGCCTTCTGCTTCCTCAGCCACGTCACGAACTGTTCCGGGTTACGCCGGATCTCTTCGTCCGGTATTACGAGGGTCTTGCCGTCCAGGAGGGCCGAGAGGATCTCCTGAGCCGATACGTCGAAGCTGATCGCGGTGAACTGAGCGACCCGCGAGCCGACTTCGGCGGGGATGGCAGAAGCATGCCAGGACAGCAGGTTGACCAGCGAACCACAGGACATCACCACGCCCTTGGGGCGACCGGTCGAGCCGGAGGTGTAGATCAGGTACGCGGGGTGCTGCGGCAGCAGCGGGCCGATCCGCTCCTCGTCGCCAGGAACTTCGGCAGGCAATGCGCCGAGTTCGGTGGCAACCGAGGGGTCGTCCAACAGCAGCGCAGGCCCGGTAGGCATACGCCCCGCGACCTCCGTGGTGGTGAGGGTCAACGAGGGGACGGCGTCGGCCAACATGAAGGCGATCCGCTCGGCCGGGTAGTCCGGATCGACCGGCAGATATCCGGCGCCCGCCTTCAGCACCGCCAGCAGACCGACGATCAGGTCCACCGAGCGAGGCACGGCCAGGCCGACGATGCTCTCGGGACCGATACCGCGGCGGATCAGCAAACGGGCAAGCCGGTTCGCCCGCTCGTCGAGCTCCGCGTAAGTCACCTCAACGCCGCCGAAGACCACCGCGACCGCATCAGGATGCTCTACGACCCGGGCTTGGAACAGCTCAGGCAGCGACGCGGCGGGCACGTCCTGAACGGTGTCGTTCCACCCCGCCACGACCCTGTGCCGCTCCTCCGCCGACAGCACCTCGATGTCGCCGACTCGCTGGTGGGGTTCCCTGGTTACGGTGTCCAGGACCCGGAGGAATCGCTCGGCCAGGGCCTCCACTGTTTCGTGGTCGAACAGGTCGAGGGCGTAGTCGATACCACCGTGCAGACCGGCCGGACGATTGCCGCTGCGAGCACCTGGCCCCGTGCTCGCGTCGGCATGGAAGCTCTCGGCCAGGGCGAAGAACAGGTCGAATTTGGCTGCGGGTTCGCCGGTGGGCAGGGGCTCGGCGTCGATACCGGGGAGGTCGAGGACGGCTTGGGTGTTGTTCTGCAAGGTCAGCATGACCTGGAAGAGGGGGTGGCGGGCCATCGAGCGGGCCGGGGCCAGGTCTTCCACCAGCCGCTCGAAGGGCACGTCCTGATGCGCGAACGCCGCCAGACCCCTCTCACGGACCTGCCCCAACAGGGCGGCGAAGGTAGGGTCACC
>NZ_JBIVKZ010000025.1:0-154277 GCF_044751025.1 Streptomyces sp. NPDC088747
CGGACCAGGACCTCGTAGAAGACGGCGCGTTTGAACCACTCGGGATCGCGGTCCTTGGCCGGGGTGTCCTCGAACGTATCCGGGACGGGCTCGTTCACCATCATGCGGGAGACCCCTCGTTCCTGGGCGCGGGGCCGACGGCGAGCACATGGGCCGCTCCGGGCTCCAGGCGCACGTAGTTGACGCTGCCCCAGTGGTAGGTCTCGCCGGTGAGCTCGTCGCGCACCGGTACGGAGTCGTCGTCACGCAGGCCGAGTCGTGGCATGTCCAACGAGACCGTCGCCTCCTGGGCGTGGTGGGGGTCCAGGTTCGCCACGACCACGACGGTGTCGTCACCCGTGCGTTTGCTGTAGGCGATCAGGGCGTCGTTGTCGGCTCGGTGGAAACTCAGGTTCCTGAGTTCCTGAAGGGCCTTGTGGTGGCGCCTGATCCGGTTCAGCTCCGTGATCAGCGGCGCGATCGTCCCGCCGGTGCGCTCGGCGGACTCCCAGTCGCGGGGCCGCAGTTGGTACTTCTCGGAGTCCAGGTACTCCTCGCTGCCCGCCCTGACCGCGGCGTTCTCGCACAGCTCGTATCCGGCGTACATCCCCCACGACGGCGAGAGGGTGGCGGCGAGGACGGCACGCACCTCGAAGGCGGGCCGGCCGCCGTGCTGGAGGTACTCGGGGAGGATGTCCGGCGTGTTCACGAAGAAGTTGGGTCGCATGAACGCGGCTGTCTCACCCGCGAGTTCGCGGAGGTAGTCGGTCAGTTCCTGCTTGGTGTCGCGCCAGGTGAAGTAGGTGTACGACTGCTGGAAGCCGACCGCCGCGAGCCTCTGCATGACGGCGGGGCGGGTGAACGCCTCCGCCAGGAAGATCACGTCCGGGTCGGTGCGGTTGACCTCCGCGATGACCCGCTCCCAGAACACCACCGGCTTCGTGTGCGGGTTGTCGACGCGGAAGATCCGTACGCCGTGGTCCATCCAGAAGCGAAGCAGCCGCACGGTCTCGGAGACCAGCCCCGGCATGTCCTTGTCGAAGGAGATCGGGTAGATGTCCTGGTACTTCTTCGGCGGGTTCTCCGCGTACGCGATCGTGCCGTCCGGGCGGTGCTGGAACCACTCCGGATGCTTCTCCACCCAGGGGTGGTCGGGAGAGCACTGGAGCGCGAAGTCCAGCGCGATCTCCAGCCCCAGGCCCGCTGCCCGGCGTACGAACGCGTCGAAGTCGTCGATCGTGCCGAGGTCCGGGTGGACGGCGTCGTGGCCGCCCTCCGGGGAGCCGATCGCCCAGGGCACGCCCACGTCCGAACGGCTCGCGGACAGCGTGTTGTTGGGACCCTTGCGGTAGGTCGTCCCGATGGGATGGATCGGCGGCAGGTAGACGACGTCGAAGCCCATCTCGGCGATGGCGGGCAGCCGTTCGGCCGCGGTACGGAAGGTGCCGTGCGGCTGCTCGGGGGTGCCCTCGGAGCGGGGGAAGAACTCGTACCAGGAGCCGTACAGGGCCCGCTTCCGCTCCACGAGAAGGGGCAACGGCTGGGAGGCGGAGACCCGTTCACGCAGCGGGTGCCTCACCAGGACGGTGTCAGCCGCCGAGGCGAGGGCTGCCTCCAGACGCGCGGTGGGCGGCAGGGACTCGTCGCGAAGGGCGTCCGCCGCGGCGAGCACGGCCTCCCGGCCCGCCGCCTCGGGGACCCCGGAGGCAGCCCGCTCGTACAGCTCGGCGCCCTCCTCCAGCATCAGCCCGGTGTCGATACCGGCCGGGACCTTGATCCCGGCGGCGTGACGCCAGGCGGTCAGCGGATCGCGCCACGCCTCCACCGTGTAGGTCCAGTGGCCCGCTTCTCCCGGGGTGACGTGGGCGCCCCACCGGTCCGTGCCGGGGGCGAGTTCGCGCATCGGCGTCCACGGTCCGGGGCGGCCGCTCGGATCGCGCAGGACGACGTTGGCGGCGACCGCGTCATGGCCCTCGCCGAACACGGTGGCCGTGACCTCGAAGGTCTCGCCGCACACCGCTTTGGCCGGGCGCCTGCCGCGCTCGACGACCGGATGGACGTCCACGACCTGGACGTCTACGGCGTGCGGATCCACGGCAGGTACGCCGGACGAGCGGACGGCGTCGGAATCCGGACGGGCAGCCGCCGACGGCACGGTGGCCGGGCGGGTGGCCGTGGCCGACGTCGGCGCGGAGGCCGCGCGCGCACCGGCGACCGGCGTGCCGGCGACGATCGGCACGCTGATCGAGCGGCCCTTCCTGGCCGAGATGGCCAGGATGTCGAGCGCGCCTACATCCACCGCCGGAATGCTGCCGTTGTCCGGATTCACGTCCATGGGTTTCGCCTCCGCCGTCGTCGGGACAAGCCTGCGGTTTCAGATCCGCGTCGGAACACTTCGACGCGCCGGTGCCGTCAGGGACACCGGCCCACCGCCCGGCCCGGCCCGCGGTCCTGGGCACCTCGGGCCCTGGCCAGCGGGGAAACCGCACGCAGATAGCGCTCGGCGGCGTGCGCGGCCTCGCGCGCGCACCGCTTGCCCATCAGCACGCAGAGCGTGTATCCCGTGTTCTCGAAGTAGCCCCGCACCTTGTGGTCGGCGGGGGCCGCGAGCAGCAGACGTTCCCAGGCCCGGTACTGCTCCAGATGCCTGGCGACCTCGGCTTTGGCGGGCAGCAGCAGCTTCACGCTGGTCACCTTCCCACTCTCTCGAACACGCACGGCTCGCCCGGATGGCGAGTGAGGACCGTGCACGCAGGGACACCGACCCGTTACCGAGACCGATGCCCTCACCCATGGTGCCTGTGTGACCACCGAGCGTCTTGTTGGCTCTTCAACCACATTTGGAGCCGGTCTCGGGTTGCACGAATGGAGCAGCGCTCCCACTCTGGGATCTGACTCAGAAGCGATCAGCGCTCACGCTACGTGTTCGGGGCTCGTCCCGCAGGGGCGAGAAGCAGCGGAGCTTCGCCGGTGAGGAGCGAACGAAAATGAAAGCTGCGGTCCCCTGCTACTACCACCTCGACGTCGAGGTCAGCGCGGAACGAGTGGGACAGGTCAGGCGCATCCTGGCCGCCCACCTCCGGTACTGGAACCTCGAGAACCTCGTCGAGTCCGTCTGTCACTGCGCCCAAGCGCTGCTCCACACGATCGAGGAGCACGCGGCGGACAAGAACACGACCATCGAGATGTGGTGGAACGGCCAGCACCTCATCACCGCCGTCTCGGACAACAACCAGGACATCCGCCCGCACAACACCCCACAGGGCTGCCTCGCGCAGATCGCCGCCCTGAGCGACGGCTGGGGCTGCTGCGCCACCGGAGCCGGCGGCAAGATCATCTGGTTCTCGTGGCGGGCCCGGGCCGCCGAGCACGCCCCGCTGGTGCCGCCCGCACCCGCGCCCAGCCTGCGGGAGGCGCGCCGGATGCCCCGCGCGCTGCCCGTCCCGGCGCTCGCCGGATCCCGTGACAACCCCGGCATCGTGCTCGTCGGCTCGCATGACGAGGCCGAGCCCGCGATCGCCGTCGGGTGATCCCGTGAGGACAGGAAGGCCGTGATCGCCTTACGGTGATCACGTGCCTATCCGAACCGGCCGCCCCTATCCACTGGGCGCGGTATTCGACGGCGAAGGAACGAACTTCGCCCTGTTCACCGAAGTCGCCGAACGCGTCGATCTCGTACTGATCGACGCGTTGGGCGTTCCTCGCACCGTCACGCTCACCGAGGTCGACGGCTTCGTCTGGCACTGCTACCTGCCGGGAGTCGGGCCGGGGCAGCGCTACGGCTACCGGGTGCACGGGCCCTGGGACCCGGCCGCCGGACACCGCTGCAACCCGGCGAAGCTGCTGCTCGATCCGTACGCGAGAGCGGTCGACGGGCAGGCGGACAACGATGCCTCGCTCTTCGAGCGCGCGCCCGACGGACCCGATCCGGCGGACAGCGCCGGCCACACCCTGCTCGGCGTGGTGACCGACCCGTTCTTCGGCTGGGGCGACGACCGCCCGCCGATGCGACCGTACGCCGAGACGGTGATCTACGAGGCCCACGTGCGAGGTCTGACCCAGACGCACCCGGAGGTCCCCGCGGAACTGCGCGGCACCTACGCGGGGCTCGCCCATCCGGCGGTCATCGAGCACCTGACCTCGCTCGGAGTCACGGCGGTCGAGCTGATGCCGGTGCACCAGTTCGTCCAGGACGGCTTCCTGCGCGACCGGGGCCTGTCCAACTACTGGGGCTACAACACCATCGGCTTCTTCGCGCCGCACAACGCCTACGCGGCGCACGGCACACGCGGGGAGCAGGTCACCGAGTTCAAGTCGATGGTGAAGGCGCTGCACGCCGCCGGGCTCGAAGTGATCCTCGACGTCGTCTACAACCACACCGCCGAGGGCAACGAGAACGGCCCCACACTCTCCTTCCGCGGCATCGACAACTCCGCCTACTACCGCCTGGTGGAAGGCGATCCGGCGCACTACTACGACACCACCGGTACCGGCAACAGCCTCCTGATGCGGCACCCGAACGTGCTCCAGCTGATCATGGACTCACTGCGCTACTGGGTCACCGAGATGCACGTCGACGGCTTCCGCTTCGACCTCGCGGCCACCCTGGCACGGCAGTTCCACGAGGTGGACCGGCTCTCCGCGTTCTTCGACCTGATCCAGCAGGACCCGGTGGTCGGCCGGGTCAAACTGATCGCCGAGCCCTGGGACGTCGGCGAGGGCGGCTACCAGGTCGGCAACTTCCCGCCGCTGTGGTCGGAGTGGAACGGCAAGTACCGCGACAGCGTGCGGGACTTCTGGCGCTCAGGCGACCACACGCTCGGCGAGTTCGCCTCCCGGCTGACCGGCTCCTCCGACCTCTACCAGCACGACCGGCGCCGGCCCCGCGCCAGCATCAACTTCGTCACCGCGCACGACGGGTTCACCCTGCGCGACCTGGTCTCGTACAACGACAAGCACAACGAGGCCAACGGCGAGGGCAACCAGGACGGCGAGAGCACCAACCGCTCCTGGAACTGCGGCGCCGAGGGCCCCACCGACGACGAGGGGATCCTGGAACTCCGGGCCCGCCAGCAGCGCAACCTGCTCGCCACCCTGCTGCTGTCCCAGGGCATCCCGATGCTCGCGCACGGCGACGAACTGGGCCGCACCCAGCAGGGCAACAACAACGCCTACTGCCAGGACAACGAACTCTCCTGGATCGACTGGCGGTTGACCGAAGAACAGCGCGAACTCATGGACTTCACCCGACGCGCCATCGCGCTGCGCGCGGCCCACCCCGTCCTGCGCCGCCGCCGCTTCTTCCTCGGCGAGACCGCGACACACGAGCACCAGCCGCTGCCCGACCTGATGTGGCTGCGCCCCGACGCGCGCGAGATGACGGACGAGGACTGGCTGCGCCCCGACGCGCACACCGTCGCCGTCTTCCTCAACGGCGACGCGATCGCCGAGCCGGACCCGTACGGCGAACCGGTCGTCGACGACTCCTTCCTGCTGCTCCTCAACAGCTACTGGGAGCCGGTGACCTTCCGCCTCCCCGACACCACCTACGGCGAGCGGTGGACCGTACGGATCGACACCGCCGACCCGCAGGGACTGCCGGACGAGTCGGAACGCAAGGCGGGCACCGACGTCAGCGTCGAGGGGCGCAGCCTCCTGCTGCTCTCCCGGCCCCATCGCAGCGAGCGGGCACGGGACCGGCCCGTGTCCTGACCTACTGGACGGCGGCACGCGTGCCAGAATTGCCCCGTGGATCGGGGGATCCTGGAGCGCGACCACGAGCTCGCCCAACTGGCAGCCGCCGCGCGGGAAGCGGCCGACGGCGCCGGCTCCGTGGCGCTCGTCTTCGGAGAGGCCGGGATCGGCAAGTCCAGCCTGGTGAAGGCGCTTCCGAAGGTCCTGCACCCCGACGTACGCGTGCTGTTGGGGGAGTGCGACGACCTCACCACACGCCGGCCGCTCGGTCCCTTCCGCGATCTCGCCGCGAGTGTCGGCCCGGAACTGGCGGGCGTACTCCCCGAGGGTGGTGACCGTCATCTGGTGTACGACGCCCTGCGGGCGGAGCTGAGCCGGGCGCCGCATCCTGCGGTACTCGTCGTCGAGGACGTGCACTGGGCGGACGAGGCATCGCTGGACGTCCTTCGGTTCCTCGTCCGGCGCGTGGAGCGGCTGCCCGCGGTACTGGTCCTGACCTACCGGGACGACGAGTTGGGCCGCGAGCATCCACTGCGGCACCTGCTCGGCCAGGTGTCCCGCGCGGAACGGGTGCACCGGCTGCCGCTCTCCCGGCTGTCCCCGGACGCCGTACGCCGGCTCAGCGCCACCAGCGACCTGGATCCGGCGCGGGTGTACCAAGTGACCTCGGGCAACCCCTTCTTCGTGGCCGAGGTGGTGGCTGCCGGCGGCACCGGCGGTGTGCCGCCGACCGTGGTGGACGCCGTACTGGCGCGGCTGCGCGGTCTTGACGACACCACGCGTGACGCTCTGGAACAGCTCGCCGTGGTGCCCTCCGCCGTGGAACGATCCCTGGTCCGGGCTCTGTTGGCGGACGACGTCGCCGAGCTGGCGGCGGCCGAGCAGCGCGGTCTGATGGTGGTCACCCCGGAACGGGCCGGATTCCGGCACGAGTTGATCCGCCGGGCCGTCGTCGACTCGCTGCCGGCCGCGCGACGGATCGAGCTGAACCGGAGCGTGCTCGCCGCGCTCGTCGCCGCGCCCGGCTCCGACGCCTCCCGGATCGTCCATCACGCCGCGCAGGCCGGCGACCTGGACGCGATCGCCCGGCACGGCCCCGGCGCCGCACACGACGCCTCCCGCGCGGGCGCCCACCGCGAAGCAGCCGCCCATCTCAGGCTCGTACTCCGTCAGCGTGACCGGCTCACCCCCACGGAACTCGCCGGCCTCCTCGAGCGCTACGCGGTGGAGAGCTACACCATCGCCGACTCCGTGGCCGCCGTCGACGCGGAGCGGGAGGCGGTCGCGCTGCGCCGGTCCCTGGGGGACGCGCGGGCGCTCGGCGCGGACCTGCGGTGGCTGTCGCGGATCCAGTGGTGGGCCGGTGACGCCGAGGAGGCGCGGTCGGCCGCCAGAGAGGCCATCGCGGTACTGGAGGGGGCGGGCGACGACCGGCTGCTCGCGCTCGCCCTGAGCAACACCGCCCAGCTGCACATGCTGTCCGACCAGCACGCGCGGGCGATCGCGTTCGGCGAGCGGGCCATCGACCTGGCCCGCCGGGCCGGCGCCGACGAGATCCTCGCGCACGCCCTCAACAACGTGGGCTCCGCACGCTGGCGGGCCGGCGACCCGCTGGGACGGGCGCAGGTCGAGGAGAGCCTGAAGGTGGCGCTCGCCGCCGGCGAGGTCGAACACGCCTGCCGCGCCTACGCCAACATCATCTGGAGTCTGCTGGAGAACCTGGAGTACGCCGAGGCCGACCGCTTCCTGGCCCCGGCCGTGGAACTGGCCGACCGGGCGGAACACCTGGGCTTCCTCAACTACCTCAACGTCGAACTGGCCATGCGCCGGCTCGCGGCCGGAGCCTGGGACGAAGCGGAGAGGCACGCGGAGGCCGGCGCCCACGACTTCGTGCCCGCCCGCTGCCCCGCGCTGACCGTGCTGGGCCGGGTACGGGTGCGCCGCGGCCGGGACGGCGGCGACGAACTGCTCACGCAGGCCTGGGAGATCGCGGTGCGCAGCAGGGAACTCCAGCGTACCGGGCCGGTCGCCGCGGCCCGCGCGGAGTCGGCCTGGCTGCGCGGCGACCACGCGGCGGTGGCGGCCGTGGCGCGAGAGACGTTCGCGGAGGCCTGCCGGCTGGACGCGGCGGCGCACCGGGCCGAACTCGGATACTGGCTCGCCAAGGCCGGACACGACGTTCCCGCGGACGGTTCGCGGCATCCATACGCGCTGCAGACCGCGGGGCGCCGGCGCGAGGCGGCGCTGCTCTGGGAGGCGGCCGGATGCCCCTACGAGCACGCCGCCGCCCTCGCCGAGAGCCCGGACCCCGAGGACAAGCTCACCGCGCTCGCCGCCCTGGACGCGCTCGGCGCGGGTCCGCTCGCCCAACTGGTCCGCGGGGAGCTGCGCGCACTCGGCACGCGTCGCATCCCGCGGGGCCCGCTCGCGGCGACCCGGGACAATCCCGCGGGCCTCACCGAACGCCAGTTGCAGGTCATGGGACTTGTGGCGCAGGGGATGACGAACACCGAGATCGCCGACCGCCTCGTGGTGTCGGTGCGCACGGTCGACAACCACGTCTCCGCCGTCCTGGACAAGCTCGGCGTCCGCAGCCGCCGTCAGGCCGCCGCCCGTGCCGTGCAACTGGGCATGCTGCCCCGCCGGTGAAACGTAGGTAGCCGCCGGGCGCGAGGTAGGTGGCGGGCACGGATGTCCACGTAACGGGACCTTCGCATAGAACAGACGTATCGGATCCGAACGGGTCCGTCAGAAGGGGAGCGGGCGGGGGCCCGGCAGGGGTGCCCGCGACCGGTCCCCGGTTTCACGGGGGATGCTCATGTCCATCACGACCGCACAGGCGGCAAGGCAGGAACTCAACGGATTCAAGGGACAGTTGATCGGCCCGGACGACCCCGGGTACGACGTGGCCCGCAAGGTGTACAACGGGATGATCGACCGGTGGCCCGCCCTCGTGGCGCGCTGCGCGAGTACCGACGACATCGCACAGGTGGTGGGCTTCGCCCGCGACCACGGTCTGCTGCTCGCGGTCCGCGGCGGCGGCCATCACGGAGCGGGCCTGGGGACCTGCGACGGGGGAGTGGTCCTGGACCTCTCCCCGCTCAACGAGGTCGAGGTCGACCCGCAGGCGCGCACGGTGCGGGTCGGGGGCGGCTGCGTCTGGGGCGAGGTCGACCGTGCCACTCACGAGTACGGCCTGGCCACACCGAGCGGCATCATCTCCACGACGGGGGTCGGTGGCATCGCCCTGGGCGGCGGCCTCGGCCACCTCACCCGCAAGTACGGGCTGACGATCGACAACATCCTGGAGGCCGACCTCGTTCTCGCGAACGGCGAGCAGGTGCGCGCGAGCGCCGACGAGAACACCGACCTCTACTGGGCGATCCGCGGGGGCGGCGGCAACTTCGGCGTCGTCAGGTCGTTCCTCTTCAGGCTGCACGAGGTCAGCACCGTGGTGGCGGGGCCCACCTTCTGGCCCGTCGAACTCACCGCCGAAGTCCTGCCCGTCTACCGGGACTTCATCTCGAACGCACCCCGCGAACTGAACGCCTTCTTCATGGTCGGTTCCGTCCCGCCGGGGCCGCCCTTCCCCGAGGCACTCCATCTGCGCAAGGTCTGCGGCGTCGTGTGGTGCTACGTCGGGGACGACACGGACGAGGCCGCACGGCAGATGGCGCCGTTCCTCGACGCGCTGCCCCAGCCGCTGCTGCACGGTCCCGCGCCGATGCCCTACCCCGCACTCCAGTCGGCCTTCGACACGGTGTACCCGCCCGCCGACCAGTGGTACTGGCGCGCGGACTTCGTCAACGAGATCCCGGGCGACGCGGTCGAACTGCACGCCAAGTTCGGCGCGGAACTGCCGACATGGAAGTCGACGGCGCACCTCTACCCCATCGACGGCGCGGTCCACGACCACGCCTCGGCGGACACCGCGTGGAGCTACCGCGACGCCCGCTGGGCATCCGTCTACGCCGGCGTCGACCCCGACCCGGCCAACGCGGGCCTCATCAAACGGTGGACGGTCGACTACTTCGACGCCCTGCACCCGTTCTCCGCGGGCGGGGCCTACGTGAACATGATGATGGACGAGGGCCAGGAGCGCGTGTGGGCCAGCTATCGGGACAACTACGCACGCCTGGCCCGCATCAAGGCCGACCACGACCCCGGCAACCTGTTCTGCCTCAACCAGAACATCGAACCGGCGTCGGGGTCCTGACCGTCACCGCTTGAGGGCGACACCGCCGTGGACGTCCGTGGGCTCGGGCGACGTACCGGGCTCCGGACGCCACAGCGGGCAGGACACGATGCCCGGCTCCACCAGTTCCAGGCCCTCGTAGTAGGCGGTGACCTGCTCGGGGCTGCGCAGCACGTACGGGACGGCGCCGGTGTCGTCGTAGCCCTGCTGGGCCTCCTTGAGGGCGGCGTCGGTGTCGGTGCTGTCGTAGTGCACGAAGTAGCTGCCGGAGGGCAGGGCGCCCTGGAGGCGGCGGACGATCGACTTGGCCTCCTCGTAGTCCTGGATGTGGCCGAGGATGCCCATGAGCATCAGCGCGACCGGCTGGTCGAAGTCCAGTATCTTGCCCGCCGCCTCGATGATCCTCTCGGGCTCGTGCAGGTCGGCGTCGATGTAGTTCGTGACGCCCTCGGGTGTGCTGGTCAGCAGGGCCTGGGCGTGACGGAGCACCAGAGGGTCGTTGTCCACGTAGACGATGCGCGACTCGGGAGCGATGCGCTGGGCGACCTGGTGGGTGTTGTCGTACGAGGGGAGGCCGGTGCCGATGTCGAGGAACTGGCGGATGCCGAGTTCGCCGGCGACGAAGGTCACCGTGCGGATCAGGTAGTCACGGGAGGCTCGGGCCATCGTCTCGATGTTCGGGGCGACTTCGCGGTACGCGTCGCCCGCCTCCCGGTCGACCTCGTAGTTGTCCTTCCCGCCCATCCAGTAGTTCCAGATGCGGGCCGAGTGCGGCACCGTGGTGTCGATCTTGGACAATGCCTCTTGGTCGGGGGTGGGCCGGCCGTCTGCCATGGAATATCTCCTACCGTTACCGTGCGTCACGCGGTCTGTCGCCAACCTATCGTCAACGTCTGTGTACAGCGCCTGAGTTGGGCGCGCGGCGGAGCGGGGCCGGGAACCGGCGGGCCCACCTCCTCCGCGTCGAGGGTCACTACGGGGGCGTGCTCGGCCAGGGTGCGGAACGCCCGCTCATAGGCGCTGACCGCCTCGGTGTCGTCCACCGCGCCCGTCACATGGACGAGTGCGCCGTCGCGTTCGGCGACCGCCTCGGCGAAGTCGATCGCCTGGATCCAGGTCACCCGGGAACGCCCTCGGCGCAGTGGTCCGTAGACGAGCTCGTGGATGAGACCGCCCTCGACGGCCAACCTGCCCGGAGAGTCCAGGAGTTCGCGGTAGGGGCGGATCGGGTCCACATGGTGGAGGTGACCGCGCGAGCGCCGGATCATGAATCCATGGCGGGTCAGCCGGTCGGTCAGGCCGCTTCTGCCGATGCCGTCGGGGCCCTCGACGACCAGTGTCCGGCACTGGCTGAGAGCCTGGTGGAGGAGCATCCCCGCACCCACTCCCTCCGCAGGACGACAGACTTCCCCAGTGTGGAGGGGACAACCCGCACGGCGGGAGGGTGCGTGCGGGTTGTCCGGTTGTGCGGCCGTAGTGGCGGGCTCGCGGGCGCCGCGGCGCCGGTGCTACGGCGGAAGGGGCGCGCCTCAGGTGGTGAGGCGCAGAGGTGGCGTGCCTCAGGCGATCAGGAAGTCCGCCTGGCCCGACTTGGCACCCTGGAGGAACGAGACCATCTCGTCCCGGGAGTAGACCAGGGCCGGACCTTCCGGATCCCTGGACTGACGAAAGGCGACGCTGCCGTCGGGCAGGCGCTTGGCCTCGACGCAACTCCCGCCGTTGGTACCGCTCCAGGGCTTCTCCCAGCCCTCGGTACCCAGGTCGACCGCCGGCATTCCGCTGTTGATGGGGCCCATGGATTCCATGGATCACAACTCCTTACGCAGTTCACCCAGGATGGTCCTGGTTCGAGCGACCGGCTCCGCCTGCACGGACATCCGGTCCAGTACTTCCAGATAGCTGACGACGTCGTCGGGACGGTCCACGTAGACCGCGCCGGCGAGGCTCTCGGTGTAGATGACGTCGGGCAGTTCGGAGAAGCCGAAGCGGAAGTGGTGGAACGGCCCGAACGCGCCAGGGTGCGCCCCCACCCCGAAGCGCATGATCTGGATCCGGACCTTCGGCATGTCCAGGACCTCCTGGAGGTGGTCGATCTGGGCCCGCATCACCTCGGCCCCGCCCACCGGGCGGCGCAGCACCGTCTCCTCCAGAATGGCCCAGACCGCGGGCGCGTCCGGCTTGGCGAGCAGGTCCTGGCGCTTGACGCGCAGGTCGACCCGGCGGGCGATGTCCTCCTTCGACTCGTTCGGGAAGCCGACCCGCATGAGGGCGGTGACGTAGTCGTACGTCTGCAACAGGCCGGGAACGTAGTGGGGTTCGTAGAGACGGATGACGCTGGCTTCGCTCTCCAGGCTCACGTAGGCGCTGAACCACTCCGGCAGCACGTCGCGGTACTTGTACCACCAGCCCGGCTGGTTCGCCTCCCTGGCCATGGCGAGGAAGTCGTCGATCTCCGCGGCCGGGACCCCGTAGGTGTGCAGCAACTCCCGCACGTACGGGATGCGGAGTCCGACCTCGGCCTTCTCGATCCTGCGGACCGTGAGCGGGGTGACCTCGATGGCGCGTGCCGCGTCCTCGAACGACACCCCGGCCGTTTCCCGCAGTTGCCTCAGCCGCTTGCCGAGGACCATCCGCAGGACCGTGGGTGCGCTGCCGCCAGAGCGGTTCTCGCTCACGTCCTACCTCCCGGTACGGCAATCACAGCGAGCAGTGTGCCACGCGGTCGATGACAGAGACAGAGCGATGCGGATCGTTCTGAAATTATCAGAACGCAGGTTGCATGCTGAGTGTGTAGGCCACCATAGTGATCGAGTGACCTGTCGCACCGTCAGCGGGGCGGAAGGTCAACTGCGTGCGGCCGTGCGGGACTTGTTCCATCGGGTGCGGCTACGGACGGACGCAGCCGCACGCGACCGTGATGCGAGACCGGGATGGCCACCGTGACCGACGGACAATCGAGAAACCCGGGCAGGACCCCCGCGGGGGCGAACAAGGCGCTGGCGGCCGCCCTCAAGGACGCCGCCTGCTCCTACGCCTCACTCGCCCTGCGGGTCAACGAACTGGGCCGCCGTCAGGGCGCCGACTCCCACTACGACAAGGCTTCGGTCACCCGCTGGCTCCAGGGCCAGCAACCTCGGGGAACCACTCCCGAGTTGATCGCCGCCGTGCTGTCCGAGCGACTCGGCCGCGCCGTGTCGCCCGCGGACGTAGGTTTCCTCCCCGATCAGCAGCGTCCGGTCGCGGGCCGGGCGCTGGTCTATGGCGAAGACGTGGCAGAGACCCTTCACACCCTGGCCGAGCTGGGGTCCACCGACATCTCCCGCCGCAGCCTCCTCGGCTCGGTCCCCTTCGTCGCGGGCGCGCTGGCGACCCCGCAGCGTGACTGGCTGCTCTGGCTGTTGGAGCACCAGGACGCCGACCGGCCGAACCTGTCGGCGCGCGGCGGACCGGCCGAACAGGTGCACGCGATGATCGCCATGTTCGACCAGATGGACAACCAGTACGGCGGCGGCGGCGTGCGCACGAGCATCGTCCACTACCTCACCACCGAGGTCGTCCCGATGCTCCAGAGGCGCGGCACACCGCCGCAGTTGCGCCGCCAGTTGTACGCCGCCGCCGCGCGCCTCGCCGCGATGGCCGGCTGGAGCTCGTACGACGCGGGGGAGTACGGCCTCGCGCAGCGCTACATGATCCAGGCGCTGCGCCTGTGCGCCGAGGGGCAGGACCGGGTCCTCGGCGGCCAGATCCTGGCCGGGCTCTCCCATCTGGCCACCAATCTCGGGCGCCCGGACGAGGGGGTGGCCCTGGCCCGGGCCGGTCTCGCCACCGCCAGGGACTCGGGGAGCCCTCTCGGTCTGATGCGGCTGTACGCGATGTCGGCGCGCGGACACGCCGCCCTGAACCGGCCCGGAGAGGCCACCGAGGCGCTGCGCCTTGCGGAGCGGCAGCTGGCCGTGAGCCGCGGAGCCGCGCAGGAGTCGGTGTGGGTGCGCTACCTCGACCACCACTATCTCCAGGCCGAGTCCGCGCTCTGTTTCCGTGATCTCGGACTCGGCGCGCAGGCGGAGCGCACCGCGAGCGAGTCGCTGAGCGCCAACGCCGACCGGCGCAGACGCCAGGCCATCAGCCGCTCCGTGCTGGCCACCGCCCACCTCCAGCAGGGCCGCCTCGACGAGGCGCTCGGCACCGCCACCCAGGCGCTCGACACGCTGAGCACCGTGCACAGCGAACGGTCGATCCAAGCCCTGCGCGACTTCCGCGGGCGGCTGGAGTCCCGTCGGCACGAGGCCGTCGTGCAGGAGTTCGAACACAGGGCCCGTCCGGTGCTGGGAGCGGTGGCATGACGGGCGTCAGCGGTGTCTTAGCGCCCCGCGAAACCCGCGACCCCCGCGAAACCCGCGAAACCTGCGAACCCCGTGAACCCCTCGAACCCCGCGAACCTCTCGCGGTCCTTCGTCTCTCAGTAGCCGTCGGGAGACGGCGCGTTCTGGGCGCGGTCCACGGGGACATGGGCTCCGGAGATGCCGCTCGACCAGTCGGACAGCAGGAAGGCGACCACGCGGGCGACCTCGTCGGGCGTGACCGGCTCGCCGCCCGGGAACTCCGCCGCGACGAACTCGGCGAACGCCTCGGGGTCCTCCCGCCGCATACGGTCCCAGCGCTTGCCGGGGATGAGCATCGACCCGGGGGAGACGGCGTTCACCCGGATCGCGTCCGGGCCCAGTTCCCGGGCGAGCGACGCCGCCAGGTGGATCTGCGCGGACTTCGCGACGCCGTACTGGACGGGCGGGCCGGGCTTCCAGCCGGAGATCGACGAGATCACCACGACCGAGCCGCCGCCCGCGGCACGCAGGTGCGGGACCGCGGCCCGCACCAGCCGCACGGTGTGGCCGACGTTCACTTCCCAGGTCGCCGTCCAGTCCGCGGCGTCCGCCTCTTCGAAGGCGCCCCCGCGAGACCCGCCCGCACAGGCCACCACCCCATCGAGGCCGCCGAAACGTTTCGTCGAGGCCGCGACGAAGGCCTCCAGCCGGCCGGGTTCCGTGACGTCGAGCGGCTGGGTGAACAGCGGAGTGTCCAGCGAGCCGGCCAGCGCCGCCAGGCCGTGCGGGTCCCGCGCGCAGGTCGCCACGCGTGCGCCCTCGGCGGCCAGCAGCCGCACGATCCGCTCGCCGAGCCCTCTGCTGCCGCCGGTGACCAGTACGCGCTTTCCCCGCACCCCGGGCCATCCGGTGGCACCGCTCGGGTGCGCGGCTGCCCCGGACCCGCTGACGTTCCTCACGCGATCGAACATACATCCCATGCCACTACGGGCCCGCAACCGGACAACCCCGATTACCCCTGGTCACTCCCCTGCTCCGGCGTGTTGGCTGCACGGGCAGCCACCCAGACCGTCCCCCACCGTGCTGCACCAGAAGGAGGATCGATGACGGTGTCCAGGGCGCATCGCCACGGGCCGTCGCCCTCACTGGCACATGACCCGGCGGACGGTCGGACGCCGACGGGGAGGATCAGGCCCGCCGAGGCCGCGGGGACGCAGACACCGCCGCCGTCTCCCGCAATCCCCGCGCGAAGGACCCATCTGCTGCGGACGACCGTCCCCGCCCACCCGTCCCGCGCGTCAGGCGTGCGGACCATGGTCGCCGAGTATCTGTTACGCCTGCGCCTGCCGCCCGACTGCGTCGACAACGCTGTCCTCGCGACCGGCGAACTGTTCGCCAACGCCATCAGGCACGGCAGCTCCGGAGCGGCCGACGCGGTCACCGTCACCATCGAGTGCACCCGGCGCGACCTGCGCGTGACGGTCGCCGACCGCTCGTCCGCCCTGCCATGTCCGCGTACGGCGGACCGGGCCGAGGAGTCGGGACGCGGACTGGCCATCGTGACCGCGCTGGCCGACGACTGGGGGATCGCGCCGCCCGAAGCCGGCACCACGGGCAAGAGGGTGTGGTTCACCCTGGCGTTTCAGGGAGCGCGATGAAAGGCCACCCAGGGGGCCTCGCCGCCGGCGGTCACGCGCCACGGGACCGGGTGGCGGGCCGCGGGATGGTGCCGGCGCTCGCGACGGCGCTCGCCGGTGAACTGGAGCGCAGGGCCGGCGAGGAGCATCGTCTGATGCGGCAGGCCAGGGCGAACCCCGTGCCGCAGTGCCGCCGTGCCATAAACGAGTGCCGAGGAGCCAACGCCGCAGCCCTGCGGACGATCGTCGACCACCATGGTTGGCCGGCCGCCGACGTCGTCGGCGCCCCCGCCTCTACGGCGGCCCTCATGATCCTCCTGCACTCCACGGACCTCGACTTCCAGCTGATGTGCCGCGACCTGATAGCGCAGGCGGCGGCGGACGGGCGCTGTCCCGCCCTGCACCACGCCTACATCGCCGACCACTGCGCGGTCGAACAGGGGCAGCCGCAGTTCTACGGCACCCGCGTCGACCCCGCGACCTTCCGCCCGTATCCGGTCCGCCGTCCGCAGACCCTTGACGAGCGCCGCCGCGATGTCGGCCTCGGCCCGCTCGACGAGCAGATGAGGACCCTGCGCGCCGGCGCGTGAGACACCGCGGAACGTGATGTACGGCACGTGGCGGATCGTCGGCGAGCCCGCCCCGGAAAGGTTCTGGCTGCGCACGGCTTGATCGCCGATCAAGGAGGGCGAAACGCCTGGCTACGGCATGTCCCGCTCATTTGACACTGCGTTGAGGGCACAGATAGGAAACAGCTCTCTGAGGTGGAGAGGTGAACTGTGCGCGAGCCGAACGTGGTCGAGGACTGGCAGGAGTACGACGAACGTGCCGGCCTGCGGGTCCGCGTCCACGGCCTGGAGAAGGCGGACCCCCCGCGAGGCCGGGACGACGCCGCGGAGGAACTCAGCTACTTCCGATTCCGTGTCACCGTCGAAAACCGCACGAGTGAGCGTTTCGGTATCCACCTCGAGGACGGCCAGGTCGACGTCCGCGTCGGTGACGACGGCGAGAGCGCGTTCATGGACTGGCGGAACTCACAGTTCATCGAGGGGTTCGACGTCTATCCGCTGCGCCGGGCCACCGCCGTGCTGTACGCCGCTTGCCCCGACACCCGGCTGACCCGGGTGGACATCCAGATCCAGCTGAAGGTCGACGAGGAGTGGACCGAGCGGTTTCTGTGGGCGGGCGGGATCGAGCCGTACGAGCTTCCCGTGGACGCCGGTGAGCGTCCCGGCACGGGCAGGGAGAGCCTCGCCTGCCAGGTGAGCAACTTTCTGCGGAAGGAAGCGGAGTCGTGAACCGTCTCAGTGTTCCGCGGCCGGGTTTCCCTCGACCCACTGGATGAGGAGTTGCCGCACGTAGGGGTTGCCCTCCTGTGAGGCGTGGGCCAGCCGCTCGGAACTCACCCGCGCGGCCCGCCAGGCGGCCGGGGTGTCCTCCTCGTGCGCGTGGTCCGCGGCGGCCAGCGCGTCGGCGGCCAGGCCCCGCAGCTCCTCGGACAGGTCGTCGTCGGCGGCGGCCCGGTAGGCCTCCAGCCGCAGCGCCGACATGTCACGGGGCGCGTCGGGCGGCAGCGCGAGGGGCTGGGCGTAACCGCTGACGGCTATGACGACACAGAAGGTGGCGACGTCGCGACGGCTCTCCCGCTGGCCCTTCGCGATGGCGGGCGCGAGCCAGGACGGGGCACGCCAGTGCGAGACCGACGTGGCCACGAGCAGGGTGACGGCCAGCAGTACGAAGGGGACCCAGCCACCCAGGAAGTAGCCGATCGGTCCGAGCACCAGGAAGCAGACCGCGCTGAGCATCCAGATGCGACGGCGGCCGAGTCTCAGGTGTCGGGGATCCATAGGTTTCAGTGTCGCAGGAGCGCCTGTTCCGGAGTGAGGGGGCGGGTGATTTCTCGCAGGGTTCCCGCCCCACCAGGTACGTCCGGGTCAGGACAGCTTGCGGCCCACCCCGCCGTACGCGTCGACGGACGGCTCGGCGTCCGCGGAACCCTCGGAGTCGGCACGCCAGTCGGTGACCGGGGCGATGCCGGGCTCCACCAGTTCGAGCCCCTCGAAGAAGCCGCCGATCTCCTCGACGCTGCGCACGTAGTACGGCACGGCGCCGCTGGAGTTGTACGCGTCGGAGGCCGCGATCATGCCCTCGCTCGTGGCGGTGCTGTCACTGATCACGAGGTGACTGCCCGCCGGGAGGCCGGCCATCACCTGGGACACCAGCCCGCGTGCCCGCTCGTAGTCGGCGACGTGGCCGAGGGTGTTGAGGATCATCAGGGCGACCGGCTGCGAGAGGTCGAGCGTGGCCTCGGCGGCCTTCAGGATGGCCTCCGGGTCGTACAGGTCGGCGTCGAGATACGCCGTCTTGCCCTCGGGGGTGCTGGTGAGCAGCGCGCGGGCGTGCGCGAGCACCATGGGGTCGTTGTCGACGTACACGATCCGGCTGTCCGGGGCGAGTCGCTGTGCCACCTCGTGGGTGTTGTCGGCGGTCGGCAGCCCGGTGCCGATGTCCAGGAACTGGCGGATGCCCTGCTCCTCGACCAGATAGCGCACCGCGCGGCCCAGGAAGCGGCGGCTGGAGAGTGCCACGTCGACCAGCCCGGGGAAGATCTCCTTGATGTGGTCGCCGATCTCGCGGTCGACCTCGTAGTTGTCCTTGCCGCCGACGAAGTAGTTCCAGAAGCGCGCGGAGTGCGGCTTGGTGGTGTCGATCCGGGCACGTATCTCTGCGGCGGCTGCGAACTGGGGGTCGGGCTCAGACACGGGGGCGCCTCCTGCGCGGCGTAATCAATGGGCTAGACGTCAACCTAGACGTTCGAACCCGGCCCACGCTCCGCTTCGGCTCCCCAACTTGTCACCTGCGTACGGGTTCCGGCCAAGTGCCGCATGCTGTCGGCCACTTCGAAGTGACGTACGGGCCGCCGGTCCCGGGAGGACCTCGCAGCTAGGGCAGCAGTTTGTCGAGGGCCGCGGGTCCCTCCGCCGCCAGCTTGCGCTCGGCCCGTGCGAGGTTCTCCGGGGTGACATCCAAGCCCGCGGCGAGCACCAGATCCTCGGGGGTCACATCGCCCTCGGAGCCGGTGTGCAGCAGGTCGTCGGGGGTCGTCGTGTCGTCGGACGGCGAGGACGCGTCGGGCTGGCTGGTTGACATGATCTCTCCCTGTTCCACCTGATCTCCTCTCACGCTACGGGCTTTCCGCGCGGCTCGCGCGACGCGTTCCGCCCGGTACGGCTCGGCTGGTCCGGCGGGGCCGTGGCCCCGTTCGGGCGTACAACGATGTCGCCCGGCGGCCGCCGAGGTGATGGTGGAGGGACACCCACAGCCCCACCTATCGATCGGAGCTTGCTATGCGTTTCCGTCTGATGGCCGCCACCGGGTTGGCGAGCACGGCCCTGCTGTTCACGGCCGGCACCGCCGTGGCCGACCCCGACCCGACCGGTGTCGCCGCGGACAGCCCCGGCGTCCTGTCGGGCAACGTCGTCCAGATCCCGCTCGACCTCGACCTCAACCTCTGCGGCGACTCCATCAACGTGGTGGGGCTCCTGAACCCGGCCACCGGGAACGAGTGCGAGAACCGCTGACGCGAGGGCGGCGCCGGGCGGGCTCTGCCTGCCCGGCGCCGCCTTGTCGGTTCCGGCACCGGGGGAGGTGCCGCAGGGGGATGGGGGAGGCATGGAGGATGCATGCGGGCGGCGTGGCGGCGTGGTGGGAGGGGCGCGGGAGGGGTCTCCTGACGTGTCGCCGTACGTGTCGCCGTACGTGTCGCCGTACGTGTCGCCGTACGTGTGACCGCGGATGTCGCGGTGAGGGTGAGGCGCCGTGTGCCGGGCGTGCGGAAGACCGGTGTCACGGCACGTGCGCAACTGTCCTCTGCTGGACGGTGAGTTGACGCCTGGCGTCCATACATTGGTCTGTACATGCCCGTCGTGGGAGGCCAGACTGTGCGCCGAAACAAGCGCCCCCCCACCGAGGAGCAGACCACATGCGCATGCCCGTCCGGCAACGTTGTCACGCGGCCCTGGCCGGTGTCGTCACGCTCGCCACGGCCGCCGTCCTGACCGTCTCCGCCACCGCGCCCGCCGCTGCCGCCGACACCTGGACCGAGGTGGGCTCGGACCGCGCCGACCCGCTGTCCGAGAGCCAGGGCCTGACCTCCGTCGAGGTCCCGGCCGGCAGCCCGAACCGCTACACCGGGGTCGGCACGATTCCCTTCGACGTCTACTCCCGCGGCTGGAACCACGTCGGCGACCCGGACGCCTCCTACAACGGCTACTACGTCGAGCCGTACCAGGCCGACGGCGGCAACGCCAAGATGTTCCGGGTGCAGGCGCCGGGCGGCGCGTGGTCGGAGTACGTCCACACGCTCAACTCCGGGGAGGCGCTCAACAACTCCTGGGTCGCCGTCACACCGGGCGGCTCGTGGATGGTGAACGGCGAGTACGGCACGATGACCAGGTTCCTGGTGTTCCCCACCCCGGGCGTGAACCCGAGCACCTCGCCCTCGGCGAACCTCCCGCAGGCATCCACCATCACCCTCGATCACGCCGTACGTGACGTGCAGGGCTGCGACTTCGTCACCTCCACGCGGCTGCTGTGCTCCTCCGACGACCCGGCCGGCACGCTCTTCGGCATCACCAAACCGCTTCTCCAGGTCGACCTGTCCGCCGAGCCGAACGGCACCGCGAACGTGACCGGCCATGTCACGGCGCTGCGGCAACTCCCGTTGCGCAGCGGCTGCTCGGGGACCTTCGAGTCGGAGGGCATCGACTACGACCGGCGCACCGCGACCCTGCGCGTGATCGTCATCTCGCCCGGCTTCTGCGTCCTGACCGACAGCAAGACGTACAAGTTCACCAAGAGCTGAGCCACACCGCCGGGGGTGTCCGGGCAAGCGCGGGCCCGACTGCCTGGATTTAAGCCAGGCTTCGCCCCGCCACCACCTCGGGCACCCCCGGCACGGCCACCCTCGCTCATACTGTGGGCCGACTTCCGCGCGGACTCGCGAACGGACCGAAGCGGACCCGTGAACGGACCGAAAGGGATGGCCCACCCATGACCGGATGGCGTACCTCCGCCGCTGCCGCCACACTCGCCTGCACCGCCGCGCTGGCCTGCGCCGCGGGCGTCCTCGCGACACCCGCGGGGGCGCTCGACGCATCCGGGGGCGCGGGGGAGCGGCATCGGCCCAAGCCCAGGACCTTCGACCTCCAGGCGCACCGCGGTGGACTCGGACTGCGGCCGGAGAGCACGCTCGCCTCCTTCGCCAACGGCCTCAGGACCGGCGTGAGCACCCTGGAGCTGGACGTCCAGATCACCAAGGACCGCCAGGCGGTGGTGACCCACGACCGGCGTGTCAACGGCGCCAAGTGCAAGGACACTTCGCCGGTCGTCCCGGGCGACCCGCAGTACCCCTACGTCGGCAAGTACGTGAACACCCTCACCCTCGCCCAGGTCAGGACCCTGGACTGCGGCTCGCTCACGCTGCCCGACTTCCCCGAGCAGGTGGCCGCGCCCGGCGCCAGGATGCCGTTGCTCCGTGAGGTGTTCGCGCTGGTGAGGAGCTACCGCGCGTACGACGTGAAGCTCAACGTCGAGACGAAGGTGGAGGCGGGCGCACCCGCCGAGACCGCACCGCGCGAGCAGTTCGTGGAGGTGACCGCCCGGGAGGTCCGCCGGGCCCGCATGCTGCGCCAGGTCACCGTCCAGAGCTTCGACTGGGGCGCGCTGATGGCGATGCGGGAGACCGAGCCGCGGCTGCCGCTGGTGGCACTCGACAACAAGGACTTCCTCCAGGTCGGCAAGCCCGGCGCCTCCCCGTGGCTCGGCGGCATCGACATCGACGACTTCGGCGGCGATCCGCTCAGGGCGGTCAAGTCCTTCGGGGCGAGCGCCTATTCGCCGGTCCACGGCAGCCCGCAGAACGGCAAGGTCACCGACGCCGGATACGTGCCCTACGTCACCGCCCGGATGGTCGGCGACGCGCACCGGCTCGGCCTCAAGGTGATCCCCTGGACCGTCGACGACCCGGCGACCATGAACAAGCTCATCGACGACGGCGTGGACGGACTGATCACCGACTACCCGGACCGGCTGCGAACCCCTGCTGGCCCAGCGAGGCTTCGAACTGCCCAGGCGATACCGGTAGTTCTACGGTCGAAGGACAACACTCCGTCCGTCGGAACCTGAACGGCCATAACTCCGACGGCGGCGCCGAAAAGGCCAGGACTCCATTGGAGTTGCGGGGCTACTCCTTCGACGCTTCCGTCAGGAGAGCCAGCCGGTCGACCCCGAACCGGGAGGCAGAGCCCGGGAGTTGGGGACCGAGGGGGCCTGAGGTCTCGAAAGGAGACCCGCGGAGGCGGGATCGGCGTTGACGATCCAGTCGAGCTCGCGCTGGAGCCGGTGGGCCTCGGTGCGGACCTGGAGCGGTATGTCGCCGCGCTCGGATATCAGTTGGGCGTAGATCGGTGCGTCGTGCACGGTTGGTGCTTCTCCTCGGGGTCGGTGCCTCGCCTCTAAGGTAAGGCCGCGGCGTCGCCGCGGGACTCATCCTCTCAGTTCGGACAGAACCGGAGACACCCGATCAAGGAGTGACACGTTCACCTGACCACGAAGAGCGGGCCGGACCCGAGGTTCCCCTCCGGTCCGGCCCGGCTGCCCGAACGGCCCTCTTGCGAAGGTACGTTCGATCAGATGTAGCCTTCGCGAAGGGCATAGGCCACGGCGTGTGCGCGGTTGCGTAAGTGCAGCCGAGTGGTTAGCCCGTGCATGACATTCTTGACCGTGCGTTCGGAGTAGGACAGCTTGCTCGCTATCTCCCCGGTGTCCAGTCCCTCGGCCACCAGCCTCAGGACATCGATCTCACGCGGTAACAGACCGGAGAGCGGGGCGCCGGACTGGCCCGTCGCGCCGCGCTGGAGTGAACCCACCTGAGTGATGAGGCGTCCCAGGAGATCCGCGGGCAGGTCGCCGTCGCCCCGAGAGGCCGCGAGCACGGCCTGCACCAGCCGGTGCGCACTGGCCTCGTGGCGCCAGACGATCGCCCCGACCCCGCACTCGATGACATCGAGGAGCTCGGCCTCCCGGATCGTGCCCACCACCAGCACGGCGCGCGCTCCGTCACCGCGCACCAGCTGGCGCAGCCGCGCGAGCGTGCTCTCGTCCGGTGTCTCGCTCACCAGGACGGCGACCGTGCCGGGGCCGGCCGCCACGTCGTCGAGGAGATCGATCACCGGCTGCCGCGCCACCAGGCCGCGTACCCCGGCCCGGGAGATCGGGTCCGGTGCGTGGACCACCACGGGTATCCGGCCTCTGGAATCCGCTTCGCCCGTCCCGGTGGGCGGGTGTGACGCGCCCGCGTCGGGGGGCCGTTGTGAGCTGCGCAACCGTTACTCCCAAGTCCGCGTGCCGGTGGCCCCCGTGCCGTCAGTGACTGATCGGCCTGGCACAGCCTTCTGTGCCCGGTGTACCCGCGCAATCGTGGAGCACCACGAGACGCACCACGAGATCGATCATGAGACGCCGACAAAAGGAGGCATCGATGTGCGAACTCGGACCACTGCGTGAACGCCGGGAAGCCGTGGAGCTGGTGGCGGCCGAGGCGGATCGCGCCCAGGCCGGGTCCGGCCGCCTCGTGCTGCTCCGCGGGGCGTCCGGAACCGGCCGCACCGCCCTCCTGGAAGCGGTCGCCGCGCAGGCACAGACCCGCGGCGTGCGGGTGCTGCGTGCCCGCTGCGCGCCCGACGACGACGCGGTTCCCTTCTCCGCCGTCCTCAGGCTGCTGTCCTCGGAGACCGAACCCGTGAACGCCGCCGAGCCCCGTCCGGACCACGGCGCCCCCTCGTACGACAGGACGTACGCCGCACAGCTGTGGAACCGGCTCCGCGCCTACGCCTCCGACGCGCCCCTCCTGGTGGCCGTGGACGACATCCACTTCGCCGACGGGTCCTCACGCCGCTGGCTCGTCGACGCCGCCCGGCGGATCGACACACTGCCTCTCCTGCTCATCGTGACCGAGCGCTGCCAGTACGACATCGACCCGCCCTCGGAGGGCCTGGCGCACACGCTCTCACCCACCCTCGTACGCACCCACACGCTCTCCCCGCTGAGCGCCAACGCCGCCGCGGAGCTGGTCCGTTCGGAGACCGGGACGGCGGAACAGGGGTGGGTGGACGACTGCGTACGGGCCGGCGCGGGCAGTCCGCTGCTGCTGCGCGCCCTGCTGGACGATCTCCGCGCGAAGGACCCGGACGATCCGCTGCCCGAATCCGTGCCGGAGACCTGCGCGGCCCTCTACCCGGGCGCCTACCCGGCAGCCGTCTCGTGGTGGCTGGACAGCGCCGGGCCCGCGACCGCCGGTGTCGCCCGCGCCCTCGCGGCCCTCGACGACGACGCCCTGGACGACGGGCAGGCCGAGGGCACGGCCGAACTGCTCGCCCGGATGGCGGGAGTCGACCCCGCGAGGGTGCCGGGCTGGCTCACCGCGATGACCCGCCTCGGGCTACTGTGCCGCGACGAGGACGGGCGGCCCCGCTACGCCCACCCCCTGCTGCGGGACGCGGTGTTGAGCGGCTGGCCGAGCGTCCGACGGCAGGCGGCCCACCGTACGGCGGCCGAGGTGATGCTCAGCCGCGGCGACCACGCCGAGGCGGTGGCAGGGCAACTGCTGCGGACTCCCGCGGTCGGCCCGGGCGCGGAGTGGGCCGTGGCCGTGCTCCTGGACGCCGCCACCGTCGCGGTCCGGCACGGCAGAACCGGTGACGCGGTGTCCTACCTGCGCCGGACGCTGGAGGAGCCGCTGACGCCCAGCCGCCGTGCCACGGTCCTCACGGAGCTGGGATCCCTGGAGTTCGCCGTCGCGCGCTCCTCGGCGGGGATACCGCGGCTCGCCGAGGCGACAAGGCTGCCGGGGATGCCCGAGGACCGGGCGCGCGCCGCGGTCGCGCTGGGTACGGCGCTGGCCCTGCGGGGCGAGGCGCGCGCCGCGGTCGACGCGCTCCGCGGCCTGGACGGGCAGCTGGCCGACCACCCCGATCTGATCCGGCTCCTGCAGAACGCCTCCGCACTGCTGTCCGACCATGACCAGACGGTCAGACAGGAGGCCTACCGGTGGCTGTACGAAACCGCCGAACGGTCGCCGCATCTCATCGGGACGGCCGGGCGGGCACTGCTGGTGCGCCACGAGTCGACGGCGGCCCACATCTCGGCGGCCACGGCGATGACACGGATGCGCGCGCTCCTCGACGAACCCACCGACCCGCTCGCGGAACCCTTCCTGCTGGGCACGGCCGCCGCCGTCGCGCAGTGGGCCGACGAACCGGACGAGGCCGAACGGCTGGTGTCGCGCGGACTGGCCGTACAGCGACCTTTATTGCTGCACCCCATGAATCCGGCACTGCTGAACGTGCGGGCGGACATCGCCGCGGTCCGGGGAGCGTACGCGGATCTGCTGGCCGACCCCGCCGCCTGGCAGGTCACCGAACCCCGTCACGCGCGGACCGACCCGGCCAACGCGCACGCGCACGCCGTGATCGCCCTGGTCGAGACAGGACGTATCCCGGAGGCCGCCCGCCTCGCGGACAGCTTCGATCTCCGCGACGCGCGCGAATCCTGGGAACTCAACCGGTTCCTTTACGCGCGGGGCGTGTTGCGGTCCGCGTCGGGTGATCAGGCCGGCGCGCTCAGCGACTTCCTGGAATGCGGGCGCCGGCAGACGGCCCGCGACGTGGTGAGCCCGGTCGTCACGCCCTGGCGGAGCGCGGCCGCCGACTGCCGCGTCGCGCTCGGACGTCCGCAGGAGGCCCTCGCCCTGGCCCGCGAGGAGATGCGGCTCGCGCTGGTGTGGAACACCCCCCGGCTGGTGGGCCGGGCGATGCGGGGGCTCGCCACGGCGACCGGAGGCAGACGAGGTCTGGAACTCGCGGCGAGAGCCGTCCACCTGCTCCGCGACGCCTCCGCGTGGACCGAGCTGATCCCCGCCCTCATCGCGCAGGGGCGGCAGCTCTCCGCGTCCGGTGACCGGGCACGCGCGCGGGAGGCGCTGCGGGAGGCGGCCGAGCGAGCGGAACGGCTGGGCGCGGTGCGCATGCGGGCCCTCGCGCAGGAGGCGCTGCCCGAGCCACGTTCACGGGGCGCCGCGACGGCGCTCACCGGCTGGGCCGCGCTGACCGGCAGCGAACGCCGCATCGCCGCCCTCGCCGCCGACGGGCGGACGAACACCGAGATCGCGGAGCTCCTGCACCTGGCCCGGCGCACCGTCGAGACCCACCTCACCAGCTCCTACCGCAAGCTGGGCATCCGCCGCAGGGCGGAACTCCCCGCCGCGATGGGCGAGCGGGAGGCCGGGCCGGTACGGGGCGGCTGAGGCGCGGGAGCGCGTGCCGCCTGAGGCCCGGTGGGGCCGACCGTCGGCCGTGTGCGCTCAGCGTCGGTACGGGCCCACAGCCGCTGTTCGCCTGCTGGCCGGGCGGCTCCCCGTCCGCGGTGCCGTCGTCGAACGCGGCCCGTGCCGGCGGTCGTACGGCCCGATCGGAGCGACGACGGGCCAGGCACCGCCCCCGAAAGCGCGCCGTTCACACGGGGTGCGCACCGGATCGCGGGTGGGGCCGGGTCGCGCACCCTCCCGGAAGCCGGGCGGGGCGCTGAGAATGAGGCGCGGTGAGCAGGTCCCGTCCACCATCCGCAAGGGGCGGGGCCTGTTCACGTGGGTGCGCCGACGGGTTCGGCCCGGCCGACGGGGACCCGCTCCCACCGGCCGCTGTCGGCGAGCGTCACGTCGTCGCCGGGCGGGGTGGCGGGAACGGCGCACGGCGACTCGTCCTGGCCGGGCACGGTCCGTCCCCTTGCCCGCCACTCGGCCACGAGGGACGCGTAGATCGGCGGGTGTGCCCGCTGCGGATCGTCGAACTCGGCGAGCGGACGCGTTCCCAGGTCCAGGAGGCTCCCGGTCGCGGTGGCTGTGCGTTCCATGCCGCTGCAACGCGGAAACAGCCGCCGGTGGTACGCCCTTGCTCGCCGATGGCGCCGAATCGGGTGAGTACGCCCCCGCGGCCGGGGCCATGTGTTCGCCGGCCGAATGCCTCAGCTCCTGCGGGCGCCCAGCGCGGCGAGGGCGCGGTCGGCGTGTGCGCTCATCCGCAGTTCGCTGCGGACCACCTCCAGAACCGTACGGTCCTGCCCGATGACGAAGGTGACGCGCTTGGTGGGCGCCAGGGAGAAGCCGCGTCGCACCCCGAACCGCTCGCGGACCGTTCCGTCGACGTCGGACAGCAGCGGGAAACCGAGCGTGTGCTGTCCGGCGAACTCCTTCTGACGCTCGACCGGATCACCGCTGATCCCGACCGGCCGCGCACCGGCGGCGGCGAACTCCGCGGCCAGATCGCGGAAGTGGCACGCCTCGGCGGTGCAGCCCGAGGTGAGAGCCGCGGGATAGAAGAACAGCACCACCGGACCGTCGGCCAGCAGCTCCGACAGCCCGCGGACCGTACCCGTGTCGTCCGGCAGAGCGAAGTCCTCGACCGTGTCACCCACCCCGACACCACGTGTCATGACTGTCCCTTCCCACCCTTGGCGACGCCTCGTGCCCACAGTACGAGGGGAACCTGCACCGGAAGTCGCGCCAGGGCGGCGGCCTTGAGCGGCGTCGGCTTGTCGCGCCAGTCCACGGCCATCTGGACGTTGGCCGGGAACACCCCGACGAAGAAGGCCGCGGTCGCCAGCGCGGCGGCCCGGCGGGTACGCGGCAGCGCCACCCCGGCCGCGAGCGCCAGCTCCATGGCACCGCTCGCATAGGTCCATGCCCGGGGCCGCCCGGGCAGCGCGCTCGGGATGATCGCGTCGAACTGGCGCGGTGCGACGAAGTGAGCGGCGCCCGCGGTGGCCAGCAGGCCGGCGAGCAACAGTGGTGAGCGTTCCGACCTCGGCACGTTTCCTCCTCGGGAGTCTGTCGCGCGACCTTACTGGATAGTAAGTCCGCGTGGGCGAGGGGGGTACGCGCACGGCGGCGGCAGTCGGACCCTGATGTTTGAGGCGCGCTTCGCCGGTGAGTCGTACCAGTGGATCGCATGAGTCGAGCCAGCGAGGATGTGAACCACGATGGCCAAGAACCAGAAGAACAAGGCCAAGATGGAGCAGGCCAAGGGCAAGGCCAAGGAAGCCGCCGGAAGGGCTGTCGGCAATGAGCGCATGACGGCCGAGGGCAGGGCGGACCAGGCCAAGGGCGACGCCCGCCAGGCCAAGGAGAAGATGAAGGACGTCTTCCGGCACTGACGCCGCTACGCCGCTGGGCCCGTCACACCTCGGTGTGGCGGGCCCGCTTCGTTGTCCGCCGCCGGCGTGTTCGCGGAAGCCGACGTGTTCGCTAAGGCTGAAGGGTTCGCGAAGGCCGACGTGCCCCCGAAGGCCGAAGTGTTCGCGAAAGCCGGCATGTTCGCGATAACCGCCATGTGCGCGAACGCCTCCGCGTGGGCGCTCACGCCGTCAGAGCCTGCCGCGGCGAGTCGACCGGCGCCAGGCGCGCTGCGCCGGTCACGGCCTGCCGGGGTGAACCGGTCACGGCCTGCCGCCGTGAGCCTGCCAGGGACGGCGCCGGGCGTATCGCCACCCGCACCGGGTAGGTGGTCTTCCCGGGGTCGATCACGGGATCCCCCAGCTCTATCCGGCCCGCCGCGTGCAGCGCGTCGCACTCGGCGGTGGGCAGGGCCACGTGGCAGCCCCCGCGGCCGGCCTCGGAACCGACGGCCTGCCAGTAGCCGTACCGACGACGCCCGTTGGGGTGCACGGTGAGGAAGACCGGCGCGCGCTGTTCCGTCACGAGACGCAGGATCTCGGCACCGCCGGGGCTGAGCGGAGCGGGTGTGCGGGGAATGGCTCGGAGCATGGTCACCGGCCTCCGGTCAGGGCCTGCGGCACGGCGCGGTGGTGGGGGAGGAGCGTCATGTACGGGCGGCCTTTCGACGGACGGGTTTCGATCGCGTACCGCCCGGGGCGGTGACGTTCTCGCTGCTCAGCATTGTTCCCGAGGGCACTGACAATGCGGACGGGACAACGCCGGAGCACTGCCCGCCTTGTCAGACGCATGCTCAACTTCCTCCGTTCCACACCTTGATGACGTCTCCGATGATCTTTGCCTGTCCGTGGCCCCACTTGTCCCCGCAGTCGCGGGGGGCGTCCCTCGCGTATTTCGCGGTCTATCCGAGGAACCCCGCCGTGGTCACCACGAACCGCTCGCTGTCGTCCAGCCACGGAAAGTGTCCGGCGCCCGGCTGGACGACCACCCGGGCGTTGGGGAACAGCCCCGCGAGCTCTGCCGTGGCGGCAGGAGGGGAGTTCAGGTCGGCCTCACCGGCGAGCAGCAGAACCGGCGCCCCCAGCAGGGCGAGCGCCGAGCGGGTGCCCGCCGGGTCGAAAGCGCCCTCGGCGCCGTAGGCGGCCGCCGCCTCGTCATTTCGCTGGCCCTCCTCGGCGGCGTGGTGGGCCCGCGCCCGCTCGTCCCAGCGGCCGTAGCGGAACGGCGTGATCGCCCGCCAGTCGTCCTCCGTGGCCCGGCCCTCGGTGACCGCCTCCAGGGCGGCGAAGGCGTCGGGGAACCACGGCTCGTCCCGCCGCAGCCACGCCGTCTCGCGGCGGAGCTCCCCGGGGACGGTCAGTCCGACGGCCAGGACGCTCGGCGTGATCAGCGCGAGCCTGCTCACCCGCTCCGGGTGCCGGGCGGCGTACAGCGCCGCCAGATTCGTACCGCCGGAATGCGCGAGCAGGTCCATCCTGTCCAGGCCGAGCTGCTCGCGCAGGGCTTCCACGTCGTCGACCAGCCGGTCGCAGCGGTACGAGGAGGGGTCCGTCGGCGTCTGCGACTGCCCGGTGCCCCGGAGATCCGGCATGACCAGCTTCCGGTGCGCCGAGAGGCCGCCGAGGTCGCCGAGGTACACGGACGCCTGCATCGGGCCGCCGGGCAGGCAGACCACCGGAGATCCGTCTCCGAACACGTGGTAGGTGAGTTCGGTTCCGTCGGGTGTGGAGAAACGGGGCATGGCCAAGACCCTGGCAGCGCGGCACGGCCGGAGCAACAGGATTCACCGGAGCCGCGGGGCCCGGAGCCCTGTGAATGCCCGCTCTGCGCGGCGCGGGCACGCCGGTGGCAAGATGGAGGCCCGAGTGAGCGGTGTTCGCGCTGCCACGGAAAAGCAGGTGGGTACATGTCGGATCAGTCCCGTGAGGACTGGGAGCGGTTCGCCGTGGCCCTGGCGGAAATGGCACGCGATCTGCTGGCCCAGGACTCGGTCCAGGCCACCATGGACCGCATCGTGGAACACGCGACGGTGCTGATCAACGGCTGTGACGCGGCCGGCATCCTCACCGTGCGGCGGGGTGAGGTGACGGCTCTGGCCGCGACGGACCAGGTGGTGCGCACGGCTGACCGGATCCAGCAGGACCTCAGGGAGGGGCCGTGCTTCGACGCCGTCACCGACCGCACACAGGTCTACGCCATTAAGGATCTGAACGATCCGCACGAACGGTGGTCCCGCTTCGCCCCGGAGCTGAGGAAACTGGGCATGGGAAGCATGATGGGCTTCCTGCTCTACACCGAGGACGACGAGCTGGGCGCGCTCAACCTGTACTCCCACCGCCCCGGCACCTTCGACGAGGTGGCTCAGCGCGCGGGCTGGGTCCTGGCCTCGCACGCGGCCGTCGCCTTCGCCGCGGCCCGCACCCACCAGCAGCTCGGCCACGCCCTGGAGACCCGTCACGAGATCGGCGAGGCCATGGGGATCCTCATGGAACGCCATGGCCTGACCGAGGAAACGGCTTTCGGCGTCCTCAAGAAGGCCTCCCAGGACCACAACATCAAACTCCGCGAGGTGGCCCGCCGGGTCTGTGAGACGGGTGAGAGACCGACCTGAGCGCTCCCTGGAGGTTTCCATGGCTGTACAGCGCGTCGGCCTGGTGGTCCACATGGGCCGCCCGGCCTCCCAGGACGTGGCCCGCACCGTGCACGCTTGGTGCGCCGCCCACGGCATCCCCTGCACCGACATCGACGTGTGGGCCAAGGACCACCAGCGCCTCAGCGGCCGGGCCGAGGCGCAGGCGGCGGGCAACCCCGACCTCGTGGTGACCCTCGGCGGCGACGGTACGTTCCTCAGAGGGGCGCGGATCGCGCTCAAGAGCGGGGCGAGCGTCCTCGGGGTCGACCTGGGCAAGGTCGGCTTCCTCACCGAGGTGGAGGCGTGCGACGTCGGCGAGGCGCTGGAAGCGGTCCACCAGGGCCGCGCGACCGTCGAGGAACGCATGACGCTGACCATGCGCGCCTCCCGGGCCCTGGAGATCCCCGACGGCATGGAAGCCCTGCTGCGCTACGGCCGCGGCCCCGCCCTTCCGCCCCCGCGGGTGCGCCCCGAGAGCACCGAGGGAGGGGGCTGGGGGCTGGCCCTCGACGTCTACGCGCTGAACGACGTCGTCGTGGAGAAACTGGCCCGGGACCACCAGGTGAGCGTGGGCGTCTATCTGGCGGGCCGCCTGCTGGCCTTCTACTCCGCCGACGCCGTCGCGGTCACCACCCCCACCGGCTCCACGGCCTACAGTTTCGCCGCCGGAGGCCCGGTCCTCTCCCCGCACATGGACGCGGTCGTCTTCACCCCCATCGCGCCCCACATGACCTTCGACCGCAGTGTCGTCGCCGGCCCCGACGAACCGGTGGCACTGCGCGTCCTGCCGCACTCGGGACAGGCCGCGGTCAGCGTCGACGGCCAGCTGCGCGGCGTGCTCGATCCCGGCGACTGGATCGGCGTCTTCCGTGCCCCGCAGCGAGCGCGCCTCATCCGGCTGCGTCCCACCGACTTCTACGGCAGGCTCCGCGACAGGTTCCGGCTCACCGACGCACCCGCCACGGCGACGGACGGGGACCCCGCGCCGTTCTTCTGGCCGGACTCCCCGATCCCGCCGGATCTCGCGCATCTGCGACTGCGGCCGCCACCGATGCCACGCTGAGCCTGCCGGGCCTACGCTGAACCCACTGCCCACTGCCCACTGCTTGCCCTTTCTTGACCCTCCCTTTTCCGAAATACCTCTGACGCAGAGCTATCGTCGGAGCGTGGAGTCGGAGACCTTCCCCGAGGCGCTTGCCGATGCCCTGAGCGGCCTGCAGAGGCTGATCAGGCGGCGGCTGCGGAGCGGCATGTCCGCTCCGCAACTGCGCGGCGCCGAGATCGACTTGCTGCGTCTGGTCGTGGACCGGCCGGGCATCGGTGTGTCGGAGGCCGCCAAGGAGCTCTATCTGGCCGGCAATTCGGTCTCGACACTGGTCAACCGGCTGGCGGCGGAGGGCTATCTGATCCGAGAGACGGACCCCGCCGACCGGCGCGCCGCGCGACTGCTGCCCTCCCCGGTGGCCGAAGCCCGGCTGCGCGACTGGCGCCTGCGCCGCGCCGCACTCGTACGCCGCCAGGTGACCCGTCTCGACGAGGCCGACCGTGCCGCGCTGGAGGCGGCCCTCCCGGCCCTGCGCAGGCTCGCGACGAATCTGCACGAGGAGGCCGAGGAGACATGACACGTCACACGAGCCAGGAGGGAGACGCCGTGGGCCAGGAAACCGTTCGGGAACCGAGCACCACGAAGGCCGCCGACGACGGACCGACCGTGGCACCCGATCCGCGTACCGACGCCGTGACCTGCTCCGCGCTCACCTACACCTTCGGCGACACGACCGCCGTCGACGAACTCGACCTGTCCGTCCGCGACGGTGAGGTGTTCGGCCTGCTCGGTCCCAACGGCGCCGGAAAGACCACGGCCATCCGCTGCATCACCACACTCCTGCCGGTCCCCGCCGGCAAGGTCCGCGTGTTCGGACACGACGCCGCCCGCGAACGCATGCCGGTACGGCGCCTGTTGGGCTACGTACCGCAGCAACTCTCCGCCGACTCCGGACTCACGGGCCGGGAGAACGTGGAACTGTTCGCCCGCGTCTTCGACGTCGCACGCAGCGAACGCGCCGCACGTGTGGACCAGGCGCTCGCGGCCGTCGACCTCTCCGACGCGGCCGGCCGGCTCGCCAAGACGTACTCCGGAGGCATGGTCCGCCGTCTCGAACTCGCCCAGGCCCTGGTGAGCGCGCCCCGGCTGCTCATCCTCGACGAACCGACGATCGGCCTCGACCCGATCGCCAGGACCAGCGTCTGGGAGCACATCAACGCCGTACGGGCCGCCACCGGCATGACCGTCCTGGTGACCACCCACTACATGGACGAGGCCGACCAGTACTGCGACCGCGTCGCCCTGATGCACCACGGCCGTGTCCACGCCCTCGGTACGCCCGGCGAGCTGCGGGCCGGCCTCGGTGAACGGCGCGGCACCACGGAACCCGGTGAACTGCCCACGCTGGAGGACGTCTTCCGCGACATCGCCGGCAGCGGCCTCGACGACAAGTCAGGAGACTTCCGCGATGTCCGAAGCACCCGCCGTACCGCGACCCGGGTCGGCTGACCGCGTCCACCCGGCCGGCCTCGAACTGCTGCTGATCCCACCCCGGGCCCGCACCGGCTGGCGGGTGCTGCCCGCCCGGGTCGGCGCCATGTGCGCCGTCGAGCTCCAGAAGATCCGCCACGACCGCACGGAGCTCTACACGCGGGCGGTCCAGCCCGCACTGTGGCTGCTGATCTTCGGCGAGACCTTCACCAGGATCAAGGCGATACCCACCGGCGGCATCCCCTACATCGACTACCTGGCGCCGGGCATCATCGCCCAGTCCGCGATGTTCATCGCCATCTTCTACGGCATCCAGATCATCTGGGAACGTGACGCGGGGATCCTCACCAAACTGCTCGTCACCCCGACACCGCGGTCGGCGCTCATCACCGGCAAGGCCTTCGCCTCCGGCCTCAAAGCGGTGATCCAGGCCGTCGTGGTCGTCGTCATCGCCGCACTGCTCGGCGTGGGGATGACGTGGAATCCCCTTCGCCTGCTGGGTGTAGCGGTGGCCGTCATCCTCGGGTCGGCCTTCTTCTCCTGCCTCTCGATGACCATCGCGGGCATCGTGCTCAGCAGGGACCGGCTGATGGGCATCGGTCAGGCCATCACGATGCCGCTGTTCTTCGGCTCCAACGCCCTGTATCCGGTGGACATCATGCCCGGCTGGCTCCAGGTCGTCAGCAAGGTGAACCCGTTGAGTTACCAAGTGGACGCGCTGCGCGGGCTGTTGCTCGGCACGCCCGCCCACCTGGCACTCGACTTCGGCGTTCTGGCCGTCGCCGCGGCTCTGGGCATCTGGTCCGCCTCCTCACTGCTGGGGCGGCTGGCCCGCTGAGCCCGGCGAGCGCGCCCGGCCGCGTAACCGGCCGGGCGCGGCCCTACCGGTCCTCGGGGCGCGTACCGAACTGGTCCCTGAGCTTTTCCTGCCCGGTGTCGACCTGCCCGCTGTACTTGCCCTGTGTCTTGCTGTCGACCGCGTCGCCCGCCTTGTCGATGCCCTTGCCGGCCTGCGACTCGTGGCCCTTGAGCATGCTCTTCAGCTTGTCCATCACGGACATGATGGTGTCCTCTCGCTTGTGCCCCCAATGCCCCAGTGTTCCCGTGGTGCCGGGTCCCCGCATCTCAGCGCCGGAACACCCCGCGCGACGTGCGGCGACGGCCGCCAGACCCGCATGATCGAGTGGTGGGGTCGGGTGCCCGGCACTAACGTCGATGTGGTGATCGTCCACGTCCACCACTGAACTGAGACGCGGGGCATCCCATGACAGGCGCTCGGACCACACCTTCGCAGCCCGCCGACTCCCCTGAGCGTGGCAGAGGCAGCGGTATAGCCCTCCTCGTCATCGCCTCCTGCCAGCTGATGGTGGTCCTCGACATCACCATCGTGAACATCGCTCTGCCGCACATCCAGACATCGCTCGGTTTCTCGACCGAGAACCTCTCCTGGGTGATCAACGCCTACACGCTGACCTTCGGCGGTCTGCTGCTGCTCGGCGGTCGGCTCGGCGACATCCTCGGCAGACGCAGGGTCTTCGTGTTCGGCGTGCTGCTCTTCGTGTTCGCCTCGCTGCTCGGCGGACTCTCCCAGGAATCCTGGCAGTTGCTGGCGGCCCGCGCGCTCCAGGGCGTCGGCGGTGCCATCGCCTCACCCACCGCGCTGTCGCTGATCACCACGACCTTCCGCGAAGGGCCGGAACGCAACAGGGCGTTCGGCGTATTCGCGGCCGTCTCGGCGGGCGGCAGCGCGATCGGCCTGCTCGCCGGCGGCCTGCTCGTGGAGTGGCTCGACTGGCGTTGGGTCCTCTTCGTCAACGTGCCCATCGGCCTGCTGATCGTGCTGGCGACGCCCCGCTACATCCGGGAGTCCGAACGCCACGCCGGACACTTCGACATCCTCGGCGCACTCACCTCAACGCTCGGCATGGTGTTGCTGGTCTACGGCTTCATCCGGGCCTCGGAGGAGGGCTGGAGCGACAGCGTGACCGTCGCGGCCTTCGTGGCGGCGGTCGTGTTCCTCGCCCTGTTCATCTTCGTCGAGCAACGGTCCAAGCAGCCGATCACCCCGCTGTGGATGTTCCGCGACCGCAACCGCGCCGGTGTCTACGCGATGATGCTCAGCTTGGCCGCCGCGATGTTCGGCATGTTCTTCTTCCTGACCCTCTTCGTGCAGAACATCCTCGGCTTCAGCCCGCTGCGGGCCGGACTCGCCTTCCTGCCGGTCAGCGTGATCATCGCGATCGGCGCGGGATGCGCCTCGCAGTTCCTGCCCAGGTGGGGGCCGAAGCCCTTCATGGCCGTGGGCGCGGTGCTGGCCGCCGTGGGACTCGGCTGGCTGACCCTGACCGATGTCGACAGCACGTACGCGGGCAGCATCTTCGGCCCCATGCTGGTCTTCGGCTTCGGCATGGGCCTCCAGTTCGTCTCGCTGACGCTGATGGCCGTGTCGGGTGTGGCTCCCAAGGACACGGGAGCCGCCTCCGGGATCCTCAACGCCACTCAGCAGGTGGGCGGTTCGCTCGGCCTGTCCGTCCTGGTCACTGTCTTCGGGACGGCCAGCCGCAACGAGGCCACCGACCAGGTCGCCCGGTTCATGGCGGACGCGAGCCCGGCGCAGCGGCTGGAGTTCCGCAGGACGGGCCAGCTCCCCAAGCCCTGGAGCGACCAGGTGCTCGCCTCCGGCATCTCCAGCTCGTTCGTCGTCGCCGCCGTCTTCGCCGTCGTGGCCGCGCTGATCGCCCTGGTCGTCATCCAGGTGCGCCCCGACGACCTGGAGCGGCTCCAGGGCGGCGGTGCCCTGCCGCTCGCCGAGGCCGGGGACGCCACCGGGAGCCCGGCCGACACGAACGCACGCCCGCCGGGGACACACGAGGGCCGGCCTCCTCAGGGCTGAGCGTCGGCGGGCAGTTGCTGCTCGGCCCAGATCACCTTGCCCGCCGCGGTGTAGCGGGTGCCCCAGCGTTCGGAGAGCTGCGCGACCAGGAACAGACCGCGTCCGCCCTCGTCCGTGGTGGCCGCGTAGCGCAGATGGGGCGAGGTGCTGCTGCTGTCGAAGACCTCGCAGATCAGGCTGCGGTCACGCAGCATCCGTACCTGGATCGGCCCGCTGCCGTAGCGGATGGCGTTGGTGACCAGCTCGCTGAGTATCAGCTCGGTGGTGAACGCCATGTCCTCCAGGCCCCATCGGGCGAGCTGCCGGGTGACCGAGGCGCGTACCTCGCCGACGGCCGCCGGGTCGGCGGGCACCTGCCAGTCGGCGATCCGGTCGGCGTCCAGCGCGTGGGTGCGGGCCACGATCAGCGCGATGTCGTCGCTGGGCCTGGCGGGAAGGAGCGCGTCCAGTACGGCCCGGCAGGTGTCCTCCGGTGACCGGTCGGACCCGGCCAGGGCGGTGGCCAGCATGTCGAGACCCACGTCGATGTCCCGTTCCCTGTCCTCCACGAGCCCGTCGGTGTAGAGAACCAGCCGGCTGCCCTCCTCGATCACCAGATCGACCGTTTCGAACGGCAGACCGCCGAGACCGAGCGGCGGACCGGCGGGCACCTCGGGGAACTCGACGCGGCCGTCGGGGCGCACCAGTGCGGGGGGCGGATGACCGGCCCTGGCGACCGTGCATGTACGGGAGATCGGGTCGTAGATCGCGTACAGGCAGGTGGCGCCGGTGACCGCGGCGCCGCCGTCCTCCGTGTTCTCGTCCTGGTCGATCCGGCCGACCAACTCGTCGAGCAGGCCCAGCAGTTCGTCGGGCGGCAGGTCCAGCGCCGAGAAGTTGTGCACGGCGGTACGCAGCCGGCCCATGGTCGCCGCCGCGTGCAGTCCGTGCCCGACGACGTCGCCCACGACGACGGCGACCCGGGTGCCGGACAGGGGCAGTACGTCGAACCAGTCGCCGCCCACGCCCGCCTGTGCGGGGAGATAGCGGTAGGCGATGTCCAGGGCGGTCTGCTCGGGCAGGTTGCGCGGCAGCAGACTGCGCTGGAGCGTCACGGCCATGGTGTGCTCGCGGGTGTAGCGGCGCGCGTTGTCGATGGACACGGCCGCGCGTGCCACCAGTTCCTCCGCGAGCGTCAGCTCCTCCACGTCGAAGGGTTCCGGCTTCTCGGAACGCCAGAAGTTGACGACGCCCATCACCAGCGGGCCCACCCGCAGCGGCACGGTGATCAGTGAGTGGATTCCGTACGCCACGACCTGTGCGGACCGCTCCAGGTCCTGGGCGAGCCAGCCGGCGGCCTTGCTGAGGTCGGGTTCGATGAAGGACTCGCCGGTGCTGAGGCTGCGGGCCTGCGGCGAGGTGGCGACGAAGGTGATCTGCCGGCCCACGGGGTAGAGGGGAGCGTCGTCGTGGATTCCGCTGGACGCGGTGCGGCGCAGCCGGCCGGTGTTCTCCGGTTCCTCGCCGCTCAGCACGGCCTCGGCCAGGTCCACGGTGACGTAGTCCGCGAACCGCGGCACGGTGACCTCAGCCAGTTCCTCGGCGGTACGGGTCACGTCCAGGCTTGTGCCGACGTCCACCCCCGCGTCGTACAGGAGTTTGAGGCGCTCGCGTGCCACCTCGGCCCGCCCGGACAGCGCCCGCAGCTCGGTCGAGTCACGCAGGGTCGCGACGCTGCCGGACGGGCCGCCCTTGAGGTCGGTGGGCCGCTGGTTGACCGCGAGCAGCCGGTCTCCGACGAGATGCACCTCGTCCGTCGCGACGCGTCCCGAGGCCAGCAGGCCGGCCATGTCGGGATCGAGCCCGAGTTCGGCGAGCGGCCGCGCCTCGGCGTCCTTGGGCAGGTCGAGGAGGCGGTGTGCCTCGTCGTTGGCGAGCAGCAGCCGCCCGTCGCCGCTGATGATGATCACGCCCTCGCGGACGGCGTGCAGCACCGCGTCGTGGTGCTCGTACATCCGGGTCATCTCGTACGGGCCCAGGCCCCGGGTCTGGCGCAGCAGGCGTCTGCTCACCAGCGCCGTCCCCGCTGTGGCCAGGGCCAGCGCGACGGCGGCGGCGGCCAGCAGGAGCGGCAGCTGCCGGTCCGCGACACCGCCGACGTTCGCCGTGGTGATACCGGCCGACACGATGCCGACGACCGATCCGTCCGGTGCCTCGACGGGGACCACGGCCTGTACCAGCTGCCCGATGGTCCCGTTGATCTCCTCGGTGATGGAGCGGCCGGCCAGGGCGGGGGAGATGTCCCCGACGAACTTCTTCCCGATCCGGTCCGGGAGGGGGTGGGTGTAGCGGATCCCGTCGGTGTTCATGACGACGATGAAGTCGACCTTCGTCGCCTCGCGCGCGGCTTCGGCCCGTGGCTGGAGCACGGCGGTGGGGTCGGGGGAACGCAGCGCCTCGACGATGCCCGGCGAGTTGGCGAAGGTCTCGGCGACGGACAGTGACCGGTTGTGGGCCTCCACCGAACTGTCGTGCCGCACCTGGAGCACCAGCGCCACCACCGCGGAGACGACCAGCAGCAGCACGATGACCACTTGCAGCACGAAAACCTGGCCGGCGACGCTGCGACCGCTCAGCGCCGACCACAGCCGTCGCAGGGGACTGCGGCGTGGCCCGTCCTCCTGCGGCCCCCGTGGATCGGGCGGTCTGTGGGGTGCCCGGCTCGACCGGGCCCAGGATCGACCCGTTAGTCGGACCATGTGCATATGTCTACACTGCCCGGCGCCCGGAGGCGAGAGGCGTCACACGTTGTGACGAGGGCGGGGGAGGAACGGCCCGGTCGGTGACTATGCCGTCCGGGGGCGCCCGGACGCATGATGGAGGAGTGTGTCTTTGTCGCCATTTGTCTCTTGGAACCGTCTCAAGCGCTGGAGGTCGTCATGGAAACCACGGATCGCTACCGGCTGTCCTTCACCCACCGGCCGGCAGGCAGTGGGACCGAGACCGATGAGGTGATCGTCGAACGGACCGACACCGTGGGACCCGGCGGCAACCCCGTGTACTGCGATCCCACCGGCATCCTCCGCGCGGAGATCAGCCCGGCGGGGGAGGTACGGATGCTGGCCAGCGGCGCCTACCAGGCACCGGCGTCTCCCTCCGCCGAACCGCTTCCCTGAACTCGTGGCCGTCGAACCGTCCCTTCCCAGAAGGTAGTTCACGCCACGCGGACCCTGTCAACGGCGCCTGGGTCCGCGCGGGACACAATGAGCGGATCCGTGCGGTGGGTGACACTGGGACGGTGATTGTCGAACGCGCGTATGCCCACCGATCCTCCGACGACCAGGACGGCTGGCCGTGGTCGGTGCCCTGCGTACGGCAGTTGCTCGATGAGGGGCTGCGGTTCGCGGCGCCGGTGACCTTTCTGGTCGGTGAGAACGGTTCGGGTAAATCGACCCTGGTCGAGGCGCTGGCGGAGGCCTTCGGGCTGGACTCCTACGGCGGCTCGCACGACTGGCGCTACGCCTCACCGCGTGGCAAGTCGGCGCTCGGTGAGCGGATGAGGTTCGACGCGGCGCCGCGCGGACGCCGTATGGCCGCGAGCTGGTCGGCCCGCAAGGGCTTCTTCCTGCGGGCCGAGACCGCCCTCGACGCCCTCGGCAGAGAGGGCTTCTCGCCCGATTCGGTGAGCCACGGCGAAGGCTTCCTCGCGGCGTTCCGCGGCAAGTTCCTGCAAGCGGGGCTCTACGTCCTGGACGAGCCGGAGGCGGCGCTCTCGTTCTCCTCGTGCCTCGAACTCATCGGGCACATCGACCGGTTGACCAAGGAGGGCGGCCAGGTCATCTGCGCCACCCACTCCCCACTCCTGACCGCCCTGCCGGGCGCGGACATCGTCGAGGTCGGCGGGCACGGCATGCGCAGGACCGGCTGGCAGGAGCTCGGCCTCGTGGACCACTGGCGCCGCTACCTCGCGGACCCACAGGCCTATCTGCGGCACATCGTTGAGCCGTAGCCGTAGCCGTAGCCGTAGCGGTAGCCGTAGTGGCGGGGGGGCACAGGCCGCCCTCGACCCGCGGCCGTACGCCCCCGGAGGCCGGCCTACTCGAACCGGGAGGGGTCGCCCGCTCCCCGGCGTACGATCTCGGCCTCCCCGCTGGAGAAGTCGATGACGGTCGTCGGCTCGGTGCCGCAGTCACCGGAGTCGAGGACCGCGTCCACGACGTGATCGAGCTCTTCCTTGATCTCCCACCCCTGGGTCAGTGGCTTCTCCTCGTCCGGCAGGAGAAGGGTGCTCGACAACAGCGGCTCACCGAGTTCGGCGAGGAGCGCCTGGGCGACGACGTGGTCGGGAATCCGCACGCCGACGGTCTTCTTCTTCGGGTGCAGCAGTCTGCGCGGGGCTTCCTTCGTCGCGGGGAGGATAAAGGTGTAACTGCCGGGGGTGGACGCCTTGATCGCCCGGAACACCGCGTTGTCGAGGTGCACGAAGTGACCGAGCTGCGCGAAGTCCTGGCACATCAGGGTGAAGTGGTGGCGGTCGTCGAGCCGCCGGATCGAGCGGATCCGGTCGAGCCCCTTCTGGTTGCCGAGCTGGCACCCGAGCGCGAAGCAGGAGTCCGTCGGATAGGCGACGAGACCTCCGCCGCGGATGGTCTCCGCCACCTGGCTGATGGTGCGCGGCTGCGGGTTCTCCGGGTGCACGTCAAAGTACTTGGCCATACGTCGAGCTTAGGTCCGTGGAGGCGGCGTTTCCGACCGCCTCCCCGGTTGTCGCCCAACCGCCCGACTAACCGTCCGACGCCTTCGCGTACTCCCTCGCCATGCCTCCCGCGAAGTCGTGGACGACGGTCTGTTCGTCTCCCACGACCCACGCCTCGTGTCCGGGCGGGGCCACGAACACGTCACCGGGTCCTACCTCGCTCTCGCCGCCGTCGTCCATGCGGATATGCATCCGTCCCTGGACGACATAGCCGTTGTGATGGACCTGGCAGCTCTCGGTTCCCGCGATGGGACCCACGGACTCGGACCAGCGCCATCCCGGCTCGAAGGTACCCACCGCGAAGTCGAGCCCGGTGAGGTGGACGGCTTCGAGGTGACCGCGGGGGAAATCGCGCCGCTCGTCCGGCTTGTCGACCGTCTTGACCTCGATCATGACGGCCTCCCTTCACATCGGAACCCCTGCACTCCATCGTCCGCCTGTCCACCCGGGTGCGCCAACCGGGCGACGCGGAGGTCAGCGCAGCGGAATGATCACCTCGTCCTCGACGGGCGGGTCGAGTTCCTGCTTCCGGTTCCCGGTCGCCGAGAAGCAACGCAGCCGGATCGAGCCCGGGGTGACGTCCAGCCGCAGGAAGCACTTGAAGAAGGGCGGGCTGTACGTCGCCGATCCGGGCGAGAACAGTTGCGTGTAGGTCTTGCGCACCGGGAGCCGCAGGCGCGAGGCCCGGCCGGGCCGGCGGCCGGCGCCCAGCAGGGCGGCGACCAGGCGCGTGCGCGGGGTGATCGGGGCGGGTTCGCCCTGAGCGCGGGTCGGGGGGATGCCGAGCCGTTCCGCGATGACCGCTGTGGCCTGGGCGTCGGTGAGCGTGAAGAAGCGGCGCAGGTGGAGGCGGCGTCCGTAGAGCCTGCTGTAGAAGGCGAGGGAGTCGCCGCGCAGCGGGTAGCAGCGGAAGTCTGCCTCCGTGACCCCGGCGACCGTGACCGGGGGGATGGTGTGGGTGGCGTGCATGAAGGCCCCGCCGCCGCCCGCGACCACGTACTGGATGGTGCGACCGTCCACCCGTACCGGATAGCGCTGGTAGTTGTGGATGTCGCCGCCTATCGCCGCGACGTAGTGGTGCCCGGGATCGCGCACGATGTCGTCGACGGTGCCGCCGCCCTCGATGGGGCAGGGGTGGTACTCGGCGTCCACGTACAGGGGCGTGCCGGTGATGAGGACCTTGGGGCGCTCTCCCTCGGAGACTTCGCGCAGCCAGCGGCCCTGCTCGGCGTCGACGGTGCCCAGGAGCCCGGTGTCGATTCCTATGATGCGCACCGGCCCTGCGTCGATGGCCCAGTACGGGCCCGGCTGGACGGCCCGTTGGCTGGGTGCGGAGCGCGACTGGCGTGCCTCGGCGAGGCGTTGCTCGTCGGGCCTGCCCGGCGTGTGCCACAGGAGTGAGCGCAGCCAGGCCCGCGAGAACCGACGCGGTGCGGCCCGCGGTGCCAGGGGCGGCGCGTCGCAGAACTCGCGCATGAAGCCCTGGAGGTCCTCGTACCAGTCGTGGTTGCCGGGTATCGCGTAGATGGGCGCCGGATAGTCCTTGTACGGGCGGTAGAACTTCGTGCCGTAGTCGTCGGCGTCGCCCACCGGATAGACCACGTCGCTGGCGAGAACGGCGAAGCTGGTGTCCTGACCGACCCTCAGAAACCCTGGCACGACGGCGTATTGGGGGGCGTCGCCCTCACCGGTGTCGCCGATGACCATGAAGGAGAAGTCGTCCGGATCATCGCGCCGGACCACCGCGTCAGCCGGCGCCCCGGCGGCGAGCCGCTGCTCCACCCATCGGCCGCGGGTGGAGCCGGTGGGGTCCCCGAACCAGGAGGCGAGCACTCCGTTGCGGGCGGGCCACAGCGTCTTCGGGTTGAGCCAGGAGAGCTTCTCCACCCTGCGCGGCATCAGTTCTTGGTAGACGCCGGGTTCCGGGGTTCCCCAGCCGGCGCCCTCTGCGGTGTCACGTGATGAGTCGGGCATCGGGAAACCGTAACAACGATCTTCCGGCGGGCGCTGAGCGGGGACGGTTCGGGGCGGGACAACTCCCGGCACCTGGGACCGACTTCGTGACGTCCGCTCACCGGTCCGGCACATGGGGTGTGCCGGACCGGACCCGACGGCGGTCAGGCGGTGTGCAGGGTGAGCCCGTAGCGGTTCAGGATCTCGTTGATGGGCTGGTGCCAGGTCTCACCGCCGCTGGAGCAGTTGCCCCAGCCGCCGGAGGTGACGCCCTGGGCCTGGTCGCCGCTGATGAACGAGCCGCCGGAGTCACCGGGTTCGGCGCAGACGCTCGTCTTCGTCATCTGGCGCACGGCGCCCTGGCTGTAGTTGACCGTCTCGTTCTTGGCGAGCACGGTGCCGCAGTGCCAGTGGGTGGTCGAGCCCGAACGGCAGACGGACGCGCCGACGGGAGCCTCGCCCGAGCCGCGGACGAGCTGGTCGGAGACGGTGCCCCAGCCCAGCACGACGGGCACGGTCCACCAGCCGCTGCCGACGTTGACCCACGCATAGTCGTTGTCGGGGAACGAGGAGCCCTGGAAGTTGCCGATGTAGCTGCCGTCCCAGCCGCGGACACTCGCGCTGGGCTGCCCGCAGTGTCCGGCGGTGACGAAGCCGCCGTACACGGAGAAGCCGATGGAGCAGCGGACGTTGCCCGTGTAGTACGGGTCGCCGCCCACGGTCCCGGCGGCGAAGGTACGGGGAGCCTTCGCGGTCTCCGTGACCGTCACAGGACCGGCCTCACGGGCTCGGGCGACGAACGCCTGGACATCGTTGTCATCCTTCTGTGTGGAGACCACGCCGACGACGACCGAGCTGCTCTTGGCGTCGACGTGCCAGCCGCTGACGCCGGAGGGCGCGTCGAGCCTGTCGATCCGCGCCATGGCGGCGTCGAGTTGGCGCTCGCTGTGCTCGACGAGAGTGACCCGGGCGCCGGTGGCCTGGACGGCGGTCCTCCGCGCGTCGTCGGTGATCGCGACGACGAGCTTGCCGCTCTTGGCCTCGAACCAGGACCCGCCGTACGAGCCGCCCGCGGCGCGCTCAGCGGCCCGCTCGACGGTACGGGCCTTCGTCTCGGCCTTGAGCCGGGCCGTGGCCTGGGCCTCGGACAGCCCGAGGTCCCGCTGCATGGCGGTGATCAGGCCGGGGGAGGCCGCGGCCCTGTCCGCGGCGGTGGGGGCGGGGGCGGCGGACGCCTGGGTGGCGGCGCCGGCGGCCACCGTGCTCAGGAGCAGGGCGGCGGACAGGCAGGAGCGCAGAACTGTTGTGCGTCTCAAGGGGGTTGCCTTTCGTCGTTCCGGTCGTGGGGTAGGAGCGGAAGGGCAGGGTGAGAGCGCTCTCACGAAGGTGCGCGGTCGACGCTAGCCGGTGATCATGGACAGGTCCATGCCAATCACAGGGTTTGTTCGGCCCGCTGACCAGGCTCCGGTCGCGCTTGAGCCACGTACGGCGCGCGCGTGTCCGTATCTGTGGGTTGTATGGCCCTGCGGCCATGGCGCCGTGCCACCGCTCCGACGAGGCTGGACGGTGTCGCCGGACGCACCGGCGGCGGCATCGACCAAGAGAGCGGGTGAACACCATGACCACCGACCCGAACCCGGTCGCCGGGGTGAGCGTGCCGGACACCAAAGTGGCCAGGGAGGCCACCGAACTGGTCCGGGACACCACGAGCGACCTCGTCTACCACCACTCGCGGCGCGTGTACCTGTTCGGCGCGTTGCAGGGCCGCAACCACGACCTGAGCTTCGACCCCGAACTCCTCTACGTCGGCGCGATGTTCCACGACCTCGGGCTCTCCGAGCGCTTCCACTCCAGCGGACGCCGCTTCGAGGTGGACGGAGCGGACGAGGCCCGCCGCTTCCTGCGCTCGCACGACGTCCCCGAGGACAGCGTCCGCCGTGTGTGGACGGCGATCGCCCTGCACACCACTCCCGGCATCCCGCAGTTCATGGAGCCGGAGGTGGCCTTGGTGACGGCCGGTGTGGAGTACGACGTCCTGGGCATCGGCTACGACGACATCTCCGCCGCCGACCGGGCGGGCATCGTCGCCCTGCACCCCCGGCCCGACTTCAAGAAGCGGATCCTGGGCGCCTTCAGCGACGGGATCCGTCCCAAGCCCGAGACCACCTTCGGCAACGTCAAGGCCGACGTACTGGAGCACTACGTACCCGGCTTCGAGCGCGGTGACTTCGTCCGCACCATCCTGGACTCCCCGTGGCCCGAGTGACTCCGGCCGTCTCCGCTCACGTCGTCGTGGTGCTGGTCTTCGACGGTGTGCAACTGCTGGACGTCACCGGCCCGGTGGAGGTCCTGACGTCGGCCAACGCCTACGGGGCCCGGTACGACGTGCGTCTGGTGTCCGTCACCGGCGCCGACATCCGCACCTCGGCCGGTGTGCGCGTCGGCGTGGACGGCGGCTGGGGCGAAGTCCCCGGCCGGCTGGGCACGTTGCTCGTGCCCGGCAGCAGCGACTGGCGGCCCGTGGTCGCCGACGACGCGTTGGTCGCCGCCGCCGCGGAACTGGCCGCGCGCGCCGGGCGGGTCGCCTCCGTGTGCGCGGGCGCCTTCCTCCTGGCGGAGGTGGGAGCCCTCGACGACCGGCGGGCCGCGACCCACTGGCGGCTCGCCGGTGAACTCGCCGGCGCCTATCCGCGCGTGCGGGTCGAGACGGATCCGCTGTTCGTCCGGGACGGCGACGTCATCACCTCCGCGGGCGTCACCTCGGGCATCGACCTCGCCCTGGCCCTCGTCGAGGAGGACCACGGCCCCGACACGGCCCGCGAAGTCGCCCGCGAACTCGTCGTCTTCATGGCGCGCCCCGGCGGCCAGTCCCAGTTCAGCGCCCGGCTGACCCCACGGGACGCCACCCATCTGGTCGTCCGCCGCGTCATGAACCTCGTGGGAGCCGACCCGGCCGCCGCCCGCGACCTCGACGCCCTCGCCCGCGGAGCCGGCGTCAGCACCCGCCACCTCAGCAGGCTCTTCCGCGCGCAGACGGGCACGACCGTGGGCCAGTACGTCGAGTCCGTGCGCCTGGAAGCCGCGCGGGCCCTCCTGGAATCCGGCAGCGACACCGTCGACGTCGTCGCCGAGGAGGCGGGCTTCGGCTCGGCGGAGTCCATGCGCCGCGTGTTCCAGCAGACGCTCGGCGTCTCGCCCACGGCGTACCGGGCGCGCTTTCGTTCGACGGGCGGTGCGGGGGAGTTCCCCGGGTGACCGGTTCGTCGGTCGTGTGTGGTCAGGGGGAGTGCTTCGTCGTTGTCGGGTTCCGGGTGCGGGGTGGCCGGGAGAGGCTCGGCGTCTCGCCCACGGTGTATCGGGCGTGCTTCCGCTCGACGGGTGGCGCGGTCGGGGGCGGATCGGGCCCCGTCCGGCCGGTTCGTCAGTCGTGGGTGCGGGCCAGCAGTAGCGCCACGTCGTCGTCCGGTTCCGGGCGCAGGGCGCCCAGGAGCATGTCGCTGGTTCGCTCCAGGGACTGCCGGGTGCTCTGCAGGAGCCGGGTCATCGTGTCAAGGCCGGCGTCGATGGGCTCCGTGCGGTTCTCGACCAGACCGTCCGTGTACAGCGCGAGCAGGGAGCCCGGCGGCAGCTCCACCTCCATCGTGCCGAAGGGAACGCCGCCGACGCCCAGCGGTACGCCACCGGGGATGTCGAGGAGGTCGGCGCTGCCGTCGGGGCGGATCACGACCGGCGGGAGGTGTCCGGCGCTCGACAGCTCGCAGGTGCCCCGGCGCGGCTCGCACACGGCGTAGACGCAGGTGGCGATCGCGTCGCCGAGGGAGCCCGCGATGTCGTCGAGGTGGCCCAGCAACTCGGCGGGGGACGGGTCGAGCCGGGCCAGTGCACGGGTGGCGGTGCTCAACTGCCCCATGACCGCGGCCGCTTGGACGCCCTTGCCCATCACGTCACCGACGATCAGACCGGTCCGCCCGCCGCTCAGGGGCAGCACGTCGTACCAGTCCCCGCCGACCTCGCTGAGGGCGGGCAGGTAGCGCACGGCGATGTCGAGACCCTCGTGGTCCACCGGTGTGCGGGGCAGCAGGCTGCGCTGGAGGGTCAGAGCGGCCGTGCGCTCACGGCCGTAGAGCCGGGCGTTGTCGACGCAGATCGCCGCACGCGCGGCGAGTTCCGAGGCGAGGACGCCGTCCTGTTCGTCGAACGGCCGGGTGTTGACCGTGCGGTACAGACTGAGCGTGCCCAGCACCTCGCCCCTGGCCACCAGCGGGACGGCCAGATACGAGTGGACACCGGCCGCACGCAGCGTCTGGGCGGCGTGCGAGTCCCTGGCGATGCGCCGCATCATGGCGGAGTCCACGCGCTCCACGAGGATCGGCCTGGCCTCCCGGACGCACTGGGTGATGATGCGGGTCGGGCCGTAGGTGGCCAGCTCACCGACCGGATCCGCGGCGTGGATGGCGTCCGTGAGGTATCCGGCGGCCACCGCCAGCGCCCGGAACTCGGCCTGGGCGTCCTCGGTGACCGCCGTGGTGGTGCCGCGGGCGACGACCGCTTCGAGTACGTCGACGGCGGCGAGGTCCGCGAGCTGCGGCACGGCCACGTCGGCCAGTTCCCGTGCGGTCTGCTGGAGATCAAGCGTGGTGCCGATCCGCGCCCCGGCGTCCGCGATCACCGAGAGGTGCTCGCGGGCCTGCGAGACCTCGGCCGCCGCCTTCTGCCGCTCCGTGACGTCGATGATGGACATCGCCAGGCCCAGCACACGGCCCTCGGCGTCCTCGATGCGGTGGTAGGACTCCGAGAACGCGCGGTCGGCGGGGTCGCCCGTCGCCGTGCGGCCGACGTTCTGCTGGTCCAGCAGGGGCCTGCCGCTGGCCAGCACGAGCCGCATCCGGGACTCGATGGCCTCCACGTCGAGAAACGGCAGGATCTCCCCGACCCGGCGCCCCAGGACGTCCTCCTCGGGAAGCCCGTTGATCCGCTCCAGCGCCGGATTGACGCCCACCCAGCGCAGGTCGTTGTCGAAGACGGCGATGCCCACCGGGGTCTGCTGCACGAGGCTGTGGGACAGGGCGAGGTCCCGCTCGACGCGCCGCACGGTGGTGGCGTCCGTGACCAGGCTCAGGATGTGGATCCGCCCGTCCCGGTCGCGCAGTCGCATGGTGCGGAACTCCACGGGACGCTCGGTTCCGTCCTTGTGCCGCATGGGGAAGACTCCGGCCCAGCGCGCCCCCGACCGCACCTGTGCGAACGCCTGGCGGGCCCGGTGCAGGTTGTCGGGCGAGACGAGGAGTTCGTCGGTGCGCCGGCCGAGCGCCTCCTCGGCCCGGTATCCGAGCAGCTGTTCGGCCTCGGGACTCCACAGTCCGATGTGCCCGTCACTGTCGACCACCACGGCCGCGACCTGCAACAGGTCGAGCAGTCCTCCGGGCGCCGCGGTGATCTCGTCGTCGTCCCCGGTCGCGTACCCGTGCATGCGCCGCTCCTTCCGGCGCGGCACCACCGGCTCGCCGAGATCCGCCCTGCGGGTGCTCCGATTACGTCACAACGTGCCCCAGGGGGCAACAGCTGAACCACGCGGCGACGCGGGAACCCCAGGTGACAGGTGCGCCGGAGGAAATCCGCCGCAGCCCGCACGCGGCCGTACGGGTGACGGCCCGCGCACCCCGCGTACGGCCCCGGACGCCTCCCGGCCGATCGGATATTCCACCCGTCACGGCTCTATGAACATCGAGGTCCTCTGGCTACTCTCCGCCGCATGATTTCCACGGTGGTCTGGGGCACCGGCAACGTGGGCCGCGCGGCCATCCGCGCCGTCGACGCCCATCCGGCGCTGAAACTCGCGGCAGTACTCGTCCACAACCCCGCCAAGGTCGGCCGTGACGCGGGCGAGCTCGGCGGCCTCGACCACGGACTGGGGGTCACGGCGACCGACGACATCGAAGCCGTACTGGCGGCGTCTCCCGGAGCGGTCGTCTACGCGGCGACCGGCGACATCCGGCCCGACGAGGCCCTCGACGACATCGCCCGCGCGATCCGCGCGGGCGCCGTGGTCGTCACCCCGGCGCTGTACCCGCTCTACGACCAGCGCGGCGCGCCGCCCGAGTTCCGCGACCCGATACTCGGGGCGATCGCGGCCGGCGGAGGCTCACTGTTCGTCTCGGGGGTCGACCCCGGCTGGGGCAATGACGTACTGCCCCTGCTGGTCAGCGGACTCGGCACCACGATCGACGCCATCCGCTGCCAGGAGATCTTCGACTACTCCACGTACGAGCAGGAGGACTCCGTCCGCCACCTGATCGGCATGGGGCATCCGATGGACTACGAGCCCCTGATGCTCGCGCCGTCGATCCCGACCATGGTGTGGGGCGGGCAGCTACGGCTCATGGCCAGGGCCCTGGGCGTCGAACTCGACGACATCCGCGAGACGTTGGAACGCAGGGCGCTCGACGCGACCGTGACCACCCGCACGATGGGGGAGTTCGAGGCGGGCACTCAGGGCGCGGTGCGGTTCGAGGTGCAGGGGATCGTCGGGGGTGAGCCCCTGATCGTCATCGAGCACGTCACCCGTATTCACGCGTCCTGCGCGCCGGACTGGCCCACGCCGCCCGACGGCGGCGACGGAGCACACCGCGTCGTCATCGAGGGCAGTCCCCGCATCGAGGTCACCGTCGAGGCCAGCGACGAGGGCGAGAACCGGTCCGCCGGCGGGAACGCCACCGCGGTCGGCCGGTTGGTCGGCGCCATCGACTGGCTGGTGGACGCGGAACCCGGACTCTACGACGCGCTCGACGTCCCGCTGCGCCCGGCAGTCGGCCGACTCGGAAGGAAGTGACCCCATGACGGTGCGGATCGACATCCCCGAGGGCCAGGAGCCGATCGGGTACGTGTGGGGCGAGATGGTCCCCGGCATCGGGATGGCCGCGGCGAACTTCTCGCTGTCCGTGTACGAGCACACCACCCTGGGGCTGCGCGAGTTCGAGGCCGCCCGGCTGCGCGTCGCGCAGATCAACGGCTGTCTGTTCTGCCTCGACTGGCGGACCGAGCGGGAGGGCCAGAAGGTCGAGGAGGAGTTCGCGGACGCCGTGACCCAGTGGCGTACCGCCGATGTCTTCGACGACCGCACACGAATGGCCGCGGAGTACGCCGAGCGGTACGCCCTGGATCACCACGGTCTCGACGACGAGTTCTGGACGCGGATGACCGCGCTCTACAGCCAGCGCGAGATCGTGGAGCTGAGCATGAGCATCGGTTCGTGGCTGGCGTTCGGCCGGCTCAACCATGTGCTCGGCCTCGACGCCGTGTGCGTACTGCCCACGCACTGAACCGGGTTGGCGGAGCCGCCGCCGCTACAGGTCGGCGGCGATGATCCTCTCGATGTTCCGTTCGGCGAGCGCGGTGATGGTGACGAACGGGTTCACGCTGGTGTTGCCGGGGATCAGCGAGCCGTCGATGACGTACAGGCCCGAATAGCCGTGCAGGCGGCCGTAGTTGTCGGTCGCCTTGTTGAGTACGGCGCCGCCGAGCGGGTGGTACGTCAGGTGGTCGCCCCAGATCTTGTAGACGCCGAACAGGTCGGTGCGGTAGATGGTCCCTTCCTTGGCGTTGATCTTGTCGAAGATCGACTTGGCCATGTCGATGGACGGCTGCTTCCAGGCGGTCTGCCAGTTCAGTTCGGCCTTGCCGGTGGCGGCGTTCCAGGTGAACTGGGCGCGGTTCGGGTTCTTGGTGATCGACAGGTAGAACGAGGCGTAGGTCTCGATCCCGGTGGGCAGCGGCGCGACCTCGGCGAACGCGCCACCGGCGGCCCAGTTGTCGATGCCGCCGCACGGGATGCTGGCCTGGAGCGAACCGGTGGGATCCCACAGGTGGTTGGCGCGACCGCACATGACGTTGCCGTTGTCTCCCCACCCCTTGCCGATCTCGGAGTTGAGGCCGGGCAGCGCGCCGGTGGCCTTCAGCTTGACCAGCAGCTTGCTGGTGCCGACGCTGCCGGCCGCGAAGAAGACCCGGTCCGCGGTGACCGTCTTGGTCGTCGTGGTGCTGCCGCTGGTGTTGAGCTGGTTGATGACGACCGTGTAGCCGCCGCCCGATGCCGGCGCCACCGAAGTGACCTGGTGCAGCGGCGAGATGGTGACCCTGCCGGTGGCCGAGGCGCGGGCCAGGTAGGTCTTCTGGAGCGACTTCTTGCCGTAGTTGTTGCCGTAGAGGATCTCGCCCGCCAGCGCCGACTTCGGGACGGTCCCGGCGGCCTCCTGCTTCATGTAGTCCCAGTCGTACACGTCGGGCACGAACACGAACGGGAACCCCGACCGCTGGGCGTGCTTACGGCCGACCCGCGCGTACTGGTACGCCGGGGTGGTGTCGAACCAGGCCGGGTCGATGGTGCCGACCCCCAGCGCCGCGTTGGCCCGCGGGTAGTAGGTGCCGTACATCTCGTCGGCGTTCACCGAGGGGAGTACGGCAGCGAAGTTCTCGCGTTTGGGTGTGACGGCCATGCCGCCGTTGACCAGTGAGCCGCCGCCGACGCCGCGGCCCTGGTAGACGATGATGCCGCCCATCTCCTCGGCGTCCAGGATCCCGGTGTAGCGGGGGATGTCCCTGTCGATCGGGAAGCCGAGGAAGTTGCTGAGCGGCTGTTTGGTCCTGGTGCGCAGCCAGTACGACCTGTTGTCCGGGGTGGTGGTGTTGGCGAAGATCTTGCCGTCCGCGCCAGGGGTGTCCCAGGCCATGCCCATCTCGATCATGTGCACGTCGACGCCGGCCTGGGCCAGACGCAGGGCGGCCACGGAGCCGCCGTATCCGGTGCCGATCACCAGGGCGGCGACATGGGCTCCGGGGGCGATCGGGCCGGCCGCCGCGACCGCCCGTTCCTGCGCCGTCCTGCCGTACGCGGTCTGTGCCGACAGGGTCACCGCGCCAAGAATAGAACCTGTTCCAGTGATGAATCTCCGACGCGAAACACCTCTGGAGTCCTTGTGGGGCTTGGTAGTGTCGTTCATGTGACACTCCTCACTCTCGATGAGTGAGAACACGTTCTACTGTTACTGGCTTGTTAAGTCACTACATACCTCTAGGTAACTTGCGCCCGATCCGGGGGCGATCTCCGCCGCTCCGCACGGCCCTTGACTTCACAAGACCCCCGCGCGACATTCCTGACGCCGCATCAGAACCGGGACGCCCAGCGCCCGTTGCCTCCCGGGTACAGCACGCACGCTCTCCCGTCCCTCCGCCCGGTTGGAGCGCCCCGCCATGTCCACGAGTGCGACCCCTGCGAGACGTACCGAATCCTCAGCCGTACCCGGGCCTTCCCGGCGCCGGGTGCTCGGCGCGACCGGCGCCTCCCTCGCGCTGGCGGCCGGCCTCCCGAGTGGGGCGAAGGCCGCTGACGTGCCCCTGCTCGGCACGTACGACGTCGTGGTGATCGGCTCAGGAGCGGCCGGGATGACCGCCGCGCTGACGGTGGTGAAGCAGGGGCTGAGCTGTGTGGTCGTGGAGAAGGCGGCCACCTTCGGAGGCTCGGCGGCACGATCGGGCGCGGGCATCTGGATCCCGAACAACCGGGTGATCCTCGCGGCCGGTGTGCCCGACACCCCCGCGAAGGCCGCCGCCTACCTCGCGGCGGTCGTCGGCCCCGGCATCCCCGCCGCAAGACAACAGGCGTTCCTCGGCGAGGGCCCCGCCATGCTGTCCTTCGTGATGGCCAACAGCCCGCTGCGGTTCCAGTGGATGGAGGGCTACAGCGACTACTACCCGGAGCTGCCCGGCGGGCTCCCCGGCGGCCGCTCCATCGAACCCGACCAGCTCGACGGCAACATCCTGGGCGCCGAACTCGCCCGCCTGAACCCCTCGTACATGACGGTCCCGAGCGGCATGGTCGTCTTCAGCGCCGACTACAAGTGGCTCAACCTCTCCGCGGTCAGTGCGAAGGGCGCGGCCGTCGCCGCCGAGTGCCTGGCCCGCGGCACCAAGGCGGCACTGCTCGGCCAGAAACCCCTCACCATGGGCCAGTCACTGGCGGCCGGCCTGCGTGCCGGACTGCTCGCAGCGCAGGTCCCGGTCTGGCTGAACACCCCACTGGCCGAGCTGCATATGGAGGGCGGCGCCGTCACCGGGGCGCTGGTGACCCGTGACGGCACACCGGGCCTGGTGAGGGCGCGGCGCGGTGTCGTCGTCGGATCCGGCGGCTTCGAGCACAACGCGGCCATGCGCGCCCGCTACCAGCAGCAGCCCATCGGTACGGCCTGGACGGTGGGCGCGAAGGAGAACACCGGCGACGGCATCCAGGCGGGCGAACGGGCCGGGGGAGCGCTCGACCTGATGGACGACGCCTGGTGGGGCCCCGCGATCCCACTGCCCGGCCAGCCCTACTTCTGCCTCGCGGAACGCACGCTCCCCGGCGGGCTCCTCGTCAACGCGGCCGGCGCGCGCTTCGTCAACGAGGCGGCTCCCTACAGCGACGTCGTGCACGTCATGTACGAGCGTCACCCGACGGCTCCGGACATCCCGGCCTGGCTGATCGTCGACCAGAACTACCGCAACCGCTACCTGTTCAGGGACGTCGTGCCGACCTTCGCGTTCCCGGACGCCTGGTACCGGTCGGGCGCCGTGCACAAGGCCTGGACCCTGGACGCTCTCGCCGGTCGGATCGGAGTCCCCGGGGCCGCCCTCCGCGCCACCGTCAACCGCTTCAACGGCCAGGCCCTGACCGGCAAGGACACCGACTTCCACCGCGGTGACAGCGCCTACGACCACTACTACACCGACCCCGCGGTCCTCCCCAGCTCCTGCCTGGCGCCCCTGTGGCTCGCCCCCTTCTACGCCTTCAAGATCGTGCCGGGGGACCTGGGGACCAAGGGCGGCCTGCGTACGGATGCCAGGGCGCGTGTACTGCGGCCCGACGGCTCGGTGATCCCGGGCCTGTACGCGGCCGGGAACGCCAGTGCCGCGGTCATGGGGCACAGCTACGCGGGGGCGGGCTCCACGATCGGGCCCGCGATGACCTTCGGCTACATCGCGGCTCTGGACATCGCGACCGGCGCCGCCTGATCAGCCCTGGAACTCGGTGAGGTCGATGGAGTGGATGTGCAGCGGATAGCCGTACACGGGGTGGGTCGTCTCGCGCTCCTGCACCATGCCGAGCTTGCGGATGATGTTCTCGGAGGCGTCGTTGCCCATCCGGTTGATGGCGATGACACGCTCCAGGCCACGATCCTGGAGCGCGAACTCCAGCGTGGCGTGGGCGGCTTCGGACGCGTACCCCTGCCCCCAGAACTGTGAGCCGAGCCGCCAGCTGATCGCCACGTCGGGCAGCACTTCCGGCAGGAACTCGGGAACGGACAGACCCGCGAAGCCCGCCACCTCTCCCGACGCGAGCAACTCGACCGCGAAGAGCCCGAACCCCTCCTCGTCCCACTCCTCCTCCCACCGCTCGATCTCCTCGGCGGTGTACTCCAGGTCGCGCACCGAACCGTCGTCGATCCACCGCATGACCTGTGAGTCCGCGTTGACGTCGGCCATGGGCACGAGGTCGTCGTCGTTCCAGCGGCGGAGGAGCAGGCGGGGGGTGTGGATCTCGGTCATGGCGCCCATCCTGCCTGACGGGTGGATCATCGGGCCAATGGGTGCTCCGGGCGGCCGTCGCCGAGCGTTGCGCCGGGACGGCACGCGGAACCACGGCCGCCTGCCCGGCCACGACTGGCGCGGCTGCCGGGCAGGCGGACGGGCGAGGGACCTAGCAGACGATGAAGATGCTCTTCCAGCCGACCGGAGTCCGCTGCTCGGCGTACCTGTTCGACGCGAGCGTGAAGTGGGCGACGCCCTGGGCGTTGGGCTGGTTGTACATGCGTCCCGACTGGCCGTCCCCGTACCACTTGTAGGAGCCGTGGTACGGAATGTTGCTGGTGCCACAGGCGGTGATCACCACGCTGCGCCCGGAGAAGCCCTCGCCCTCGTACGCGACGTACTGCGAGGCCATGGCGGTACCCGCTGTCGCGACCACGGTCATGGCCGCCGCGGTGATGACCTGAGCGATCCTCTTCATGCTGTGTCTCCTGGCGTCGATCCCAACCAAATGTGCACACAGGGTAACCAGTTGTAACCCCTTGTGTTCATCATTGGCTCGCGGCCAGTCGTGAAATGCGGCGCTACGGCGTGAGCACGATCCTGCCGAAGACCTCGCCCGCGTCCATCTTCCGGTGGGCCGGTACGGCCTGGTCAAGTGGCAGCAACTCGTGCACCACCGTCTCGATCTCACCCCGGCTCGCCGCGGCGAACTGTTCGCCCCGGACGGCCCGGCGTTCGGCCGCGGTGACGGTGTCCGCGCTGAAGGTGGCGAAGGACATCGACTTCTGGAAGGCCGCCATCAGCCTGGTGCCGAAGTCCGCCGGGGGCTGACCCGCGACCACGCCCACGGCCACCATGCGCCCGTTCGGATTGAGCCTGTCGAAGAACGACGGCATGTCCTCACCGGCCACGACGTCGATGATGACGTCATAGCCCGCCGGAGAGTCCTCTCCTTCGTCTCCCTCGCCGGAGCGGTCCAGCACATGGGTGGCACCGAGGCCGCGCAGTCGCTTGCCGCGCTCGGCCGAGGACGTCGTGACCGCCACCGCGGCGGCGCCTCCGCGGGCCGCGAGCTGAACGGCCATGATCCCGATGCTGCCGGCCGCGCCACGCACCAGGACCGTCTCGCCGGGAGCGAAGTGCGCGTGGCGCAGCGCGAAGTGGGCCACCACGCCGGAACCGCCGAGCGTCACCGCGTCGACGGCGGACAGGCCCGCGGGCAGGGGGAAGGTCTCCTCGACGGACACGGCGGCGTGTTCGACATAGCCGCCGCCGGTGCCGGTGAAGCCCCACACCCGTCGGCCGATCCACGAGGCGTCGACGCCGTCACCGACCGCGGTCACGGTGCCCGCCACCTCGCTGCCCGGGATGTGTCCCTCCTGGAAGCCGTAGGCGGCCAGCGCCCCGCTGCGGATCACGGTGTCGACTCCACCGACGCCCACCGCCTCGGTGGCGATCAGCACCTGGCCGGCGGTGGGTGTCGGGACCGGCAGGTCGACGACGACCAGACCTTCAGGGGGTCCGTACGTCCGGATCGCGATCGCCTTCACAGCCGTCTCCACGTTCTCCGCCGACCGGGGCTTTCATGTCGCGGCCGGGGCTCGGTCAGGGTGCCGTACGCGCCGGTCGCGCACCGGTACGTCACCGGCCACGCACCGGCTGTCCGGCGGGGTTCCATGCTTCGGACGGTAGTGGACGCCCCCGTCCACTTGGCTAAAGTGAGAGTGGTGACCGACCGTTTGCCTCACACCCTGCGCTCCGACGCCCTGGACAACCGCGAACGCATCCTCGACGCGGCCCGAGCGCTGTTCTCCGCCGACGGCCTGAACGTGCCGATGCGGGAGATCGCCCGGCGCGCCGGGGTCGGACCCGCCACCCTGTACCGCCGCTTCCCGACCAAGCAGACGCTGGTCACCGAAGCCTTCGCCGACCAGGTGCACGCGTGTCGCGTCATCGTCGACGAGGCGTGCGCGGATCCCGATCCCTGGCGTGGCTTCTGCCTGGTGGTCGAGAAGGTGTGCGAGTTGCACGCACGCGACCGGGGCTTCACCGAGGCCTTCCTGTCGACCTTCCCGGACGTGGCGGACGTCGCCGCGAACCGTGAGTACACGGTGCGGGCCGTCGCCGAACTGGCCCAACGGGCCAAGGAGACAGGGCGTTTGCGTCCCGACTTCGTCCTGGACGACCTCATCCTCATCCTCATGGCCAACCGGGGGATCCACACGGCTTCGACCACCACACAGGTGGCGGCCTCCCGCCGCTTCGCGGGGTTGGTGATCCAGGCGTTCGAGACCGGCCCCCAGCGGGCTCCGCTGCCGCCGGCGGCGCGGCTGGCATCCACGGCGGCGACACCCACCTGAGCGATCCCCCGCCGACGGACGGAAGAATTCGACCAGGGGTCCTGCCGGGGGGCGGGCTCGCCTTGGCGGAAGGAACGGCGGAAGGAACGGCGGAAGGAACCGCTCAGCGCACGCCTCTCAGGCCGACGACGCCGGCACCGGGAACAGCATGCAGCTGCTGGTGGCGTGGGCCAGCAGACGGTCCTTCGCGTCGAGCAGTGTCGCTTCGGCGAGTGCGGTCTGCCGGCCCCGGTTGACGACCGTGCCGACGGCCCGGACCCTGCCCGTGTCGACCGTGATCCGCCGCAGGAACTTCACGGTCAGGTCGAGTGACGTATAGCCCATGCCCGCCGGGAGTGTGGACTGCACGGCGCATCCCGCTGCCGAGTCGAGCAGTGTCGCGTAGACGCCGCCGTGCACGCTGCCGATGGGGTTGTAGTGCTCCTCGCCCGGCGTCAGCGAGAAGACCGCCCTGCCCTCGGCGACCTCGTCGAGCGTGAAGTCCATGGTGGCGGCGATGGGCGGCCCGGGCAGGCGGCCCGCCTGCACGTCACGCAGGAAGTCCAGGCCGGCGGCCCGCCCGACGGCGGACGCCGTGACGGCGGGGTCCTCCCACTCGTACGTACGTGTCCGTCCCATGTCCCGGCGCTCCTTCGGCTGGCTTCTTCGAGCGAAGCTAGCTCCCTCGTCGGCTGACTGTCAATGACGAAGCCAGGGTCCTACGATTGCCGCATGGAGTGGCTCGACGCGAGTACCGAGAACTGTCCCGTCCAGCGCACGCTCGACGTGGTCGGGGAGAAGTGGATGCTGCTGATCCTGCGCGACGCTGCGAACGGCGTACGCCGGTTCGACGACTTCCGCCGCCATATCGGCCTGTCGGACGCGGTCCTCAGCGACCGACTCCGAAAGCTGACCGCCGCCGGCATCCTCAGAACCGCTCCGTACCAGGAGGAAGGCAGCCGGGCACGCAACGAGTACCGGCTGACCCGCAAGGGGTGGGACCTCTGGCCCGTCCTCGTCGCCCTGCGCCAGTGGGGCGAGTCGTACGCCCCGGACCCCGGAGGCCCGGTTCTGGACATGCGCCACGCCGACTGCGGGGCCGAGGTCCGCGTCATCGTCGAGTGCGCGGAGGAGCACACCCCCCTGACTCCCAAGGACATCCACGCCCGGCCGGGACCGGGTGCCCGTCATCGCGGGTGAGGCGGTCGACGTGGTCGACGACACGTGCGTCGAGGGCCGATCTCGGCGTACGAACCGAACGGATGGTGTGGGGTCGAGCGCGGCCAGGTCCTCGGCCGGGAGCGCCTGGGCGATGCTGCCGCGCAGGCGCCGCAGGCTGCTGAGCGCGTAGCGAGTCCCGGCTCGGCTCGACCCCCGAGGACGCCGCAGGACCCGCCCGCGAGAGCATCGCCAGCGCGTTGGAAGCCGCCGACCAGGCCGGCCCGTACGCGCGATCGCTGATCCGAGCCGCCCAGGAATCATTTGTCGACGGCTGGCAGCAGGCGATGTGGGCCGGAGTCGCCGTCATGGCGGCCCTGTTCTTACACGTCCTGTCTTCTACGTCCTGACGCGCCGCCCACAACGCACCGCCGTCCGCGGCACGGTTGAGGCCGAGGCCGCCGACTCCCCGGTCGGCTGAAGCTGAATCCGACGCGGTGTCGCCGCGGCCGCTCGGTGCGTCATGACTCCACACCGCAGCGGTGGGCGATCACCTTGAGGCGTTCGAGTTCGCGCCGTGCGGCGGTCAGGTGCGCGAGGTCGAGGGCCATCCCGGCGCGGGCGGTGATGTAGAGGACATCCTGGCGGGTGGCCGCGTCGAGGCCGGGGGCGGCCTCAAGGCGACGACGCGTGACGCTCATGGAGATCACGACGTGGTCGAGACGGTCCCGCAGGCTCAGCGGAAGCACCTGCGGCAGGGTGTCCTTGGCGTAGTCGCGCGCCTGTCGGTCCGCCTCGCAAGGGCGGGGCGGCGAGGGGGCCCAGCGAAGGGCTGATTCCCCGGCGGCGTCATACATGTCCGTCACCAGGGCTCGCGCGGTCACGGGATCGCCCTCGGCGGCGGCCTTGCGGGCCGACTCCAACACCGACCGCAGTCGGGCACGGACCTGAGGGTCGTCACCGGTCTCGGCGTCCAGGTACCCGGACCACACGTCGAACGCCTTGCTCAACTCGGCGTCCAGCATGACCTCGTACGCGTCCGGCACCCGGCCGCCTCTCCCGTCGGGCCGTCCCCGACCGGACGGCAGCGGTCCACGATAGGACGGCGGCCGGTGCGCCGCCCGAGAATTATCCGGGAGCGCAGCACACGTATGCACGCACGCGTGCGGTCAGGACCGGGCCCGGCGTTCGGCCTGGCCCGGGAGCCTGCCCGAACCCGGGGCCCGATGTCGTGGTGTCGCGGGTGCGACTACCAACTTCTCGGCGGCCGGGTGTGGTTCGGGTCCGCCGCGGAGGCGTGGGCCGGGGTGGGAGCGTCGCCGGTCCGGTGCTGCTGAGGGTCGCTGTTGTTCCACCTGTTGTCGCCTAGTACGACCTCGGGGTCGAACATGACGATCACGGAGACGATGATCAGGATCGTCAAGGGCCCCGCGATCATGGCCAGGAGGAAGGACAGCAGGCTCACCGAGGACTGGTTGTTCGCGGCGACGTCGCTGACGTGGACGGTGATCGCGGTCATGCCCGTGTAGTGCATGCCCGTCACGGCGATACCCATGATCGCGCTCGCGCCCACCGCCGACCCCAGTCCGTGGATCGACACCGCCGCCCACAACGCCGCCGTCGCCGCGACCACGGCGATCACCACGCTGAGGGCCACATACACCGGGTCGTAGTCGATGCTCCCGTGGCCGCTCATCGCGGACATGCCGAGGTAGTGCATGGCGGCGACCCCGAGGCCGGTGAACACCCCGGCGATGCTCAGCGTGGTGGGGCTCGAACCCCGGTAGCCCACCAGGAAGACGCCGACCGCGACGACCAGGATGGCGACGCCGAGACTCAGCATCGTGATCGCGGGGTCGTAGGTCATGAGCGAACCCTCGATGGTGAAGCCCATCATCGCGATGAAGTGCATCGTCCAGATGCCGCAGCCGATGGACACCGCGCCGAGCGTCAGCCAGCCGACCCGGCGTGAGCCCGGCCCGTGCCGGAGCATGGACCGTGTCGTGCAGCGCAGGCCGAGGGCCGCGCCGAGGCAGGCCATCAGATAGGCGGCGATCGGCGTGACGGCCCCGTAGTGAAAATTGGACACCGTTTCGTTCATGACAGTCATCCCCCCTCGATCGGACAGCAGCTCGGCGAACGCCGGCGGCGGACCGCGCGCGGTCTGAGGGCAGAACTCCCCCCGGAGGCCTGCCGACCGGAGCGCGGCGCGCAGTGAACGTGCCCTCCGATCGGAGGGCTGCGCCATGACACGGGCCTTACCGCCGACGAGGACGGAACGGACCGAGACGGTGGGCCGGTTGTGGCCGACCCGCGCCCGTACGTGCCTGCGCGACCCCACGTACGCCGGGTTGCGCACGTTGACCCGCCCACTGCGAAGACAGGACGGCCGCGACCGGCCAGGGTCTCTTTCAAGCCGCCTGGCCGATATGTTCGTCATTCAAGCACATTTCCCACACAGTGCGACCACGCCCGTCATTCGCGTTTGAATCGATATACGGGAATGGGGAGCTGATGCGCGTTCAGATTCCGCCCCGGTTACCGCCGTCGATGGCCCGAACGCCCTGAAGGGGAAAACCGGATGAACCCCCAGGGCGTCAGCTGAATAGACCAGGGCGTCAGCCGAAAGATCTTGATCACGCCACAGCCCTTCGGAACAGGGGTATTTCCGTGTCCGGCAATTGCCCCAGCGATATTCGCAGGCCTGTCAGGCGGCGCCGATCCGTTGGACGTGCCCCCCGGCTCCCGCGTAGCCCGGCCAGCAGCCGGGATCGCCGGTCGCCGCGAAACGTATCCATGAGCGGTGCATACCGGCGGCGAGTGGGGCGGGCGGTTCCGTGCCGCCGAGCAGTCCTCGGGGGCCGTGCAGCGACGGCAGGGCGAGACGGTCGAAGACGAAGGGCAACTCCATGACATGGCTGGCGCCGAGTTGTCCGTCGAGCGCGTCGGAGCGCCAGACGAATTCGTAGCAGTACGTCCCTCCGGTCGCCGCGCTCGCGTGTGCGGCCGCCATCCGCCGTGTGCCGGCTTTGAACAGCCCGTCTCCGAGGACCGCGGTACGAAGTTCGGCGGCCGACGCCGACGGCTGCCGTGCACGAAAGGCGCGGACGGCTTCGGCGGGGTCGGAGTGGAACCTTGCCGCGGTGTCCAGGACATCGGGTTCGGTGGTGTCAGTCAGGAGTCCCAAGGGGGCCAGGTAGAGGCTGCCCTCGTCGAGATTGGCCCCGATCAGCAGGTCGACCTCGCTTCCCTGACCGGCCGCGACCGCCGCGAAGGGCTGCTGCTCGCCGACCAGACTGAAGGAGGTGATGCCACCGAGCGGGTCGTGGTGCGTGGACGTACGCAGGTCCAGGCCGGTCAGTGCGGCCGTGGCGGCGACGAAACGCTCGTCGGGAACCTCGGCCAGGGTTCCGGCGGTGGGTTCGAGATCCAGCTCGCGTCCGACCGCCGCGGTGACCATGCCGGCCTGTTCCGGGGTGAACGCGCCGGTCCCGGTGCCGCTCTGGATGATCGCCCGTCGTATCAGGCCGGAGGAGGCCGGGTCGGCGAGGACCCCGCCGACGATGATGGCTCCCGCGGACTGGCCGAAGAGGGTGACGTTGTCGGGGTCGCCGCCGAAGCGGGCGGCGTTCTCCTGGACCCACCGCAGGGCGGCCAGGACGTCGAGCATTCCGCGGTTGTCCGGGGCGTCGGGCAGGTGCAGGAAACCGGGGATGCCCAGGCGGTAGTTGACGGTGATCAGCACGACACCGTCGCGGGCGAAGGCCGTACCGTCGTAGAGCGGGCCGCGGCCGGAACCCGCGACGAACCCTCCGCCGTGCACGAACACCATGACCGGCCGGGTCGGCCCGGCCGGCCTGGGGGCCCAGATGTTCACGGTGAGGTAGTCGTCGCCGCGCTGCCAGCCCGGACCGAAGTAGGGCGACATGTCGAGGGTGCCGAAGGAGTCGCGGGTGGGCTGGGGCGCGGTCGGCCCCGGCCGCGTCGCGTCACGGACTCCGGCCCACGGTTCGTGCGGCGCCGGTGCGGCGAACAGCCCGCGACCGACGGGCGGGGCGGAGTAGGGGACGTCGAGAAAGACGGTCATGTCTCCGTCGCGGCGACCCCGGACGGGGCCCGACGTCGTGGTGACAGTGACGGTGGTGGGGTCGACGGATGCCATCGGGCTGTTCCTCGCTGCTCGTTGCTCACGTGAATGCCGCCGCTCCGGGTGAACGGAGCGGCGGCGGGACGGGAAGCGGGTCAGTACTTCGTGATCGGCGCCCAGTTCCTGATCGCGAATTCGCCGCCCTTGCTTTCGACTTCGAGTGCACTGTGACCGCTGAAGTGGGCGGGCAGGACAAGGGCGTTGGCGTCGGCGGCCCAGCCGAACAGCTTGCGGCGGGTCGTACGGGCCTGGGCCGGGTCCTGGCAGAAGCAGCTGTTGTGGTCGGGTCGCATGACCTGAAGAGGGGTGTGCACCAGGTCGCCGGCGAAGAGGGCCTGGTCGCTGCCCGAGGCCAGTTTCACGACGCTGGATCCCGGCGTGTGGCCCGGAGCCGCTTCGAGGCGCAGGTTCGCGTCGATGGTGTGGTCGTCCTCCCACAACCGCACCTGGCCCGCGGCGTGTACGGGAGCGACGCTGTCCTCGAAGACGTTCTCGTTGACACCACCAGTGACGTCCGGGTTGTTCGCAGGATTCCAGAACTCGAAGTCGGCCTTGGGCATCAGGTAGGTGGCGTTCGGGAACGTGGGCACCCAGACGCCGTCGACCAGGCGGGTGTTCCAGCCGACGTGGTCGACATGGAGATGGGTGTTGACCACCAGGTCGACGTCCTCGGGTCGCACACCGGCGCGCGCCAGGTTGCCGAGGTAGTCCAGCTCCAGATGGTCCCAACCGGCCACGGCGGGACGGGACTTGTCGTTGCCGACGCCGGTGTCTATCAGGATGGTCCGGCCCTCACTGCGCAGCAGCCAGGTCTGCATCGCGACGTGGACCGTCGAACCGTCGTCCCCGAGGTGGTCGGGCACCAGCATCTCGCGGTGTTCCCGCCAGGCGTGCTCGGGCAGGTCCGGGAAGAACTGGTCCGCGGGCATGATCGGCCCGTGCATCTCCTCGATCCGGGTGACGGTGACATCGCCCAGAATGATCTCGTGCGTGCTCTGCATGGTGTTCTCCGTACGGTGTGGGTTGCGTGATGACCCGGGGCGGCGCGACACCGCCGCCCCGGAGCTGTGCCTGTGCTGAGGGTGTGCCTGCGGCCGGGGCCCTAGTCGTTCAGGCGGGCGACGAGCAGATTGGGGTCCTTGGCGGTGAGGTAGGCGGCGCTGAGCACGTAGACCTTGTTGCCGCGCAGGGCGATGGACGTGGGGTTCTGCAGGCCGTCCGCGGGGTCCAGTACGACGGAGTGGCTGCCGTCGGGCTGGACGAGCGCCACCTCGCTCGAACCGTTGAGGGCAGCCAGCAGCCGCTCGCCGCGGCCGGTGAAGGCGAAGTCGTCGATCCCCGGCAGACCGGTGGCCTCGGTCGTGACCGTCCCGGCGCGCCCGTCCCGGAGAATGGGGATCCGCACGACGGTGCCCTTGTCGAGGTTGCCGACCCAGACCGCGCCGTCGTGGATCTTCAGACCGTTGGCGCCGAGGAAGCCGGCGGGGGCGAGTTCGGGGGTGGCGGACCAGACGCCGGGGGTGCCACCGGTGGTCCGTACCCGCCGGACAGTGCCGAGGACGGAGTCGGTGACGTAGAGGGTGCGGGTACGTGCGTCCAGTGCCAGCCCGTTGGGCAGGCCGTCGGCGGGCAGCGCGGCGATCCTGCGCGGCTCGCCGCCGGGGCGCAGACGCCAGACGCCGGTGAGGTCGGCGGTTCCGGTGGCATACAGGAAATACAGCGTGCCGTCGGGGGCACGGACGATTCCGACGGTCAGTGGGAAGCCCAGGGCCGGTGTGTGTACGCCGCCGTCGGAGGGCAGCGGCAGGGTGGCCAGGATCCGGGTCCTGCCACCGGGAGAGACCTCGGCGATCTGTCGGCCCTGCGCGAAGGTGACGTAGGCGGTGCCGTCCGGGGCCAGGGCGATGTTCTCCGGTGTCTGCCCCTTGGCGAGGTCGAAGTGTGCGGCGATCCGTGCGTGGCTCAGCGGGGCGGACTCGGTCGAGATCGAGGTCGATGATGCGGATACCGATGCTGCCGACGACGACGCCGCCGATGCTGGCGCTGGCGCCTGAGTGAGCGTCACGGCAGCCGTCGCGACCAGGACAGCGGCCGGTACGGTGGACGTGGAGAGCTTCCTGAACATGGTTCCTTCAGTGGATTTCGGGCATGCGGCAGCGGCATGCCGGCGCATGGGTGAGGTGGGTGGCTCTGCCTGCGGGCGTGGGCCCGCGGCTGCTCCGGGCGGCGGCCGGTTGTCGGCCCTGCCCGGGTCGGACGGGTGCTCGGAGGTGCGGGACGAGCGCCCGGTGACGTGTTGTGGGGTCAGGCGGTTTCGGCCGAGGGCCGGGTCGGAGCCGAATCGTCGGGGTGGGTGTCCTGGGTGTCCTGGGTGCTGTGCCGGGTGCCGGGCTGGTCGGTGGCCTGGGCCAGCAGGGACAGCGCGGCCCGCGAGGGGGAGCCGGTCTCCGTGGTGGCGACCACGACATTGGGCCCCTGCCCGTCGCTCAGGGTCTGCTGGACGACGGTGAGCGGGCCGACCAGCGGATGCCGCATCTCGTACGTGGCGACGGTGCACGCCTTGACCCGATGGTCGGCCCACATCGAGGCGAACTCGGCGCTTTTCGCGCTCAGTTCACCCAGGAGCGCGTGCAACGCCGTGTCCTGCGGATGCTGGGCCGCCACCAGGCGCAGGTTGCCCACCACGGCTCTGGCCTTGCTCGGCCAGTCCGCGTACAGGTCGCGGGTATGGCAGTCGAGGAACACCAGCCGGGCCATGTTGGGACGCCGAACGGGCGCGTCCGGAGAGTCCGGATCCAGGTGCCCGGCGAACAGCGCGTGTCCCAGTCGGTTCCACGCCAGCACGTCGCTGCGCAGACCGAGCACGAGCGCGGGAACGTCCGCCAGTACGTCCATAAGCTGGGCCGTCGCTTCGGTCACCCGCTCCGGCGACGGTCGGCGGCCACGGGTGCGATGCCTGTCCGCGCGGGCCAGGTCGTGCAGGTACCTCCGCTCGGAGTCGTCCAGCCGCAGGGCCCCGGCGATCGCGTCAAGGACCGCGGACGACGCGCTCAGTGACTGCCCCTGCTCCAGGCGGGTGTAGTAGGAGGCGCTCACCCCCGCCAGCAGCGCCAGCTCCTCGCGCCGAAGCCCCGGCACACGCCGACGCTCGCCGTAGGTGGGCACCCCTACATCCTCTGGACGCAGTTGGGAGCGCCGCGTCTGCAGAAACTCCCCGAGCTGCGATTTTCCGGTCATGGATCCGAGTATGGGCCGCCTCGGAACGCACAGCCTGCCCCAGCTGTGGATAGGCAACGCCGGGTCTGGCTCCCTCTCGGGACCGGTGATGACGTGGGCGAAGCCAACCCACCACCATCTCGCAGTCACCCAGGAGAACACCTTGACCGCCACCACCACCGGGCACGACCCCTTCGAGGGCCTGGACGCGTCGACCTTCGCCTTCACCAGGCGGGCGTGGGTGGATGCCGCACCCGCCCGGGTCTACGACCTGGTCAGTGACGTGTCCACCATCAGTCGCTGGAGCCCCGACGCGGACGACGTCACCTTCGACCAGGGCGCGGGTCCCCGGGCCGGCGCCTGGTTCGGCGGCCGCAACCGTAGAGACGGCAGGCAATGGACGACCCGCTCCCAGGTCGTACGAGCGGATCCCGGCGACGCCTTCACCTTCGTGGTCGGCGGCGCCGAGGACGGCATCGTCCGGTGGAGCTGGACCTTCCACCCCGAGGGGCGCGGAACCGTCGTGGAACAATCCTGGCAACTGCTGCGCCTGGACCCGGTTCTGGGCACCACCCGAGGCGAACTCGACGCACTACGCGCCTACATGACGAGCAGCGTCGAAACCACCTTGGTCTCCCTCGCCCGATGGATAGCCGAAGACGCGGCACAACTCGACGGCCAGGACGAGGTCCTGTGACCGACCTCGCCCGCACGCTCCCTTCGTGGGTCGCCTTCCACACGGTGACGCGCTCGTCCTCGGAGCGGCGGGCGCTGAGGGCGTCCATGCGCGCCTGGGAGTCGACACGCAGCCTGTGGACGGCGGCGACGGCGTCCAGGGTCATCAGCGCCTTGTTGCCCGGAAAGCATCCCCCGTCGTCGCTCCCGTCGTCGCCTGCCGTCAGCATCCACAACGCGTCCAGTTCGGCGGGTATCCGGATGCCGAGGTCCCCTTCGAGGGCGGCGATCGCGGCGGGACCCGCACCGGCGCGGAGCGCGGCGTAGGAGGTGGGAGCCCGGTCTTTCAGCCGGGCGGTGATGCGCTGCCACGCGTCGGCCACCTGCCCGTCCATAGCACCGCCCGCAGCAGCGAGGCGTCGGTGCCGCTGGAATCCTCGTACGTACGGGCCCGGACGAGCCCCGCGGACCGGGCGCCCGCCATTACCCGGCCAGAACCCGCGACCGTGGCGCCGCAGCAGATCAGGCGTGCGGAAGCGCCACTGCCTGGCAGCATCAGGGGGCACAGGGCACAGGGCACAGGGCACAGGGCACAGGGCACAGGGCACAGGGCACAGGGCACAGGGCATCGGCAGGCGAGCTGGGAGCGTGGCGCAGCGAGGCCAGGGCCGCTGTCCTCCGCGTCAAGGGTGCCGGTGGTACGCCTTGTTGGCGATGCGCCAGCCGTCGGCGGCACGGACCAGCAGGAAGATGTCGGTGAACGTGTCCGCGCCGTGCGAGAGCGTCATGGTGGCGGTCGCCACGGTGCCGTGGACGTCGACGGCGTCGATGCGGCGTGAGCGGCTTGATTCGTCCACTGCCGGTCGGCCCTGGAAGAGAGCGCAGTACTCGTCCAGTGGCCAGGAGACGAACGCGCCGTCGCGCATCCCCTCGACGTGGGCCGTGGGCAGGAACGCGTCGCGGAAGTGGCCAGGGTCGCCGGTGGCGTGTCCGCGGACGTAGGCGCGGAGCGGTTCGAGGACGGCGTCCGGCACGGCTGGGGCCGTGGCGGCGGCAGCGATGTCGGCCTCCGGGCCGGCAGGAGTGTCGGCCAGACCGGCCGCGCCGCGCAGGGGAGTTGGTGACGCGGCGGCCAGCAGAGCCATGTCCTTGACCAGCGCGCCGATCGTGAACTCGGCTCCGGTGGCGGTCGGCGGGTCGGTGAGGAAGCGGCGTTTGCGGGCCACGAGCGAGCCGAGCTGGCCCTGTTCGAGAAGGTCCAGTGCCTGCGTGCGAGGCACGCCAAGTGCTTCGGCCTGCCGTAGCGAGTCGCGCAGCGCGAGGACAGCGCCCGCGAGGCTGTGGTTCGCGATCAGCTTGAGCGCGGCGGCGGTCCCGGCATCGTCGACGTGCCGCACCGTGCCCAGGGCTGCCAGCACCGGGCCGACGCGTTCGAGCACAGTTGGTTCCGCGGCGGCGAGGAGGTGCAGGGAGCCGGCGGCGGCCGCCGCCACCGAACCCAGGACGGGCGCGTGGACGTAGGACGGGCCCAGTCGCCGAGCCAGCTCCGCCGCCTCGGCGGGCGCGATGGTGCTGGTGTTCAGCACGATCGTGTCCGTGCGCAGCGCGTCCCGGACATCGTCGAGGACCTGCCGGCAGGCACCGCCGTCGAACAGCGCCAGAAGCACGAAGTCGGCCTTCGACACCGCCTCGTGAAGATCGACGATCGTCGTGACGGTTCCTGCCGCGCGCCCGGAACGGGTCCAGCCGACGACGTCCCAACCTTTTGCGGCGAGCCGGGCCGCGATCGCGCCGCCCATACGCCCCAGGCCGAGGACGGTGATCGTGTGCGGTGTGGTCATGACCGCCACAGTGGCGCACCGCGCCCGCCTGCGACAAGCGCAGATATGGCAGGCCAGCCCTGCGGAGCACGCATACCTGCCAGGCATACTTGTGCCCATGGAACTGACCGTGTGGCAGACCTTCGTGACCGTGTGCCGTCTCGGATCGCTGTCGGCGGCGGCCACCGAGCTCAACCACACGCAGTCGGCCGTCTCCCGGCAGATCGCCGGGCTCGAACGGCAGCTCGGCGTCCGGCTGGTGGAGCGCCATGCGCGCGGTGTACGTCCGACACCCGCCGGCGAGGTGTTCCGCCGACACGCGCAGGCGACGCTCAACGAGGCCGACCGTGCCGTTCGCGCCGTACGAGAGGTCCGCGACGGCGCGTTCGACGGACCGCTGGCCATCGGCGCCACCCCTTCGCTCGCCGCGGGGATCGTCCCCGATGCGATCGGGAGCCTGCTGAAGGACGCAGGGGCCGTCCCGTGGAGCCTGGTCCCTGGCCTGAGCGCACACCTGCACCACCGTGTGATCGCCGGTGACCTGGATGTCGCCGTCGTCACCGACGCGCCACCGGGACTGCCTCACGACCCTCGGATCGAACGGCGGTTCCTCGGCCTGGACGACATGGTCGTGGTGCTGCCCACCGGCCATCCGCGGGCCGGACGTGGTCCCGTGCACATCCAGACACTGGCCGACGAGACCTGGGTCGAGGACAACGACGGTTCGGAGGCGCTCCTGCGCCGGCACGCCGCCCGCGCCGGCGTCACCGTCCGCATCGATCTCACGGCGGCCGACCTGCTCGGCAAACTGGCCCTCGTCGCCAGCGGCCACGCCATCGCCCTGATCCCCGGCACGCTGACACGCGCGCTCCGAACGGACGTCACCACCGCGCCCCTCGTCGACCCTCCGACCCGCGGCATCTACACGATCACACCACTCCGCGACCCTCACCCCTCAGCAGCGCCGTTGTGCGAACACCTCAGCAAGGCCTTCAACACTGGCCGCCCGCCCGCCGGTTGACGGGACGGACACCTTCGCCGACGCGTCCGGAGGGCGCCGTCTCCCGCAGAGTCGGCGCCCCCTGGACAACTCCCACTCAGGACACGCGGATCTGCGCGTACGGCGTCAGGCGGACGGGGCCGACCAGGCCGTGGTTCTGGCGGGCGGTACCGCCGAACACCGTTGGCTGGGCGATCCGGAGGCGGTTGATCAGCGGGGTCGCGACCTCCACCTCGATCTGGTTGGCGCCGCGGCGCAGGAGGCCGGGGGTGAGGTCGACGACCGGGTTCAGTCGGCTGACCGGCGGGAGACGGTGGCCGTTGACGGTCACTCGGCAGGTGTCGCTGACCTGGCCGAGTTCCAGCCGGGCGCCGTGGGCGGAGGTCCAGCCGGAGGGGAGGTCGACGGTGGTGCGGTAGCGGCCGATGCCCGCGCTGTCGGCGAGTTCGGGGATCCCCGACCACGGCAGCAGCGTGTCGAGGGTGACCGAGACGGTGACGTGCTCCGTGCGGGTCGCGGTGCTGCCGGGCCGCCAGTCGTCGACGTCCAGTTGCCAGCGCGTCGGAGTGACAGCGTCCGGGACGGATCGGACCGTCGTCGTGACGGGCCTGCCGCGGTCCAGGCGAGTGGTGTACGTCCCGGGCGCGCTCGCCCGTACGGCCAGGCCCCCGTCGATGTAACGGGCCTGATCGGCGTCGGTTCCCACGACGCTCGGCAGGGAGCCGTGCCGGTCGCCGAAGAGCCCGGTGCGGCCGAGGGCGATGATCGTCGATTCGCCCGGCTGCAGCGTGATCCGGACGGTGAAGTCGTCGCCGTCCCGCGTGTATTGGGCGAGCCGGACGGCCTCGCCCGACCACGGGTCGAGCAGGTAGGGAACCGCGTTGCCCGAGCCGGTGCGGCGCAGGGTGACCTCGTGGTCGATGGCGGCGACCGGCGGCTTGACGGTCTCCGCGTGCTTGCCGTTGCAGAAGTAGTAGAAGTCCGCCTCCTTTGTCGCGCGGTGGGCGTTGAGAAGGGTGGAGGACGTGGCGTAGCGGGCATCCGCGGTGACGCCGAGCCGAGCGAGCGCGTCACCCACGGTGGCCTTGTCGCTGACGAGGGCGACCTTCGGCAGGGCGAGCAACCGGCCCAGCAGGGCGCGGAGTTCGGTGGTCTCGTCGTCGGCGGGCACGCCGGGGGTCAGGCCCTGGTCGAAGGCGCCGAGCAGTACGACGGGCAGTCCCGCGCGGGCCAGCGCGAAGATCTTGCGGGCGTCGTCGACGGAGAGGGTGGGCGTGGAGCCGTAGAAGAAGTCGCCCTCGACGAACAGGGCCTTGTAGGCGGGCCCGTCGGGAGCCAGGCGCCCTCGCCTGACGGTCGCGGAGGGCAGGTCGAGAAGCGGGCCGCTGAGGAACTGGTGGCTCCAGCCGAGGGTGATGCCCGTCGCGGTGAACCAGGAGGCGCCGATGCCGGTGGCGGTGTAGCCGGTCTGCCGGAAGATCGCCACGTCCGCGCGGGCCGTGCCGCTCTGCAGCACCCTGTGCACCCGGCCGAGGTAGCCGGCGATGTCCGCGACGTGCTTCCAGGTGGGCTGGCGCGGCCCCCACGACTCGCCGTATCCGGCGACTCCGTTGTACGGGCTGAAGGCCGCGAATCCGGGCCAGGCCACCTGGGGTGCGGTGGCGTAGGAGAAGCCGTGCATCACGGTCTGGTTGACGCCGGCGGCGTAGGCGCCGCCCATGGTGCGCAGGAAACGGTCCCAAGTGGTGCTGTAGGCCGTGCCGTTGTAGGCGCCCGCCTCACAGGACAGGATGGTGTGCCCGGCCATGTCACGGCCGCCGGCGAGGCAGCGGTAGTCGTCGAGGTTCTTGAAGCCGAGGGACTCGCCCTCGGGTATGTCGAGCAGGGCCGCCGAGGCGATCGCGTCGGTCTGCAGGCCGTACGGCTGTGATCGCAGGCCCATGCCGAGCGAGTGCGCCCAGTTGCGCAGGCCGCCGAGGTGGTGCCGGTTGAAGAGGCCGGAGACCGTCTCCCAGAAGTCGTGCCGGATCTGCCGGGTCAACTGGGCCTCGAAGGCGAAGACCTGGTTGCTGTTGTCCAGCACCAGCGCCGGGAGGTACGGCAACAGGGGGCGTCCGGTGTGCTTCTCGAAGGCCTCGGGGAGTTGGGACGTCCAGGTCAGTCCGTCGGTCTCCAACTCCACGGAGTCCTCGAAGAAGGCACCGCCCGCGGTCCTCAGCAGCCGTCGCAGGGACGATGTCTGGATCGTACGGTCCCAGAAGTCGGTCACGGTGTTGGTGCCCGCGGCGCTGAAGTGGTCGACGACGTAGGCGTCCGGTGACGAGTGCGGGCCCGATTCGGGCTGTTGGGCGGAGCCGCGCTGCCAGTACGAGATCAGTACCCAGTCGCCGTCAGCCGGTGCCGTCCAGGACAGGGTGCCGTCGGTGACGAGGCCGGTGAGGTCCTGGACGCTGTTCACGTCGAGGCCCGTCTCCTTGCGGGTGGAGTTCGCCGGATCGACGCGGGCGGCCTGCACGGCGACGAGCGTCTGGCGGGTGACGCCGGACTCGGGTGCGTGAACGGCGGCGGGAACGGGCCCTTCATAGGCGGTACCGGCCGCCAACGCGAGCCGCCCGTAGGCGAGTTCCTGCGCGGCTACGTCGTCGTCGGGAGTCACACCGGGGACCGCGACGGGCCAACTCGGGCCGAGCGTCAGGTCGATGGTCACCCCGCGCCGGGCCGCCCTGCTCAGAGCGGCCTCCACACCGTCCCGCCAGGATCTGCTGCCCCAGCCGTGGTGCGCGGTGTCCAGCACGGACTTGTCCTTGATGCTGTGGTGGACGGCGGCGATCTCCATGCCGCCGAAGCCCGCGTCGGCGATCTGGTCGATCTCGCGGGCGATCTCGTCCGGGTCCACCAGACCGTCCGGCCACCACCAGCGGAACTTGGGGCGCACGGAACGCGGCGGGTTCGCGAACCAGTCGGCCGTCGTCCCGGCTCCCGCCCCTGTCGTTCCGGGAACCGACGCTCCCGCGGCCCCGGTACCCGTGGCTGCCTGGGCGTTCGCCGCGCCAGGAAGGGCGCTCAGAACCGTCGCCCCGAGTCCGGCCGCCAGTGCCGTACGCCGGGCCACTCCGCTTCGTCGCGGTATGCGTTCATCCATGGTGCGCCCCAAGTCCGGGAGAAGTGCGGGTGATTGAATCGTTTCAATCTGTATCGACGCCGGAACGCTAAGCCTGAGATTCGGCCACGGTCAAGACACGCGCACGATCAGGTCGAGATCGAGGGGAAACGGACGGGTGGGGTGGAGGGGGCGTTGGGGTGGGTGCCCTCAGGTGGAGGCGGGGTTCGTGTCGCCGTGCCGACGGGGCTCTCCTGGTGCCCGCGTATGGGGAGACGCCGATCCCGACACCGTGTTGACCAGGGGGAACGGGGTTTGAGGCGGTCGGTTCCTGGGGTGGGGGCTCGCCGTGGTCGCGGGCGCGGGCGGATCTGTCGATGGTCGGGAGCCGGCTGTGGATTAGCGCCGGGAGGCTGGTGTGAAGCTGAGGGGGAGTGGGGGAGGGGGACGATTTCCAGCCCTCCTTGGGCGGGGTGCGGGTCCTGGAGTGCGGTCACTGGTGGGCGGTGAGCGGTCGGCGAGCTTTGATCTGCGACCTGTGGTCTGCACTGGACCGAGTTCGGGGTTCGGGCATGGGTGATCGACCCTCCACGGTGGTGTCCGGATGTGGGGGTGTGCGGGTGGGCGGAAAGAGTTCGGATTCGGGTGGGACGACCCCGCCCACATCGGGCATAGTCGGTTGGTACGGCGGCAGCGGCGGGGTTGTTGAGTGGGGCGCGGGCCGCGTCATGGACGGGGGAACATGAACGTCTCCAGCGAAAACTTCTACATCGTGAATCTGCCTTGGTGGATGTTGGTGGTGGCGTGGCTCGCCGCGGTCAACGTGGCCCTCGCGTGGGAGGCGGTGAAGAAGGACCGGAAAGCCCGCGCCCGACAGTCGCGGGCCAACTCCGGGCGTTCGGCACAGCCCACCCAGTCTTGGCCCGACCTCGGGACCGCCCTCCCTCCCAGCTACCCGAACGCGGGGCAGAGGGCCGAGACCGCCGCCGCTTCGCGGAGGCCACAGAACGAGAGCTCCGACTGGAAAATGTGGCTCGGGGTGGCCGCGAATGTCGTCGGAATTGTCGGTGGTGTCATCGCGATATTTGCCCATTGACCTCGTGACACGGTCTTGTTGGCGGGCTGCGGCTGATCCGGGGGTTGTTGAGTACGGTGCCGTTCCCCGATGCCAGGATTGTCCGGGGGCTTCGCCGGAGCCACGCTGGGATGAAGCTTGGCCACCAGGGTGGAACGTTCGCCGGGCACAGCGGGGCGGGGTAGGAGTCCGGCAGGCCGAGCCACGGAACAAGGAACCAGGCGAACCACAGGTTGAAGACGATCGATGCGGGCCGAGAAGGCGGACGGGCACACCTACGGGACCGCGGTCTTCGTCAGGGGGTTCCGACCCGCCCGTCCCGGGGACCGGCAAGCCCTGGGACCGCCAGGCCCGAGGACCGGAGATCTCCTGACGGACAGGCAGCGGATGAGTAGTGGTTGCTCATGCCATGCCGTAGCGGCACAGGGCACTCTCTGAGAGTCGGCGCGATCCACCTCCACCGGGCCCTTGACCAGGAGAAACGGGGCACGGCGGGGAGGTGGTTGCGCGGCGAGTTCATGGAGGGTCTGCACGCTCAGTGGAGCGGTGCACAGTCGGCAATGATCAGGAGGCTGGTATGAGAGGCAAGTTACGCCGTCGAAGTGCCATGGTTACGGCGGTGGCGGCGCTGAGCGCAGGTGGGATGGTTCTGTCGACCGGAAGCGCGTCCGCGGCGGCGCTGCTCAGGGTGGAGGTGGGGGCGGCCATCTTCAACGGCCGCAGCCTGGCCTCCGGTACGGTCGGAATCCCGGACCTCTGGGCCGGGGACACACTCCTCGCCACCTGCTGGAACACCGGCGAGAACCTCGGCCACGGAAACAAGTGGTACCTCACCGTCCTCGAGCAGTACAACCGCCTCGATGGACTCCAGCTGACCGTGACCGGATGGACGTACGCGCCGTTCGTGGACAACAGCAGTGCCGGAACCAATGGAACCCTTCCGCACTGCTGACCCGGTTCGCGTTGCGTCATCTCCTTTTTGAGTTGCTGGTCAGCTTTGAGCTGCTGGTCAGCGGTCCAGCGCGGCTTCGGTGCGCGCCGCGGGCACCCCAAGTCCCGTGGCGCGCACCGGAGGTGTTTCCACGGCAGTCGGGCAGCGGGCCTGCCCACGACAGGTCGACACCATCAGCCGCTCCGCCGGCCCGTCCCGGCGACTGAGCCGCGCGCCTCACCGCTGTCCCGCTGCCCCGCCGCCCCGCGCATCAACGCCCCCCGCACCGGACCGAACCGCGTCGACCAGCATGCCCACGAGCTCCTCCCCGTCGACCTGCCATTTGTCCTTCGCCAGGTGACCGCTGAGTTCCAGCCCCGCGATCCCGTGCGCGCTCGACATCAACAGAGCGCCGTAGCGGGGAGCGTCGGACTCGCCGACCAGGTCGGCGACGATGGCGAGGTACTGATTCTCCAGACGGCTCGCGGCAGTGGCCGCTTCCGGATCATCCGCCGGGGTGCTGAACATCAGGGCGTACAGGTGGGGTTGTCGGCGGGCGACCCCGATGAGGGTCATCACCGCTCTCTCGAGCCGAGTGCTCGCGGTGGCGTCCGTGTCGGCCCGCAGCAGTTCCACCTCGTCCGCCAGTGTGTTCCAGGCGTTGATCGCGAGCTGCGTCAGGAGATGCGCCTTGTGCTCGAAGTGACCGTAGGGCGCGCCGCGCGAGACTCCCGCACGTGCCCCGACCGCGCGGAGCGTCACCGCGTCCGGCCCACCCTCGTCGAGCAGCTCGGAGGCCGCACGTACGAGGGCGCTCCTGGTCGCTGCCGCAGCTTCAACTCGTGTCACCACGGTCCGAAGTCTACTTGACAGTGTCACTTGAAGGCCTCGTGCGGAGCCCCTCACGGCCACCCAGCCCATGATCACGAATCAGGCGATCACGTTCGACGACGATGACGACGCCACAGGTGTCGAGCCGTCGCGACCGCGACCTGTTCGGCGACCGCGCCGCGCACGCCCCCTCGACCCACGCCCCCTTCCTCGACCCACGCCCCCTCAGCCCCGCGGCGCCGCCGTGCTCCCCCGTACGACGAGGCGCGGGGTCATGCTGGTCTGCACGGCGGACTCCCGGCGGCCCTCCACCCGTTCGATGAGCAGCCGCGCGGCGGTGGCGCCCATGTTGTGGCCGGCCTGGTCGACGCTGGTGAGCTGGACGGTGGCGAGGTCGGCGACCACGGTGTTGTTGTAGCCGACGATGGAGATGTCCTCGGGCACCAGGCCCAGCTCGTGAGCGGCGCGCCAGACGCCGAGTGCCGCCACGTCCGCTCCCGCCATGATCGCGGTGGGCCGTTCGTCGCCGGTCAGCAGGCTCATGCCGGCCTTGAAGCCGCCTTCGTCGGAGTAGGTGGTACGGCAGATCCGGGTCTGGGCGGTGAGGCCGTGCCGGCCCATGGCCTCCGTGTAGCCGTTGCTCAGGACGATCTCCGGGGTGCGCGCCCACTTGCTGGAGCGGGTGCCGCGGGAGGAGACGAGCGTGATGTTGCGGTGGCCGAGCGACACCAGGTGGTCGACCACCAGCCCGGCGCCCACCCCGTCGGCGTCCACGACGGAGTGGTGCAGTTCGGAGGGGTCGTGATGGCCGATGACGACGGTGGGCGTCGACTCGGCCATGGCGAGGATCTCGGCGCGCGGCGTTCCGGGGGCGATGAGCACCAGGCCGTCCATCTGCCGGTCGACCATCGACCGGATCGTCTTGCTCTGCGCGTCCGCCCCGAACCCCGCCGCTGCGATCAGCACGGTGTACTCGCTGTTGTGCAGCTCGTCGCGGATGCCGTCGAGGATGTCCGCGAAAAAGGTGTTGCGGATGTTGTCCAGCAGGACGCCGATCGTGTACGTCCGTCCGCGCATTCCGCGTGCCGCCGCGTGGGGCCGGTAGTCGAGCTCGGTCATGGCGGCGCGGACCTCTCCAGGCCTGGTACCAGGGCGCGGCCACCGGCACCGGCATCGCCAACATCCTCTACGGCGACGCCGAACCCGGCGGCCGCCTCCCCGTAACCTTCCCCGCCGACGAACACCAGGGACCCTCCGTCTACACCGGCGGCAAGGCCGACGACGCCAACGGCACCATCACCTACGACGAGGGCATCCGCGTCGGCTACAAGTGGTACGACAAACACCGTGCCAAGCCCCTCTTCCCCTTCGGCCACGGCCTGTCCTACACCTCCTTCAGCCACGACCGCCTCCGTGTCACCAGCCACGGCCGCGGAGACCAGGCCGCCGAAGTCTCCGTCGACGTCCGCAACACCGGCCGGCGCACCGGCTCCGACGTCGTGCAGGTCTACGTCGGACACCTGCCCATCAAGGTCGACACCCCGGCCAGGACCCTCGCCGGCTTCGCCAAGGTGACCCTCGAACCGCGCCGGCGCCGCAGGCTGACGATCACCGTCACGCGGCGCACGCTGTCCTACTGGGATGAGTCCAGGAGCACATGGGTGACCCCCACCGGAAAGGTCCCCGTGTACGTGGGGCGCTCGGTCACAGACGTCGAGTACACCATCACCATCACCGTCCACTGACAAATCCCCACGTTCCGCCGGCACCGGCATTCTTTGCCGGTGCCGGCGGAGTACCGCGCCTTTCCCGCAAAGCCGTGCCCTGTCCGCGGCGACGGTTATAGGAATTCAGGACGGTGGAAACTCGAACCCGCCCCTCCTGTAGACTCGAATCGGTCTGATGTCATGAACCTTTGAGGTTCCGTCAATTGTCGGCGGCGGGAGGATACGGGGTGCCGGACAGGAATATCGAGTTCGGCAAGTACGGCGCCCGTGGCCTCAAGGGTTTCGAAGCCGTGGCTCGTCGGCTCGACTCCCTCGCGGGTTATGTCGCGACCCCCGTCACCGCACGGCGTGGCCTGCTGGCGCGGCTGCACTACCTCACCCGCACCGATCACGCCCGCACGGCGGCACGCGAGGCCGGTCTGACGGTCACCGACCGTACGGTCAAGGCCTGGCTCGAAGGCCGACGCAGTCCCTCGAAGAAGAACCTCGACAGGATCGAGGCCGCCTACCGCACGGTGCGCAGGCACAATGTCGCCCGCCATCTCCTCGGCCGCCTCAACGCCGCCGGCCGCGGTACCCGGGTCGAGATCCATCCGCTGAACCAGTCCCAGGTCGACCGCCCGCGTCAGCGCGTCGTGGAGTTCCGCACGCTGAACGTGCGGCACTGGGACCGCGTCGTGGAAGCCTGGGCGACCGGCGACGATCAGGCGCTCGACGACGCCTGGGTGGAGCAGATCGTGGACTTGGGCAGCCAGTGGGGCCAGTACGAGTACGTGACCAACGTGGGGTTCGCGGCTTGAGAAGTGCCGCGCCCGCACCCACGTAGAACCGCGCACGGCATCGCCAAAGGGCCGTCCTCGTACTGGGCGTATTCGGGCGATCCGGCAACGCGGCGAGGTGCCGTAGCTGTCGTCGTGCGCCCGCCGGGGATCACGGGACAGCCCTTAGGGTGGTCCCGTGACACTGAAATCGGGCGGGCGGACGACGGCCCCATGGCCGCGGCGACGCAGATCACGGGGGGTTCGCGGGCCCACCTCGCCACATTCCCGGGCGTGAGCCGGACACGGATCCGCGGCTGCCCGTCCGGCGCCGCGGCGTGGAGTCCCGACGACTCCGCGACTCCCGCCGGGCGCGGGCGCCGGGCACGTACGACATCGCACTCCGCGACCGCGGTCCCGGCGGGTGTGAAGGGGGCCTCGCGGTGACCGGCTTCGAGGCGATCGACGCGCTGCTGGCCGAGTCCCGGCAGGAGGTCGAGTTGCCCCCGGCCGAAGAGCGGCGCGCACTGCGTGAGTCGCTGAACCTGTCCCGAACCCAGGTGGCCAGGGTGCTCGGAGTGGGGCCGTCCACGGTCGGCGGCTGGGAGAGCGGCCGTGAACCGGCGGGAGAGGTACGCGAGAGGTACGCCTACTTCCTTCAGGGAGCGCGCACGAAGCTGGAGGAGCCCGCGTCGCCCCAGAAGTCGGCGCCGGTGGACGAGAGTTCCGCGACTGCCGAGTCCGAGGGGCCGGGCGGCGCGGACGAGGTGGAGACCTTGCCCGCCTCCGAGGCATGTGTCCTGTGCGGTCACCCCGCACTCCACCAAGTCGCCGGGTTTCCCCAGCACTTGGACCCCGCCGAGTGCGGCGGCCCCGACGAGCTGCTACGACAAGCCGCACCAGCGACGGACCTCGGGGAAGGCGTACGGACGGCCGATGCGCCCTCCGCGACCGCGACGCCGGTTCCCTCTGGGGGACTCGTCTCCGGGGAACCCGTCAAGGTCGTCCCCGTGGGGCGGCGTGTCCAGTCGGCGGCCGAAGTTCCCGATCGGATCGGCGACGCCGTGACGGCCGCGCTCGCCGCACACGCGGGTGACGTGGAGGCGGCGACCGCCGCGCTGGTCAGGCGGGCGATCCCCGACGCGATGGCGCTGCTGGACGAAACCCGCAAGGGCGGCCGCTACGACATCGTGGCCCATCCCTGGATCCCGGACGTCCTGCGCAAGCAGACCGCCCGGGGCGCGGACCAGATCTGGGAAGCGCGCCCGAAGTGGTTCCGCCCCGAACTCCCCGCGGGGCGGCACGAGGTGACCGCCCTCGACATCAACGGCGCCTACCTCTCCGCCCTGAAAACGCACCTTCCGATCGGCCGGCTGGAACACTCCACCGACTCGGTTCACGACCGCCGCCGCGCCGGGGTCCACCTGATCACCCCGCCCGTCTGGGAGCACGAGGCGGTTCTGCCCAACCCGCTGGGCAACCGGGACGAACCCGGACCCCTGTGGGTCACGGAACCCACGCTGCGCCTGCTGCTGCGCATGTCGGGCCCCGATCACGGGCTGTGCGACCCGCCGGTGATCCATGAGTCGTTCACCTCGGGTGCCACCGAGGGACTGCTGGAGAAGTTCCGCGTCGCGCTGAAGGACGCGCGGGACAGGGCGATCGTGGCGGGGGACGAGGTGACCTTCGAGTACGTGAAGGCCATGTACTCGAAGTTCGTCGCCACGATGGGGGAGTCGAACTACAACCGGGAGCTCTACCGTCCGGACTGGATGCACCTGATCCGCTCCCAGGCCTTCGCCAACCTTTGGATGAAGGCCTACAAGGCGTACGACGAGGGGCTCGTGGTGGTCCGCGCGATGGGCACCGACGAGTTGCACGTGAGCGGTGACTGGCGGGGTGTCTTCCCCGAGGGACGCGGCGTCTCCGAGGTGAAGGTCAAGGACACCTACACCGTCGGCGGGGACGCCGGTTCGGGCGCCGGAAAATGAGACGCGGGGCCGGGGCGATTCTGACAGCCTGACGGGCCAGGAGTCCGACCCATGGACCGGCGACCCTTCACAGGAGTGTTCAGTGACCGTGATCCCGCCTCGCCTGGCCCCGTTGCTCGAACAGTTCGACTTCGCGCGGGAGCGCCTCGTCGCCCGTATGGCGGGGCCGGTCATGGACAGCGGTGACGGGACGGACACCAAGGTCGGTCCCATGACCGGCGAGGAGTTCCTCTGGGAGCCGGTGCCGAACTGCTGGTCCCTGCGGCCGCGCGCGGACGGACCAGGACCGCGAGCGACGCTTCTGGCCGGGGGCGGGGCCTGGGGGCGTGACGCCGCGTCCTACCCGCACCCCTGGCCGCCGCCCTTCACCACCATCGCCTGGCGCCTGAGCCACCTCGGCGAGATGCTCGCCCTGCGCGCCGACCACACGAACGGCACCCACGCGCTGACGCGGGACGACCACCCGGTCGACGCGGACGCCACGGACGCGATCGCGGCATTCGACGCCGGGGCCGCCGCCTGGCGGACGGCCCTGCTGGGCGCCGACGAGGAGGCGCTCGACACCGTGGGGTACTGCACCTATCCGCACGGCAGTGACGCCGAGGAACCCTTCATCGACATCGTGTGGTGGGTCAACCAGGAGGTGCTGCACCACGGTGCCGAGATCGCACTGATCCGCGACCTCTACCGCGAACGAGCGCACTGACCCCGGCGTCGGCGACCCATCGAAGGGACGCCGGCAGGCGTCCAGAGGTGCGCAGCGGGCCACCCGTGCCGCGTCGAGCCCCGTCGTAGCCCGATGAGACGGATTCCCGCGGTGCCGGGTGCGGAAATCCGCGGAGTGTGCCGTCGTCACAGCGGCGGGAGCAAAGTAGTACGGGCCGTGCCCGGATCCGCGTACCGTGCTAAGGTTGATCACAGTTGCAGTTGTGGTTCCCGTTGACTTCAAGTGCCTTAGACGAAGCAATTTCGTCGGGCATTTTTGTATTTCCGGTGCTGTTTACCGGACGGGGTTCATCTCGGCGACGCGGAGGTTCACACAGTGCGAGCCTCTGGGCTTGGCCTCGAAGGAGATTTGACATGGCAACCGGTACGGTTAAGTGGTTCAACGCGGAAAAGGGTTTCGGCTTCATTGAGCAGGACGGCGGCGGCCCCGACGTCTTCGCCCACTACTCGAACATCGCCGCCCAGGGCTTCCGCGAGCTCCAGGAAGGCCAGAAGGTGAACTTCGACATCACGCAGGGCCAGAAGGGCCCCCAGGCGGAGAACATCACTCCCGCCTGACGCTGAAGCGTCTGAGGCAGCTGGGACCCCTCACCTCACGGTGGGGGTCCCAGCTTGTTGCTTTTTACAGGTTCCGCTCGACGTGCGGGTGGCGGCCCTCGCGGTCCGCTCGTACTCCTACGATTCGACAGGGCGCGCATTCCAGCTGATTCGGTTGGTTCCGATTCCGTTTAGCGCCCCTACAGCGCCCATCTGGCGCTCGCATACAACGCCGGTACGACCGGCGGATTTTTGGTTTACATTCGGCTCGTGCTTGCAATTCATTCGGCTCATTCATGCCGGGAATTCCTCGATGCGTGCCATATCGAGGAAGGTTCTCCATGAACCGCTCAGCTCGCACGAACGACCGTTTCTCCAGGACCCGCAAGGGCGGCACCGCCGGTTCCGACCGCGGGGCCCGCTTCCGGCCGCAGGGCCAGGACCGTCCCGGTGCCCGCTCGGGTGGCGGCGGGGGCCGTCCGTCGGCGCCGCAGGGGGAGTTCGCCCTGCCGGACACCATCACCCCGGCGCTCCCCCCGGTCGCCGCCTTCAGTGAACTCGGCCTGCCCGCCGAGCTGTTGAAGGCGCTCACCGACCTCGGAGTGAACGAACCGTTCCCGATCCAGGCCGCCACCCTGCCCAACTCCCTCGCGGGCCGCGACGTCCTGGGTCGCGGGCGCACCGGCTCGGGCAAGACGCTCGCCTTCGGCCTGGCGCTCCTCGTGCGTCTGGCCGGACAGCGTGCCGAGGCCAAGAAGCCCCTGGCGCTTGTCCTGGTCCCCACCCGTGAGCTCGCCCAGCAGGTTACGGACGCGCTCACCCCGTACGCCAAGCTGCTGAAGCTGCGGATGGCCACCGTGGTGGGCGGGATGTCGATCGGCAGGCAGGCCGGCGCGCTGCGCACCGGAGCGGAGGTCGTGGTCGCGACGCCGGGCCGCCTCGCGGACCTCATCGAGCGCAGGGACTGCCGTCTCGACCGGGTGAGCATCACCGTCCTCGACGAGGCCGACCAGATGGCCGACATGGGCTTCATGCCCCAGGTCACCGAACTCCTCGACCAGGTACGCCCCGACGGCCAGCGCATGCTGTTCTCCGCCACCTTGGACCGCAACATCGACCTCCTGGTCCGTCGCTACCTGCACGACCCGGTGGTCCACTCGGTCGACCGGTCAAAAGGTGCGGTCTCCACGATGGAACACCACCTGCTCCAGGTGCACGGCGCCGACAAGTACGCCATCGCCACCGAGATCGCCGCCCGTGACGGGCGGGTGCTGATGTTCCTGGACACCAAGCACGCCGTGGACCAGTTCACCAGGCACCTGATGGGCAGCGGAGTGAAGGCCGCGGCGCTGCACAGCGGCAAGTCGCAGCCCCAGCGGACCCGCACCCTGGCGCAGTTCAAGACCGGTCACGTCACGGTGCTGGTGGCCACCAACGTCGCCGCTCGCGGCATCCACATCGACGACCTCGACCTCGTCGTCAACGTGGACCCGCCGAGCGACCACAAGGACTACCTGCACCGCGGTGGCCGTACGGCGCGTGCGGGCGAGTCCGGCAGTGTCGTCACGCTGGTGACGCCCAACCAGCGCCGTGACATGTCCCGTGTGATGTCCGACGCGGGTATCAGGCCGCAGACCACCCAGGTCCGCTCGGGCGAGGCCGAGTTGAGCCGCATCACCGGCGCGAAGGCCCCCTCGGGTGTTCCCATCGGTGGCGGGGCGCCGGTCACGGAGCGGCCCACGCGTGGCGGAGCCCCCTTCCGGGGCATGGGAACCCGGCCCGGCCGGGCCGGTCGCGCCAGTGGTGAGTCCCGCAAGGTCGCCGAGGCGCGCCAGGCGGCCGAGGCACGAAAGGCCGCCCGGGTCCGTCGGGGCGCGTAGTCGGCGACGCGGGCCGCCGGCTCCATGACCGCAGGTCGGCCGGGGCGGCGCAGTCCCGAGATCAGGCTCCTGACCGCAGTCCCGCGATCAGGAGCCTGACCAGTTGCCGGGCGTCGTAACGGGGGTTGCCGCCGGCGCCGGCGCACAGGCTGCCGACGCCCCGCATGAGTGCGTAGGCGTCCTGGCCGGAGCGGATCTCGCCCGAGTCGGCGGCGGCGTCGAGCAGTTGGGCGCACACGGGCTCCAGCCGCTCGAGGAAGTAGGAGTGCAGCGGGTCGTAGCACGGGTCGGCGGACTGGAGCACGACTGCGAGACCCTGCTTGGTGACCACGAAGTCGACGAAGAGATCGATCCATCGCGCGAGGGCCGCGTGCGCGGTCGCGGCGGTCTCCAGCAGCTCGGGGCCGGCTTCGGCGAGGGTGTCGACCTGGTGCCGGTAGACGGCGATGATCAGATCCGCCCGGGTCGGGAAGTGGCGGTAGATCGTCGCCGTCCCGACTCCGGCCTCGGCCGCGATCTGACGAATCGGCGCTTCCACCCCTGACGCGACGAAGACCGACGCCGCCGCTTCGAGCAGGGTCTCCTCGTTGCGCCGCGCGTCCGCCCGCTTGGTCCGGGCCGCGCCTCGGTTGCCCTGGCCCAGGTCGCTGTCGTTCACGGCGCCCTTTCCCTTCCTGCTGTTTGCTAAGCGGGACACTGTCCCGTATCGTCAATCGGGACAGTGTCCCGCTTAGTCATGATGGCAGAGCGGGTTCGCCACGACAAACTGTTACGGCCTTTTCGCCCAGGTCGGCTCACCTGTACCCCCGTGTCGCCGAGCGGCCCGGCAGGGGTGCCGGCGTGGCCGATCGCAGTCGAACGCCCCCGCACAGTCCTGAGAAAGGTGTTTGCCATGCCCGAATCCGGTACGTCGATCACGGAGATCCCCCTGACCGAGGCGACTCCCGTCATCTCGGTGAAGCCGGTGGTGCTGGAAGCTCGCGGACGAGGTGAGGACCTCCGGGTGCGGATCTCGGCGCCGGCGACCGGGAGCGAGCTGCCGATAATCCTCCTCGCGCACGGCCATGGCTCGTCGCTGGACGGCTATGGTCCGCTGGCCGACTTCTGGGCCTCGCACGGCTTCGTGGTCATTCAGCCCACCCACCTCGACTCCAGGACCGTGGGGCTTCCCCAGGACGACCCCCGCGTTCCGCGCATCTGGCGTTCCCGCGTCGAGGACATGAAGCACGTCCTCGACCAGCTCGATGTGCTCGAAGCCGCCGTTCCGGGTCTCGCCGGCCGGCTCGACCGTACCCGCATCGCGGCGGCCGGGCACTCCTTCGGCGGCCAGACCGCGGGCAGCCTGCTGGGCCTGCGTGTCCACGACCCGGTCGACGGGAGGCTGGAGGACCTGTCCGACACCCGGATCAGGGCGGGCGTGCTCCTCGCCACCGCCGGTAGGGGCGGCGCCGACCTGACACCGTTCGCGGCCGAGCACTTCCCGTTCATAAACCCGGACTTCGCGAACATGGCCACCCCGGCTCTCGTCGTCGCCGGGGACAAGGACGACTCCCCGCTGACCGTCAGGGGACCGGAGTGGATGTACGACCCGTACGTCCTGAGCCCCGGTGACAAGAGCCTGCTCACCCTGTTCGGGGCGGAGCACTCGCTGGGCGGGATCGCCGGTTACGAGGTCCAGGAGACGACGGACGAGAACCCCGAACGCGTCGCCCTGGTCCAAAGGGTCACCTGGGCCTACCTCCGCCACGCGCTCGGCATCGACGACACCGCCTGGGCCGCCGCGCGGAAGGCGCTGTCCGACGGCACGAACCCGCTGGGCCGACTCGAATCCAAGTGAGGCCCCGACTCCGCTGACAGCAGGCGCGGTTGAGGCCGCGGTCGGCGGGCCGGGACGACCCCGAGGCTCCCCGGGGACGTCACGCCGCCGGGGTGTCCAAGGGGCGAAGCTCGTCGGCGTACGAGACGGAGATGCGGCGCATCAGGCCGTCGTCGGTGATGTCGTACTGACCGAGGCGCCACAGCGGAGGTGAGTACGCGTGGACGGAGACCGCGTCGTCCGTCGCGCCGGTGAGGCGGTGGATGTGTTCGGGACCGAAGCAGAAGGAGTCGCCCGCGCCGACGGTGACGGACAGGTGGCTGCCGCCTATGCGGGGGTTGGACTCGTCCAGGGCACCTTGGACGACGGCGACCGCTCCGGAGGAGATGTCGTGGTCGTGCCAGCCGGTGTCGTTCTGCCGGGTCCAGCACAGCAGCCAGACGTCGACGTACTCGTCGCGGTAGAGCGACGCGTAGTGGCGGTCCTGGTCCGAGAAGGCGACCTGTTCGCGCCAGAGGTCGGGGCGGCCGGCGAGCTCGTCGACAAGTGCCTGGAGTTCGCGTTTGTCGAGGGCACGCTGTGGCAGGGCCTGATACGTCACGGGGTGGATCCCTTCAGCAACCGGGCGGGGTTGACGGTGCGCAGGGCGTGGACGGCGGCGTCCGCACCGAGGTCGGGGACGGTGAGAGGTCCGTAGGGGCGGTCGCTGCCGCTGACGACCACGTCGATACCGACGGCGCGGACGAGCGCGTCGACCGCGCGTGTTCCGTACGACGAGGTCTCGTAGAAGGCGTCGAAGTCGATCTCGCCACGCCCTCCGCCGCGGGTCGCGAGCCGCTCGCCGTGCAGCGGGGCCAGGCCCGCGAGGGCGGCGAAGCAGACGCGCAGCCGGGGGTGCCGGGCGCGGCCGAAGGCGCGGAACGCGAACCAGGACGCGTGCAGTTGCGCGAGGTAGGGGACCAGGGCCGGCCACCAGGACGGCGCGCCGGGGGTGAGCGGCGCGGCACCCGGGTGGATGAAGAGCGGCTTGTCGTGACGGGTGAGGACGTCGAGGAGGGAGGCGCAACGGTCCCAGCCCGCCGCGTCCAGCAGGGCGTCGGCGGGGAGTTGGAGACCCCGGCAGCCGCGCCGCAGTTCCCGGTCGACCGCTTCGGCCGCTTCCGCCACCGGCGATGACAGGCAGGGGGAGGCCCACACCCCGAAGGGCGCCGGGAGAGCCAGCGCACCGTCGTGGAACGCGGTGAGCAGCTCTGTCGCCTCGATCGGCGGCAGGTGTTCGACGCCGAGCGGGCTGGACAGCGAGACCAGGGCCAGGTCCAGGCCGTCGCCGCGTGCCAGTGCGGTGCGCGCAGTGATGTCGTGGTCGGCGGGGTCGACCTCGTAGGGCGGCTCACCGGCCAGGTACAGAGTCCAGCCGTCGAGGCGCGGCGGCGCGGTGCGGGCGCGCAGGAGTTCGACGAAGTCGGGCGGCCAGATGTGCTGGTGGACATCGGTGAGCACGCGGCGGTCCTTGGGGAAGTGCTTGGCAGGGGTGGTTCGAGCGGGTGGTTAACCGCTTAACTTATGCGCTTAACTTAAGCGGTTAACAACGTGGCGTGTCAAGGGTGCGCTGGATGAGGGGGCGGCCCCGGTAGGCTTCCCGGTATGGCCAGGCCGAATAAGCGCACCACCCTCCGGGAGGTGGCCGAGGCCACGGGCCTCTCCACCGCAGCCGTCTCGTACGCCCTGCGTGGCAAGCAGGTGTCGAAGGAGACCGAGGAGCGGGTGCGCAAGGCTGCCGCCGAACTCGGTTATGAGGCCGACCCCATCGCCCGCGCCCTGGCGAGTGGTCGCACCAGCATGGTCGGCGTCCTCGCGGGCGACCTCCAGGACCTGTGGCAACAGCAGTTGATGGCCGCGATCGGCCGGGAACTGCTCGCCGGCGACCGCTACGCGCTGATCCTGGACGCGGGCGGCGACCCCGACCGCGAGTTGGTGCTCGCCAAACAACTGCGTGACCAGCGTGTCGACGCGCTGCTGGTGTCGCCTGTGAATCCGGCGGCCGAGGGCTGGGCCGCTATCGCCGAGGCGCTGCCCGTGGTGGCCGTCGGGGACTCGCTCAGCGCGGCCCGGACGGCGGGGCAGGTCATCTTCGACAACCGCGCCGGTATCGACGCCGTGCTGCAGTACCTGCACGGTCTCGGGCACCGCCGGGTGACGGTGCTGACCCCGACTCGGCCGAGCACACCGGACCGGCCCGCCGACGTGTACGCGCGCGAGGCAGCCGAGCGGCTTGGGCTGCGGGCCGAACTGGTCCCCTGCCCACAGGAGTTGGGCGAGGCGACAGCGGTCGCGCGCCGCCTCCTTGAGGGCCCGCGGCCCGCGACGGCCGTCTTCTGCTTCTCCGACTCCCTGGCGTACGGCGTGTACGCGGCCGCGGCCGAGGTCTCACTGGAGGTCGGCCGGGACGTCTCCGTGGTCGGCTTCGACGATCACCCGGTGTCCCGGGTGCTGACCCCGCCGCTGACCACGGTGGACTGGGGGCTGGCCGGGATCGCCGACGAGGCCGCCCGGCTGATCGTCGCGGCGATCGAGGGGAAGCGGGTGCGCAGGAAGCGGATCCTCTGTGCGCCGCGGATGAGCGAGCGAAGCTCGGCGGTACGGATGCAGGGTTCCTGAGAGCGTGCTCGTCACGGGTGCGCGGCGGCGGGACCCCTCTTACCGCCGCACATCGGTGACTTCGGCCTTTGTGCCGTGAACTCTGCTTCTCCTGGCTTCCGTTGACCCGGGCGTGCGGGCATTGCCGCCCACACGCCCGGGAGGGCACAGAGCCCTGGTTGTGGCTACGAACCGGCCACCGTCCGCGGCACGTTGTACCCCTCGACCCGGAGCGCGGGACGTCCTGAGGGGAGGGAGTCGGCGGGCCAGGAGAGGCTTATCTCGCGTGACTCGTCGGGCAGCAGCCATATGTAGTTGTCGCCGTACAGCGTCGGCAGGACGCGAGAGCCGGACCTGCCGTCCAGCAGGGACAGCCGCACCATCGCCGCGACGGCCGAGCCGCGGTTGTGGATCCGGGCCGTCGCCGCGCGCCGCGACCCCGTCCGTGTCACCTGCCCGATGTCGGCGGACACCTTCACGGACCTGGCCTTGTTGAGCGCCTTCATGTCGGACGCCTGGCGGTAGCGCCAGTACGTGTTCTGCGAGAGGAGCCGCCCCCGGCGGTCCTCGAGACGGAGGCGCAGGAGGTGGAAGTCCGGCAGGGAGCCGGTGAATTCGGCGGTGAACGCCTCGGCCGTGGCGGACGAGGCGACGTCCACCGTGGCGCGCCGGGTCGATCCGAGCTGCTTGCCGCCCAGGTCGTAGGCGCGAGCGGTGACCGTCACGCCGTCCAGTCTCCGCGCGGTGTGGTTGACGGCGATGACCTGCCAGGTCCTGGGGTCGGCCTGGACATGGAGGGGTTCGCAGGCGGCACGGGAGCCGTAGTACATGCCGTTGACGTCGAAGTCGTAGTCGTACGTCTGCCACACCGTGCTGTGCCAGGCCGGGTGGGACATCCAGAGCATGAGGCCGCTGGCGTCCTTCCACAGGTTCTGGTTCCACGCCTCGAACATGGCGCGGGCGTTCTCGTAGTTGACGAACTGGGCCTTGCGCGCGAAGTCGTCGAGGCCCGTCGCGGTGTCGAGCCGCGCCTCGATGGCCGCCTGGTAGTTCTGCGGGGCCTGGTTACCCCGGGTGCTCCAGTCGTGGTAGAGCCACGCTCCGCCGATCGGCCACTCCGGCTCGTCGCCGACGAGGTTGCGCATGCTCTCGGCGGTGGACACCACCGGCATGCCGATCTCCGTGTGGAAACCGAAGTTGCCGCTGCCGTAGGTGGTGGGGGAGAAGTAGCGGTCGGGCTCCACCCAGCCGTAGGGGCCGCCACCGGTGATGATGCCGCCCGCGGAGTTGTTCTGGTAGAAGATGCCGGGCGCCTCGTCCCGGACCGCCTCGCGCATGCCGGTGTCGATGGCCTCGGGCGGGTTGCCCTCGTTGGCGCCGCACCAGACGACGACGCTGGGGTGGATCCGGTAGCGCCGTACGGTGTCACGCGCCAGGTCGTTGTAGGCCGTGTGGTCCGGCGGGTCCATCCCCCAGGCGTTGGGGAAGTCGTTCCACACCAGCAGGCCGTGCTCGTCGCAACTGGCGAAGAACTCCTCCCGGTTGCTGGACGCGACCCAGTTGCGGATCATCGTGAAGTTCATGTCGCGGTGCATCCGCACGGCGGCGTCCATCCGGGCGGCCGGCATCCGGCGCAGCAGTTCGTCCCAGCCCCAGTTGCCGCCGCGGCAGAACACCCGTACACCGTTGACGCTGATCTTCAGCGGGTCCGGGGTGTTGTCCACGGACTTGACGTCCGTCCAGGTGTCGCCGTCGTCCGACACCTGGATGACGTACGTCTTCGGGTACGCCGACTCCCACACGATCGTCACCCGGTCGAAGGAGACGGCCTCGCCGAGGTCGACCCGGATCCACTGGTCGTCCCGGTACTCCGAGGACCAGCGGGAGTTGGGGTCGCCGTCGGTCGCGTGCGAGGCGTCGTTGCCGGGGTCCACGCTGGAGGCGGTGGCGGTCTTGTGCAGGGCCAGGTCGGTACCGGGGGAGGCGCTGTCGACGACCGAGAGGGACCACAGGGAGGTTCCCCAACTAGTCGCCCGTGCACCGCAGTTGATGCGTACGTACCGTGAGGTGTGGGCGGTGAAGTCCACCGACTGGAGGCTCGCGGCGCCGCTGTTGAACGGCAGGGGCACCGCGCCGTTGTCCACCGACCCCGCCTCGGTCCACGCCGAGCCGTGGAGACCTCCACGACGAACGTCTTGGCGTACGCCTGCTCCCAGGACAGGTCGACCCGGTCGAAGGCGACGACGGATCCGAGGTCCACCTGGATCCACTGGTCGTCCTCGAAGGCCGAGGACCAGCGGGAGCCCTGGTCGCCGTCGGTCGCGTTCGAGGCGCTGTTGCCGGAGTCCTCCGTGGAGGCGGTGGCCGTCCTGTGGAGGGCCAGGTCGGTGCCTGCCGCCGAGGCGCTGTCGAACACCGAGAGGGACCACAGCGAGAAGCCCCAACTCGTCGCCCGGGTACCGCACTTGACCCGCACGTAGCGGGCCTGCCGCGCGCCCAGGGACACCGGCTGGGTGTACCGGTTGCTGCTGCCGCCGAACGGCAGCGGCACCGCGTACTCGTAGCCGAACTCCCGTATGCCGAACCGGGTGGTACGCCGGTCGCTCTCCTGGCCGTCGACCGCGGCGGTCAGCGTCAGGTCGTGCAGGTCGGGCCGGCCGTAGCCGTTGGGCCACCACAGCTTCGGGTCGCGCAGCCGCAACGCGGCGAACGATGACGGTGCGAAGGTGACATCGGCGCTCTCGCCGCCGGCCACCGTGACCGACCGGGACACGCGTACGTCGTCGAAGGCGGCCGTGACGGTGATCCGTCTGCTCGTGGAGTCCACGTTGCGGACCGGGACCACGATGGTCACCTCGGCCCTTGAGGTGTCCGGCAGGTCGGGGAGCCTGGTGTCCACCCGAGGGTCGCCGATGACCGCGTGGCCCGTCGAGCGCAGCCGCACGTGGTTCCAGATGCCGGAGACCCGGTCGCGTACCGCGGGCATCCAGTCCCAGCCCGAAGCGGCCAGGTAGGTGGGCGAGTTCTGGTTCATCATGGTGGCGCCGGCGTCCACGAAGGCGAGTCCGGCGGTGCCCTTGTCACCGGGGCTGCCGGGGAACGGCATGGGGGTGATCCTGACGGCCAGGGCCTGTTCGCCGCTCCCGGCGAGCAGCTTCGTCACATCGTGCGTGGAACGGGCGAAGGGGTACGTCAGCCCGCCCACCTTCCGGCCGTTGAGCCAGACCTCCGCCGTGTGGTTGACGCCGTCGAACTCCAGCCAGATGTGCCTGCCCGAGCCGGTACGCAGGCCGCGCGGCACCTCGAAGCCGCGCCGGTACCACCACGAGTGCCGCGACAGCGCCTCCGGGATGTGCAGGTTGTTGAAGCCCTCCACCGGGTCCGGGAGATGGCCCTGCTCCACCAGCGAGGCAAGGACCGTCCCCGGGACTGTCGCCGGCAGCCACCGGCTCGTGTCCACGTCCGGCCCGGACAACCGCTCGCCGTCCCCGTCCGCCCAGTCGTCCATGGTGAGCGTCCAGCCGGACTCCAGCGGGACCGTGCCGTCGGCGGCCGTCCTGAGCGCGGGCGCCCGGTGGTCGTGGGTGCCCCAGTCGGTCCAGCCGGTCGCCGACGGACGGTGTCCCTTCGCCGTGCCGTAGACCTCGAAGCCGTTCAGGCCCAGCGGGTTGGCGTTGGAGCGCTTGGTCACCGTCATCCGCACCCAGCGGGCCACGACGGGTTCGCCCGGCCTGATCTCGACGACGCCGCCCTTGCCGGACGTGGTCCGGTGGATGACGGTCCACGCGCGCTGGTCGCGGGAGGTCTCGACGACGAACTCCACGGCGCAACTGGAGAGGATCTCTTGACCAGTTGTGCGATCACGGGGATTGCCGCCGGTTGAGGGGACGAAGACCGGGTCGTCGGCCGTGGCCTCGAAGGTGAGGCGTACGAAGTCGAGCTCGCAGTCCGCCTGGAGGTCCACCGATATCCACTGCGGGTCACCGTCTGCCGCACGCCAACCGGTGCCCTTGACGCCCACGGAGTTGACCTTGTCCACGACGAACTCGCCGGGCGTGGGCGCGTAGTCGGTGGACGACACCGAGATCGGGCGGTAGGCGGCGAGTTCACGAGGCGCGTCGCCGGACGCCGACGGGGTGGCGGCGTAGCTGCCCTGGGGGAGCACGAGACCCAGTCCGAAGCCTGCGAGCAGGGTGGAACCGGTGGTCAGGACCCCGCGGCGAGAAGGGCGGGGCGGCTGAGACGACATGTGCGGTGGTCCAATCCTACGGTCCCGAAGGGGAGCAAGTGACCTGTGTGCGGGTGGTGATGACAACGTTGCCAAAGAGTCCGTCCCCGCTGATCGCCTGTCAAGGTCTCCCGCACGAATCGCCTTTGCCGGCATCGCGAGGTGGTGCCGCCCGAGCCCTCCGGGGGCGGTCTCGCGGAGCGGCCATGGGTCCGGACCGTTTCCTGCCGGGGTGTGCGTATGCCGGGGGAGTGCGGTTCGCCCGGTCCTCGCACGCGGCGCCTTGTGGTCCGCCTTGCGTGCGGCGTCTTCCGGTCCGCCGTGCCCGGGCGTCTTCCGGTCCGCAGGGCGGGCCCCCACCGGGCTGACCGGCGGCGACGGGGATAACGTGGCCGCGTATGAGCGTGAAGCTTCCCCTGGACGCGGTGCCGCGTCTGACCGGCGCGGTGGTCCTCGGCGCCGCGGTCGGAGTCGCGGTGGCACTGCCGACGGACGTCCTATTGGGTCTGCTGGCTGGAATCGCCGCGACGGAACTCTTCTTCGTCCTCGCCGGCTGGCTGGTGCTGTGGCCGATGGACGCCGCGGCCACCCGCCGCAACGCGCGGCGCGAGGACTTCCGGCCCGTGACCGACGAGATCGTCGTGATCGCGGTGGCGCTGTGCGGGCTGTCCGCGATCGTGCTCCTGCTTCTGCGTGGCGGCAGGTCCGACGACGGCCACACGGCGGCCGTCACGGCTCTGTGCGGGGTGTTCCTGGCCTGGTCCGCGCTGCACCTGATGTACGCCACCCGTTATGCCTACGTCTACTACGAGAAGAACGGCGGAATCGACTTCAATTCCGCGGAGCCGCCCTCGTACCGCGACTTCTTCTACTTCAGCTACAACCTCGGAATGACCTATCAGGTCTCCGACACCGACGTCTCGAGTTCCGCGATCCGTTCGATCGTGCTGAGGCACTCCCTGCTGTCGTACGCGTTCGGCACCAGCATTCTCGCCACGGCCATCAACGTGGTTGTGGGCATTGTCAGTGGCTGACGCACAGCGGCCCGTGCCGTTCCTGTGCGGAATTCCCCGGAACACAGCAGGATGGGGAGAGGAACCGGCCGTCCCGCGCGCGTCGGAACTTCCCACGTCTCATGAGGAGGCCGACCCTTGGTCGACCGACAGGCCGTGATCTCCCGACCCGCCAGGGCCACCGTGTTCCTCGTGCTCACCGTGACACCGGGCCGCGAGGACACGGTCCGTGACCTACTGGAGGACCTCTCTGGGCTGCGCCGCTCGGTCGGGTTCCGCGCGCCCGGCGACCGGCTCGCCTGCATCGTCGGCTTCGGCTCGGATGCCTGGGACCGGCTGTTCAGCGGGCCCCGCCCCCGAGAACTCCACCGGTTCGTCGAGCTGAACGGCAGCCGTCACCGGGCCCCGTCCACACCGGGAGACCTGCTGTTCCATTTCCGGGCCGAGCGGATGGACCTCTGTTTCGAACTGGCCAGTCTGGTCATGGCGCGCCTTGACGGCGCGGTCGCGCTCGTGGACGAGGTCCACGGGTTCAGGTATTTCGACGAGCGTGACCTGCTCGGCTTCGTCGACGGCAGTGAGAACCCCGACGGGCAACTCGCCGTCGACTCCGTGTTCGTCGGTGAGGAGGACCCCGAATTCGAGGGCGGCAGTTATGTCGTCATCCAGAAGTACCTTCACGACATGACCGCCTGGAACGCCCTGCCTTCCGACGGCCAGGAGAAGGTCATCGGACGGACGAAGCTGGCCAACGTCGAACTCCCCGACGACGTCAAGCCCGCCGACTCCCATGTCGCGCTCAACGTCATCACCGACGACGACGGCAACGAACTCAAGATCGTGCGGGAGAACATGCCGTTCGGCACTGTGGGGGCGGCCGAGTTCGGCACCTTCTTCATCGGTTACGCCCGCACGCCCGACGTGACCGAGCGGATGCTGCGGAACATGTTCCTCGGAGACGGAACGGCCCCTTACGACCGTATTCTCGACTTCTCGACCGCGATCACCGGATGCCTCTTCCACGTGCCGACCGTCGACTTCCTCGACGACCTTCCCGCCGCCCCCGGCGAGGAGGAGGCGGACGTCCCCGCCGTCGCCGGCGTATCCGGCGAGGACGGGGCTGACCCCGTTCCGGCCGATCCCGTCGAGCGGGCGGCGGCGGACGGATCACTGCGGATCGGCAGCCTCAAAGGAGTCCGAACATGACCACGTTCGACGGCAGCGGCAACCTGCACCGCGAACTCGCGCCGATCACGCCCGCCGCCTGGGCCGAGATCGAGGACGAGGCGCGCCGCACCTTCCGGCGCAACCTTGCCGGACGGCGCGTCGTGGACGTCACCGGCCCCGACGGCCCCGGACTCGCGGCCGTCGGAACGGGCCACCTGGCCCGCATCGACGGGCCGTCTCCCGGAGTCACCGCGCGGCTGCGCGAGGTCCAGCCCCTGGTCGAGCTGACGGTGCCGTTCCGGGTGAGCCGCGCCGCCGTCGACGACGTCGACCGGGGCGCCAAGGACTCCGACTGGCAGCCGGTGAAGGACGCCGCCCGCGTCATGGCGTTCGCCGAGGACAGGACCGTCTTCGACGGATACGCGGCGGCGGGCGTCGAGGGTCTGCGCAAGCGCACGTCCAACCCGGTGCTCGCGCTCCCCGCCGAGCCCCGCGACTTCCCCGACGCGGTCAGCCACGCCCTGACCACACTGCGGCTGGCCGGCGTCCAGGGCCCGTACGCCCTGCTGCTGGGAGCCGAGGCGTACACGGCGGTCAACGAGACCTCCGACCACGGCTACCCCATCGCCGCCCATCTGGGCCGGATGCTCGACGGGGAGCTGATCTGGGCACCCGCCATCGAGGGCGCCTTCCTGCTCAGCACCCGCGGCGGTGACTACGAACTGCGGCTCGGCGACGATCTCTCCATCGGCTACACCTCTCATGACGCCGAGGGCATCGAGCTGTACTTCCGCCAGACCCTGACGTTCCTCGTCTACACGGACGAGGCCGTGGTGGCACTGGACCCGTGGACCGGTACGGGCTCGGCCTGACGGGGCTCGATGCCGTGCGGGACATGGCCTGATCCCGTGCGGGGCATGGCCTGACCTGGCCTTATTCCCTCCCCGCGGAGTGCCCGGATCGCCGGTGCCCGCTCCGGTTGCGGAGCGTCAGGGGGCGCGAAAGGGTGGAAAGAGGCAACGCCACCGGGAGGTGGTCATGTCCATGTCGTCGTACGGTTTCGGCTCGTCCGGCCCTCTCGGTGACTCGTCGGGCCGGTGACGCGCGGAACGAGCAGGGCGGCACGACGGACGACGAGTGACGGGACGGAGGGCACCTGACGGTGAAGGCGTGTTCGGGCGCAGGCGAGTGCCCGGCCAGTCATCGAGGGAGACAGCGCATGTCGCACCACAAGTCCAACCGAGCTGTCGAAGGCGACCCGGACCACGGCCACAGCAGGGGTATGCCCCGGCGGGTCGACGAGGACGAACTCCAGGCGCGTACGGAACGCGACCGGCGCGCGGCCGGTCTGTCGGGTGGCGCCGCGGAGGACCCGGAGGCCGAGTACAGGGAAGCGCGCGAGGAGATCGACCGCGAGGTGGGCAGCGGTGAACTCCGGTCGGGCAGGACCGGTCGGCGGTCCCGGGAGGCGTTCCCGCCCTCCGGCTACGAGGGCTGAGACGCGCTGTCCGAACGGCCGGGCTCTCGCCCCCGCACGTGACTGAGCCCATGGTTCAGGACGACTGAACTCATGGGCTCCTCCGGCCTGTTGTGCGGAGCCGGGCGACGCGTGGGGTCACACGTGGGGCGGCGGTCAGGGGATGCGCGCGACCGCGGAGTAGATGCCGCTGCCTTCGGGGGCGGGTGCGGGCGTCGTCTTGAACCATTCCGTGGCCGTCGTCAGGCCGGGCTCGACCAGCTCCAGACCGTCGAAGAAGCGGGCGACCTCCGAACGGGTGCGGAAGCCGAGCTTGATGCCGCTCTTGGCGTACTGGGCGGTGACCAGGTCCGACAGCTCCGGAAAGAGGTCGGACGCGGCATGCGACAGCACGAGGTAGCTGCCGGAGGGCAGGGTCGCGATCAGGTTGCGGACGATGCCGTGGGCGTCCTGCTCGTCGGGGATGAAGTGCATCAGGGCGATCAGCGACAGCGCGATCGGGCGGTCGAAGTCGAGTACGGCGCGGGCGCGTTCGAGGATCGCGTCCGGCTGGCGTACGTCGGCCTCGATGTAGTCGGTCGCCCCGTCCGGGTGGCTGATCAGCAGCGCTTCCGCGTGCCGCAGCACGATCGGGTCGTTGTCCGTGTACACGATCTTCGCGGTCGGCGCGATCTGCTGGACGACCTGGTGCAGGTTCGGCCGGGTGGGGATGCCGGTGCCGATGTCGAGGAACTGGTCGATGCCCTGTCCGGCGAGCCAGGCGGCCGCCCGGTGCATGAACTGGCGGTTCTGCCGGGCCGCGTCACGCGCCTCGGGCGGCAGCTTCTCGCCCAGGGCCTCGTCCACGGGGTAGTTGTCCTTACCGCCCAGGAGCCAGTCGTAGACCCTCGCGGGGTGAGCCGTGCTGGTGTCGATGTGCGGAGGGTGGGGTGCGTCGGTCGTCATGGCGGGCTCCGGCGTGAGCGGGGGTCATCAGTGCTTGCGATCACCGTAGTTTGGCACAGCGTTTCGACTGCCTGTGCGGGGAGTTGGTGGACGGTTGGCGAGCGGGTGGTGCCCGTGACCGACCGGTTCGTCATTGGCGGGGTCCAAAGGGGGCGGTCTTCGGCGCTTCCGTGAGTTCACATGGATGAACTCCTGTCACGTGGGTGTACCTCGATGTGGTCAGCGTGCGAAACTCCTTCAACTTCCCTACGGCGGCGACCAGTTGGAGAGGCAGGCGACTGTGAGTATTTCCCGGCGAACGGTGCTGACTACGGCGGCCGGTACCGCGGCGGCGTACGCGTCCGCACCGCAGGCGGCACAGGCGGCGGCAGGTCAGATACCAGGGGCGGCAAGTCAGGTACCGGCGGCGGCAGGACGGGTACCGGTGGAGACCGCGCGTACGTTGCGCGAGGCGGCCGACTACGCCGTGGACAAACTCCGCGCGGTCGCCCCAGGAGTGAGTGCCTTTCCCGTCGGGACGAAGTTCGAGAAGTGGACCTACTCCCAGAACGGTGACTGGGTCGGCGGATTCTGGCCGGGCACACTGTGGATGGCCTGGCTCCACAGCGGGGACGGCCAATTCCGTACGCTGGCGCTCGACTCGGCGAGGAAGCTCGCTCCCCGTCAGTACGACACCGGTACGCACGACCTCGGTTTCCTCTTCTATCCGTCATGGGTGACCGCATGGCGACTGACGGGAGACGACACCTGGCGGGCGGGTGCCTTGAAGGCGGCCGACTCGCTGATCCAGCGGTACAACCCGCGCGGACGTTTCCTCCGGGCGTGGGGCTCGCTGAACGATCCGAACAACGCGGGCCGGGTCATCATCGACACGATGATGAATCTCGACCTGCTCGCGTTCGCCGGCCGGCAGACCGGTGACGCCAAGTACCTTGATATCGCCGTCGAGCACGCGAAGACCGCTCAGCGGGTGTTCCCGCGAGCCGACGGATCGACCCCGCACGTCTACGACTTCGACCCGGTCACCGGCGCGCCGATCGGCCCCGGCACCGTGCAGGGCTACAGCCCCACCTCGTGCTGGTCGCGCGGACAGGCCTGGGGTCTGTACGGGTTCACCACCATGTACCGGCGCACCGGAAACCAGCAGTTCCTCGCCACCGCGCGGAAACTCGCCGACTTCGCGGTGGGCGCGCTGACCGAGGACCACGTCCCGGTGTGGGACTTCCGCGCCCCGCAGCAGCCCCATGACATCAAGGACGCCTCGGCAGGCGCGATCATGGCGTGCGGGCTGCTCGACCTGGCCGTGGCGACGGGCAGGCAGGACTACCGCGCGGTCGCGCTGCGGATACTCACCGCGCTCTCGCAGACCTGCCTGACGGAGAAGTCGGCACGGGCCGAGGCGGTCGTGGCCCGCTGCACCCGCAACCGGCCTGCCGAGGACGGGATCGAGGTGTCGCTCCCCTACGCGGACTACTACCTGCTGGAGGGCATTCTGCGGGTGCTGCGACCGCAGGACGTGGACCGGGCGATCGATCTGTCGACCGTCTGAGGCGCCTTGGGAGTACGGGGGTACGGAGAGCCCTGGGAGCGAGTCCTGGGGGACTGGGACTACTGACTCACGGGGCTCAGGTGGCTCAGGTGGCGGGTGTCGGCTCCGGTTCCGGCACTTCGGCGGTGACGGCGCGGATGGTGTCCCGTAGCCAGCGCTGCCCGAGGTCGCCGTCGAGGCGCGGGTGCCAGGACATCTGGTAGTGCAGCGGACGGATCTCTTCGGGGCCCGTGTGATGCGGACGCCGGGGTCCTGGCGATGCTGCGCGAGCAGTCGGGCGGGCGTTTCTCCCGGCGACGGGGACAACTCTGCGCCGCACTACGCGGGCGGCGCCGCGAGCGCCGAGGCGGTCGTCGACTCGATCACCGCGGCCGGCGGCACGGCGGTGGCACTGCCTGGCGACGTCGCCGAGCCGGCCGAGATGGCCGGGCTCTTCGACGCCGTCGAGGAACGGTTCGGCGGACTCGACTCGGTCGTCAACACGGCGGGGATCATGCTGCTGGCCCCGCTCGCCGAGATGGAACTGGAAGCCTTCGACCGCATGCACCGGGTCAACGTCCGGGGCACGTTCGTGGTCTCCCAGCTCGCCGGCCGCCGACTGCGCCCCGGCGGCTCGCTGATCAACTTCTCCACCTTGGTGACCCGGCTCCAGCAGCCCGGCTACGGCGGGTACGCGGCGACCAAGGGCGCGGTCGAGTCCTAACCCTGATCCTGGCGCGCGAACTGCGCGGCCGGGACGTCACCGTCAACGCCGTGGCCCCCGGACCGACCGCGACCCGGCTCTTCGTCGAGGGCAAGAGCGAGGAGTTGATCGCCCGGATCGCCTCCGCCGGACCTCTGGAGCGACTCGGCACCCCCGAGGACATCGCCGAGGCCGTCGCCTTCCTGGCCGGTCCCGGCGGCCGCCGGGTCAACGGCCAGGTGCTGTTCAGCAACGGCGGCATCGCCTGAGCCCCGCTCGCCCACGCCCACTGCATGCCGCCTCTGTCGTCGAGGAGGCGGCACTGGCCCTCGACCAGGTCGCCGCCTTCATCACCGCCCACGTGCGCCCGGAGCACTGACACGGCGCTGTACGGACAGCTACGGCTTCTGAGGGACGACAGGCCGCCGCGTACTCGTCGTCACAGGCCGGCGAGCAGGTCGTCGAGCGGGGCGGGTACCTGGCCGGGGGCGAGTGCCTCGACGAGTACGCGACCGTAGTGGATCTTCCGGCCCTTCTTCGTGCCGAGGAAACGGCGCAGCTGCTGCTGTGAGGTGCGGCCCTGTTGCGCGGGCTGGTGCAGGAAGGTCTTGAGGGCGCGTTGGTCGCCCTCCGCGCGGACGAGTTCCTCGACCCGAGCCGTGCCCAGTGCGCGGATGAGTTCGTCTTCGAGATCCGCCGCGCAGACGAAGAACTCCTGCTCCGGAGCGCCGGCCTGCTCCAAGGCGCGGGCGTAGTAAGGACGTTCCCTCTCGTCGCACAGGCCGGTGAGGCGCAGGCCCAGGCCGGACGGGCCGAGGAGCTGGGCGAAGCGCCCCACGCTCATCGCTCCGCCCATCGGCAGGACGCAGATCCCTTCGGCCGCCAGGTTCCGGCCGCGCCTCTCGGCCAGCGCGCCGACCGCCGCGGCGTCGCTCGGACCTTCGAGCAGGACGGCCGCCCGGACGGGCAGCCGCTCGGCCAGTTCGTGCGCGGTGTCACCGGGGCCGCCGGCCGCCCACGCGATGACAGTCTCCTGGAACGCCCCCATGTCGGTCACAGGAGGAGTCTGCGTCTTTCCCCGCGGCCACGGTAGGGATTTTCTGTCGAGTGCCTCTCGGTGGTGGGCGGCCCCGACCCTCGGACCTCCGAGGTTCACACGGGTGCGATGCGGCCTTTGACTGCCTGTAGAGGAAAAGCCGCGAAGTGCGGCGGTTCGGGGCGGCTTCGGCACGGATACGACGGGGCCGCGAAGCCATGCCATACGGGGGACACGCGCGGTGCCGCCGACGGGAGGTGTGGGCGCAGCCGTCCACACCCAGGATCGACAGCCTCAACCGTCTCAACCGGCACACGAGGATCGGGGATCACAGATGCGCACGTCAGCAAGAGGCGGCCTCGCGGTAGTCCTGCGGTGGTGTCTCCTCGTGGCGGTCCTGGCCGGCCTGACGGCGGCTCCCGCCCGCGCCGCGGCGCCACCCGCCGGGCCACTCGCCGCTCCGGGAAAGGTCCGGGCCGCGGCGACCGCGGTCGAGGTGCCGCCGGGAGTGACCGCGGGCGTCGCGGTCTTCGACCGGGAGACCGGAACCTTCACCGAACAGCTCAATCCACGACTGCGGGTCCGGTCGCGTCGGTCGTCAAGCTCCTCATCGCAGTCGACCACCTGTGGAACCGGGGCCCCGGCTACACCCTGGCCGCCGACGACCGCGCCCGGTTCGACTCGATGCTGCGCTCCAGCGACGACGCGAGTGCCTCGTACTACTGGTCGCAGAACGGCGGCAGCGCGATCGTCGACCGGATGGTCTCCCGCCTCGGCCTGGCCGACACCGCGGGGCCCCCGGCGGGCTCCCCGGGCTACTGGGGCTACACGGCACTGTCGGCGGCCGACACCGTACGGATCTACCGCTATCTCCTGGACAGCGCGCCCGCGCCCGTCCGGACGCTGGTGATGGGCGACCTGCGGCAGTCCACGCGGTGCGGCGCGGACGGATTCGACCAGCGCTTCGGCATCCCCGCGTCGTTCGAGGGACCGTGGGCGGTGAAACAGGGCTGGTCGGGCTTCGGCGACACCGGCAGCTGCTCCAACACGGCAGCCGCGGCGGCGGGCGGCGATACCTCGGCCGCCGGGGGAGCGGCGGACGGCCTCCGGGCGGCAGACGTCGACCTGACGCAGCGGGCGCTGCACAGCACCGGAACGGTCGGGACCGGAGACCGCACGATCGTCGCCGTGTTCACCCTCCAGCCGACGAACACCTCGTTCGGCGCCGCCTACACCAACCTCAACCGGCTGGTCCGCTCGCTGAACGTGCCTGGTGGAGTGCGTCCGGCCGGCACCTGGTTCGGCACCTGGGGGACGGACGTACGCGTACGGGCCGACGCGACCACCGCCTCGACCGCGCTCACCAGGCTCCCGGCGGGCGTGGAGGTACTGATCCGCTGCGAGAAGCAGGGGCAACGGGTCGAGGTGCCGCCGTACGTCAACGACTGGTGGGCCTATCTCCCGCTGTACGGCGGCTACATCACCAACATCTACGTACAGTCACCGGACAATCAGCTGCCGGGCGTCCCACTCTGCTGAACGGCCCCTTCAGGGAGCCCTCGATTTGCCCTGGAGCGCACTCGAAGGTGTTCGCTGGAGCGAGAGGCTCCGCTCCGTCCTGCCGCCGGCCGGACGGAGCGGGCGACGAGTTTCCTGAGGAGCACGCCATGACACAGAAGATCTGGTTCATCACCGGTGCCTCACGTGGCTTCGGGCGGGAGTGGGCGATCGCGGCGCTGGAGCGCGGCGACTCCGTGGCCGCGACGGCACGCGACCTGTCCACGTTGGACGATCTTGTCGCGACCTACGGCGAGCGTTTCCTCCCCCTGCGGCTCGACGTCACGGACCGCGAGGCCGACTTCGACGCCGTGCGGCAGGCGCACGAGCGGTTCGGCCGCCTCGACGTGGTGGTCAACAACGCCGGCTACGGCCACTTCGGCATGGTGGAGGAGATCTCCGAGTCGGAGGCCCGCGCACAGCTGGACACCAACCTCTTCGGAGCCCTGTGGGTCACCCAGGCGGCCCTGCCGTTCCTGCGCGAGCAGGGCAGCGGTCACATCCTTCAGGTCTCGTCGATCGGCGGGATCAGCGCGTTCCCGCTGGTCGGCATCTATCACGCCTCGAAGTGGGCGCTGGAGGGGATCAGCCAGGCGCTCGCCCAGGAGGTCGCGCCGTTCGGGATCAAGGTCACCCTGATCGAGCCCGGCGGCTTCGCCACGGACTGGGCCGGTTCCTCGTCGAGCACCTCCGAACCCCTGCCGGCGTACGCCGAGTTCCACAAGCAGGTGCAGGAACAGCGCCGCAAGCGCGTCGGTACGCCCGGCGACCCGAACGCGTCCGCCGCGGCCGTGATGGAGATCGTGGACGCCGCCGAACCGCCGCTGCGCTGCTTCTTCGGTACGGCACCGCTGGACATCGCCAAGGCCGACTACGAGGGACGCCTGGCGACGTGGGAGAAGTGGCAGCCGGTCGCGGAGCTGGCGCAGGGCTGAACGGACCGGCTCCCGGGGCGACTTCTCGTACGTGTGGACCAAGCGGGGCGGCCTCTGGGCTGCCCCGCTTCGAGTCTCGTCGAAAGGATTGCGTACCGCCTGCCCCGGGAGCGAACAATTGAGACCTTTGACCCAAGGAACATCTCATGGAGATGTGTCGGCAGGAAACGATGAACATGGAGTGACAGAGTGACAAAACGGGGGAAGTCATGGAACCGGCCGTGAGGTCGCGGGTGTTCGTCGTCGACGGCTATCCGCTCTTCAGGGCCGGGGTACGGCTGGCGATGGAGGGCGCGCGGGATCTGGAGGTGGTCGGGGAGGCGGCCACGGGGGAAGAGGCGATCGTGGCGTTACGGGGCGGGCACGTCGTCGCCGATGTCGTCCTCATGGACCTGTTGTTACCCGGCTGTTCCGGCATCGAGGCGACCCGAGCGATCGCCGCTGACGCACCCGCGGGCCCTGGCGCCCCGCGGGTGCTGTTCGTTTCGGGGTCCGCCGAGGACGACGCGGTCGTGGCGGCGCTGCGGGCGGGGGCACGCGGATACATGGTCAAGGGTGCCCCGGGAGAGGAACTGGTGCGAGGCGTACGCACGGTGGCGCAGGGCGGGGCGGTGTTCAGCGCGGTCGTGGCGGACCGCCTGGGGGGCTACTTCTCCGCCGTGCACGACCTGCCCGTGCGAGCGGCCTTTCCCGATCTCACCGAGCGGGAGCGCGAGGTACTCGATCTGGTCGCCCGCGGTCTCACCAACCGCCGTATCGCCCGAGAGCTGGTGCTCTCCGAGAAGACCGTGCGCAACCACGTGTCGCACGTGTTCGCGAAGCTCCGTGTGGCGGACCGGGTGGAGGCGGCGATGCGGGCCAGGGACGCCGGGCTTGGAATGTGACGGCATGTCACTTTCCATCCAGCGGCGCCGAGTTGCTGATCCCGGGACTCGTCTGAGGCGCGGCACCCAGGTACCCGGGACCGGGGGCGCCATAGCGTGAAAGCGCACGGGAGAGACGGGGCGAGCCCGGGACTCGCGCCCTCGTTCCCGTCTCTCGTTCGCCATCACGTCAAGGGAAACAGGTGAGACAAGCATGGAGATGAACGACGTCTACGAGCCGCCCACGCTGGTCGAGATCGGCGACTTCGCGGAACTGACCATGGCCTTCGGACCTTGTGTCGAGAACGACTGGTTCGCGGGTACCGCCTGGATCTGCTGATCCGGCAGCCCCACCGGCGGGACGGGTGACCGACCTGCCACGGCCGGTGGTGGAGGCCGTCCGTCCTCCACCACCGGCTCTCGTTCCCGCCGCGGGGTCCGCTCGTCCACCCGCGCGGTGCCGACGCCCGAGGCGTGCGCGGGGATACGCAGGCACGCGTGCGGGATGGAACGCCGGACGAGTCGGCACCGACACGCGGACGAGCGGACCCGCACCGCGTCGATCAGCGGACCTGCTCCGCACAGCGGACCTGCTCCGCGTTGATCAGCGACCCACACCGCGTCGATCGGCGGACTCGCTCCGTATCAATCAGCGGCCCCGTTCCGTAACCACCAACGGATCCGTACCGCAACGAACAGCGGCCCCGCACCGCATCCAAAAGTGGCCCCGCACCGCACGGAGGGACTGACACCGAACATGGACTTCGCCGTCCTGCCCGACAGCCCGGCCGCCTCGGCCGTGACCGAGCCGCTGACCCGCGGTCCCGGCGTCCAGGTGATCCGGCATGCCTCGGGACGCCCCTGGATCGTGGGCCGTTGGGCGGACCGGGAGCTGACCCTGGTGAGCGCCGGCGCCCGGCGGCTCGCGGTCCTGGGCCGCTCGACCGTGGACCGGAACCGCACCGCACGTGCTCTGGCCGATGCCCGGACGATGGGTCAACTCGACGATCTGGCGCGCTCGTTGCCCGGCTGCTTCCACCTCACCGTCTCCTTCGACGGGTGGACGCGGGCGCAGGGCAGCGTGTCCACCGCGCGGCAGATCTTCTTCACCGACGTAAGGGGCGTCACGGTGGCGGCTGACGGACCGCGCCGGCTCGCCGAACTGGCGCACCCCGGCGCGGACCGCACTCCGTCCGTCGATCCCGAACTGCTCGCGCTGCGCCTGCTGACGCCGTCCCCGCCCTGGCCGCTGTCCCTGCGCCCGGTGTGGTCGAAGGTGTCGGCGCTGGGCGTCGGCCACCGGCTCGAACTCGGCCCGGACGGCAGCGCCCGCACCGTTCGCTGGTGGCGGCCCCCGGAGCCCGAGGCGTCCCCGGAGGAGGCGGCGGAGCGGATCCGGGCGGCACTGCTCGCCTGTGTCGCCACGCGGGCCGGCTCCACCCTCAGCGCCGACCTGTCCGGCGGACTGGACTCCACCAGCCTCTGTTTCCTCGCCGACGCGGTGGGCGCCGATTTCGTCACCCATCACTGGAAGCCCGCGGACCGCGCGAACGACGACACCGACTGGGCCCGACGCGCAGCCGGCCACCTGCCGTCCGCGCGGCACCACTTCGCCGCCACGCAGGACAGCCCGACCTGGTACGAGGGAGCCCACGTCGACGCGGGCCAGGAGGAGGGCCCGCTGCCCTGGGCCCGCAACCGCGCCCACATGGCGCGGCTGCTCGCCTCGGTGGCCGCGGACGGATCGGGCTGCCACCTGCTCGGCGTCGGCGGCGACGAACTGTTCGGCGTCCTGCCCACGGCCCTCTGGTCACTGGTCCGCAGGCACCCGCTGGGGAGCCTGTCCACGATCCACCGCTTCCGGGTCCTCAACCGCTGGAGCCTGGCCTCGACCGTGCGCGGACTCGCCGACAGCGCCTCGTACGCCGCCTGGCTGCGGGGCACCGCCGACCGGCTCACCGACCCGGCGCCCGGCCCGGCGGACGCGCTGCTCACCTGGGGCTGGGAGCCCAGACTGCCGCCCTGGACGACGCCCGACGCGGTGGACGCCGTACGCGGGCTGCTGCGGAACGCCGCCGAACAGGAGCAGCCCCGGGCCCACCACCGCGACCGTGCCCAGCACCAGACGCTCGACATCGTCGTGCAGACAGGGAGCGGGGTGCGCCAACTCGACGCGGCGCTGGGCGACTCGGGCGTCGCCTGCGAGGCGCCGTACCTCGACGATCTGGTCGTCGAGGCCGCGCTGTCCGTCCGCGTCGAGGACCGGCTGGTGAGCGGGGACTTCAAGCCCATGCTGCGGCGGGCGGTGCGCGGCATCGTGCCCGACGAGATCCTGGCCCGCCGCAGCAAGGGCGAGTTCAGCGCGGAGGCATTCCAGGGCATGCGCCGCAACCGCGCGAACCTGCTGGACCTCTGCGAGGACCTGCGGCTGTCCCACCTCGGCCTGGTCGACCCCGACGCCCTGCGCACCGCCCTGCTCAGCCCCAAGCCCCAATCCCGGCAACTCGTCCCGTACGAGAACACGTTGGCCTGCGAGAGCTGGCTGCGGTCCGTGGCGGAGCCCGCGCCCGGCGCCGCGTCCCTGGCTGGAGAGACCTCATGACCCTTGCCCTGAAACCCGACGTCACCGCCACCGACACGGAGGACGGCCTGGTGCTCCTCGACCAGCGCACCGGCCGGTACTGGCAGCTCAACCGCTCCGGCGCCACCACCCTCAGACTGCTCCTCGACGGGCACTCTCCCGAGGAGACCGCCGACCGGCTGACCCGGCGGCACCCCGCCGCCTCCGCACGGGCCCTGGCGGACGTACGGACGCTGCTCGCCGCCCTGGACCGAGCCCGGCTGGTGGTGACGGCATGAGCATGCAGGTCGTCGGAGAGACGCGCGTACCGCTGGCGTGGCGCAGGCAGCCCGCCGCGCGGGCGGCGGTCGCCGTGGCCCGGCTGATGGTGCTGCTGCCGCCGCGCCGGCTGCGCCAGGTGCTGGCGGTGGCCTCCCGCGGCGCACGTGCCGCGACCCGGGAGGAGGCACTGACCGCCCGGCAGGCAGTGGTGACGGTGAGCGCCAGGTGCGCGGGCCGGGGCTGTCTGCAACGCTCGGTGGCCACCGTGCTGCTGTGCCGGCTGCACGGCCGCTGGCCCGACTGGTGCACCGGATTCCGCACCCAGCCCTTCCGCGCCCACGCCTGGGTGGAGGCCGGGGCGGAGGCGGTCGGCGAATCCGGCGACGTGGCACTGTTCCACACCGTCATGAGCGTCCGTCACCGCGACCGAGCCAGCCGATGAGTACGGTCACCGCGGCCAAGGGCGGCCCCCGCGCGCTTGACGGCGGCGAACGCCTCACCGTCCTGACCGAGGGGCTGGCGAAGACGTACGGCGACCGGCAGGCGGTCACCGGCCTCGACCTGGCCGTGCCCGCCGGCCGCACGTTCGGCTTCCTCGGGCCCAACGGCGCGGGCAAGAGCACGACCATCGGCATGCTGTGCACCCTGCTGCGCCCCACCGGCGGCCGGGCACTGGTCGCCGGGCACGATGTGCGGCGCGAACCCCACGAAGTGCGCCGCAAGATCGGGCTGGTCTTCCAGGAACCCACTCTCGACGGCGACCTGACCGCCATGGAGACCCTGCGTTTCCACGCCCACCTGTTCGGGGTACCGCGGCGCGAGGCGGTGGACACCATCATGGACATGCTGGAACTGGTCGATCTCGCGGACCGCCGCCACGCCCCCGTCCGCACCTTCTCCGGCGGGATGCGGCGGCGCCTGGAGATAGCGCGCGGCCTGCTGCACACCCCGCGAGTGCTCTTCCTGGACGAGCCCACCACCGGCCTCGATCCGCAGACCCGCGCCGCCATCTGGGACCACCTGCGCCGGCTGCGGGAGGAACGGGACGTCACCGTCTTCCTCACCACGCATCAGCTGGAGGAGGCCGAACACTGCGACCGGATCGCCATCATGGACGAGGGAGAACTCGTCGTGGACGGAACTCCCGCCGCCCTCAAGGCGGTTGTCGGATCCGACCTGGTCGTCCTGCGCACCGCCGACGACACGTCCGCCCGGGATGTCTGCGAACAGCTCGGTCTGGACGCGGAGTCGGGCGAGGACGGGCTGCGGATCCGGGTCGCGGACGGAGCCGGGTGGGTGCCCAGGCTCTGTGCCGCGCTGCCCTTCACCGTGCACTCCGTGACCGTGACCCCGCCGACCCTCGACGACGTCTTCCTGCACTACACCGGCCGGACCATCCGCGAGGCCGACAGCGAGGCGACCGTGTTTCCGGGACCGGCCCCGAGAAGGTGACCATGACCAGTGTCCGTACGTCCGCCCCGCCGCACACCGCCGGAGCCGTCGAGTCCACCGCCCGGCGGGGGCGCCTCGCCGCCGACCTGCGGGCCGTCCGCGTGCTGTGGCAGCGGGAGGTGATCCGGTTCGCCCGCAACCGGCTGCGGGTCGCCATGAGCGTGATCATGCCGATGATGTTCCTGCTCGTCTTCGGCACCGGCCTGAACGCGGCGGTCCCCGCGGAACAGGACGCCTTCCGGGATTTCCGCGCGTTCTTCTTCCCCGGAGTGCTCCTGATGGCCGTGCAGGCACCGGCCATGGCGGCGGGCGCGTCCATCGTCTGGGACCGGCAGGCGGGGTTCCTGCGCCAGTTGCTCGTGGCTCCGGTGCGCAGGCCTCCGCTGTTGATCGGCACCTGCCTCGGCGGCGCGACGGCCGGGCTCGGCTACGCGGTGCCGGTGCTGTGCCTCGGCGGTCTCGTCGGCGTCCCGTACCGGCCCGAACTGATGCTCGTCCTAGTCGAGTTGGCGCTGATCGCGTTCGCCTTCACCTCGCTCGGCGTCCTGGTGGCGGTGTGCGCCAAACGCCCCGAGACCTTCCAGATCGTGATCGGGCTGTGCATGATGCCCCTGCTGTTCCTGTCGGGTGCCGTCTTCCCCGCCAGCGGACTGCCCGGATGGCTGGGGACCGTCGTACGGGTCAATCCGCTCACGTACGCGGTCGACGCGCTGCGCCGCACGCTGCCAGGGCAGGGCGTGTCCGGGCTCGGTGAGCGGGCGGCCGGTCCGCAGTGGTGGGGCTGGACGCCGCCGGTCGCCGCGGAGATCAGCTGTGTGGCGGTCCTGGCGGTGGCGGCGCTGAGCGTCGCGACCTACCGCTTCTCCCGGAGCGAGTAGGCGCCTTGGCGAGGTGAACGAGGGGCATGTGGGAGGGGGGCGGGCCGATTCGGCCCGCCCCCTCCCACCTGCGCTCCTCCGCGCGGTCAGCTGATGCCCATCGGATACGGGAAGGACTGGAAGTCCGCGTCCAGCCGGCGGACCCCGCGCGGCAGCCAGCTCGCGGCGAACTCGACGACCGTTCGGCGCGGCAGGGGCGGACTCGGCGTCTGCGTCGTGGGTTTGGCCACCGACTGGAGCGCCCAGGCGTACGCGTTGAGCGGGGCGAACGCCGCCCAGCGGTGCCGGTCGATGCCCAGCAGCATCATCGCCCGCATGTAGGCGTGCCAGGTGTGATAGCCGACCGGAGGTCGGCCGGGCAGGGAGTCCATGGTGTGCACCGGCGAGCGGACGACCTCCCGGCGCGGGTCGTAGAGCACGCCCTGTCCGAAGTCGGCGAAGGCCGCGGGGAGTCGAAGGTCGTAGGGGCGGTAGAGGCTGTCGAAGACGTCCAGTTGGATCCCCGAGACCACGCGCAGGGGTGCCTCGATCGGGGCCATGAAAGAGGCGAAGTTGCCTGGATACTCAGGTGACTTGCTCATCTCCTGCCAGACCGTGCGGAACCCGCTCTCGATGCTGCCGCCGACATGTTGGCCGATGGCCCGGTAGGCGGCGAGGAGTTCGGGCGAGGCCTGGTACAGGGCGACCTCGTCGAGCTGGTACCAGACCTCGTTGGCCCGGCGGTCACCCTGCATGCCCGGCACCGGCGGCAGGCCCGCCGCGCCGGATCCGGTCGAAGCCCTCGCCGGGGCGACGGCGGCGGCCCCCAGACCGGCCAGCGCCGCCGCTCCTATGGACGCGCGCAGCACGCTTCTGCGGTCGAGTCGGTGGGTGAGTGGATTCGGCATGGACGGTTCCCCCGCTTCTGCGTCTCCCGGTCCCGTGCTCGTCTCCCCGTGCGGGGCGGCTCTGGTGGGCGTGACCGGGCTTCCGCCCACGGCCCCGCCACCGTAGGGCGGCGGGTGTCCCGGGCACCTGGGCCGGGTGTCCCGGCCGTATCCCGTCCGCCTCCCGGCCGCGCCGGGAGGCTCACCCTTGACAGCTCTGGCTAACGGGAATAGCTTTTAGCTAACAACATTAGCCAGATCGGGGAGATGACATGACCGAGTACCTTGCCGTCGACGGTGGCACGATCGCTTACGAGGTGGCGGGCTCCGGACCGCTGATCGTTCTCGCGCACGGCATGGGTGACAGCCGCGCCGCGTACCGCGCCGTGCTCCCGCAGCTGGTGGCGGCGGGTTACCGGGTCGCCGCGGTCGATCTGCGCGGCTGCGGCGAGTCCAGCGTCGGCTGGCCCGCCTGGAGCCGCACCGCCATCGCCGGCGACCTGCTCGCCGTCGTCCGTCACCTGGGCGGACCGGCCGTGCTCGTCGGCCACTCGATCTCCGGCGGGGCCGCCACCATCGCCGCGGCGCTGGAGCCCTCGCTGATCACCGCGGTCGTCGAACTCGCGCCGTTCACCCGCAAGCAGTCGGTCCGCCTCGGCGACCTGAAGGTGAAGCGCTTCCGGCAGGGCATGCTGCGGCTGGTCGGCGCGGGCGTGCTCGGCAGCGTGCCGCTCTGGCGCTCCTACCTGGACGTGGCCTACCCCGGCACGAAGCCCGCCGACTGGACCGAGCGGCTCGGCCGGATCGACTCCCTGCTCCGCGAGCCCGGCAGGATGAAGGCCTTGCAGGGCATGGGCCGCAGCGCCCCGACCGACGCCGGCGCGCAGCTCGGCAACGTCCGCTGCCCCGTGCTGGTCGTGATGGGCACGCTCGACCCCGACTGGACCGACCCGCACGCCGAGGGTTCGGCGATCGTCGACGCCCTGCCGTCCGGCCTCGGTCGCCTGGAGACCATCGAGGGCGCCGGCCACTACCCGCACGACCAGTTCCCCGACCAGGTGGTCTCCCTCATCCTCGCCTTCCTCCGCGCGGACGCGGCTCGTGCCTAGGGCCGGTCTTGACCCTGCGGCCGTGGTCGCGGCGGGGGCCGCCCTCGCCGACGAGGTGGGTCTCGCCAACCTGACGATGGGTCTGCTGGCCGAGCGGCTGGGCGTACGCACCCCCTCTCTCTACAAGCACGTGAGCGGTCAGGAGGACCTCAACCGCCGTATCGCGGCACTGGCGTTGAGCGAGGTCGCCGACGCCGTCGGCGGTGCGGTCCAGGGGTACGCGGGCCGCGACGCCCTGGCCGCCGCGGCCCGCGCCTTCCGCGCCTTCGTCCTGGAACACCCCGGCCGGTACGCCGCGACGATCGGTGTGGAACCGTCCGGCCCGGACGATCCGCTGGCCGTCGCGGGGGTGCGGGGGATCGGCGCGTTCAGAGCGGCCCTGCGCGGCTACGAGATCGCGGACACCGACGTGGACCACGCCCTGCGCATGCTCCGCAGCCTCTGCCACGGCTTCGCCACCCTGCAGGTGGCCAACGGCTTCCAGTGGAGCGCCGACATCGACGAGAGCTTCGAGTGGCTGATCACCTTCGCCGATCGGGGGTTGCGGTCGCTCTGAGACGTCGGCGGCGGTCGGCGGTCGCCTCGACCGTTCCGTAGAGGTTGCCCGGCATGGCCTGGAGACCGCTGACCGCGCGTACGCGTCCGGCGGAACCCCCGCTCGATGAGGGTCCCGCCGGACGCGCCGCTGTCAGGAGCTCACGAACTCACGAACTCTCGAATGCAACAGGTCAGTCGCACTCGGGAACCCCCGGCATCCAGGCGGGCCCCTTGAGGAAGATGTTGCTGATCCACCCCTTCTGTTGCGGAAGGTAGGACCAGGCGTCGTTGGTGATCCCGCCGTACGTCACCGACTCCGCGTGCTTCTGGCACTTCACGTACACCGTGGTCGGCTCCGGGATCACGGTCACGATGTCGGCCGAAGTGGACGGGGTGGCGCGGACGTTGACGTTGGTGGCCCACACCTCCTCCGGCGTGTCCGGCGGCGGGTGCACCACGTTGCGCTGTGCCACGGCCGCGGCGATCGCCCGGACGGCGGTGCGGGAGGCGACCCGAGCGGCGTTGGCCTTGTCGGCGGGACTCTGCGCCAGGCCGTTGTCCCGGTACATCACATGCGGGGCGTTGTCACCGATCGCGCTGTTGCCGAAGTCCTCCAGCCAGCGGCCCTGCCACTCGTCGGAGCCGGGATACGCCTGCTCGTCGCAGACCGCGTCGTCCGTGCGGCACACGTCGAAGTAGCGACCGTCGCCGATGAACCCCGCGAACACGGCCGGTACGTCGAGGCGTTGCATCAGGCCGCCGCGCGAGACATCGGCGGTGCCGTCCGAGTAGTCGGGGTTGAGGGTGACCATCTGGCCGTTCTGCCCCATGCCGATCTGCCCGTTCTCACGGGAGGCGTCACCCACGTTGACGATGGCGCCGATCTCGTCGGCGTTGCGCTGGTTGCCCTTGACGGCGTCCTGCGCGATGGCGTTCTTGATCACCTGGGCGCCCTGCGAGTAGCCGAGCAGGACGAGCGTCGGGCGGGTCGGGCAGGACGCGTAGAAGTTGATCTCCTCGACCAGCTTGTCCCGGCCCTTGTACATCGAGGTCCAGTAGTCGTCGGGACCCCAGTTGCCGGGCAGCCAGTCGGGCCAGTCCAGGGCTGACGCCGGATAAGGGAGGTTGCGGACGGTGACGTCGCTGTCCCGGACCCCGGTGTCGTACAGGGCGCTCTTGAGTGCCCGGATGTAGGTGCTGTTGACGCCCACGGTGCCGTAGGGGTGGCCTTCGTCGGTGGACTCCGAGGTCCCGTACGCCGAAAGGATCACCCAGGGCTTGGCGCAGTCGGCGGGCGCCTGGGGTGGGTTGGGTCCCGGGTACTCGGCGTGTGCCGCCGTGGCACCCCCGAGGTTCAGGGCCAGTGCGAAGGCCGACAGGACGGTCAGGGTGAGCACCCAGACCTGCCATCTGGTCTCTCTGGCTCCGCCGCCCTCTCTGATCTTTCCCGCGGTCGTCATTCGTTCCCCCTCCGTAGTCGCAGGCCGAGGTCCCACGGAACCCCGTCGGAGTCGGTGAACTCGCATTGCGGCGGGGCCTGTTGAACCGATCAGCGGCAGCCTTGCGTCCTGTCGGGTATGCCACCATCATTTCGAACGTGGTCGAACGGCTTGAGTGGTGAGGGAGATTGCCCCCGGCGAGCGGAAGGTCTGCCGACGTCGGGTCGCACCCTCTGTCGCCGTGAAGCCGGTGACCCTACTCTGACAAGTGATAGCAATGCAGGCGTGATTGACGGGGGGAACCGTCATGTCCTGGGACAACCATGGTGTGCGTGACGACTTTGTCGTTCCACCGATGCCGACCGCACCGCCGCCCGGCCCAGCCGATCCTTGGCGGGCAGCCGCTGTGGGACTGCTCAACCTGTCCGGACTCGGGCTCGGTTACGCCCTGGTGCGCCAGTGGGGGCTGATGATCGCGTGCTGGGCCGCGACGGCGATCCTGCTCCTCGTCGCCCTGCCGGCGGACCCGAACGGTGTCCCCGGCGCGATGGTCGTGTTCTACCTGGTCTTCCTGCTGCTGGCCGCCGCGCACGGCGCGTACGTGGGCCTGCGGACCCGGATGACGTGGCCGCCGAAGGCGCCGATCGCGGCCGTGCTCGGCCTCGCGCTCCTGGCCCTGCCCGTCGGCGGAGCCGTTCTGTACGACGACGCGCGTGACGAGGCGATCGAGCAGATGCTGCTGGACCGGCTGGGGCGGGCCGACAGACTGGTCAACGCCGCCGCGGAGAAGCCGTTCGAGACGTCGGAGGCGGACTTCCGCCGTGCTCTGGCCGTCTACCACGGCCTGACGAACGACCACCCGGACTCACGGGCGGCCGAGCGCGTCCCCGACCGCCTCCAGAACTTCTACACCACCGTGGCCTTCCCGTACGCGGACAAGAGCTACTGCGCCGCCGTACCCCCCTTGAAGTACCTCCGCACGGTCCCGCGCACGATGAGCAAGAAGGAACTCGGCACCTTGTCCACCTGGCCCGACGACCGGCTGGCCACGTCGCTCCACGAGTGCGGGGCGGCCTCGCTCAGCGGCGGATCCGCGGACTGGACACAGCAGTTCGCCGAACTCCTGACGACGTTCCCGGAGTCGGAGCAGGCCGGGAAGGTCGAGCCCGCGGTCAAGGCCGAGATCGGCAAGGCCGTGAAGTCGCTGGGCGGCGAGGAGCCCTGCGCCGCGGTCCAGCGGCTGGAGGGCCTCGGGGCCGAGGCCCGCAGGCTGCCGGCGGAGCAGGCCGGGCTGACCGACGCCATCGACAAGGATGCCGACCGGGCGGAGCGGAGCGCGAGTTCGGGGACGTACAACTGCGGGGTGGACCAGTACCAGGACGGGAGTTTCAGCGAGGCCGTCACCACGATGAAGACCTTCGCGGAGGACAACCCGAACCACCGGAACCGGGCGCGCGCCCAGAAGATAGCCATCGCCGCGGAGGTCGCCGAGACGGTGCCTGCGGCCGGCAAGCGACTGCCGACCACGGCATCGGGCGGCAGTATCTCCGTCACCGTCAAGAACGACAGCCCCGACAACATCACGGTCCTCTACACGGGCCCGGTGACCGGGAGTTTCACCCTCACGGCGTGCGGGAGCTGCACCACGTACTCGTCCCTCACCAGCACCCTGATCGGCTTCGAGCCGTGCAGCGACACCAGCAAGAACTACCCGCAGCGGACCATCCGGCTGCCCGCCGGCACCACCTACTTCGTGCACAAGTCCAAGGACTCGGACGGAAAGACCCCGGCGTCCGACACGGCCAAGCTGTCGTCCGGCTACATCTACACCGAGTGCGCCTACACCACGAGTTTCGGCTACTGAGGCCGGACGCGGAGGGCGGCGTCGAGTTCGCGGATGAACTCCCCGACCCGGCCGCCGTCGGCAGGTGCGGCGGGCAGGCGGCCGAGTACGGCGGTGACCGCCGTCGGCGCGTTCAGGCGCGCCCATGCGAGGGTGTCCGCGGCGGCGCGGCCGGCTTCTCCGGATGCCAGCTCCTCCGCTCGTGCCGCGTGTGCTGCCGCGCCGAGGATGTGCTTGACCTGATGAGCGCTCGCCCTGGGGTGGAGGTACGCGGCGGCGGCCGCGTGGCTCGCCGCCCGAGCGGCGTCGGCCGCCGCGGGTGAACCGGCTTCACCCGCCGCCTTGTACGCCGCCCACGCGCTCTGCCGCAGCGCGCCCGTGCGCCTGCCACCTCCGGCGAACGTGTCCGCCGATTCGATGGCGTCGCGAGGCCGGGTGTCGGCGGGACGGCTCCGTTCGAAGACCGACAGCGACCTGCGCGCGCAGTCGGCCGCGTAGCCCGTGATCCCACGAAGCTCGGCTTCGCTCAGCTCGATGTCGCCGGACTCGGTCGGCACGGTTCTCCGCGGGCCTAGAGGTCGTCGAAGGGCGTGGCGTACGCGAAGGTGCCGCGCAGCGTGGGCTCGTACGCCGAAAGGGTCCGTACCTGGAAGTAGTCGCCGTAGGCGGGGTCCGGAGGGGTGATGCCGTACTCCGTGCTGGGGCGGAAGCCGTAACGGCCGTAGTACGCGGGGCTGCCGAGCAGTGCGACCAGCGGCTCGCCGAGCGCGTCCGCCGCGCCCAGCACGGTGTGGACGAGCGCCAGCCCGACGCCGCGCCGCTGGTGGTCGGGGTGCACGCTCAGCGGACCGAGCCCCACGACCGGGGCGCCGTCGATGTGCCCACGGGTGCAGACGACGTGCCCGACGATCCCGTGCCCCTCCCGTGTCGCCACGAGGGACAACGGCGGCAACCAGCCCTCGCAGTCGCGTAGTTCGTCCAGCAGCGGTACCTCGATGGGGACCGCGACCCCCTGCTTGGCGAACGCGGCCGCGGTGACGGCGCGTACGGCGGGAATGTCGTCAGGGGCTTCGCGTCGGATGAGCACCGGCACAGTCTGGACGTCGGAGCGGCGGGGGCGCAAAGGGATTACGGCGCGCCGGGAGGGAGCGCCCGGATGTCATTGCGCGATCCCGTTTTTAAGTTAATTAGCAATTAATATTGACAGCCTCAAGGGCCCCGACCACAGTTTCCGCCGTGGCACCGGCGCCCGGTACGACCGGAGCGAGGTGCCCAGAGCACCCCAACTCTCGGGAGACTTCTGTGGCTTCACATCGTGCTGGGACGGCGCGAATGCGGCGGACCGCGACGGCGTTCGGTGCCGTGGTGCTGGTCGGGTCGGCTGTTCCGGCGGCGCACGCCGGGGACGACCAGGGCGCGCCGCGGTACTACGACAGCGGCCTCGCCGCCACGCCGTACATGGGATGGAACACCTACTACGGGCTCGGTGCCCCGACGGAGGGCGAGGTCAGGAAGGTCGCCGACCACCTCGTCAGCAGCGGGCTGCGCGACAGCGGCTACGACATCGTCTGGCTGGACGGCGGCTGGCAGGCCGACCAGCCGCGCGACGCGGCAACGGGCCGGCTCGTCGCCAACCCCACGCGTTTCCCCTCCGGAATCCCCGCGTTGGTGACCTACCTGCACAAGCGCGGTCTCAAGGCCGGTATCTACACCGACGCGGGGGAGTACGACGGCGGCAAGTCGTGCGGCCTCGGCAGTCGGGGCCACTACGAGGACGACGCCCGGCAGTTCGCCGGGTGGAAGATCGACGCGATCAAGGTCGACTTCCTCTGCGGCATCGGCGCCGGGCTCGAACCCGGCCCGGCCTTCAAGGAGTTCAGCGACGCCGTCGCCAAGTCCGGGCGGAAGATGCTGCTCAACCTGTGCAACCCGCTCACCGACGACTGGGGTGTGCCGCACACCCCGGAGCAGGACGCGCACAACTCCTTCGTCTACGGGCCCACCACGGCCGACTCCTGGCGCACCGGCACGGACATCGCCTGGGGCACCCCGACCGCGGGGGAGTGGCCGAACATCCTGCGCAACATGGATGCCAACGCCTGGCACCCCGAGGCTCAGGGCCCCGGACACTGGAACGACCCCGACTACCTCATCCCGATGCGCGAACTCGCCGAGGGCGGCTACGAGTTGACGGAGGAGGAGTCCACCACGCAGTTCGTGATGTGGGCCGAGATGGCCTCGCCGCTGGTGATCGGCAGCGACCCGCGGAAACTGCCGCAGTCGATGATCGACACCCTGCGCAACCCCGAGATCATCGCCGTCGACCAGGATCCGCTGGGCATCCAGGGCGCCCGCGTCGCGTCCGACCAGGTGGGTGACGTCTACAGCAAGGTGCTGGCGGGCGCGGGCAGGCGGGCGGTGGTCCTGCTCAACCGTTCCGACCAGGCGCAGGACCGTGAAGTGACCTTCGCGGACGCGGGTCTGAGCGGCCGGGTCGCTGTCCGCGACCTGCGTGCCCGCACCTGGCGCGGCACCTTCACCGGCTCGTACACGGTGCGCGTTCCCGCGCACGGCACGGCCTTCCTCAAGCTGACCGGCACCGACGAGGCCCCGGGCACACTGCTTCCGGGCCGTTCCTCCGCGAGCCCGGCGCTGGTTCGCGACGGTGACAGCCTCATCGCCTTCACCCGCGGGACGGACGGCGCGCTGCGTGCGCGGACCGCGCGCGACGGCGACTGGTCCGACTCCCGGACCACGGATCTGGGCGGCCCGACGCACGGCCGCGTCCTCGGCCAGCCCGCCGCCCACGCGTCCGCCGGCGGCAGGATCGACGTCTTCGTCCGGGGCACCGACGACACCGCCTACCGGCGGGTGTACGCGAACGGCCACTGGGGGCGCTGGCAGAGCCTCGGCGGCACCCTGACGGACGCGCCGACCGTGGCGTTCTCGGGTCCGGACGACTGGACGCTGTTCGCCCGTGGTGCGGACGGCACCGTCACCTCCCGTGGCCCGTCGACCGGCTGGACCTCGCTCGGCGCGCCGCAGGACCGGGCGTTCTACGGGCGCCCGTCGGCCGTCGTGGACGACGCCGGGCGGCTGCACGTGGCCGTGCGCACCGCCGATGACGCTGTCTGGTGGCGCTCCCGCGACACCTCCGGCATCTGGTCGGACTGGGCCGCCCTGGGTGGCACGGTCAGCGGCAGCCCCACGCTGGTGGCCTCCGGTGACACCGTGCACCTGTACGCGCGGGCCGGGGATTACACGCTCTGGACACGGAGTTGGACCGCGTCCGGCGGCTGGGCCGGCTGGAGCAAGGAGAGCGACTTCGTCAGCGGGGCCTTCGACGGCGCGCTCGGTGCCGTCGCCGGGCCGGACGGCGGCGTGCTGGCCGCCTTCCGTGGCGTGGACGGGCGGGTCCATCAGACGGCGCTCTGACGGGCGGGACTCCGACGGGAGACTCCGACGGGCGGGGCTCCGACAAACGGGGCTCTGACTCGTATCGCCAAATACCGCACGGCATCAAGGGGTGTGCTTCCGGGCCCTGTTCGACCTGGAAGCACACCCATCGAGAAATAAATTAGTAATTAATCTTGACGACGCCCGGACCTCCGCGACAGGCTGCGTCTGCCGCATCCGGAGCCGGGCCGTCAGGGGACCTCAGCTCCGTTCCGTGGGCACATAGGGAGTGCACAGATGACCGCCTTCAACCCCACCCGCCGCAGATTCCTCGTAGGGGCAGGCGCGGCCGGCGCCGGCGCGCTGCTCAGCGGCTGCGTCACCCAGACCCCCTCCGCCTCCGGGGGCGAGTCCGGCGGCCCGGTGACCCTGCAGTCCAACCTCTCCTCGCCCCAGGCCAAGGCCGGGATGCGGGAGATCGTCGCGGCGTTCGGCAAGCGCGGGGGAGTCGACGCGCGGCTCAACACCGTCGCGTCCGAGACCTTCCGCACCCAGCTGCCGACCTACCTGACGTCGGCCAACCCGCCGGACGCCTACACCTGGTACCCCGGCTCGGTGGCCGAGTCGTACGCCAGGAAGGACCTGCTGCTCGACCTCGACGACATCTGGGGCAAGCCCGAACTGGCCGGCTACTCCGACGCGCTGAAGAAGCTGTGCACCTCGGCCTCCAGCGGCAGGAAGATCTTCGTGCCGACCAGTTATTACTGGTGGGGCATGTTCTACCGCAAGTCCAACTTCGCCAAGTGGGGCGTGCGGGAGCCCAGGACCTGGGACGAGTTCCTCGACCTGTGCGACAAGCTCAAGAGCAAGGGCATCGACCCGATCGGTCTCGGCGCCGGCGGCGACACGCCCTGGGTGGCCTCGGCCTGGTTCGACTATCTCAACATCCGTGTCAACGGCGCCGGTTACCACCGCGAACTCCTCGCGGGCAAGCACCGCTTCGACGACCCCGAGGTCCGCAAGGTGTTCGACACCTGGGACCAGGCCCGGCCGTACTTCGACCCCGACGGCACGGCGATCCCCTTCCAGGACGCCACCACAGCCCTCCTCCAGGGCCGCACCGGCATGATGCTCATCGGTACCTTCTTCGCCGACGCCGCCCCCAAGGACGCCCTGGACGACCTCGACTTCTTCCAGTTCCCGATCATCGACCCGAAGGTCCCGGTGGCCGAAGAGGCGCCCACCGACGGCTACTTCGCCAGCGCCCGCACCAAGCGCGTCGACGGGGTGAAGGAGTTGCTGCGCTACCTGGCCTCCGCCGAGGCTCAGGAGCTGTACCTCAAGAACTCCTCCGGCACCGCGCTGCCCACGCACCCGGACGCCAAGGACGCCGGCACCCCGCTGGTCCTCAAGGGCCGCAAGCTCATCGAGAGCGCCACCGACGTCACACAGTTCTTCAACCGGGACTCCAGCGACGCGCTCCAGCCCACCGCGGACACGGCGCTCGTGCACTACCTGGCCAAACCCAAGGAGATCGGCTCCATCCTCACCACCTGGCAGCGCGGCGCGCAGAAGATCTGGAGCCAGTGACCATGGCTCTGCCCGTCTCCACACGAAGGTCCAGGGCCACCCGGGTGCCCCCGGTGGTCCTGGCCTTCGTCCTCGTCCCGCTGCTCGTCGAGGCGTTCTGGGTCTTCTGGCCGGCCCTCCAGGGCTTCTACCTCTCCCTGACCTCCTGGGACGGCCTGACAGCCCCGAAGTTCGTCGGCCTCGGCAACTTCAGCGAGATGGTGCACGACGAGGTCTTCCGCACCGCCGCGCTCAACACGGTGCTGTGGCTGCTGCTCTTCGGCGGGCTCTCCGCCCTCCTCGGGCTCGGCGCCGCGCTGCTGCTCCAGCAGGAGCGGCGCGGCATCGCGTTCTACCGGGCCGCGCTCTTCCTCCCCGTGGTCTTCTCCCTGGTCGCCACCGCACTCGTGTGGCAGGCCATGTACCAGCCGGACGGCCTGATCAACAACGTGCTGGAGGGCATCGGCCTCGGCGGCTGGAAGCACGCCTGGCTCGCCGACCAGGACACCGCCTTCTACGCGGTCATCGTGCCCGCGCTGTGGCGCCAGGTCGGCTACGTCATGGTGCTGTACCTGGCGGGCCTCAAGGGCGTCGACCCCGCGCTTTACGAGGCGGCGAAGGTCGACGGCGCCACCCACCTCCAGCAGTTCCGGCACATCACCCTGCCGCAGCTGCGCAGCGTCAACGCGGTCGTCCTGTCGGTGATCGTCATCGACTCGCTGCGCTCCTTCGACGTCGTGTGGGCGCTCACCCGCGGCGGCCCGTACCACTCCTCCGAACTGCTGAGCACCTACATGTACTCCACCGCGTTCCAGTCCCTGCGCCTGGGATACGGCTCCGCGCTCGCCGTCGTCATCTTCGTGCTGGCCTTCGGCGTCATCGCGAGCTACCTCGTGCGCGCCTTCCGGGAGGCCGACTGATGACCGCCACTCACGCCGCCGAGCGCGTCGCCAAGGACCTGGGAGCCGGCGCCGCCCAGTCGCAGACTCCCCGACGCCGCCTCGTCCGGGGCCGCGCCCTGCGCACCGCGGGCTTCCACCTCTCCGCGAGCCTGCTGTCCGCGCTGTGGCTGCTGCCGATCGTCCTGGTCCTTGTCACCAGCACCCGGACGTTCGACGACATCGCCGCGCACGGCGTCGGCAGTTGGCCGCACTCCTTCACCTTCGACGGCTTCCGCCAGGCCTGGGTGGACGGCGGCCAGCAGCGCGCCCTCATCAACAGCATGCTGGTCACCGTCCCCACCGTGCTGCTCTCGCTCGGCCTCGCCTCCATGGCCGCCTTCGCGCTCAGCCGCTACGACCTGCCGTTCCGGCGCGTCCTGCTGCTCCTCATGCTCGGCGGCAACCTGCTGCCCCCGCAGATCCTGCTGATCCCGGTCTCCAAACTCAGCGAAGTGCTCGGCATCTACGACCAGTTGTACGCCCTGATCGGCGTGCAGGTCGGCTTCGGCGTCGGCTTCTACGTCTTCGTCCTGCACGGCTTCATGCGCTCGATCCCCGGCGAGATCCAACAGGCCGCCGTCATCGACGGCGCGAGCCCGTGGCAGATCTACTGGCGGATCATCCTGCCACTGGCCCGCCCGGCCCTGGCCGCGCTCACCGCCCTGTCGTTCACCTGGATCTTCAACGACCTGCTGTGGGCCATCACGGTGCTGCGCACCGACACCCAGATGCCCATCACCGCCTCCCTCATCGGACTCCAGGGCCAGTACGTGTCCATGTGGAACGTCATCGCGGCCGGCTCGGTGATCGCCGCCGCCCCGACGGTGGCCGTGTTCCTCCGCTTCCAGCGCCACTTCGTGGCCGGACTCAACCTCGGAGCCGTCAAGTGACCACGGACGAACGGTGGTTGCTGTGCACCGACACCACGACCTACGCCGTCACCCTCGGCGGCGACGGCCGTTGGGCCGAACTCGCCGCATGGGGGCCGCACGGCGTCGAGGACGGCCCCTCGCCCATGGACCGGTCGCGGCGCACCCACTTCATCACCCCCGCCGACGCCGCCCCGGCCGAGTACATCCCTTACGGACTACGGCCGTTCACGGGTGCCGACCTGATCGCCTCCCGCCCCGGTGGCGACCGCGGCACCTGGTGGCACTTCACCGGCGCCACGCCGGACGGCGACCGGGCGCTGCGCCTGGAGTTCGCCGACGACGTCCTCGGGCTGCGTACGGCGCTCCACTACGAGACGGTGCCCGGCACGGACGTCGTCCTGCGCTGGACGGAGCTCACCTGCACCGGTCAGGCCGAGGTACGCCTGGAGCGTTTCGACTCCGCCACCGTCAACGTGCCCGTCCAGGGCGGCGCCCGGCTGACGTACCTGGCCGGCCAGTGGTCCCAGGAGTTCCAGCTCAAGGAACTCGAACTGGACCGCGGGCGCTTCGAGATGGAGAGCACCCAGGGCTCGGCCGGGCACGCGTACCACCCCTGGCTCGCGATCCAGGACGCCGCGGCCCCCGCCGAGGGCGCCACCCCCACGTACGGCGTCGCCCTGGAGTGGTCCGGCAACTGGCGCATCACCGCCGACGCCGAACCCGGGGGATCCGTACGGGTGCGCGCGGGCCGCGTGCCCCACGAGGGCGCGGTCCGCCTCGCCCCCGGCGCCACCCTCGTCACCCCGCGGCTGGCCTGCGCGTTCAGCCCCGATGGACTCGACGGCCTGGCCCGCGTCTGGCACCGCTACGAACGGCGGCTCACCGCCGGGCGGACGGACCGCCCCCGCAAGGTGCTCTACAACTCCTGGGAAGCCACCGGCTTCGACGTCGACGCGGCCGCGCAGCTGGAGCTCGCCAGGACCGCCGCGGAGCTCGGCGCCGAACTCTTCGTCGTCGACGACGGCTGGTTCACCGGCCGTCACGACGACACCGGCGGCCTCGGCGACTGGGAGCCCGACCCGGCCGAATTCCCGGACGGATTCGACGAGTTCGTCGACAGCGTCCGCGCGCTGGGCATGGACTTCGGCCTGTGGGTGGAGCCCGAGGGCGTCAGCCCCCGTTCCAGGCTCTACGCCGAGCACCCCGAGTGGGTGTACCGGATCGACGGCCGGCCCGCGACCCTCGTACGCAACCAACTCCTGCTCGACCTGGGCCGCGAGGACGTACAGGACTTCGTGATCGGCACCCTCGACCGGCTGCTCGGCGACCACGCCGTCAGCTACCTCAAGTGGGACATGAACCGCCCTCCGACCGAGCGAGGCCGCCCCTCGGACGAGGACCCCGAGCGGCAGGACCTCGACGCCGCCCACGTCGCCGGCTACCTCCGCGTCCTGGACCACCTGCGCGCCGCCCACCCACACGTCACCGTCGAGGGCTGCGCGGGCGGCGGCGCCCGCGTCGAGCACGCCACCCTCGCCCGCACCGACGTGATGTGGCCCAGCGACAACACCGCGCCCATGGACCGGCTGCGTATCCAGTACGGCTACCTCCACGCGCACGCCCCGCACACCATGAGCTCCTGGGTCACCGACGCCCCCGGCGTCTTCGACCCGCGCCCCCGCTCCCTCGCCTTCCGCTTCGTCAACTCCATCGCCGGAGTCCTCGGCATCGGCGCCGACATCCGCCACTGGACACCACGGCAGCGCACCGAGGCCGCCGACTGGATCGCCCGCTACAAGGAGATCCGCGACGTCGTCCACCACGGCGAGGTGAGCCTGCTCGGCAGCCCCGCCGACCCGACCTGCGGGATCCAGTACGAGGAACACGGCGGCGCCCGCCTGGTGGTGACGGCCTGGAACACCGGCCCGCTCGACGGCGCGCCCCTGCTGCCCGGCGGGGCCGCCCGGCTGCGGCTGCGAGGCCTGGCACCGGGCAGCCACTACACGGACACCGTCACCGGCACCCGCTACAGCGGCGCGTACCTGCTCCACTCCGGACTGCCGTTCGCCTGGACCGCCGGACACGACGCCGAGCTGACCGTACTGGCCCGGCAGTGACGGCAGCGAAAGAATCTGGCACCCCACTCCCTCCCGGACAGGAGACGATCCACCCCATGAACCCAGCCGCCCGCTTCACCAACCGCGTCGCCGTCGTCACCGGCGCCGCGTCGGGCATCGGCGCGGCCACCGCGGCACGCCTCGCCGCGGAGGGCGCGGCCGTCGTCCTGGTCGACATCGCCGCCGAACGCGGCGAGGAGACCGCCGAACGGCTGCGCAAGGACGGGGCCCGCGCCCTCTTCGTCGCCGCGGACGTCGCGAGCGAGGACGACTGGCGGCGGGTGATCACCGCCGCCCACGGCTTCGGGCCCGTGGGCGTACTCGTCAGCAACGCCTACACGGTGGCGGTCGCCCCGGCCCACGAGACCAGCCTCGCCTCCTGGGAACGACAGCTCTCCGTCAACCTCACCGGCGCCTTCCTGGGCGTCAGGGCGACCCTGCCCGACCTGCGCGAACAGCGGGGAGCCGTGGTGCTCGTCTCCTCGGTCCACGCCCACCGGGGGATCCCCGGCCACCCGGCGTACGCCGCGAGCAAGGGCGCGCTGCTGTCGCTGTGCGGCCAGCTCGCCGTGGAGTACGGCCCCGACGTCCGCGTCAACGCCGTGCTGCCGGGGCCCATCCGGACCCCCGCCTGGGACCGGGTCCCGCAGGCCGACCGCGAGAGCAGCGTCGCCGAGACCGCGGCCCGCCGCTTCGGGACCCCCGAGGAGGTCGCCGCCGCCGTCGCCTTCCTCGCCGCCGACGAAGCCTCCTACATCACCGGATCGAGCCTCCTCGTGGACGGCGGCTGGAGCGTCACCAAGGCCTCCGCCTGACCGCACCGACCGCTCCAGCCACCGACCGACCAGCAAGAAAGGCAAACAGATGACGCCATACGCGCGCCGGGGAGTACACGGCCAGACCGTGGAGACCCTCGCCCGCCGGGTGCTCAGCGGCGAGATCCCCGAGGGAGCGACGCTCGACATGGCGGCCCTGCAGAGCGAGCTGGACGTCAGCCTCACCGCCCTGCGCGAATCCCTCAAGGTGCTGGCGGCCAAGGGCATGGTGGACGCCCGGCAGAAGCGCGGCACCTTCGTACGGCCCCGCTCCGACTGGAACCTGCTCGACGCCGACGTCCTGCGCTGGCAGTTCTCCGAGAGCAACGGCACCGGCGCCGACCCCGCACTGCTCCGCAACCTCGGCGAGGTCCGCGGCATCATCGAACCCGCCGCCGTACGGCTGGCAGCCGCGCGCCGCACCGACGCCGACATCGAGGCACTGGAGGCGGCCCTGACGGCCATGGGCGAGGAAGGCGGCGCGAGCCACGCCGTCGAGGCCGACCTCGACTTCCACCGGGCGCTGCTCGCGGCCACCCACAACGAACTGCTGGAACGCATGGAGATGGTCATCGAGTCGGGCCTGGCCCAGCGCGACCAGCTCGTGCACAGCGCCCCGCACAGCGAGGACCCGGTCCCCAGCCACCGCGCCGTCCTGGACGCCGTGCGCGACCGGGACCCGGACGCCGCGGAATCCGCCATGCGCGCCCTGCTCGACCAGGCGACGCGCGACCTCGACAAGCTCGGCGGCCCGGCCGTTCCCGAGGGCGCGAACGGCTCCGCCGAGGACAAGGACGGCCAGGCACAGTGAAGATCGCGCGCGTCGAGACCTTCCTCGTCCCGCCCCGCTGGCTGTTCTGTCGCGTCGAGACCGACGACGGTGTCGTCGGCTGGGGCGAACCGGTGGTGGAGGGCCGGGCCGAGGTGGTCAGGTCGGCCGTCGAGGTGCTGGCGGAGTACCTGGTGGGCCGGGACCCGCTGCGCATCCAGGACCACTGGCAGGTGCTCACCAAGGGCGGCTTCTACCGCGGCGGCCCGGTCCTCTCCAGCGCCGTCGCCGGCATCGACCAGGCCCTGTGGGACATCGCGGGCCGCGCCCTCGGCGTACCGGTGCACACCCTGCTCGGCGGCCCGGTCCGCGACACCGTCCGGGTGTACGCCTGGGTCGGCGGCGACGAACCCGGGCGGCTCAAGGAGGAGATCACCGCCCAGGTCGAGGCCGGCTTCACCGCCGTCAAGATGAACGGCGCCGGGCGCACCCCGCCGATCGGCAGCCCCGCCGACACGGCCGCCGTCGTCGAGCGGGTGGCGATCGCCCGCGAGGCCCTGGGCCCGCACCGTGATGTCGCCGTCGACTTCCACGGCCGCTTCAGCGCCGCCAACGCACGGCGCGTGCTCCACGAGATAGCCCCGCTGCACCCGCTGTTCGTCGAGGAACCCGTCCTGCCCGAGCAGGCACACCTGCTGCCCGGCCTGGTCGCCGCCTCCTCCGTGCCACTGGCCACCGGCGAACGGCTCTACGGGCGGGCCGACTTCCTCCCCGTGCTGACCGCGGGCGTCGCCGTGGCGCAGCCGGACCTGTCGCACGCCGGCGGGATATCGGAGGTCACCCGGATCGCCTCCCTGGCCGAGACCTTCGGGGCCCATCTGGCGCCGCACTGCCCGCTCGGCCCCATCGCGCTGGCGGCCAGCCTCCAGGTCGCCTTCGCCACGCCCAACTTCCTGATCCAGGAACAGAGCCGGGGCATCCACTACAACAGGGACGCCGACCTGCTGTCCTACCTGGTCGACACCGAGCCCTTCCGTTTCACCGACGGGCAGGCCCACCGCACCTCGGCGCCCGGACTCGGCGTCGACGTCGACGAGGACGCGGTGCGCGCCGCCGACCGGTCCGGGCACGTCTGGCGCAACCCTCTCTGGCGGCACCCCGACGGCTCCTTCGCCGAATGGTGAGCACCACGCGGCTGCCCGTCCGCGCCACCACCGACCTGGACCACGGCGGACGCTGGACCTCGCTGACCGCGGGCGGCCGGGAATGGCTGTGGCACCGCGACGAGCCCCGCCGCCGTACGGTCCGGCCCGGCGACCCGTTCGCCGACGCGGGCGGCCTGGAGGAGTGCGTGCCCACCGTCCGCGGGCTGCCCGACCACGGGGACGCCTGGTCGCGGCCCTGGCGCCGGGCGGGGGCGACGGACCTCGTCGAATGCCCCGACTTCCGGCTGACCCGGCGTACCGGCGAGCGAGGGGACGCGCTCGTCGTCGACTACCTGCTCGCCGCCGAGCCCGGCTACCGGTTCGTGTGGGCCGCCCACGCCCTCCTGGACCTCACCCCGGCCGCCCGGATCGGCGTCACCGAACCGGCGGTGACCCGGCTCTACCCGGACGGGAGCGACCGCTGGGCCGCCGGCGACTGGCCCCGCGTGGACGGTGTGCCGCTGGACCGGCTCGGCCCGGACGACGGAAGCGCCGTCGGAGCGGTCGTCCTCACCCCCCGGGTGTCCGTGCACGACGGCGCCGACTCGCTGCACCTCTCCGTCGAGGCCGAAGGGCAGCCGGTCGCGGTCGCCCTCTGGCGCAACCTCGGCGGCTTCCCCGAGGGCACGCCGTACCGCTCGGTCGGAGTCGAGCCGATGCTCGGCCGCGTCTTCGACCGAGCCGCCGCGCACGAGGGCGACACGGCCGTCGTACCGCGCACCGGCGAGGTCGCCTGGCGGCTCACCGTCACCGCGACCCGCAACCCCTGAACTCCCCACCGCCGGAAGGGACATCCCATGGACCTGCTCGCCGCGCTGCGCGCACACCGACTGCTGGCGATCGTCCGCGGCAGCGACCCGGCCGCCGCGCTCACCACCGTGCTCACCCTCGCCGAAGAAGGCGTCACCCTCATCGAGGTCTCGCTCTCCGGGCGCGACGCGCTCGACGTCATCGCGCGGGCCCGCGCCGCGCTCGGCCCCGACGCCCCCCTCGGCGCCGGAACCGTGCTCGGCCCCGACGACGCCCGCGCCGCCCAGCGGGCCGGAGCGTCATTCCTCGTCACCCCGGCGGTCAGCGACGGCATCACCACCGGACGCGAGCTCGGACTCCCCGTGCTCGCCGGAGTGATGACGCCCACCGACGTGCTTCAGGCACACCGGCTCGGCGCCGACGCCCTCAAGCTCTTCCCGGCGGGCAGCGCCGGGGGACCCCGCTATCTGCGGGACCTGCGCGGACCCTTCCCCGACCTGCCCTTCGTGCCCGTCGGGGGAGTGGACGCCACGGCCGCCGCCGACCACCTGCGGGAAGGAGCCGTCGCCGTCGGTGTCGGCTCGCCCCTGATCGGCGACGCCGCCGCGGGCGGCGACCTCACCGCCCTGCGCGAGCGCGCCCGCGCCTTCCTGCACGTCGTACGCGCACAGGCCCGCCCGTGACCGCCCCCGCGGTACTGGCGACCGACCGACTCGAACTGGGCGAGGGAATCCGCTGGACCGACGGCCGCGCCGTGCTGACCGACATCCTCACCGGCCGGCTGCTCGCCGTACCCGACGCCCCCGACGCCCCCGACAAGCCGCTCGCCGCGATCACCGGCCTGCCCTGCCCGCTGGGCGCCGTGGCGCCGGTGCGGGGCCGGCCCGGCCACTGGATCGCGGCGGCGGGCACCGGCATCTGCCGCATCGACCCCGCCGGGCACGTCGACTGGATCGCGCGCCCCGAGGACGACGCACCCGTGCCGACGCGGATGAACGACGGCGCCGCCGACCCGCAGGGCCGCTTCTGGGCGGGCAGCATGGCGTACGAGGCCACCGAGGACGCGGGTTCTCTGTACCGCCTGGACGGCGACGGCCGCCTCACCCGGGTTCTGCGCGACGTCACGATCCCCAACGGCCCGGCCTTCAGCGCCGACGGCACGATCATGTACCTCGCCGACAGCGCCCGGGGTGTCATCCTCCGCTACCCCGTCGACCCCGCGAGCGGCGATCCGGGCACCCCCGAACCCTTCGTCACCTTCGGCTCCGGCAGCCCGGACGAACTGACCACCGACCTCGAAGGCTGCGTGTGGACCGCCGTCTGGGGCGCCGGGCAGGTCCACCGCTACCGTCCCGACGGCAGCCTCGACCGGATCGTCGAACTGCCCGCCGAACAGCCCGCGGGACTCTGCCTCGGCGGCTCCGACGGCCGCACGCTCCTCGTCACCAGCGCACACCTCGGCCTGGCCGCCCCGGGACCTCTCGACGGTGCCGTCTTCGCGGTCCGAGTGGCCGTCCCCGGCGCCCCGGCCGCCCCGTACCGACCGGCGGACTCCGCCGCTCCGAACCGCCCTGCGGACTCCACCGCCCCGTACCGCCCGGCCGACTCCGCGGCTCCGAACCGCCCTGCGGACTCCGCCGCCCTGTGCCAACCGGCGGACTCCGCCACCCTGTATCGCCCTGCGGAGTCCGCGGCTCCGAACCGCTCTGCGGAGTCCACCGCCCTGTGCCAACCGGCGGGCTCCGCCACCCTGTATCGCCCTGCGGAGTCCGCGGCTCCGAACCGCTCTGCGGAGTCCACCGCCCTGTGCCAACCGGCGGGCTCCGCCGCCTCGACCCGCTCTGCGGAGTCCGCCGCCCCGACCCGCCCCGCGGACTCCGCCGCCCCGGACTCGGCGGACCACGCCGGCAATCGCTAGGAAGCCCACCATGAGCACCCACCGGCCACTGCGCCCTGGCCCCGTCGTCTGCGTCGGCGAGAGCATGGCCGCCCTCGCTCCCGACCCCCTCGGACCGCTGGACGACGCCGACCTGCTGCGCGTTGACATCGCGGGCGCCGAGTCGAACGTCGCCCTCTATCTCGCCGACCACGGCATCCCGGCCCGCTGGGTCTCCGCGGTCGGCGACGATCCCTTCGGGCGCCGGGTCCGCTCCCGGATCGTCGCGGGCGGCGTCGATGTCAGCGGGGTGCGTACCGACCCCGAACGCCCCACCGGACTGCTGCTCAAGGACCCCGGCGCGCACGGCACCCGGGTCCGCTACCACCGTGCGGGATCCGCCGCCTCGGCGCTCACCCCCGATGTCCTGGACGACCCGGCGTTCGCGGATGCCGCGCTCGTCCACCTCAGCGGCATCACCCCCGCCCTGTCGCCCGGCTGCCACGCCCTCGTCGAACACGCGCTGCGCCCCGACCGCCCGTGGCCCGTCAGCTTCGACGTCAACCACCGCCCCGCCCTCTGGACCGGCCGCTCGGCCGCCGAGGTCCTGCGACCGCTCGCGGACCGGGCCGACGTGGTCCTCGTCGGCCTCGACGAGGCACAGGCCCTGTGGGGGGACGGCATCACCGACGCACGGCAGGTCCGCGATCTGCTGCCGGGCCCGCGTGTCCTCGTCGTGAAGGACGGGGAGCGCGAGGCCACCGCCTTCGTCGAGGCCACCGCTTTCGCCGGGGCCGTCGCCACCAGCGTGCCCGCCCTGTCGGTACGCGTCGCCGAACCGGTCGGCGCCGGTGACGCCTTCGCGGCCGGATTCCTGAGCGGCCTGCTGCGGGCGCTGCCCGTGGACCGTGCCCTGCGGCTGGGCCACCTGACCGCGGCCTCGGCGCTGCGGGTCGCCGCCGACCACGGCCCGCTGCCCGAACCCGCCCTCGCCGCGAGGCTCCTGGACGCCGACGAGGAGATCTGGCGGGCCGCCGTGATCGACTGAATCCGGCGTCAGCGGCCGTCCCGATGATTCCTCCCGTGGAGTGACGTGCCGTGACGGACAGAGTGAACGGGAGCTGTGACGTCCGCCGCAAAAAGTCCGGCATCCGCCATGGCCAGGGCCCGCCGGCACGCGTGATTTCGGCAAAAGCTCGGCCAGTCGAGCGTCACTAAGACGGGCGGAGTCGGGACATGAGGGGCAGTTCGGCCTCGACGGAGCCAACGCTTGCCCGTATCCCCCGTACCCTTCGTGGTGTCTACGGCGTCACATAGCGGGCGCCAAACCACTGGAGGCAACACCTCGTGCTGATTGCTCAGCGTCCCTCGTTGACCGAAGAGGTCGTCGACGAGTTCCGTTCCCGGTTCGTGATCGAGCCGCTGGAGCCGGGATTCGGGTACACCCTCGGTAACTCTCTCCGCCGTACGCTCCTCTCCTCGATCCCCGGCGCTGCTGTCACCAGCATCCGGGTCGACGGTGTCCTGCATGAGTTCACCACCGTGCCGGGCGTCAAGGAGGACGTCACCGACCTCATCCTCAACATCAAGCAGCTCGTCGTCTCCTCGGAGCACGACGAGCCCGTGGTGATGTACCTGCGCAAGCAGGGCCCGGGTCTGGTCACCGCCGCCGACATCGCGCCCCCGGCCGGTGTCGAGGTGCACAACCCCGACCTGGTCCTCGCCACCCTCAACGGCAAGGGCAAGCTGGAGATGGAGCTGACCGTCGAGCGCGGTCGCGGCTACGTCTCCGCCGTTCAGAACAAGCAGGTGGGTCAGGAGATCGGGCGCATCCCGGTCGACTCGATCTACTCGCCGGTCCTGAAGGTGACCTACAAGGTCGAGGCGACCCGTGTCGAGCAGCGCACCGACTTCGACAAGCTGATCGTCGACGTCGAGACCAAGCAGGCCATGCGTCCCCGCGACGCCATGGCGTCGGCCGGCAAGACCCTGGTCGAGCTGTTCGGTCTGGCGCGTGAGCTCAACATCGACGCCGAGGGCATCGACATGGGCCCGTCCCCGACGGACGCCGCCCTCGCCGCCGACCTGGTGATGCCGATCGAGGAGCTGGAGCTCACCGTCCGCTCCTACAACTGCCTCAAGCGTGAGGGCGTCCACTCCGTGGGCGAGCTCGTCGCCCGTTCCGAGGCCGACCTCCTCGACATTCGCAACTTCGGTGCGAAGTCCATCGACGAGGTCAAGGCGAAGCTGGCCGGCATGGGTCTGGGCCTCAAGGACAGCCCGCCCGGATTCGACCCGACCGCCGCCGCCGACGCCTTCGGCGCCGACGACGACGTGGACGCGGGTTTCGTGGAGACCGAGCAGTACTGAGCGTCGCGCCCCCTCTCCCCGAGGGGGCGTCCGTTCAGGCCAGGAGCCCCGGCCGCGCTCGACCGGCGTTCCTGACAACCGGGTGACCACAGTGCGCGGTGCGGCGATGGTCCACGGCCGGTCACGGCCCAGGACCCCGCGTACCGCGCGCTCCGTCGGACACCCGGTGCGGTTACCTTCCGCCCGCCGAACGCCCCGCTGACCGTGGGGCGTTCGGCGGGCGCGCGCATGTCCGACCCTCGACGGTGTGTGCCGTGACCCCCTCGTGACAGCGGCGGCCGGGCACCGTTCGGACGCGCCGGGGCCGCGGCTGCCGTGCGGCGGCCGTCACTTGCCGGCCAGGCCCTCCGCCGCGTTACGCCCGGCGTCCGCGGTGCGGCGGAGGAAGCCGGCGAGCCGTTCGAGTTCGGCGTCGTCGTAGTCGGCGCAGATCTGCTCCACCGAGGAGTTCATTCCGGCGAAGAGTTCGAGCAGTTCGGCGTTGCGGTCGCGCAGCGCCCGGACCAGGGAAGCCCGGCGGTCCGCCGGGTCGCGGTCGCGGGCCACCCAGCCCGCGCGTTCGAGCCGGTCCAGAACCCCGGTCGTCGTGGCGGCGTGCAGCCCGGCTCGTCGTGCCAGCGCCGTCGGGCTCAGCGGACCGTGGGTGTTGATGAGGTCGAGGCAGTCCAGGTCGATGTCCTTGAGGCCGAGGCGGCTGCCGACCTGCCGGTTGAGCAGCGTCAGCTCGGCACCCAGCTCGCGCAGCCCCTGCTTGACCTCGGTGGTGGCACGCCGTCGGCGGCGAGTCTCGTCCCCAGATGCTTCGGAAACCATAATGTACGCCTCTCAAACTAATATGCTACGGTTCTCGTATATTACGGCACCTGAATAATCGGGTGCCGGAGGGAGGGCATCGGCATGTTCGTGGTGATCGGAGCGACCGGAAGTGTCGGGCGCGAAGCGGTGAGCCTGTTGCTGGACGCCGGCGAGGAGGTGGCGGCGGTCACCCGTGACCCGGCCGCGGACCTGCCGGACGGCGCGCGGATCGTCAGGGGAGATCCGTCCCGTCCGGACACCCTGACGGCATGGCCGGACGGTGCCGAGGCGGTGCTGCTCAGCCCGCGAGCCGTCGGTGGGGCCGCCGCCCCGTTGTTGTCGCTGGCCGCGGCTCGGGGCGCCCGGCGGGTGGTGGTGCTGTCGGCCGCGACCGTCGAACACCCCGCGGGGCACCGGCGGTTCGCCGACGAGTTCAGAGCGGTCGAGGAGGCCGTCAGCCGTTCCGGCCTGGACCGGACGTTCCTGCGGTGCGCCGACTTCGCCGCCAACGCGCTGGCCTGGGCCCCGCAGATCCGTGCTGCCGGCGTGGTGCGCGGCGCCTACGGGGACGCGGCGACCTCCCCGATCCATCAGCGCGACATCGCGGAGGTGGCCGTACAGTCCCTGCTGCGTTCCGAGGACGCCGGGCACGCGGAACGGGCCCATCTGCTCACCGGACCGCAGTCGCTCAGTCAACGGGACAAGGTGCGCCTGATCGGTGAAGTCGTGGACCGGGACCTGTCCTTCCAGGAACTCGCGCCCGAACAGGTCCGCCGGGCCATGCTCGCCCAGGGCCTGGCCGAGGACATCCCCGACCGGCTCCTCGGTTCCCTGGCCGACTACGCGAAGACTCCCGGCCCGACCACCGACACCGTTGAACGACTCCTGGGCCGCCCCGCACTCACCTTCGCCGTGTGGGCCGCCGACAACGCCGCGGCCTTCGCGAGCCCGGCCGGGTCATGACCTCTCGGCCACCACAGGAAGGAACGGACGTGCTGGACACCCCCGTTGCCAGGATCGCGCGGTGGGCCGGCCTGCTCTTCTCCGGCGTCTTCGCGGGCTTTCTCGTCGCCGTACTCGTCCTCGAACTGTCCCTGCGAAGCTTCGACCGTCACACGTACACCCAGGTCCGGCACGTCGAACTCGATTCGCTGGACAGGCTCGCGGCCGTCACCCTTCTCCCGGCGCTCATCGCCACGGCGTCGCTCCTCGCCCTCACCTACAGGGCGAGGAGAAGGCCCCGCTGGTCGACGCTGACAGCACTCGTCCTGCTGGTCGGGGTCCTCGTCCTGACGCTCGTCGTCAACCTGCCCATCAACGCCGACCAGCTCGACTGGAACGCGCAGGCGCCGCCCGCCGACTGGGTGACCGTGCGGGATCACTGGCAGATCGCCCACGGCGTACGGACAGCCGCGGCCGTGCTCGCGTTCGGAGCCCTGATCGCCGACGCGACGGCAACCCCGCACGGCACCCGCCGGACGACGCCGCACCGCGCGAACACCACGCCGCCCGAGGAGTCCGCGCTGCGTCAACGGACTTGAGGCCGACGGCTGACCCTGCGCGGACCGTGTGATGCCGCCCGAGCACGGCCGACGCCTCGCCCAACTCCTGCCCCGTGGACGGCTGGTGGAGATCCCGGACAACTACACCTTCCTACCCCTCGACCAGCCGGCCGGACTCGCGCGCCTCATCCGGGAGTTCACGACGCGGGAGCCGGTGGGCGGCGAACCCGGTCCTGAACCGAACTGAATCTGGAGCGCGGTTCGCACGACCGGGGTGACGGCAGGGAAGATCACTCGTTTGACCGTACTAACAGATCTCCCTCGTACCCCCGAAAGAGCGAAGCGATCATGTTCGTGCGTCGGCCGACAATCCCGGAGGACAGCGAGCCGCGCGTGCTCGATGTGGAGCGCGCGGAAGCCGCGCTCATGGAGCACTACGCGCGGTTGGTCCGTCTGGTTTACGTCACCCTTCCCCGCAGCCTGGGGCGCCATCGGCGGGTCCTCGCCGCCCACGGTGTCGTGCAGCGTGCGCTGCCCCGCCGCAGGCTGGTCATACCGGGCCGGCGCCGAGCGCCCGACGCGCGGACGGAGGCCTCGGACGAGTACGAGGCTCTGCGGGCGCGCGTACTGAGGGCGGCCCTCGCCCAGGACGCGCGGCCCCTGCGGGTGCCACGACCGTGGGGGCCGTGGGCGCGGCGTCCGACGCTGCCCACGGTCTGGGGACTGCGGGTCTTCCCACAGTCCGGAGGCACCGAGGAACTGGTCCTCGACCGAGCCCTCGCGGAGGCCGACTGGCCGGTGCGGGCGGCCGTCGCGCTGCTCGTGCTCGACGAACTGTCCATCGACGAGGCGACCCGGGTCCTGCGGGACGCCGGAGTGCCCGAGCCCGGCGAGGCACTCCGGGACGGGAAACGGCTCGCCGCCCGCGGTGTCCCCCTTCCCCGCAACCCGGCGACCGGCGAAGGCGAAGGCGCGGCGGAGGGGGAGACCGCGGCGACAGCATCCCGCTCCCCGGCGGCGGCCGGGGGCGCGGACGCCGGTGCCCTGCTCGCCCCGGAGTTCGACCCCTGCCTGTTGCACGCCCGGCCGACCGACCTGCTCCGCCGCCGGCACCGGACGCGCTCCACCGTGATCGTCGTGCTGCTCGCCGCCTTCGTCGGGATCACCGCCGTCTCCCTCCCGGACGGCGCCGGCCACCCCGCCGAGAGCGTTCGGCACCGTGAGCAGCCGGAGGCGACGAACGCCGCGCTGTTGCGCCGTACCCCCGCCGACGCCTGGGCGGACACGGCGCGCGTCGACTTCACGGCCTGGCCCGCCCGAGGCGGCCGGACCGGGGACCGCGCGCTGCTTGAGCGCGCTCTGCGCGCCTGGGCCGACCCGGACTGGCAGGGGCGCCGGCTGGCGGAACCGGGCGCGGCGTCCACCGGTACCGGCCGGGCGCCGCGGCTGCTGTTCGCCGACGACATCGACGGACGCGCGGTCGTCGTCCTCCACGACGACCTGACCACCGTGCGCTACAGCGAGCCGCTGCACGGCGACGGCGTACCCGAGTTGCTGTCCGACCTCACCGACGGCGCCGACGTGACGACCGCCGCCGCGGTCGTCGTCTCCCGCACTCCGGAGTCCGTACGACTGCTGCTGGCGCCGTGGATCGCCGAGGCGGCGACCCGGGACCTGCTGGCACCCGACACCCCGGCCGGCGAAGTGGCCCGCTCGGACAGCGGCCTCACCGAACCCCTCCCGGTGCCGCCGGCGGACGGTGACTGCCGCGCCTGGCCCGTCGTGCAGTTGAGGTCGTCGTCGCGCATCGTCGAGGACCACGCGTTCCTGCTCACCGACCTGGGCGGCATGTCACCCGTGCACCTGACCTACATGCCTCCGCCGGAGCCAGGAACGCGTCCACGTCCGCCCAGGGAGGCCACCGGCCCGGACGCCCTGCGGGGCTGGGCGCGAACCGCCTGCCGTCTGGAGGGACTTCGCGGCCAGGGCGTACGCGCCGTGAATCACTGGGTGTTCGCCCAGCAGGACCTGCCCGAGCGGGCCGGACAGGCCACCTGGGTGTGCGCACGGGCCGACACCTGGCGCGGTCCGGGACGTGTGGAGTATCTGTTCCTCGGACCGGACTCCGGCCCCGGCCGCCCGGCCGGGGTCCGCGAGAACACCGCCGAGTGCAGCCGTTTCGGCCAGGACGTGCTGGCCGGCGTCGACTGGCGGGCCCCGTCCGGGACCTCGTACCTGCTGGCCGCAGGCAGCCGGTCCGTCGGCCGGGTCGAGGCGTCGGGCCCGCTGCGCGCGGCGGCCGCCGGGCGTTTCCTCGCCGTCCGAGCCCCCGCGGACACCGCGGCGAAGGTCGTCGGACGGCTCCCCGAGGGCGCCGAGGTGCAGGCCCCTCGATGAGGTGAGGGGCATGCACCTGGCAGGCAGCGGCGCCCGTCGGTCTCCGACGGGCGCCGGTCCGGCGTTCGCTTGCCTCCGGCGGGCTCTGACTCAGCGTTCGTTGGTCAGCTCACCGTTGAGGGTGCGGAGGAAGTCCGCGATCGTCTCCAGCTGCTCGGGGGTGAACTTCTGCCGCGCGGCCTCGGTGCTGCGCGCCAGCGGGCTGAAGTACTCACGGGCGAGCGCACGGGCGCCCGAGTTGTAGGAGAGGTGGACGACCCGGCGGTCGGCACTCTCGCGGGTGCGGCTGATGTGGCCGGCGCGCTCCAGCCTGTCCAGGCATGCCGTGACGGCCCCCGAGGTGAGATCCAGCCGCTCCCTGAGACGAGAGGGCGTCATCGGCTCGCCGTCGTTCACCGAGGCGTCCAGGATGGCGGCCAGCGCGTGGACGTCCGTGGCGTGCAACTCGTGAGCCTGGGCAAACGAGTGAGCGATCCGGTTGAACTCGCTGTTCAGCGTACGCAGCAGGACAGCGTAGGCCTGGAGGTCGCTGGCGGGGCCTTCGCGGCTCTCCGAACTGGTGGGCTGCATGAGACAAGGATAATATCTCTCAATGGTTGAGATACTTCGCCCTTGAGATACATTTGCTTTCCCCGCCCTCCTCCGATGGGAAGCGAATGAACAGCGTGCGCCGACCGGTCCGATGGCTGGTCCCCCTGGCTCTCGTCATCGTCTGGCTCGGCCTCGGCGGCGCGTTCGGCTCCTACGCCGGGAAGCTCGGAGAGGTGTCCACCAACGACCAGGCCGCCTTCCTGCCACGGAACGCCGAGTCCACTCAGGTCATCGAGGAGCAGAAGGCCTTCAACCAGCGGGAGACCCTGCCCGCCGTCATCGTCTGGACCGCCGACGACGGTGGTGAGATCTCGACGGCCCAACAGGACGCCGCCACCGGGGTTCTGGAGAAGCTCGCCGCCGTCGGGGGAGTGGTGGGCGAACCGTCGCCGGCACTGCGTTCGCGGGACGGAGCCGCGCTCGAAGGCGTGGTCCCCCTGAGCCCGGATCTGGGAGACCGGCTCGGCGAGGTGCTGGACGAACTGGAACAGGCCGCGGGTGACGTGCCCGGCGCGCGCGTCCAACTCGCCGGTCCCGCCGCCACCCAGGGCGACCTCGGCGACGCGTTCGCGGGCATCGACGGAATCCTGCTCGGGGTGGCTCTGGCAGCCGTGCTGCTCATCCTGCTGCTGGTCTACCGCAGTGTCCTGCTCCCCTTCACGATCATCATCAGCGCCGTCTTCGCACTCGGCATCGCCTGCGCCATCGTCTACGTGCTGGCCGACCACGACATCGTGCGCGTGGACGGTCAGGTGCAGGGCATCCTGTCCATCCTCGTGATCGGCGCCGCCACCGACTACGCCCTGCTGCTGACAGCCCGCTTCCGCGAGGAACTCGCCCACAGCGGCGACCGGTTCCACGCGGCTCGGGCCGCGCTGCGCGGATCCTTCGGCGCGATCACCGCCAGTGCCGCGACCGTGGCCCTCGGACTCCTCGCACTGCTGCTCAGCGACCTGACCAACAACCGGGCGCTGGGCCCTGTCGGAGCGATCGGCATCGTGTGCGCGGTGCTGACGACGCTGACGTTCCTTCCCGCGGTGCTGGCCCTCATGGGCAGGGTGGCCTTCTGGCCCGCCAAGCCCCGTTCGGCCGACGCGGAGACGGGCGGCCACGGAACCTGGCGGCGGGTCGCCCACTGGGTGGACACGCGCCCCCGGCAGCTGTGGATGGTCACCGTCGCCCTGCTCGTGGCAGGGGCGGCGTTCTTCCCCGCGCTGGAGTCGAAGGGCGTACCCCTGGACGAACTGTTCGTCAACGACGCCCCGTCCGTCGCGGCACAGGAGACCCTCGGCAAGCACTTCCCCGGCGGATCCGGCCAGCCGGTCGTGATCATCGCCGACGCGGACCGGCGTACGGCGGTCACGGGCACCGCGTCCGCGACGGAGGGAGTGGCGCAGGCGCAGGCCGTGACCGAGTCGGGCCGGCCCGGCGGAGCGCCGCTGGTGGTGGACGGCCGGGTGCGTATCGACGCCATCCTCAGTGCAGCCCCGGACACGGCCAAGGACACCGTGCGGAAACTGCGCGACCGGCTGCACGCGACCGACCCGACCGCGCTGGTCGGCGGCTACTCCGCCCAGCAGTACGACACCCAACGCACCGCGGAACACGACCGGAAGCTGATCATTCCCGTCGTGCTCGCGATCATCCTGGCCATCCTCGTCGTTCTGCTGCGCTGCCTCCTGCTGCCCGTGCTCCTGGTCGCCACCGTGGCCCTGAACTACCTTGCGACGCTGGGGATCGCGGGCCTGGTGTTCCAGCACGGGTTCGGCTTCTCCGGGACGGACGCCTCGGTGCCGCTGTACGGGTTCGTGTTCCTCGTCGCTCTCGGCGTCGACTACAACATCTTCCTCATGTCACGGGTGCGCGAGGAGACTTCGCGACTCGGTACGCGCCAGGGCGTGCTGCGCGGGCTGATCGCCACCGGAGGGGTGATCACCTCCGCCGGGGTGGTCCTGGCCGCCACCTTCGCGGCCCTGATCGTCATCCCCCTCGCCTTCCTCGCGCAGATCGCCTTCATCGTCGCCTTCGGCGTCCTGCTCGACACCATCTTGGTGCGCTCGCTCCTGGTCCCGGCCCTGGTGCGGGACATCGGCCCAGCGGTCTGGTGGCCCGGTGAACTCGGCCGTAGGCACTCGGAGTCGGAGAGCGAGTCCGTGGACGCGGCGACGAAGTAGACCGCTTATCGGGGGACTTCCTCGCCGGGGGACGGTCGGGCCCCTGCCGATGGCTCCGCGCGGCCGGGTCAGAGACTGGCCCGGCCGTGCTTCCAGTAGCCGCGGAAGGCGATGTCGGTCCTGGGGACCTCGCGTTCGCCGACGAGGTGCCTGCGGATGCCGGTGGACAGCGAGGACTCGCCCGCGGTCCAGGTGTAGAAGGGCCCCGGACGCAGTCGCGCCTCCCGTACGGTCCGAAGAGCGAGGGTGCCCGGCTTCATCGAGGGATCGTTCCGGGGCAGCCAGTGGATCCTTGTGGCCGCGGGCGTGACGACGTCGTGGCGGACGTCCGCACCGGCAGGGACTTCGAGGAAGACCTCGGCGGGCAACCGGTCGGCTGAGCGCTCCAGGATCGCGAGGATCGCCGGCAACGCGCTCTCGTCGCCGACGAGCAGCTGCCAGCCGGCGCCGGGGGTGGGCGCGTAGCCGTACCCCTCGTCGAGGAAACCGACCTTGTCACCGGGCTCGGCCGCCAGCGCCCAGGCGGCGCCGGGAGAGGCGGGCCCGTCCGAGGCTCGCTCCTCGTGGACGCAGACCTCGATGTCGAACGCGGACACCTCCGGCCTGAAGCGCCGGATCGAGTACGTCCTGACCTGTGGACGCCTCTTCGCCGACCGCAGGGTGTACTGGAGCATCCACTTCTCACCGCTCGGCAGAGCGACCTCGTCCTGACCAGGAGCGGCGAAGAAGAGGCGGCCCGACTGGTCGTACCCGGACTGCTCCAGATGCCGGAAATCCTCGCCGCCCAGCGTGACGGAGATGAAGTGAGGGCTGATCCGTTCGCTGCCCCGGACGGTCAGTGCCAACATGCGCCGGTGGTGGGGGCGTTGGATTCTTGCTGCCATCGCTGTCGGTCCTCGGCTTCTCAACGGTTCTCGCGGTGTACGCCCGTACGTCGGCGTTCGTGCGGCAATCCTTGGCGTTCCACGGAGGCCGCACCACCGGTATTCTGACGAGCTATGCCGGAAACCCGCCATCCCTCGCCTCCCCCTTCCCCGCTCCCTTGCGTGGCCTCCTCCCCGTCGCCGTCCCCGTCAGACCCGGAGGCGACGACGCCCCGTGGTGCGGGCTGGCTTCCGCACGGCTTGAAACTTGAGCCCCACGCCCACTCCGAGGGCCAGTTGGTGTACGCGGCTGCCGGCGCCCTGGCCACCACGACCGAGCGCGGGACCTGGGTCGCGCCGTTCAACCGGGTGACGTGGACGCCGCCGGGATTCGACCACTCCCATCGCATCTACGGCAGTACCGATGTCCGCCTCTTCGTCATCCCGGCCGAACTGGGCGGCGACCTCGTCGCGTACCCCAGCGTGTTCGCGGTGACTCCCCTGCTGCGAGAGGCGCTCCTGGTGCTGACCGACAGGCGGGAGGTCCGCCCCGGCGCCTACGAAAGGCTGCTCGCCGTGGTGATCGACGAGCTCACCGATACTCCCGAGCAGTCCCTGCACCTGCCCGAACCGCGCGACGACCGGCTGCGTGCCGTCACCGATCTGCTGCACGCCGACCCCGGCAGGACCGCGACGCTGACCGAGCTGGGACGGACCGCGGGGGCGAGCGAGCGCACCCTGAGCCGGCTGTTCCACACCGAGCTGGGCATGAGCTTCCACCGTTGGCGGACCACGCTGCGCATCCATCACGCCCTGGCCCATCTCACCAACGGCATGTCCGTCACCGATACCGCGACCGAGTGCGGGTGGTCCAACCCGTCGAGCTTCATCGACGCCTTCACCACCGTCGTCGGTCAGACCCCGGGCCGCTACCAGGCAGACTTGGCGGCTTTCCGGCATTAGACGTCCATTCTCCAGTTGGTGGCGCCAACGGTGCGGTCCACAGTTGTCGTCGGCGAGCACTACCAACCGGGTGGAACGGTCGCTCGCGCTCTGGCGTGGGTCGGCCCCCGCTTTCTGCAAGGAGACTCGGAAAAGACATGGGTGAAAATCGGGAGACCACGGGCGTCGTCGTCGTAGGCGCGGGGGTGGCGGGACTCACGCTCGGCAATTTCCTGCTCCGGAACGGCATCGGGTGCACCATTCTGGAAAAGCACAGCCGTGAATACGTCGAGCAGCGGCAGCGGGCCGGAACCATCGACAGCTTCGGGGTCCGCATGTTCCGCGAGTGGGGACTCGAAGAGGTGCTGGAAGGTGATCCCATTCCGGAGGCGGAGGGCGGCTTCTTCATCGACGGGGAAGAGCTGCCGATCGAGTTGGACGACGACAACGCCGAAAGTCTCTTCTGCCCTCAGCAGGTCCTCGTCCGGAACCTCACGGACGTGTTCCTGCGCGGCGGCGGAGACCTCCGTTTCGAGGCGGCGGACGTCTCCATCCAGGACATCGACGGTGATCGCCCCCTTGTGCGCTATCGGGACACCGCCGGCTCGGCAAGGTCTCTCAGCTGCGACTACATCGCCGGCTGCGACGGCGACCGCGGTGTCAGCAGGGCGACCATCCCCGCCGGCGCGCTCACCCGCTACTCCTATGAGTACGGGTACGCCTGGCTGAGCGTCCTGGCTCAGGTGCCGGCAAGCCCCTCGGGCATGGCGATCCACTCCCGCGGTCTCGCCGGAGTGATCCCCCGTGGCGCGACCGCCAGCCGTCTCTACCTTCAGTGCCCGCCCGACGACACGCTTTCGCGCTGGCCGGACGAGCGGGTCTGGAGCGAGCTGGAAGCCCGCTTCGGCACGCCCGTGGCGACCGGCCCCATCATCGACAAGCAACTCGTACCGCTTCGGAACGTGGTCCACAGCCCGATGAGCCACGGCAGGCTCTATCTGCTCGGCGACGCGGCGCACATCATTCCGCCGATGAGCGCGAAAGGAATTCACCTCGCCCTCCACGACGCCGAGGTGTTCGCGCGTGCGGTGATCCACCAGACCCGGAAGAACGATTCGCGCCTGCTCGACGACTACTCCACGACCTGCCTGAGTCATATCTGGAACTACCAGGCGTTCGCGACATGGATAACCGAACTCATGCACAACGCCGGTGATCCTTCCTACGAAGGAGAGTTCCGCAAGCAGATCGCCCGAGCGGAACTCCAGCGCCAGTTCAGCTCACCCACGGCGAACCGCCTGTTCGGTGAGTTCACGGCCGGGGTGAACTAGGACGAGTCCGCATCGGACACCCGCGCTGTGAGGTAAACGGGGTCCCCGTTACTGAACGGCGGTGGAGCCCTGGCGGTTGTCGACCGGCCGGGCGGCGCACAGGATGGCCAGGCGGTCGGCGTCCGTGCTGCCGGGCTCCGCGGTGCCGACGAGCAGGCACTGCCCTGACGCGTCCTGCACCTCGAACGCCTGGTACGAGAGGGTCAGCCGGCCCACCGCGGGGTGGTCGAAGGTCTTGAGCCTGCTGCCCAACCGGTTGACGTCCTGGCGAGCCCACAGCTCCGCGAACTCCTCGCTCCCGGCGCGGAGTTCGTCAACCAGGGCGGAGATCCGGAGATCGTCGCGCCCATGGCCGTACGCGAGGCGCAGGGCGGCGACGGTGTCACGCGCCACGGTGTCCCAGTCCACGAACAGCGTGCGCGCCGCGGGGTCGAGGAAGAGGGAGCGGACCATGCGGCGCGGGTCCGCCAGCGGGGAGAGGAGCGCGGCGGCGGGCGCGTTCGACGCGAGAACGTCCAGCCGGCGGTCGACCACGTAGGCGACGGCCGCCGGGAAACCGTCCATCAGCCGTCGCAGCTCGGGCGCCACCCGCTCCCCGTCAGGATCCGGTCCCTCGGGCTTCGGTACGAGTCCGGCGAGCCGGTAGGCGTGCCAGCAGGCGTCGGAGTCCAGGCGCAGCGCCCGCGCGAGGGCGTCGACGACCTGGCAGGACGGGTGCCGTTCGCGGCCCTGTTCCAGGCGGGCGTAGTAGTCGGCGCTGACCCCGGCGAGGACGGCGACCTCCTCGCGCCGCAGCCCGCTGACACGACGGTCGGCCGAACGGGGAAACCCCACTTCCTGCGGGCTGAGACGGGAGCGACGCGCCAGTAGGAACTCACCCAGTTCGTTGCCGCTCATATGTGGATCGTACGCCGCCGCTTCCTGGGTGTGCGGCACCCAGGAAGTCCCTTCCTGCCGCTCCCGCGCCTCCGGGCCCAAGCTGACGGGACCGGACGGCCCGCACCCGAGGCCGTCGACTCACGAAGGAAACAGCATGACGTACCCGCCCACCACCGCCGTCCCGAAGGTCGTGCTGATCACCGGGGCCAGCAGCGGCATCGGCGAGGCCACCGCCCGGCGGCTGGCCGCCGCGGGCCATCCGGTGGTCCTCGGAGCCCGCCGCACCGAGCGTCTGGCGGCCCTCGCCAAGGAGATCGAGGCCGACGGCGGCAGCGCCCTGCCGCACGTCCTGGACGTGACCGACCCGATCGGCGTCCGGTCCTTCGTCACTGCCGCCCACGAGCGGTACGGCCGTGTCGACGTGCTGGTCAACAACGCCGGCGTGATGCCCCTGTCACGCCTGGACGCGCTGCGCACCGACGAGTGGGACCGCATGATCGACGTCAACCTGCGCGGCGTACTGCACGGCATCGCCGCGGTCCTGCCGATCATGCGGGCCCAGGGCGCGGGACACATCGTGAACATCGCCTCCGTGTCCGGACTGCGGGTCGACCCGACCGCCGCCGTCTACAGCGCCACCAAGCACGCCGTCCGTGCCCTGTCGGAGGGCCTGCGCCAGGAGAGCCGGGAGCTACGGGTCACCGTGATCAGCCCCGGCCTCACCCGGAGCGAGCTCACCGAGACCATCGGCGACCAGGACACCAGGGACGCGGTCACGGGCCAGATGGACATCGCGATCCCCGCCGCCGCGATCGCCGAGGCGGTCCATTACGCCGTCGCCCAGCCCGCCGACATCGACGTCAACGAACTCGTCGTCCGCCCCACCGCCCAAGGATGAGCCGAGCGCCGGGACTGGACGGGGCCGGGACTTCCCTCGGCCGGTCCTCGTCGGCGGCGGCACCGGGGGCCGCGACAGGGTGCGGACCGCTCACCGGCGGTCCGCACTCCCGGGCAGTCAGCGCGGTGAACTGTGATCGGCCAGTTCGTCCAACTCCTCCGGCTGTGGTCTGCGCAGACGTACGGTGTCGAACTCCGACAGGTGCGGTCTGCGAAGGTGCACGGTGTCGAAGGCGCCCGCGCCGTGGTAACTGAACCTGATGGTCGGGCTTTCGACGTAAGGGGGGTCCGCCCAGTCCACCCGGGGATCCTGGACAACGTCTTGATGGTTCGTCAGGTGAGTTGCCGTGATCGGCGGTTGAGGGTTGTGCGGGGCGTACGCCGGGTACGGCGGCGCGCCGATGCGGTGTCTGCCCGGTGCGACCGCGGGTTGTTCCTGGGCGCCGCTGGTCACCACGACGGTGACGCCGACGATGATCAGCAGGAGCCCCGGCACGGTGGCGGGATCGATGCCCTGGTTCATCAGCCACCATGCCCCGAGTGCGGCCACCGGTGTCTCAAGCAGCAGAAGAACGCTGATGGTTGTCGCCGACACTCTGCCGAGGACGAAGTTGAGAGCGCCGAGCCCCAGGATCTGGGGAAGGATGAGCAGCCCGAGCAGCGAGAGCTGGGTGGATCTGTCGAAGCCGGTCAGCGGGATGTCGGCCAGCCAGCAGACGGCGAGGAGTTCCAGGCCGCAGACCAGTGACGTGAAGGTCGAGTAGAGGGGCGTACTCACGTCGGCCCGCGACTTCTCGCTCAGCGCGGTGTACCCGGCCTGGGCGACGGCACCGGCGAGGGCGAGGAGGTCACCCAGCAGCGCGGTGCCGCCCGACCTGATGTCGAGGCCGGCGGCAGCGGTCGCTCCCACCACGGAGAGGGTGAGCCCGGCCCACGTCCTGCGCGAGGTCCGTACCCCCTGGCCGGCGGCGATGAGGGCCTGCCAGACCGGCTGGGTGGCGACGAGCGCCGTGGACATGGCGACCGAGGTGAGCCGCGTACTGGTCATGAAGGCCGCGAAGTGCAGGGCGAGCGCGGTGGCCGCCAGGAAGCCGAAGATCAGGGGCCGCCACTGCTCCCGCCGCAGCAGGCGGCGTTCACCGCGTACGACGCGTACGACTTCGCGGCGGCGCAGGAGGAGAAGGAGGGGGCCGAGTACGGCGAAGCCGAGGGCGTTGCGCCAGAAGGCCATGGCGAGGGGCGAGGCGGTGGCGGCTGCGGTGAGCGGCGCGGTGGCCGAGATGGCGACGACGGTGATGGTCATCGCCGTCACGGACAACGGGTCGAACTTGGACTTCACGCGTTCGCACCGCCGTCCGCGGCCGACCGAACCACGGCTGACGGCCGCGCGGCGGATCTCGATGCCTCGCTCCGGAGGGTGACCCTGAGCGAGGTGAGACCGCGTCTGTCGAGCGTGGGGGGTAAGTCGTCAACGGTCTGTCCAGCATTGATCATTGAGTACGCAGTTTCTGTGCCGTGGGAAGAGGAGCGGCTGGGGCTTGTAAGGCGGAGGTGAGACCTGGCCGGCGCCGGTGCGCACCCGTCACCCGGGCCGCCTGTGGGTGGCCGGAGCGGTCGGGACAGCGGAGAACGGTCACCGCGCCGGGACGGGGTAGGAGTCCCACGCGGCACCCCCACTACGGGAGTTACGGCTCCGCGGTTCGAAAGAATCCGCGGCATTTGACGACGGTTCCCGGGGGTTGCGGGCGCGCGCCGCCGACCGCGGGAACGGCGGGAGCGGGGACGCCGGTGGGTGCGCGGTTCTGATCGCCGACGGAGGGCCTGGTGCCGCCGGTCGGCGGGCTTCCAGCGCGCCGCGGACACCGGCGTCGAGCGCGTCACGGACCCCGGCGTCCGCGGTCGGCGCCAGGCGCTCGGCCCGCACACCTGATGGCCTTCGTGCACACCGGCGAACGACGGGCACGTGTCCGCGGAGCGCGTGGCGGGGACCGCCGGTGCCGTCGGTGGCCGGGCGCGTCGAGTTAGCATGCGGACCATGTCGGACGCATCGCCTCGCCTGGAGCCGTTCATTCCGCAGACCGAGCCCGCGGCGCTCGAAGACCTCCGCGCCCGGTTGCGCGCCACTCGCTGGCCGGATGCGCCCGAGGACGCCGGGTGGTCGCTCGGCACCGACATCACCTACCTCCGGGAACTCGTCGCCTACTGGGCGGACGGGTTCGACTGGATGGCGCAGGAGAAGGCGCTGGCCCGGCTTCCCCGCTTCCGCACCAGGCTGGGCGGTCTCGGAATCCACTTCGTGCACGCCCCGGCGGTGGCGCCGACCAGGCCCGTCCTGCCCCTGGTCCTCAGCCACGGGTGGCCGGACTCGTTCTGGCGCTACTCAAAGGTCGTCCCGCTCCTCACCGACCCCGGCGCGCACGGCGCCGACCCCGCCGACGCGTTCGACGTGGTCGTGCCCGACATGCCGGGCTTCGGATACTCCGACCGCCCCACCGGCCCGCCGCTCAACTCCATCGCCGTCGCCGGACTCTGGGCCGAGCTCATGAGCGAGCTCGGCTACCCGCGCTTCGGTGCGGCGGGCGGGGACATCGGCAGCCACGTGAGCCGTTACCTCGCGCTCGATCACCCCGACCGGGTCGTCGCCGTCCACCGCACGGACGGGGGCCTGCCCGTCCTCACCGGCGACCCGGCCGATCTCACACCCGAGGAACGCGCCTGGTTCTCGGACGTCGGGACCTGGGGCGCGAGCGAGGGTGCCTACGGCGCCATCCACCGTACGAAGCCCCAGACGGCCGCCGTCGGCCTCACCGACTCGCCGGCCGGACTCGCCGCGTGGATCGTCGAGAAGCTCCGGGCGTGGAGCGACTGCGACGGAGACGTCGAACGGAGCTTCACGAGGGACGAGATCCTGACGAACCTCACGCTCTACTGGCTCACGGACACGATCGGTTCGTCGATGCGCATGTACAGCGCGAACTCGGCGATCCCGCCCGGGCAACTCGCCCGCCGCGTCGAGGTGCCCTCCGGATTCTCCCTCTTCCCCGGCGACATCCTCCGCCCGCCGAAGGCCTGGCTGGAGCGCACGACGAACGTGGTACGCGTGACCGAGCCCGCCCGCGGCGGCCACTTCGCGGCCTTCGAGGAGCCCGAGCTCTACGCGGAGGAGCTGCGCGCGTTCTTCCGCCCCTACCGGGCCGCGGCCACGGACTGAGGACACGTCACCGGATGGTCATGTGCCCTTTCTTGTCGCGGGACTTGAGGAGCTTCAGCCGTTGCCCGGCGTCGACCGCTCCCCACGTTCGACTGCTCAGTCCGTCAGGGCGAAGGCCAGCAGTGCCGTCGTGGTGAAGTCCAGTGCGGGTTCCACGGTCTGCCAGGCGCCCACGTCGTCCACGTACCGCGCGCCCTTGCCGTCGAAGTCGGTCCAGGCTCCCGACGGCGGGGCGGCCGTGCATTTCCTCATGGTGGGGAAACCGTTCAACTCCTCAAGCTTCGCGGCGGCGTTGGGGCCGTTCACCACGGCGCCCCGCAGGATCGCACCCTTCCCGTCGAGGCTGCCTTTGAGGTTGGCCGACTGGTGTTCCGGGCAGTGCGGGAAGACCTCACCCGCACCGATCATGAAGCTGGTTCCCCACGGGTTGGCGCCGAGGGCCCAGCCCCGTTGCCGTCCGGCGAAGGCCGCGTAGCGGTCGTCCCCGGTGGTCCTGGCGTAGAGACGGGCGGTGGCCACCAGCCCGAAAGTGTGCGGAACTGCGTCGAAATCGTCGTAGACGGCGCCCGCTCCGAACGGGTCGTGCCCGGCGCGGGCGACCCCGTCCTCCAGCTGGCGGCGCAGGTCCCGGTACAGGTCCGCGGCCCCGATTCCGTTGCTCCGGGAGCCGTCCAGGACCGTGGCCAGGTCGACGTGGGCCGGCGCGCTGACGTCGGCCACGTTGAGGGTGCCCTTGACGTCGGACCGGAGATAGGCGCGAGCCCATCGGGCGGCGTCGTCGGCCCACTGGCTCTCCCGGTCGTCCCCGAGCAGCCGCGCGGCCAGCGCGAGTTCGGCGCCGCCGAACTCCATGTCGTCCTGCCAGGAGTCCTCGGGATAGAAGGCGGCCGGGAACGCGGTGACGAGCGGTTCGTCGGGGTCGGGCGCGGTGTCGGCCAGGCCATAGACGGCCGCTGCCTTGTCCAGCCAGTCCATGGCCTCATCCGGGTCCGTCGTGGCCGCGCGCTGTGCGGCGAGGGCGAAGGCCGCCGCCACCCGGCCCGCCAGGTGGGGACCGATCGGCTCGCCGGGGTCGGCGGCGCGGAACACCGGCCGGTGCTTGATCGTGTAGTCCGGGTCGCCGGGTGACACGTCGAGCCTGTCGTCGGCCTCCGGCAGCCGCCACACGTCGTGATCCGTCCGTACGGCCTCGTTGCCCACGCCGATGCCGACCTGTGTGTAGAGAGTGCCGGTGTCCTCGTCCCACATCCCGTCCAGCCAGGTCAGCCCGTGCGTGGCCTCGGCCGACAGTTCCGCCATGTCGGGCAGCTCACGCTGTGCGAGCAGGAGTTCGGCGACCGAATACGAGGTGGTTCCGGTGAACTTGAGGAAGTCCCCCGCGTCGAACCAGCCGCCCGAGACGTCGACCCGGTCACCGGTCGGGGTCAGCCGCTCGTCGAGCAGTTCCTCGCCCGCCTCGTCGTACTCCGGGTCGGCGTAGACGGTCGCGTCCTGGTCGGCCAGATGGGAAGGACCGTCGCGCAGGGCACCGGGAAGTACGTCGTCCCCGTCCCGCTGGGCCTGGAGGAAGCGGACGTTGTCCCGGACGAGCGGGGTCATCAGCTCGCGTGCGTCGGCGACCCGGAAGGACGGGGAACGGCCGGCCGCGGTCCCCGTCAGGACGATGCGGTAGACGCCCGGCGTGTTCAGCGCGGAGAGGTCGATGGTGCGCACCGAGGGGTACTTGGCGTTCCAACGGCCGGTGGCGGCTCCGAGCCTCCCCGCCTCGACCACGTCGTTCCCGGCGTCGACGACCTTGAAGCGGGCGCCCGCGAGTGCCGCCGAAGTACCCATGACGTAGGCCTGTTTGGCCTCGCCGCGCACATAGCCGACCTGGTCGACCCGGACGGCCACCTCGGACGGCGAAGGCCCCGAGCCACTGTCGAAGGGCGACCCGTGCAGGCCCACCGCGACGAGCAGGATGCCGAGTACCGCGGCGACGGCCACCAACAGCCGCGTTCTGTACGCAGAGTTCATGAGCCCACAGTGCCGAGGTCTTCATGAGATGACGATGAGGACGTCCGAGCCCGGTCCTTCGGCAGCCGGAGCTCGGCGAGCGAACCCCCGCCGGGAGCGTCGGTGAGGCGGGCGCTGCCGTGATGCAGTTCGGCGACCCAGCGGACGATGGCGAGCCCGGCCCCCGTTCCCGACCCGGCACCGGAAGCCCCGGTGACTCCCCGGGCGAAGACCCGTTCCCGGTCCGCGAGCGGCACCCCCGCCCCGTGGTCGCGGACCGCGACGAGCCCCGGCGCGACGGTGACCTCCACCGGTGACCCGGGCGGGCCGCCGTGGCGCTGGGCGTTCTCCACCAGGTTCCGTACCGCCTGCGCCAGCAGATCCGGATCCCCGAGCACCACCACGGGTTCGGAGTTCACCGTGACGTTGTCCTGGTCCGGCAGCTCCTCGACCGTCGTCTCCACCAGCTGGTCCAGGCGCAGGGGAACCAACTCCGCCCGTTGCGCGCCGGTTTCCGTCCTGGCCCTGGCGAGCAGCCCGGTCACCAGTCGGCTCAGCCGGTCCACCAGCCGCAGGGCCTCGTCGGAGGTGTCAGCCCGCTCCACCACGAGCCGCAACGTCGCCAGCGGGGTACGCAGTTCGTGCGCGGCTTCGGCCAGGAACTGTTCCTGCTGTTCCAGACCCACCAGGGCGGGCCGCATCGCGCGGCCGGACAGCAGGTGGCCGACCGCGGCCGCGCAGCAGACCAGAGCCGTGCAGCCGACCGCCAGCCAGCGAACGAGGACGTCGTGATCGCGTTCGCCGCGCGCGACCTCCGTTCCCACCAGCACGGCCGCACCGATCCGGTCGTCGTCCCACACCGGAGCCGCCGCCCACCTCAGCCGCCCGCCCGTTTCGGAAGGAGCACTGACCTGGACGGTCTCCTGCTCCTCAAGGACGCTTTGCCAGAGCAGGCCGAGCCGGTCCTGACCGGGCAACGCCGAGCGTGCGGGTTCGACGTTCCGCAGCGACGGCGGCTTTCCCGGCGCCGCCTGGAGGACGGCCAACACCTGTGCTCCGCGCGCGAGTTCGTCCTCGCTCAGCGGCTCCAGGTGCAGTACCCCCGCGTCGAACCAGACCGCTCGTGAGAGGCCGGTGGCGCGGCTGCCGACCTCGTGGTCGAGGCCCGACCTGCGGGATTCGGCGTCGATTCGGACAGCGACGGCGGCGAGTACGACGAGGCAGGCGGCGGTCGTCGAGGCGAACAGGAGGGTCATCAGCCGACGGGTGCGCCTCAGCCGGGCCACGGCGGGGGAAGGGGAGGACGGTGCGGCCCGCCGTATCACGCCGGTGCCCCGACGCCCAGCCGGTAGCCGACACCGCGCACCGTCCCGATCGGGTCGGGCGACCCGAGCCGCCTGCGCAGTTGCCCGATCAGGACGTCCACCACGTTGGACATCGGCTCACTCGCCTCGTCCCAGCAGCTCTCGATGAGCTCCGTGCGGGTCACCACCTCGCCCGCCCGCAGCATGAGCACCTCCAGCACGGCGAACTCCTTGGCCGACACGCTGAGCAGCACCCCGGCCCTGGACACCCGGCGCCGCGGCAGGTCGACCTCCAGGTCACCCGCCCGCAGGACCGGCAGCCGGGCCGGCCGCTCCCTGCGGCACAACGCGCGCACCCGCACGACCAGTTCGGCGAAGGCGAAGGGCTTCACCAGGTAGTCGTCCGCTCCGTGCTCGAAGCCGGCCACCCGGTCGCTCACCGCGTCCAGGGCCGTCAGCAGCAGGAAGGGCAGCGTCGACCCGTTGTGCCGGTGTGCGGCGAGCAGCGTGAGCGAGTCGCCGTCCGGAACGGAGCGGTCGGCCACGACGCAGTCGTAGCCGTTGACCGCGAGCTTGAGATCCGCTTCGGCGATGGTCGACACGAGGTCCACCGCGAACCCCGCGCCTCGCAGCCGAACAGCCACGACGGGCCCCAGCTCGGGGTCGTCCTCCAGGACCAGAACGCGCATGATCCAGAGCTTAGACGGTGGCCGTGACAAGGGGGCACACCCAGTGGTGTGCCCCCCGAACGCGGTCGTCGTCGCCCACGCGGCGGGCGTGGTGAAGTAGTCACGGCAGCTTCCGCGCCGCCCGGTGACCGGCACGGGCAGATCGCCGAAACGGGATCAGGCGGGCTTCTGGGCGGCGGCGCGGCGCTGCCGTTTGCCCAAGGGAGCCTGGGAGAGGTCCTCGGCGCTGGACCGGAGGTTCTTGTAGGCGTAGCCGCGCCCCGTCAACCAGGACGCGGCCGCCTCTTCGGCGCGCTCCGTCGCCTCCAGGATGTCCTCCTCGGCGTCTCCCGAGTCGGCGAAGCGGAAGGTGAAGGCGGACCTGGCGGCAAGGTCGTAACTCAGGTGTCCCTTGAGGGTGAACGCGGCGCGGAGCACGTCGTGTTCCGCGGCCTCGGCCAGGAGCTCCGCCCGCTGGCCGGCGTCGAGTCCGTCGAAGACGCCGCGGACGGTGATACGGAAGGTACGAGTGCTCATCCGCCGACCATAACCAGCAGCATCGGCGCCGTTCCACCGGGTTTCCAGGCGAGGGGGTCGGGGTGACCGTCCTGAGTGGACGTTCGTCACCACGTCGGCAGCCGCGGGACGACCTCCATGACTCCGACCCCGCTACGCCCGTCGGCAGAACGCCCCGCTGAGGGGCAGGAAGATCTCCTCGTCGTTACCGGTCGCGGCGGACGTCCTCGACATGGTCGGCGGGTCGAAGCCACCGGGCCGGGCCAGGAAACGGGCGGCCCCGTCCTGTTCGCGCACGGCAGCGATCAACGATTCCACGGGGCGGCGCACCCTCCGGTTCACCGCTGACACCGGCGTCTGCCGGAGCGCGGGACCGGTCACATCGGCTGCCGGGTCCCGCACGCGGCCAACCGCCTACTGGGGAGTTGTCGCGATCTGAATCAGGTTGCCGCACGTGTCGTCGAATACGGCGGTGGTGACGGGGCCCATCTCCAGGGGCTCCTGGGTGAAGCGGACACCGAGGCCGCTCAGGCGCTCGTACTCCGCCCGCACGTCGTCGACGGCGAACTGGGCGAGCGGGATGCCGTCCTGGACGAGCGTGTCCCGGTACGGCTTGACGGCCGGGTGGCCGGCGGGCTCCAGGAGGAGTTCGACGCCGTGCGGCTCCTCGGCCGAGACGACGGTCAGCCAGCGGTCCTTCTCGCCGAGCGGGACGTCGTGCTTCATCACGAAGCCGAGGATCTCGGTGTAGAAGTGCAGGGCCTTGGCCTGGTCGTCCACGAAGACGCTGGTGAGTTGGATCTTCACGGGGTGCTCTCCTCTGGTCCGGATGTGTCGGGCGCGAGCCATCGCTCGGCTATCCGCCGAAGCGGGGCGGTGTTGAGGTCGTGGAACTTGTAGCGACCCTCCCGCCTGGTCTCGACGAGCCCGGCGGCCTCCAGTACGGCGAGGTGCTGGGACACGCCCTGACGCGAGATGGCGAGCTGATGCTTCATGCTCAGTCGCGAGCAGATCTCGAAGAGTGTCTGTCCGGACCTCTCCGTGAGCTCGTCGAGGATTATGCGGCGGGTGGGATCGGCCAAGGCTCTGTAAAGGTCGTCGGCCACGCCCCCACCATAGGCAACTATTCACTTGCCTATCAAGTGATGGCGCGCGGTGTCGCGGCTCTCGGCCCGCCGTCGAACAGCGAGTGTCGCCGGTCGCCGTCCGGCCGGCATTCAACGGCTCAGGGGCGTTGCCCCCACGCCATCACCATGCCGGGTCCGAGTTCGGCGAGTCGGGGCGAGGCCAGGTAGGCGACCGCGGCGTCGATGACGGCGGAGTCCACCTGTCCGGTTTCCTCCAGCGCGGGCCGCATCCGGTTCCAGGTCTCGGACCAGAATCGGGCGAGGGGGCCGCCCGCGACCAGCGGCGGACAGAACAGCTCACCGGCGACGTTCCGGAGGCCCTCCTCTCCGAGGAGGTGCGGATAGGCCGGGACGTCGGACGTGTCCGTGCCGATCGACGACTTCAGCGCCTGCCACATGGCGTCCATGGTCCGCCGGTAGGCCGACGACGTGTCCAGGAGATTCCGCACCTCCACGGCGTCCCCGAGCACCAGCCAGCCGCCGGGACCGAGCCATCGTGCGAGCCGTGAGACGAGTTGCCGGCGCTCGGGCAGATGCATGAGAACGAACCTGGCATGGATGAGGTCGAAGCTGCCGAGATCCAGGCTCTCGTCCCTGAGATCGGCGCTGATCACCCGTACCCGCGGGCCCGCGAGAGCCTCCAGCGCACCGGTGCCCCTGTCCAGCGCGACCACCTCCCCGGCGCCCGCCTCCTCCACCAGCCAGCGAACCACCGTCCCGGTCCCGGCCCCCACCTCCAGACAGCGGCTGCCCGGCCCTGGATCCAGCGCGTGCAGGAGTCGTGTGGTGAAGGGGTCGTAGACCAGCGCCGCCGCGTCGATGCGCTCGGCTTCCTGGGGGTGTTCCGGCTCGAACAGGCTCTCCCCGTAGTGACCGCCGGGACCGGGACGGCCCGTCATGACCGGCCGTCCGGCCCCGGATCCCCCGTAGCCCTTCTGGCCCCCGTGGATCCCGTGGAGCCCCAGTCCGTCCACGCCATGACAGCTCCCTGAGCGTCGAAGACCGCTTCCGGCCAGCGTGACAGCTTTCGGGCTCAGCAGCCATTTACGTACATTCGGAGCCATTCGCGTACATCCGGCCGACGGCACGCCCTTCCGGCCAGACGGGCGGCAGGGCTCCCTGCGGATGCGGGTGACGCGTTTCGCGGCCCGGCGGGTAGACGCCCCGCGTACCGCGGCCGATCTCATCGCCGAGCCGGGCTCCCGGCGCCGGCCGCAGGTTGGCCTGCCGCGTTCAGTCGCGTCGAAGAGCGCCCCGACCAGGGGATTTCCTTGGCTTCTCCGGCGTATCGATCTTTAGCGCATTCCGGAATTGATCAAGATGTCGCCCGGCTGAGCGCACTCGCAATGCCGCCGTTCCGGAAGCCTCTTATGCAGTTTCGTGAAGGGGTTGTAAAGAACCGGCCGTCCGGTACATAGTTTTGCCGTTCGGGCGGACGTGTGGCTATCAATTCAGCCGGTGTGGATTTTTCTATTCGGGGTGGTGGGCGTGGTGGGTGGTCCGCAGGTAGTGGTGGTGGGTGGGGGACCGGTGGGGCTGGTGGTGGCGTGCGAGGTGGCGGGTTTTGGTGTTGATGTGGTGGTTGTGGAGGCAGAGGGAGGTGTGTCCGAGTGGCCGAAGGCGACCACGGTGCATGCGCGGACCGCGCAGAGCCTGGTGAGACGTGGCTACTTGGGTGATTCGGAGGGCGGGAATTCGCCCAGGACAGGGGCGGACAGGGGTTCCGTCTCGGTCGGTTTTCATTTCGCGGGAATTCCAGGACTGGCCATTTCGGGTCCGGCGGGGGAGCCCGGCCCTGTATTGAAGTGTGATCAGGCGGAGCTGGTGAGCGGCTTCGAAAAGAGGGCGCGCGCATTGGGCGTGACGATTTTGCGTGACCATCGGGCCGTGGGTGTGCGTGAGGCGGAGGAGAAGGTGCGGGTGGAGGTGGACGGGCCCGGTGGGCGGGTCGATCTCCTGGCGGAGTTCGTGGTGGGCGCGGACGGCGCGCGGAGCCTGGTCCGTGAGGCGGCGGCCTTTGGATCGAGGACGTATCCGGCGACGGTTTCCGCGTTGGCGGGTGACGTGCGACTGCGGGAAACGGGGGCCTTGGTGGCCGGATGGCACCGGACGCCGCGAGGCTGGATCGTGGTGAAGGAGCTGGCTGAACGCCGGGTGCGACTGCGGACGTTGAACTGCGCGGGCGCCTACGAGGGACGCCATCAGCCGCCTACCTTGGCGGAGTTGCGCGACGAGGTGTCCTGGATCGCCGGGCGCGACATCGGGATGGACGAGCCGCGCTGGCTGAGCAGGTTCAGCGACTTCTGCCGACTCGTGGAGTCGTACCGCAAAGGGCGGATCCTGCTCGCGGGCGACGCGGCGCACGTGCACTTCCCGATCGGCGGCCAGGGGCTGAGCACAGGCCTGCTCGACGCCATGAACCTGGGCTGGAAGCTGGCGTTGACGGTGTGCGGCGCGGCCGGCGAAGGGCTGCTGGACTCGTACGACCGGGAGCGACGCCCGGCCGCTCAGCGAGTCATCGACCACACGAGGGCCCAACTCGCCCTGATGCGGCCGGATGCCGGGCTCGATCCCCTGCGCGCTCTGTTTCGTGAGCTGATGGCGGGGGCGTCCGCGGAGAGCGGCGTGCTGGCGTCGATGGTCAGCGCACAGGACACCGTGGTGCCTCCGTGGGGCCCGGACGCCTCGCCGTGGGAGGGGCGCTTTCTGGAGAACCTCGCGTTGGACACCTCCGAAGGCCGTACGGATGTGATCGGCCTGCTGGGCAAGGGACTTCCGCTGCTTCTGCTGTTCGGCGAGGGAGCGGATGACTTCGAGGAGCAGGCGCGGGCGTGGGCCGGGCTGTTGCGGGTGGTGCGTGCCGAGCCGGTGCAAGGGCTGCTGTGCGAGGCGCTGTTGGTGCGCCCCGACGGTTATGTCGGCTGGGCGGCAGGGGGCGGCGGCCTGGCCCCCGCGCTACGGGCGTACTTCGGCGAAGGCGAGGGAGCGTGCACGGGAGTGGCGGCGCTGGACGCCGCGTGTGTTCTCCCGGGCGCGGTCAACTGAAAGCGGCTGCCTGCCGCGTCGAGTCCGCGGCCGCGGCCGCGTCCGTGTCGGCGTACGTACCCGCGATCTGTGCGGCGGCGAGTTGGTGGTGGAGTTGGGCTCCGCGTTGGGGGGTGTTGCTGAGGGTGGCGAGGACGGGGGGTGTGGTGATGCTGGG